>CAYYLJ010000083.1:0-1017 GCA_964472585.1 uncultured Enterobacteriaceae bacterium | reverse complement strand
CTGCTGGTGGCCCTGGCGGCACCGGTGCCGCTGCTCGATCTCGCGATAGCCCGCCAGGCGGCCTGCAACAACGAGCAGCTCCAGGCACCGGTGCTCGATTACGGCATCCCACGCCGGGTGCGCCCCAGCCTGGGCAGCGTCAGCTACGCCCAGCTGCTGAGCGGCAGGCTGACCATCGGCGACGAGCGCATCCGCTGCTCGCCGGCCTACAGCCCCCGCCTGGCTCAGGAGATCGGGGCGGAGCTGTGTGAGCGACTGCGATCGGGCCTGTTCCCCATCCGTCTACCCCTGGTGAAGCTGCCGCAGCGCCCTGCACTGCTGCCGCTGGAGTGATCCGTGCGGGAATTCAGCCGTAAGCTCCCCGCCTGACGCCATCGCCACCGACCATGTCCGACGCTGCTGAACCCAAGCCGGACACTGAGCAACAGGTTGCGCCCGTGGTGGTGGGCACTGAGGCCGCGCCGGTGCCAGAGGTTGTGCAGGAAGCCGTGAGCGCGAGTGCCGAAGAGCCCCTGACGCAGGCACCGCCCACCGAATCCGCCTGCCCCATGCCGGAGCCGACCGCAACGGCCGCTCCACTCGAAACACCCGCCGTGGCGAGCACCCTGGAGGTGCCGGCCAGCCTGCAGGTCACAGCCTCCGCAGCCGATCAGGACGGCGGGGAATGGGATCTGCTGGTGGGGAAGGTTCGAACCTGGATCAGCAGCGGCCAGTTGCAGGAACAGTGGCAGGCCGCCCGCACACCCCTGAGCCTGCTGGCCGGCTTCATCGCCGTACTGCTCTTACTCCGGGTGTATTCGGCCGTTCTCGGCGTTCTGGACAGCATTCCGCTGCTGCCCGGGTTACTTGAACTGGCCGGCCTGGTGGCGGTGATTCAGTTCAGCCTCACCCGGCTGGTGCGCAGCAGCGACCGGCGTGAAGTGATGACTGGTCTGAAGCAGCGCTGGGAGAGCTTCCGCGGCCGCAGCTGACCCCACCGCATCGAAGGGACGCCATCGGGCCAGTTGATAGCTTGGC
>CAYYLJ010000082.1:0-1026 GCA_964472585.1 uncultured Enterobacteriaceae bacterium | reverse complement strand
TCGAGCGCTCCTGCTCACCATCGGCCGCCACCGCACGGATCGGGTACAGCTGCTCTCCATCGCGGAAGGGCACATGCACGCGGAAGGTGCCATCGGCTTCCAGCGGGATCGGCTGATCACCGATCGAGAGGCTGGCGGTCGGTTCAGTGGCGCCGTAGACGATCAGCTCGGCATCAGCCACCAGCCAGAACGAGCGCGGCCGCACCACGCCGCTGCCTGATTCGCTGCGGCCGCTGGCCCACAGGCCGGCGCCGGAGTCATTCAGCTCCGTGCGGCGGGCCGAATCCTGATCCCACTCATGCAGCACCTCGGAGCCGACGCGGCGGCTGCGCACAGCACTGGTCGTCGCCAGCTGATACATCCGCTCATGCTCCACGCCGCCGCTGCTCACGGGGGTTGGCATCGCCGCGATCGGCTCCTCCAGCGAGAAGGGCACAAAGGCATCCGCCACCACGCCCACGGGTTCCAGCGCCGGCATCCGCGCCACCGAGGAGACAGCCAGGGAGAACCACCCGCCGCCTTTGGTGCGATAGCCCAGCTCCACGCGGTAATCGCGATCGCTCAGCGGCATCGGCAGATGCCACTCCCGGGCGCCGGCGTTCACGACCAGCTCCTGCAGGGAATTGGCATGCACGGCGCCCAGGGGCAGCCCGGTCACATCTGTCACCCGCAACGCCAGTTGGCTGGCACCAGCGGCCACAGCGCGCTGTTGATCGCTGGCGCTGATCTCCCAGAACACATAAGCCCACTGGGGATCACGCGGCAGGAAGGTCACGTGGCTCGCGAGCTCGCTTCCAGCCGTGGCTGTCTCATCCGCTGTCGAGCTGCCCTGCGGGGTTGAGCGCAGTTCCGCCGCAACAAAGGCGTTGGCCTCGGGCAGGGCCTGACTCACCGCATCCAGCAGCACGGTTTTGTCCATCCGGCTATAGCCACCCAGCCCGAGCCGTTTGGCCAGATCACGCAGCTGCAAGACGGTCCAGCTGCCGAGATTGGCGAGGCCGCTGCCGCCCATATCCGCTCCGGAAG
>CAYYLJ010000081.1:0-1042 GCA_964472585.1 uncultured Enterobacteriaceae bacterium | reverse complement strand
GCAGCAGCGGCGCCGGCAAACCCAACCGTGGTGCCAGATCCAGTCCGTTCTCGCCGAGCACCAGCACGAGATCACCCGCCAGGGCCGGATCGCTGGCCCGCCGGGCCAGCTCGGCGCGGGCCCGGGCCAGCTGATCGGGATCAGCACTGCGTTGCACCGCCGCCTGCGTGCCGATCAACGCCAGACCATCCACCACGCCAAAGGCTTCATTGCTGGTGCGCCGGGCCAACTGCCGGCCGCCGGGCAGGGTGATGCGCAAGCGCAGGCCATGGCCATCGGGCACCAACGGCTGCAGGTTGCACTCCAGCAGCGCGCGGGCAAAGCCCGACACACAGAGCTGGCTGCTGCCGGCCAACACCCCCACCCCCTCGCCAGCCTCCAGCTGCAACCAGGACTGGCCGGCAACCCGCTCAGTCCAACAGGCTTCCACCCACACCGCCAGACCACGGGTGAGATCCAGACCATCACCAGGCTGGCAACGACTGATCCCCAGAGCCCGATCCGGGGCCAGCAGGGCCGCCGCCTCGACACCCACGGGCTCCGGCTGCAACACGGCTCCAGCCTGATCCGGCTGCAGCACGAGGGGCACCGCGGCCGGGGCAGGCCCCTCACCGCGCAGCAGGCGCACCGCGGCCACGGCTGCCGCAGCCACCCACACCGGCAGGGTGTAGCCGGAACTGGTCATCGCAGGCCCCCGGAAGGCTGTTTTTTAAGGTGGTGGATTGCGCCGCATCGGGCTGCGCAGCCGCCTCCAGATTCGCCCCACCAGCCTCTTCCATGCAGGACAAGCTCACCCTGATGATCCCCGGCCCTACCCCGGTGCCGGAAACCGTCCTGCAGGCGATGGGTAAGCACCCCATCGGGCACCGCAGCGCCGACTTCCAGAAGATCGTGCGCCGCACCACCGAGCAGCTCAAGTGGCTGCATCAGACCCAGAACGATGTGCTGGTGATCACCGGCAGCGGCACCGCCGCCATGGAGGCCGGAATCATCAACGTGCTGAGCAAGGGCGACAAGGTGCTCTGCGGCGACAACGGCAAGT
>CAYYLJ010000080.1:0-1055 GCA_964472585.1 uncultured Enterobacteriaceae bacterium | reverse complement strand
TCGAGTCGGCTGAGCAGGAGATCCTGGTGGCGGTGCAGGAGCTCTCCCTGCCGGCTGTTGCCGAAGCACTGGTGCGCCAACACCGGCGGGGGGTGAGTGTGAAGGTGGTGCTGGAAAACACCTACAGCACCCCGTGGAGCGAGCAACACGACGCGGATCTTGAAGGCCACGCACGCCAACGCCGTCAGTTGCTGATGGAGCTGGCCGATCGCAACCGCGACGGGGTCCTGAGCCTGGAGGAACAGCAGGGCAGTGACGCAGTGGCACTGCTCACGACTGCGGGGATCCCATGGCTTGACGACACGGCCGATGGCAGCAGGGGCAGCGGCCTGATGCACTCCAAATATGTGGTGCTGGATCGACGGGTGGTGATCACCGGATCAACGAACTTCACCGCTTCATGCATTCATGGCGACGCCGCCGATCGCCGCACCCGCGGCAACGTCAATCACCTGCTCCAGCTGGACAGCCCCCAGCTGGCCGAGCTGTTCGCCGACGACTTCAGCCGCATGTGGGGCGATGGGCCAGGGGGCCAGCCCGATAGCCGCTTCGGGCTGGCCAAACAATCAGGCCCCGCGACCAGGGTGATGGTGGGGCAGACCGCCGTGGACGTGCTGTTTGCCCCGCACCGGCGCAGCGACCCCAACCACGGCCTCAACCTGATCAGCAGCGCCCTGGCCACGGCAAAACAAAAGCTGGATCTGGCCCTGTTCGTGTTTTCAGCTCAGGACCTCACGGCTGTGATCGCGGGTCTGCAGGCCAAGGGCGTCCGGCTGCGCCTCCTGGCCGATCCCGGCTTTGCCAGCCGCTCCTTCTCCGAAGTGCTCGATCTGCTCGGCGTTGCCCTGGCGGATCGGCACTGCAAACTGGAGGCCGGCAACCAACCTGTCAAGCAGGCAGCCGAGGGGGTGGGGATCCCGCTGTTGGCCAGGGGCGACAAGCTCCATCACAAACTTGCCGTGATCGACGAGCGCACCGTGATCACAGGCTCGTTCAACTGGAGCCCGTCGGCAGCCCATCAGAACGATGAGGTGCTGCTGCTGATCCACTCACCG
>CAYYLJ010000079.1:0-1081 GCA_964472585.1 uncultured Enterobacteriaceae bacterium | reverse complement strand
GTGCCCAGGTTGATGTAGTTGTTCGTGTTCTGCCCCGCCAGCGGCTCGATGCTCGAGGCGGTCGCCGACGTGCCATCGACCGTGATTGTCCCGTTGAATGCGAAGGAGCCGACGGTGCCGGCGTTGCCGTTGGTGGTGACGACCTTGCCGCCGTTGCGCAGGGTGATGGCGCCGATCGAGTTGAACGTCGTGCTCGAGTGGCGGGTGATGGTACCGCCGTCGACGATGAAGGTCACCGGCGTCAGGTAGTTGTAGGCGCCGATGGCGTCCGAGGCCGCGAACTCGAGCACGGCGGTCGACCCCGCGCCGTTGCCCACCGTGATGGTTCGGCCGGCGGTGGTCATGTTGCCGAGAGCGGAGTTCGAGGGGCTCGACCCCTGCGCCGTGCCGGACGCGGCCGCCACGACGACGCGGCCCGCGCCGATCGTGACGTTGCCGGTGAAGCTGTTGGAGCCGTTGGAGATCGTCAGCGTGCCGACGCCCGCCTTGGCGAAGCTCATCGAGCCCGAGAGCACCGCGCCGTTGGAAATCGCGCTGGCGAGGGAGTTGGTGACCGAGACGGCAGCGTCGGAGCTGACCGAGCCGGTGAAGTTCACCGCGCCGCCCGAGAGCGTCACGGGCGTGGTGCGCCAGCCTTGGCCGTTGGTGCCCGACACCGTGATGGTGCCCGTGCCCGCGTTGGCGGTGAGTCCCGAGGGAATGTACCAGACATTGACCCGGCCAAAGGAGACGTTGAGATTGATGTTCCCGTTGGCCGCGCTGGTGTCGAGGGCCAGCGAGTTTCCATGACTGTCGCGCTTGCCGATGTCACCCGAGAGGGTGATGGCGGAGGCGGTGATCGTGCTGGAGGGGGCGACTAGCTCGATGCCTTGGTAGAGCCCGCCGCCGCCCGTCTGCGTGAAGCTGAAGGCGCCCCCGAGCGTGAGATTGCCCGAGATGTCGAGGTCCCGCGCCGTGACGGACAGGCCGCCCGCGGCCACCGTGCCGGCCGCGTAGGTGAAGTCATCCGAGGACGTCAGGACGTAGGAGGCCGTCGTGCCATCCCAGGTGTAGCTGGCGGCGGAGGCCGTGGTTGCCGATG
>CAYYLJ010000078.1:0-1207 GCA_964472585.1 uncultured Enterobacteriaceae bacterium | reverse complement strand
GCATGAACGCTGGAAGGCCACCCAGCGGAAATCGCCGAGGGTGTGGGGATCCACCAGCCGCAGCAGCGCTTCTCGGCGGGCGAGCAGGGCATCGAGACCAGCGCCCGGTTGCCGCTGAAGCCCATGCAGCCGCTGGGCCAAACCCAGGGCCAGCAGGGCTTCGCCCTGACGGCGCTGGCCCAGCGGCTCCCAACCAGCGGCCTGGGCAGCGCGCTCCAGGCTCTCCAGGCAAAGGTGCGCCGTGAGGTCCCAATGGCCCGGGTTTTGCAGGGGATCGTCGCTGGCCTGCTGTTGCCGGTAGGCCATCAGGGTGCCGTTGCTGCGCTGGGGTGAGTAGTAACGCCAGGCCTCATGGGCGTACTCGATCACCAGCAGCACGCCGGAGCTCAGGCCCGCGGCGGCGAGCTCCAGCCAGGGCGCCTGTTCGGGGTGGAGCTCCGTGGTCCAGCCGGCGGGGCGCTGGAGGCCGGGCTCCAGGATCCCAAGGGCTGCGAGTTGGGCGAGCTCCTGCGGCTCCAGGGGTTCACCGGGCTCAAGCCGCAACGAGGGCTGGGCTGGCGCCGCCTCGTGAAGGGCCACCTGCTGGCGGCGCCAGTGGGCCCCGTCCCACACGATGCGCTCCACCGCCAGGGCGTCGAGCACCTCGTGGGCCAGCAGCACACCATGCACGGGGCTGGCGCTGAGCTGCTCGAAGCTGAGCCAGCGGCAGGGCAGGGGGCTGGCGCTGAGCTTGGCCCGCTGACGCTCCGCCATGCCGGGGTTGGGTTCCAGCAACAGCAGCGAGGTGCGCGCCGCCAGCTCCGGCCAGCCGGCGGCCAGCTCCCGGGCCAGCTGCAGGGCCAGATCGCCTTCGCCGGGGCCCGCCTCCACCAAGGCCAGGGGCTGATCGACGGGTTGCTGCTGCAGCCACTGGGCGATCTGGGGCGCCAGCAGGGCCGCGAAGTCGGGACCGAGGGAGGGGGAGGTGGCGAAATCACCGCGGGGCCCCACCTGCAGGCGACCGCTGCCATAGGCGCCGTGCTCCGGATCATGGAGCGCCCAGTGCATGTAGGCGCGGAAGGGCACGGCACCGCCGGCCGCCCGCAGGCGCTCCACCAGCCAGACAGGCGCGACAGGGGCGGGAGCAGCGGCAGGGCTCACGGGCGGGTGATCGACTCAGGGAGAATGCTCGCCACTGAAGCAGGCGCGATGGCTCGAGTGATGGGCT
>CAYYLJ010000077.1:0-1239 GCA_964472585.1 uncultured Enterobacteriaceae bacterium | reverse complement strand
TCAAAAAAGGTATTGAAGCCAAGAAAAAAGAAATTGAAGATATTATCTTATCCGTTCATTTAGATTTATTTGATAATAACACAGGTAAATCCAATCAAGATGAATTTGAAAGTCGTGTCTTAGGAGTATTGAATAAAGCCAATGAAGAAGCGGGTAAAACAGGGTTAGCCAGTTTAGCCCAAGAAAATCGTCTTACTGCGATGGTTAAAGCAGGTTCCAAAGGGTCTACCTTAAACATTGCTCAAATGGTAGCTTGTGTAGGACAAATTGCAGTAGAAGGTCGTCGTATTCCTTATGGGTTTACTGATCGCACATTACCTCACTATAAGAAATATGATGATGGTGCAGAAGCTCGTGGTTTTGCGGAAAGTAGCTTTATTCGTGGATTAACTCCTCAAGAATTCTTCTTCCATGCGATGTCAGGGCGTGAAGGGTTAATTGATACCGCTGTAAAAACAGCCGATACAGGGTATATTCAACGTCAGCTCATTAAAGCTATGGAAGATTTAGTGGTTCAATATGATGGAACTGTTCGTGATGCCCGTGGTAATATTTTGCAATTCCACTATGGTGAAGATGGTGTTAATTCCACAAAAATTGAATCTGCTTCCTTAAGAATTGAAAGTTTATCAGAAGATGAATTAATTGAAACCTATGCAATGGTCGATGTCGATTTAAATGATATTTTAGAAGATGGTATTGAACGTGATGAAGATGAAGAAGCTCTTGCCACATATGCTGATTTAGTGCTCAAAGATCAACGTATGCTTGTAGAAGAAATCTACCATGAAAAACTCAATGGTAGCTTATTTGCTCCTTTGAATTTAGAACGTGTCATATTAAATATAAAAGTCAAATTCCGTATTGATAAATCCAAGAAAACAAATCTTACTCCAATGGAGGTTTTACGAGGTATCGATAAAGTCATTAAAATGACGCAACCTTATCATACACTCTGGTGTGCTCTTGTCCGTAATCATCTTGCTCCTCATAAATTAGTCGTCAACGAACGTTTTACTAAAGAAGCTTTCCATGCCTTATGTGAAGTGCTCGTCACCAAGAACTGGCAAAGTTGGGCACAACCAGGAGAACAAGTGGGTATTATTGCCGCACAAAGTATTGGTGAACCTTCTACCCAAATGACCCTGAACACTTTCCACTTAGCAGGGGTAGCCGCCAAATCAAATATGACACGAGGTGTTCCGCGATTAAAAGAACTTCTTAAAGTGACTCAAAATC
>CAYYLJ010000076.1:0-1244 GCA_964472585.1 uncultured Enterobacteriaceae bacterium | reverse complement strand
CTCCAGGGCGTCGATCTCCTCCACCGCCTTGGATTTTCGGTTCGCCACCATCACCACCGCCCTCCCAGCGCCGCCTCGTATTGCTCCAGCGGCCGCAGCAGTTCAGCCGGCACTTCGGGAGGAGGTGGTGGTGTCGGTGTCTTGGCCAGCCAACTCACACCAGCGAACTGAGCCCCGACGATGCCGGCCAAGTGAACACGGTCGATGACAGTGGTGCGTCGCAACGCGCTCTGGGCATGGCAGGCCACGTCCTGCCCGGCGTACAGCACGCGCACCTGCCTCTCTGCCACCACCACGGTGACCGACTCGCCGATCAACTTCCACGGCACGCTGTAGCGGTTGGTGTCGAGTTCGATGCAGGCATCGGTGTGTACCCGGCGGCTCAGCTCGCGCACTTGCAGGAACGGGGCCTTGGCTGGCAGCGCCTTGAGCCGACTGCGCTCATCGCGCTCAAAGCGCTGCAAGGGCGTTTCGCCCGTCGTGCCGTGGCAGCGCACGTCCGCCACGCCCCGCATCCAGCGGCAGAGATGACCCTGGAGGGTCTCCAAACTGTCGAAGCGGTGGCCGGCCACGGCGTTACGTTTGACGTACCCCACACCCCGTTCGTCCTTGCCCTTGGTGCGTGCCCGGTACGGTGCACAGGCTCGGGGTGTGACGCCCCAGTAGCGGCAGAAGGCGTGGAAGCGGTCGTTGAAGATCACTTCCCGGGTCTGCACGTCATGCACGGTCACCAAGGCACGAGCGTTGTCGATGAGGAGTTCCTGCGGCACTCCGCCGAAGTGCCTGAAGGCACCTTCCAGACCCTGCAGCCAAGCCGACTGGCGCTCGTGCAGGAAGACGGCCACGTAGCAGCGACGGCTGTAGCCCAGCGTAGCCACGAAGAGATGGATGCGCAGCAGTTGCCCACCGATCTCGACGCTGGTACTGCCGAAGTCGATCTGCATCTGCTGACCCGGCGGTGTCTCGAACCGCACGGTAGCCACAGCTTCTGCCCGCAACTCCCGGCGCAAGGGCTCGACCGCACGCTGCACAGTCCTCAGACTGACCTCCACGCCCAGTTCACGGGCCAAGTCCTGCCGCACCACGTCAGCGTTACCCCGGTGCTGCTTCAAGCGCACGGCCAGCCAATCCTGGTGCTCACTCAGCGCCTTGGAGCGGCGGCTGGTGTCCATGGGCCTCCAGCCACCTTCGCGCACATAGGCACGCACCGTGTTGCGGCTGCACCCCAGCTCCCGGCTGATGCG
>CAYYLJ010000075.1:0-1301 GCA_964472585.1 uncultured Enterobacteriaceae bacterium | reverse complement strand
ATATCAGTCATATGCCTATTCCTTTACAACAACCCCAGAGTTTAAGCAGTGCTGGCACGAAGTCACTTCCATTTAACAATTTCGTTTAGAAATTGTGCTTTTCTGAAGATTCAGCTGAAGAAAACAATAACTTTGTGTAAGCAAAGTTATGCTACGACTGAAAGGAGAACAATAACTTCGTTTAGAAGTTGTGCTTTTCTGAAGCTTTAGCTGAAGAAAACAATACAAATCTTTATTTGCCGATTCTTACTGCGTCTAGTATTGTAGATACAGTAGGACTCTTTATCTGTGGTTATACATCTAAACCTGATGCACCAATCAATAATTGGTAAGGCAAGTTTGGTTTATCAGCGTATACAGCGGATGTGTTAAGTATAGCTTGGTTTAGCTTGTTATGGGCGATTTATATAACGATGTATGTCTTATACACTCGTCCTGTCTAGTTTTAGGTATTGCCTTCAAAGTTATTTCCAAAATAGGCATATCTTGTGGATCCACCATTCGTAAACTGAATGACAAGAGGTCGTTGGAAAATAAGTGTCTTGTAGTATTGAGAAGAAGTAGGACCTGTTGGGGTTGTCAACAGAGGATTTTCAGCCAAGTTTCCTTGGAATGTTCCACTATTGGGAGTCTCATTGACCGCGACGAGATTTCCATAGGCCACAATGGGTTGTTGAATCATTACTACACTTCCTGCATCTGCTGTAATACTTGCAGATGTTTCACACCACTGAATAAAGTTAGATCCGAGTGCTAAGGCAAGATGAATCGCACCAAAGGTTTGTCCTTGAAAATAACGGGGCTGGTTTGTGCTAATACTTGTTGAAGCTGTAAAGCCATTTACAAAGTCAAAATCAATCGCACAGGTTTGCTTGTTGTATCGCCAAGGAAGTGGGGCGTCGTTTCCTCCTGTGTCAGTATAGGTGTTGATAACAAGTTGAGCGGGGTCTGGAAGACGAGTTGTCGGAGGAGGTCTCGCAAGGATGGATGTCATTCTATTTGAGAAGATTATTTAAAAAAAACAAGAATAGAGAAATATGACGAGTGTAGAAACTCAATATGCCTGTTCCTTTACAACAACCACAAAGTCTAAGTTCAGCTGGAACCAAGAGCCTTCCATTTAATAACTTTGTGTAAGCAAAGTTATGCTACGACTGAAAGGAGAACAACAATTTCGTTTAGATTTATTTTTTACCGGTTTTTTTCTTGGATTTGCTAGCTCCTGTGCTCATAGCGGCTTGACGAACAAGTATCATTTTTTCCCATGCTGTTTCAAAGGTTTGTAAATCTTTTAACCAGAG
>CAYYLJ010000074.1:0-1307 GCA_964472585.1 uncultured Enterobacteriaceae bacterium | reverse complement strand
ACAAGCTTCACGTTGAAGGGAAATGACAACGGGCGCGTCTACGGACGCACCATGGAATTCGGGATGCCCATGCAAAGCAAGGCAATCCTGATTCAGCGCGGCACAAAGCTGGTGGGCGTTGGTCCTAATGGCAAGGCGGGGAGCGGCAAACCGTGGACCACGCGCTACGCCGTGGCTGGACTGAATGTTCTTGGCCTCGACATGGTGGTCGACGGCATGAACGAGAAGGGGCTCTCCGGCGGCATGCTGAATTTCCCGGGCTGGGCGAAATACCAAAACGTTTCTGCAGCGCAGGCGCGCAACTCCATCGTGAGCTGGCAGATGCTCACCTACGTACTGAGTCAGTTCGGCACTTTGGAAGAAGTGAAGGCCGGACTACCCAAGGTGCTCGTAAATGGAGCCCCATTGGCGTCCTTCGGCGGGACTGTGGGAATTCACATGACCCTGCATGACAACCAGGGGCGATCCCTCTCGGTGGAATACATCAACGGCGCCCTGGAGCTCAAAGAGAACCCCACGGGCGTCTACACCAACAACCCGCCCCTGGCTTTCCACCTGGCCAGTGTTGGCGATGCGGCCAACATGAACAGTGTGCCGGCGCCAACCCTCAAGGCCGGTGGAATGTCGTTGCCTCCCGCCAGTTCAGGTGAAGGCTTCTACGGGTTACCCGGAGACTTCCTCTCATCCTCACGCTTTGTGCAGGCCTTCACCTTCGCCCGCTTTGCACCCACGAATCTGAGCACGCAGCAGCAGGTGGGCACCGCATTCCGCATCCTGGGTCAGTTCGATCTGCCGCCAGGAAGCATCAGTCTTCCCGTGGGTAGCGCCTACGGCGGTGCCGACACATCGGCGAGCTACGAAATCACCGAATGGACGGCCGTCGCCGACATGAAAAACCGCGTCTATTACATCCAGACCTACGACAACCCCGACCTGCGAAGCCTCAGGTTCGATCAGTTGCCCCTGGCCGGCGGACAGATCAAAACCATGCCCTTGAATCAACCCATGCGCGTGACCACCCTCATGCCCTGAGGGTGGCCCAGCGTTAGCTGATCGGCAGATCACCCGGGTGGCCCGCCACCGGATCGGCGGGCTGCTCCCGCAGCTCCGGCAGCGGGCCGCTCTCCGGCAGCGGCTCCCCCCGCTCCGCCAGGTGGGCCAGCAGCCAGTTCACCGCCGTGGCCCGGCGGGTGCGCCGCGGATAGAGCTCACCGATGCGATAGCCCCCGAAACCCAGCTGCTCTTTGAGCAGCTGCTTGTGCTGCTTCGGGATCGAGCGCGTGAGCGCCACCGAAGGCGGCCGCTGG
>CAYYLJ010000073.1:0-1309 GCA_964472585.1 uncultured Enterobacteriaceae bacterium | reverse complement strand
CGCTTCTTCCGCGCCGACGAGGTCATCCGCCCCGCCGCCGCTAAGGCCTGAGTCCGAGTCGGCGCCCGGATTTTGACTTCAGTCCCCAAGGGCTGACGGGTAGTTTGCGCGCCATGAACCCCCGCGTCCGCGTCGCCTTGGCGTGCTTGGCCACGCTTGCTGCCGGATGCGCCTCCCCGCCGTCGCGCCCCACCTACGCCTTTCCGGATGCCCCACCGCCGCGCCTCATCCGAGGCGCCCCCTCCGGGCCACCTGAGAAAGTCATCGATGACCTTTCGCCCGCCCGGCGGAGACGTTTCGAGGAAGCGACCGCCAATGCGCGCTCCGGCGCCGCCGCCGCCCAGGTCGAGCTGGGAATTCTCTATCATGAGGGCTGGGGCGTGTCGCAGGATGACGTGGCGGCGGCGAATTGGTATCGCAAGGCGGCCGACCAAGGGCATCCCCGCGCGCAATACCTCGTCGGCTGGTGCCACGTCTTCGGACGCGGGGTGCCGAGGGATGCGGCGTCCGCCGCTGTCTGGTTCCGCAAGGCCGCCGAGCAGGGTGTTCCCGAGGCGGCGATCCTTCTGGCGCGGGCCTATCGCACCGGGCAGGGTGTCGCCCAGGACCCTGCGCTCGCCCTCTCCTGGCTGCGCCGCGCGGCCGATGCTGGCTGGACAGATGCGATGGTCGTGCTCGCCTTCTGCCATCTCGACGGCGTCTGCGTCGATCGGGATCCCGCCGCCGCCATCCTCTGGCTGCGGCGCGCCGAGGCGAAGGGCTCGTCGGTCGCCAAGATGATCCTCGCCCAGTGCTTCCTCATGGGGCGTGGTGTGCCGATGGACAAGACCATGGCCGCGACCTTGATGCGGGAGGCGGCCGAGGGAGGCTATTGGGGCGCCCAGCAGATCCTGAGTGCCTGGCATGCCGAGGGCGACCTCGTGCCGAGGAATGACGTCGAGGCCCTCGCCTGGCTCCTCGTAGCCGCGCGGAGCGAGCCCCGGCAATTGGCCGGAGCCATTGAGTCCCTGCGAGGTCGCCTGGCTCCGGAGGAACGCCGCCGCGCCGAGGAGCGGAGCCGGGATCTCGCGGGGAAGCTGCCGGCGAACCCGGACAGCACCTTCATGCTCGAGTTGTTCCGGTGCGACGAGCTGCGCTGAGGGTCGGAATCGCCGTTGCGCCGAGGGGAGTCGGCCGCATGATGGCCGCGTGCAATTGCATTGCCCCGACTGCGGCCTGCCCATCCCGGCCTCCGAGATCGCGCCCTCGGCCGGCCTCGCCGTCTGCCGCAGCTGCGACAAGTCGCACGACCTCGAGGCCTGCAAGGTCG
>CAYYLJ010000072.1:0-1445 GCA_964472585.1 uncultured Enterobacteriaceae bacterium | reverse complement strand
ACGGCGTTGGCGAGCTCTCAGCGATCAACGGTGTGATGGGCAGCAAGGCCCATCGGCTCCCGGTGTTTCACCTGGTGGGCATGCCCAGTGAACGGATCCAGAAACAGGGACTGATCACCCACCACAACCTGGGCGATGCGGTCT
This sequence comes from uncultured Enterobacteriaceae bacterium, assembly GCA_964472585.1. Classification (GTDB taxonomy): domain Bacteria; phylum Verrucomicrobiota; class Verrucomicrobiia; order Opitutales; family UBA953; genus UBA8828. Next base: position 1,301 of record CAYYLJ010000072.1, on the reverse strand, counting down.
ACGACCGCTTCCAGGCCCTCTCGGCCGAAGCGGCCTGCGTAAGCGCGGTGCTCACACCCGACAACTGCATCGACGAGCTGGAGCGGGTGATCCGTGAGGCGCTGCGGCGCAGCATGCCCGCCTACCTGGTGATCTCCGAGGTCAACGGTGGACAGCCCGTGCTCGGCACACCGGTGCAAGGCCAACCGCTCAGCGCGATCAAACGCCAGCACAGCGTTCCACAGGAGCTGGACGCGGCAGTGGGAACAATCCTCGCCCGATTGGAGGCCGCATCGCGCCCCGTGGCTGTTCTGACCCACCTGGTGAGCCGCTACGGCGTACGCGAGCGGGCACTCGAGCTCATTCGCCAGACCAACCTGCCCACGGCCATCACACCCAACGACAAGGGAACAATCGATGAGTCGATGTCCCAATACGCCGGCCTCTACGCCGGTGACTGGTCATCGTCGGATGAGGTTCGCCGTCTGGTGAGTGACGCCGACCTGATCCTCGACATCGGCGGGATCGTGGATACCGAGCTCAACACCGGGATGTGGACTGGCGGCTACGACCCCGGCAAGGTCGTCTCCATCCAGGACAACTGGGTTCGCGCCGGCGACAAGGTGTTCGTGAATGTGGCCATCGACGACGTACTCGATGCCCTCTGTAAGCGCGTCACCACCCGCTGCAACGACCACGGCCTCAGGCTCGAGGCGATGCCGCTGGTGGGGGCAGCTGGAGATGCCACCTGCTCAGCCAACGTTTATCCGCGCCTGCAACGGCGTTTGCGCTCCGGCGACACGGTGGTGATCGAAACAGGCACCTGCATGACTCACCTCAACAAGATGTTGATGCCCGCTGGGGTGAGTGCACAAGGGCAAGGCCTCTGGGGCTCGATCGGCTGGGCCACCCCCGCTTGCCTTGGCGTGGCGATGGCCAAGACCACAGGCCATACCTGGATGGTGACGGGCGATGGATCCCACCAGCTCACCCTCAATGAACTCGCCGTGATGGGGCGCTATGGCATCAAGCCGCGGATCGTTGTGCTCAACAACAACCTGTACGGCATCGAGGATGTGATCAGCGAACGGGGGCACGGCTACGACGACCTCGCTGCAGTGAACTACCACCTGCTCCCGGAAGCCTTCGGGTGCAAGAACTGGCTGAGTGCTCGGGTGAGCACCGTGGCCGAACTCGATGAGGTGCTCGATCGCATCGATGCCCACGACGGCGCCGCCTACATCGAGGTGATGATCCCCAACGAGGAAAGCCAACCGCTGCCCGCCTCGACGATCGACAGCGGCTACAAACTCAACACACCA
>CAYYLJ010000071.1:0-1484 GCA_964472585.1 uncultured Enterobacteriaceae bacterium | reverse complement strand
AGCTTTGAAGAGGCTGCCGAACAGGTGCGTGGTCGCTGCCGCATTGCTGCCCTGACCCGCAGCGAGCAGGGTTCCGTGATCCTCAACGGCAGCGGTACCCACGTGATCGAGCCCGTGAAACTCGGCCCTCTGGTGGACACCACCGGTGCCGGCGATCTCTATGCCGCCGGTTTCCTCCATGCCCACACCCAAGGTGAATCCGTGGAGGCCTGCGGGCGCCTCGGCTCCCTCTGTGCCGGCCAAGTGGTGACCCAGCTGGGGCCTCGCCCCCAGGTGGATCTGCGTCAGCTGATGGCGCAGCACGCGTTCAGCCAGGCGGCATAGGCCTCACCGGCCTCGGCAGGCCACACCAGCCATTGCGGTGTGCTGTAGCTGTGCAGCTCCCGCACCGCTTCTTCCAGTGCGGCGGCACAGGCGGGATGGCTTTTGATCAGGATCTGCACCTCCTCGCTCTGCTCGATCTGCCCCTGCCAGTGGTAGAGCGATGTCACAGGTCTGAGGGCCACGCAGGCGGCCAGTTGCCGCTCCAGCAGCGTTCTGGCGAGCTGCTCCGCCAGCTCGCCATTGGCTTCGGTGGTGAGGGCCAGAAGCGCGGTGTCGGCCATTGGTGGGCTCAGGGCTGGCCCAGCTTCTCCAGCAGAGCCGCCAGAGGCAACCCGGCTTCATCCACAGGCCGGCGCAGCAACAGCAGTGGCAGGTTCAGCCGCTGGCAGACCTGCCGCCAGAGCAGCTCGCTGCGGCCACCCCCCTGGCGGCAGAGCACCCGATCGATCTGCCAGCGCCGGCAGAGCGCTTCCTCCAGCTGGCCCTCTGCGTTGGCATCCGGGCGGAGGCAGGCGATGTGGTGATCGGGCAGCCCGGCAGCCCGCGCGGCCTGGAGGCTGCCGGGCTGCTCCAGCACCCGCGCGAAATGCCGGCATTGAGGGGTGGCGGCGATGGCCTGTGGCAGCTGGCGGGCGCCGATCGCCAGCAGCAGATGCTGATCAGCCAGCTCCAATCCGCTCAGGTCCTCCAGGCTCTCCAGCAGCTGCAGCCGTTCGCCGGGCCATGCATCGCCCAGTTCGTGGCGATCCAGCCGCAGCAGGGGTTGATCCAGCTTGCGGCACAGCCGCTCCAGTCGCCCTCTGATTTGCAGCGCAAACGGATGGGTGGCATCCACCACCCAGCGGGGCGCCAGCTGCCGCAACTGCTGCTCCAGCTCAGCGTCGCTGCTGCAGGCACCCACCTGCAGGGCGAGGCCTGGGGCTGGGTGATAGGCCCGTGTGGCAGCAGCCGTGACCACGCTCACCCGCACCCGCCAGCCGCGAGCCAGCAGGGCCGTCGCGAGGGGCGGCCCATCCGCGGTGCCGGCGAAGAGCCACACCCATGCCGGGGCCCCCTGGCGTGAAACCACCCCGTGCATCAGGATGTGGCCCCCTGCCCATGAACACTGCCGTGAACCATTGCTTGCTGGAGGTGGAGGTGCTGGAGGCGCCCCAGGTGCG
>CAYYLJ010000070.1:0-1568 GCA_964472585.1 uncultured Enterobacteriaceae bacterium | reverse complement strand
CAGATCACGTAGCGCCGTGTAGAGACGGCCGAGTGCCGCATCGGCTTGCTCGATCTGCGCGAGCGAGTAGTTGATCGGCCCGCGATACTGACTACCGAGCAGGAAGTAGCGCAGTACTTCCGGATGCCGCACGTGACCCGAACCCAATACGTCGCGAATGGTGAAGAAGTTGCCGAGCGACTTCGACATCTTCTCATCGTCGACATTCACGAAACCGTTGTGCATCCAAAGGTGCGCAAAGTGCGCCCCGGTTGCAGCGCAAGACTGCGCGATCTCGTTCTCGTGGTGCGGGAATTTCAAATCCATACCACCCGCGTGGATATCGAACTCGTCGCCCAGGATCTCGGCGGACATCACCGAGCATTCGATATGCCAGCCTGGTCGACCCGGACCCCAGGGTGATTCCCACGAGGGTTCACTGGGTTTAGCGCGCTTCCACAGCACGAAGTCGAGCGGATCGCGCTTAGCGTCTTCAACCTCGATACGTGCGCCGGCACGAAGATCGGCGAGACGTTTTCCGGAGAGTTTGCCGTAAGGCTCGAAGCTCGCAACGGCATACATCACATCGCCATTGCTCGCGAGATACGCATGACCCTTGGCGATCAGACGCTCCGCAAGTTCGATCATGCCTTGCACGTATTGCGTGGCACGCGGCTCGTGATCGGGACGCAGGATGTTCAGTCGGTCGTAGTCTTCATGCATCGCGGCGATGAATCGCGCGGTGAACACATCGATTGGCTCGCCTAGCTCAGCGGCGCGACGGATGATCTTGTCGTCAATATCGGTGATGTTACGAACGAATATCACTCGATAACCGCGATGCATCAGATAGCGACGCACGACGTCGAAGGCCACCTTCGATCGGGCATGGCCGATATGGCAGTAGTCGTAAACCGTATCGCCGCACAGATACATGCGGATCTCGCCCGGCTTGATCGGGCGCAGCGTCTCTTTCTGACCCGTTAGGGAATTGTGGATCCGAATCATGTCGCCGAGCTCCAGCGAGCAAGACGCGAGCGAACTCGCTCCGGCGTCAACAGCGCGAGCAGCGGCGCAAGCTCAGGCCCATGCCCCTGTCCGGTCAAGGCATAGCGCAGTGGCTTGAAGAGCTCCGGTCCTTTCTTACCCGTGAGGTCTTTCACACGTTGAGACAGCGCCTTCCAGTCGTTGCCCGCCTCTCCGGCAGCCGTCGCCGCTGCCTCGAAGAATGCATTGCCGGCTGCAGTGATGATCGAACGTCCTTCCGCATCGAGTTCGATCTCGTCACCGAAGATGGCTTGCACCCACGGCGTCACCTCTGTCGGCAGGATCAGATTGGCCTGTACGACCGCAACGAAGGCCCGCCATGCGGCGTCTGCGACCTGCGCGGGCTTATGAGCACCTAACCACGAACAGGCTTCATCCAAGGTGAGCCGATGCACGGCATCGCGCTGCCATACCTCGAGCTGCACCGGATCGAAACGCGCGGGCGAACGGACGAGATGCGTTGGATCGAAGCCTCGCGCGAGCTCATCGAGACTCTGCAGGCCGTGCAACTCGGTTGAGTGCCCGAGACGAAAGAGATGATT
>CAYYLJ010000069.1:0-1568 GCA_964472585.1 uncultured Enterobacteriaceae bacterium | reverse complement strand
CGTAGACCTCGGTGAGGATGTCGCCGAAGATGTAGGAGAGCGGGAAGAACAGGTTGCCGGCGCCGAAGTCGACCGGGCCGAGGAGCGGCAGGTCGACGCGGACGACCTTGGCGGGCCCGATGAGGTTGGAGCAGAGGAGGACGGCGACGAACGCCCCCATGATGAGGTCGTAATGCCGGAACTGGCGGGTGGCGGTCGGGGCTGAGCTCAAGGGGCGGGGATGGGCTGGAGGTTGCGGGCGACCACCGCCGAGGCAACCGCGGCGCGGCTTTTGCGCGTCAGGCGCGGCGTCGCCGGGTAGGCGCGCCCCGGGCCCTCCAGCAGGTCGCCAGGTGGTCGTCGAGGATGCCGACGGCCTGGAGGAAGGCATGGACGATGGTGGGGCCGACAAACCGCATGCCGCGCGCGCGGAGCTCGCGGGAAAGGGACCGCGAGAGATCGGACGCGCCGGCGAGATCGGCCATCGTCCGCGGAAGCGGGCGGTCCAGCTCGGGGTGCCCCTGCGTCCGCAGCGCAAGCCAGGACGCGAAGGACCCGAACTCCCGGCGGATGGCGAGGAACGCCCGGGCATTGCCCACGGCCGAGAGCACCTTGCCGCGATGTCGGACGATGCCGGGATCGGCGAGGAGGGCGCGCACCTTGGAGGGACCGAAGCGCGCGACCTTGGCGGGGTCGAACCCGGCGAAGGCCCGCCGATAGCCGTCGCGCTTGCGCAGCACGATGAGCCAGGAAAGCCCGGCCTGGGCGCCCTCGAGCGTCAATTGCTCGAACAAGCGCTGGTCGTCACGCACGGGACGTCCCCATTCCCGGTCATGATAGGCGACATACAGCGGGTCGTCGCCGCACCAGGGGCATCGCCGTCGGCGCTCAGGCACGGCGATGGCGGCCGACCCATTCGGCGAGCCAGGCATTGGCGCCGGCGTCGTCGCCGAACGCGCCGTCGAGCTGCGCCTCGTAGGCCGCGTCGAGCGCCTCGGAGAACCAGGGTGCGGGACGGTGACCCATGGCGATGAGATGGCGACCGAGCGCGAGGCGCCGCGGCGCGCTGGCCGCGATATGCAGGCGGTCGGCGACCTCCTTGAGCCACAGGCCCTGCGGCGAGGGTTCGGTGAAGAAGGCGCCGCGGCCCTTGCGGTCGGCGTCGTCGACCCGGATCAGCCGGTCGATGCGACCGGCCTTGGCGGCCAGCCGCCGCACGCCGCCGTCGCCCGCCTTGGCCTTGAAGAGCTCGTAGGGGGCGCCGTGCCAGCGCACCAGGGGCAGCACGGAATCCAGGATCTCCTTGTGCTGGGTGAGACGCTCCAGGAAGGCACGGGCGAGGGGCTCGCCCGCTTGCTCATGCCCGTAGGCGTGGATGCGCCCGTCGGCCTCGACCTTGCTGGTCGTGGCCTTGCCGAGGTCGTGCAGCAGCACGGCCCAGCCGACGACGAGGTCCTCGCGCTCGTCTCCGAGGCGCTCGCGGGCGAAGGCGTCGAGGCACAGCAAGGTGTGCTCCCAGACGTCGCCCTCGGGGTGCCAGACGGGGTCCTGGGGGACGCCGATGACGGCATGGAGCTCGGGGAAGTGGC
>CAYYLJ010000068.1:0-1703 GCA_964472585.1 uncultured Enterobacteriaceae bacterium | reverse complement strand
CGCTCATGGCGGCGGAGATCTTCGTCGTCATCCTCTCCGGCTACGGGCTCGGCACGATGCTGCACGACGGCCGCGAGCTGCTCCGGATGGAGCAGGTCGTCGGCGTGATGGCCGTGGTCATCCTCGTGGGGCTGCTCGCCGACCTCGCGCTGTTCGGCCCGGTGGAGCGCTGGCTGCGCCGCACGCGCGGCCTGGGCGGGGGCTGAACGCGCCGAGCCACGGAATCTCGGGATCACGGAATCCCGGAAGAACAGGGACGCGGAAGCGCGGGAGTGCGGAAAGCGCCAAAGTTAAAAATTAAGAATTAAGAATTAAAAGTGAGGACATGGTGTGCCTCGGTTTTCGTTCCGTTTCCAGCTAGCCCGTCAACAATGCCGCGTAGGCAATCCCTTCACTGGCCTCCGCCCCGGTGAAGTTCCTCCCATTAAGCCATTAAGCCGGTTAAGCCATTAAGCCGCGCCGCTAAGCTGCGAAGCAGTGAAGCCGCGAAGCCGTGAAGCTCTTGTTCCGCCCCTAGATATTCGTCGTGAAGCCGTGCCTCAGCAGCCAGGCCTTCGCCGACTCCCGCCGGTCGCCCTGGAGCGCGATGACGCGTCCCTCGAGCGCGCCGCCGGTGCCGAGCGCGCGCTTGAGGTCGCCCAGCAGCAGGTCGCGCACCCTCGCCTCCTGCGACTCGATCCACTGCCCCTCGAGCAGGGTGACCTCCTTGCCGCCCCGCCCCGCGCGCTCGTAGCGCAGGTTCACCTTGCCCAGCTTCCGTCTCGGCTCGGGCTTCGGCTGGGGCGCGGGGGCCTTGCCCGGCGGCAGGCCGCCGGCGTCGAGTCGGTCGAACGGGTTGTCCACGCGCGCATCGTGGCCCAAGCCGCGCTCCCGGGCGAGCGGAGAACGCTCGTCCTTGCCACCCGCCCCCGCTTCGGCATCCGTAGGTCCATGCAGCTCCGCCGACCGGACCTGATCCCGATGGACGGCGACCTCGCCGCCCTGGGGGAGGTCGTGCGCCTGCTCACCGAGGCCGGCGGCCGCCCCCTCGTCGTCGGCGGCTCGGTGCGCGACGCGCTCATGGGCAAGGTCCCCAAGGACCTCGACATCGAGGTCTTCGGCCTGGAGCCGAGGGCCATCGAGGCGGCCCTGCGCCGCTCGTTCGCCGTCGTCAGCGTCGGCGCCGCCTTCGGCGTGCTCAAGGTCAAGGGCCACCCGATCGACGTCTCCCTGCCGCGGCGCGAGAACCGCACCGGCGCCGGCCACCGCGACTTCGCGGTCGAGGGCGACCCCTCGATGTCGGTGCCGGAGGCCGCCACGCGCCGCGACTTCACCGTCAACGCCCTCCTCTGGGATCCCCGGACCGGCGAGGTGCTCGACCCCTGGGGCGGGCTCGCCGACCTCGCCGCGCGCCGCCTCCGCCATGTCTCGGACAAGTTCGCGGAGGACCCCCTGCGCGTCCTGCGCGCCATGCAGTTCCTGGCCCGCTTCAGCGAGGACCGTGATGCGGGCGCCTGGACGGTCGAGCCCTCGACGCTGGCGCTCTGCGCCTCCCTCGGGCCCGAGGCGCTCAGCGCGGAGCGCGTCTATGACGAGTGGTGCAAGTTGCTCCTCCGCGGCCGTGTGCCGTCGGTTGGCCTCAAGTTCCTGAGGGACTGTGGCTGGACCCGCCACTTCCCCGAGCTCCATGCCGTCATCGGCGTCCCCCAGGACCCCGTCTGGCA
>CAYYLJ010000067.1:0-1799 GCA_964472585.1 uncultured Enterobacteriaceae bacterium | reverse complement strand
CAGCGCACGTCGGCAGCCGGGTTCCAGCGGTGGGGTAGCAGTTCTTCAACACGGCTGGCCGGGTGCGTGGGCAGGCGCTCCAAGACGTCCTTCAGATACGCGTAGGGGTCATGTCCGTTCATGCGCGCGGAGTGGATCAAGCTCATCACCGCGGCCGCGCGCTGTCCTGCCCGTAAGCTGCCCGCGAACAGCCAGTTGTTCCTGCCGATGGCAATGGGCCGGATCTGGTTTTCCACCCAGTTGTTGTCGATGGGCAGATCCCCGTCATCGATGTAGCGGACCAACGCGTGCCAGCGCTTGAGGCTGTAGTCGATGGCCCGCGCCGTGGCCGAGCCGTCGGGCACCTCGCGCCGCTTGGCCAGCAACCATCGCTGCAGCACTCCGGCTACTCGGCGTGACTTGCGTTGTCGGATCCGGTGACGCTCTTTGGCGTCACTGTCCTGTACCTCACGCTCGAAGTCGTACAGCCTGCCGATGATCTTCAGCGCCTGGTGTCCGACCAGGCTCTGGTGGTTAGCCCACAGCTCGTGGAACTTACGCCGCGCGTGCGCCATGCAGCCTACCTCGGTCACGCCCATCTCGAAGCAGGCCTTGTAGCCCGAGAAGTCGTCCGTCACCAGCTTGCCCTGCCAGCCCTGGGGGCCGGGCAGCTGCAGGAATTGCCGCACGTTGTCGCCGCTGCGGCTGTCGGCGAAGTTGAAGACCACCGCCCGGGTCTCGTTGAAGCTCGTCGTGCAGTACGTCCACAGGTACGCCTTGTGCGTCTTGCCGTTGCCCGGCTTGAGCATGGCCACTGGCGTCTCGTCGGCGTGCAGCACCGCGTGCCGGCGCAACTCTGTGCTGAGTACATCCACCAGCGGTTGCAACTGCGACCCACACTCGCCCACCCACTGCGCCAGTGTCGAGCGCGCGATCAGCATCCCCGCACGCTCGAAGATGCGCTCCTGACGGTACAGCGGCAGGTGGTCCATGAACTTGGCCACCAGCACATGGGCCAGCAGCCCGGCCGTGGGGATGCCCTTGTCGATGACGTGCGCTGCTACTGGCGCCTGTATGAGCTTCTGGCACTTGGCGCACGCCCACTTGCCCCTTACGTGGCGCTGTACCGTGAACACGCCGGGCTCGTAGTCCAGCTTCTCGGCCACGTCCTGACCGATGCGCTTCATCTGGCATCCACAGCCGCACACCGTGCTGTCGGGCTCGTGCTGTACCTCCACGCGCGGCAGGTGGGCCGGCAGCGCTTCGCGCTTGGGCTGGGCCTTGGGCTTGCTGTCCTGGCCAGCGCCGTCGCGCTGCAACTGCTCGATCTCGGCCGACAACTGCGCCAGGTCCGACTCCAGCGTCTCCTCCAGCAGGCTCTTTTGCTCGGCCGGCAGGCCCGCGCAGAACTTCTCGCTGGTGGCGGCGTACTTCAGTCGCTTGAGCACCGCCATCTCGTGCGTGAGCTTGTCCACCAGCGCGCTCTTGTGGCGCAGCTCCGTCATCAGCAGCTCCACCGTCTGGCGCAACTGCGTCTGGCTCAAGGCATCGAGGTTGTCGACGGCGATCACGATGCCGTGATCGTGCCCGAGAGCCGGGCCGCTGCCATCGGCACATTCAGCAATTGCAACCGGCTACAAGACCCGGATGATTCCAGCCTCTCCCACACGTTGCCACGGCAGGCCCAGCACCAGGGCGTCGAACTGAGGCCTGGTCAGCGCCACGGTGGCCGCCGCTCCCTCGCGTGGCCAGATGAACTTGCCAGCGTTCAGCCGCCGGGCGGCCAGCCACACGCCAATGCCGTCGTGCACCAGCACCTT
>CAYYLJ010000066.1:0-1872 GCA_964472585.1 uncultured Enterobacteriaceae bacterium | reverse complement strand
CGTGGGGACCCGCGGGTCGCCCACGCGGCACTTCGTGCTCGTCGCGGTGGTGGTCCGTCATGACGGGTGGCTGGAGGCAAGGCGCGGAGTCGAGGCGATGCGGCATCGGATGGCCGCGCTACACGGGCTGAGGCCGGACAGGGAGATCCATGCCGCGCAATTCCTCGGCGGAGACGCCTCTCATTGCGGATTGGACATCGCGAGACGGGCGCAGTGCATCCATCATATCCTGCGCACGCTCAGGGACATGCCCCAGCTCTCGCTCCTGCGCCATGCCGTCCGGAAGGACGACCTCGGTGCCGAAGCCCTCCTGGAGAGGGCGTGGCAAGGGCTTGCCGCCGAGATACTGGGGATTGTCAGGGGCTCGCCGGCAAGTTGCGGCAGCCAGGGCATGGTGGTCGTCATGGACCACCATGGCGACCAGCCCCATCGCCCCGCGTCGCTCGAGGGGGCATTCCGTGACGCGGGCCAGCCGCTCCTCGACCACCCGTTTGGAAGAAGGTCCCATGAGAGCCTCTTCCTGCAGTGCGCCGACTTGCTCGGGTATCTGACCAAGCAGTCCTTGGAGCCCAACCGGCACTTCCAGGGCAGCGAGGGCAGACGGTTGATCCGAAGGGCCGAGGCGCTGTTTGGCCGCAAATGCCCCGTCACCTGCGGGAACAAATGAACGGGGGCGCTTGCGCGCCCCCAAGGGGTACCTCCGTCCAGGATCACGTCCTGCGGCCTATACCTAAGGTGAATTTAGGCAGGATATCAGTGGCGGCAAGGGGAAAGGGAAGGGGCGGGCTTCACGGAGGCGCGGAGATTCGCTGTAACGCTGGTTCGCTACGTCGCTGTTACGCTGTTGCGCAGGGAGCAGGTGCGGGGAGCGGGAACAGCGGTGTTAGCTGGTTAGCGGGAGAGGAGGAATCGCTGGTTCGCTACTACGCTGGGGCGCTGTTACGAGGGGGGACTGGGGGACTGGGGGGTTGGGGGGCTGGGGGAATGGGGGATTGGGGAAATGGCGGAGCAGCGAAACAGCGTCACAGCGGAGTAGCGAATCGCCTCGGCGAGCCCCTACCTCCCGCTTTCCCACTCGTCGGAGAGCCGGGTGAGGCGGTGGCGGAGGCAGGCGGCGTGGAGGATCTTGAGGGCCCAGAGCGCGCGCAAGGTGTCGAACGGGATGCGCTGGTCAGGGGACGACCACCAGCGGGCGGCGTCGAAGCCAGGGCGTGCGTGGCGCTGGGGATGGGCGGGGGTTGTGATGAAGGAGCTGAGGTGGGCGACGATCCCCCACCGGACGCTGTCCGGCGAGCGGTCGCGGAAGAACGAGGCGGCGATGTCGCTGGTGCCGGCGCGGAGGTCGCAGACCTCGCGGGCGACGGCGGAGGCGTGCTCGAGGGTGGTCGTGATCAGGCGAACCTCGATGCCGGAGGTGTTCGGGCACCCGAAACGTCCGTTCGGCTGGCCGATGCCGAAGTAGCTGGGCAGGTTGTCGAGGGGCCCCAGGGCGGTCCGCCTCTCCTTGATCTCGAAGATCCACGGGTGCTCGGAATGGCGGAGGAATTGATGCGAGGGCCCGCGGTACTCGATGCGCCAACCGGCATCGAGATGGACCGGGAGGGCGCGGCGGACGGCCTCGATGAGGGAGATGCTCCCGCTGCCGCCGACTTCCGGCTTGGCCCAATACTCCAACCAATAGCCAAGGTCGAAGGCCAAGGGCTGGAAGATGGCCGGGGAGCAGAGGCCGACCCAGGGGATGTGGGGGCCGAAGGGATTGCCGCCGAGGGGCCAAGGGATGGATTCCCAGCCCTTCACGGGACGAGAAGGGCTGGGGAGCGGAACAGCGGAACGGCTGAGCGGCTGAGTAGCGGGAGAGGGGGGAATCTGCGG
>CAYYLJ010000065.1:0-1911 GCA_964472585.1 uncultured Enterobacteriaceae bacterium | reverse complement strand
CGATGCCAGGGCCAAAGGCGACCTGGTCGCCGTTGGCGAAGGTGTCCGGGGCGGACGTGCTGACATTGCTCCAGTTGCCGCCACCGACGGTCCAGTTGGCATCGCCACCGCCCCAGGACAGGGACTTGGCGAGGAGGGTGATGGCGACGGAGTAGCTGTCCGCACCGAGGGTGCCGACGAGGCTGTAGCCGGCGAGGGAGGAGCCGAGATTGATCGAGCCGGCGCCGGTGAGCGACGAGAAGGTCAGGACCTGGTAGGTGCCGGCCGCCGGCGAGGCGCCAAGACCGGCCAGGTTGAGGGTCAGCGTGTCGGAGAGATTGAGCGCAGAGGTAACCAGGGAGGCCGACGAGGGGTTGAAGGCCAGGTTGAGGGTCGAGTTCGCCGCGGAAAGGCTGCCGAGGGTGGTGGCGCCGGCGAGGGTGAGGGTCGTGCCCGAGGCGAGGGTGACGTCGCCGGTGAGGGTGCCCGAGCCGGAAGTGGCAAGCGTGCCGGCCGAGACGGTGGTGCCGCCGGAGTGAGCGGTGGCGCCGGTGAGCGTCAGGGTGCCATTGCCCGACTTGGTGAGGGTGCCCGAGCCGGTCGTGCCGCCGGAGAGGGTGAGATTGCCGGTGGTGGAGATGCCGGCGGAACCGGAAACGGTGACAAGGCCGGCGAGCGAGGCGGCGGTGCCGGAACCGTTGGCAAGGGTGCCCGAGAGCGCGACCGCCTCGCCGCCGACGGACTGGCCATTGAGGTCGAGGGTGGCGCCCGAGGAGACGGAGGTGCCCGAGGCGGTGCTGCCGAGGGCGGAGGCATTGCCCAACTTGAGGGTGCCGGCCGAGACGGTGACGGCGCCGAGCGTGTTGGAGCCGTCGAGGGTCAGCGTGCCGTTGCCCGCCTTGGTGAGACCATTGGCAGCCGAGAGGGTCGAGCCGATGGAGGTGCCGACGGCGGCGTCGGTCGTGATCGTGTTGGCGGAAGCATCGGCGCCGCCGAGGGTGACGGTGCCGCCGGTGAGGGCGTAGGCGTCGGCGGAGAAGGTCAGGCCGGCGTTGGCGGTGACAGTTCCCGAGACGGTGATGGCGCCGCCCGTGCCGCCGAAGATCAGCGCGCCCGTGGTGGCCTGGGAGGCGGTGCCCTGCGTGCCGGAGGTCTCGGACCAGGTCTTGGAGGCGCTCGACCAGGTGCCCGCGCCACCGCCGCTGGCACCGGGGGCCCAGTAGTTGCCGGTGGCGGTGACCAAGGCGGAGGCAGAGATGGAGAAGTTGTCGATGGCGAAGGAGTCACGGCTACCGGAACCGGTAGTGACGCTCAAGGCGACGACACGGAACCAAGCGTTGGCGCTGCCATCGAGGGCGGAGAGGGCCGAGAAGTTGGCCAAGTCGTAGATCTTGGTCGTCGAGCCGAAGACGCCGGGATCGGAATAGGTGTCGATTGTTGTCCAGGAGGTGGGCGCGGTGCCGGTGGCGACCTGGATGGACCACACCGTCGACCGCGTCTGGACGCTCAGCATCTGGAGGTCGATCGAGATGCTGGAAAGCGAATAAGCGGAATTGTCCCACGTGTAGGCGAAGGCAGCGCCCGGGTCGCCAAAACTTGCCGACTGTCGAACGCCCAGGGCACGGTCCGTGGCGGCAGTCTGGGTCGCGGTGGCGGCGGCCGAGCCGGCCGAGGCGGAGGCGAAGTTCTTGAACTTACCACCGGTATCGGCCCAAGTGGTGAGCGAACCGGGTGTGGTCGTCACATTGGCGGCGAGCTGCGCGGTTCCGAGCGAGGTGGAAGTCGCGCCCGTGTAGACATTCCAACCGGTGAAATCGGCGTCACTGACAAAACCGCCGCCCAGCGCATTGAAGTTTTGTGTGTATATCACACTCTGCGCGCTTGCGGTCGAGGGCGCGAGGGTGAGCGCGGATCCGGCGGCGATGAGGAGGG
>CAYYLJ010000064.1:0-1932 GCA_964472585.1 uncultured Enterobacteriaceae bacterium | reverse complement strand
TGAACGCGATGCCCAAAGAGGCGATGAGCCAACCCGCCGACATCGCCGCAATGACCGCGCAACTGCTGGAGCTACCCAACAGCTGCGTGCCGTTTGAGCTGGCGGTGAGCTGCAACCTCGAGATTTAGCGGATTCAACCGCTCATTCGTAGCCCAGCACCGGCTTAAGCAGCAGCATCAGCACCGGGAATGCCATCAGCAACACTGAGAGGGGCATCGCAACCAAAAGCGCTCGACGGTGATGGTGGTAAGCGGTGATCAGACACCAGCCTGACAGTGGTAAAAATAGAACCAACGCAGTGATCAAACCCGGCGAATACAACCCGGTTCGCAGAGCTGGCAACACGTGAAAGCCCACTGCATTCACCAACATCAATCCTGGCAGCAAGAGAGCGGCCGACGGCACCTGCCAACCGAGGCTTCCAGCCAGTAAACCCACAGGAATCACCCCAAAACCGTTGGTGATGTAGAAGTCGCCCCAAGTGACTGGCAGACCCAGAACCTGCTCAGCCCAGGGTTTCCACCCCAAGTCGTATTCCTCAATCACATGCAGGCCATAGGCCGCTAGGCACAACCAGAAGATGGCTTTGCCAAGAGGTGAACCGGGATCAAATCGCTCTTTCATCCAAGAAATCCTCAACGAATAACGTCAGGGCTAGTCATCACTGCCGTGGCGGAATGCCGTAGCGCGTGCGCAACTCCTCCAAGGGAACGGCGGCATCGACGAACAAATCCCAGTTGCCGATGAGGTTGCGGTTCATCTGCAAACCGCGCTCAAGTCCTTGAAACAGAACATCAGGATCGAGATCCAAGTGATGCTCACCGGTTTCAACCGGGACCACCGAGCGGCCCAGCTGAAACTCAGCCAGGACTAACAAGATCGAGAAGAAGGGATCGCTATCGCGACTCATCCCAGCCTGAAAGCCAGCCACCCCACCCTCTTCTGCAGGAGTGGTGCCATAGCCACCGAGCACATGCATGCAATCGTGGCGCGCCAGCGGCGGCGGCGGTCCACCGGGTTCCCCGGGCACTGAAAAGCCGTTGGCGTTGATGAAAGCGACATAGGCATGGCCGAGGGTGCCCTCCGGCAACTCACCCAGCGAGCGATACCGGGCAGCAAGAGCAGGGTCGCTTTGCTTAAGAGCAAAACGGGCTAACTGCATGGCTGCGTCCAATCGACCACGGCCAAGGAAATCGCGTACAGCACCCCCGAGAAAGCCTCGGCGAGCCATATCGAGCCGCACCAACCCCATCCGCTCATGGACCAAGTTGGCGTAGGTGTTCACCACAACATCACCAACGCCAAGCGCAGTCGCGGCGCGACTGAGGTAGCCGAGGCGCTCCTCGCTGAGTTGACCATCCATCAGGGCCACGACGGTCATGCCTCTGAGGATGCGATCGCGCCAAATCGGATCCCTCAGCTGCTCCGCCAAATCCTCTGGGGTGAGTGGCGTCAGATGATCCAGATCAAGCTGGGGTTGATGAGCCAGGTGATCGCGGATCGCCTCAATCTTGCTGCGCTCCGCAGGATCGATGGGCTGCCCTGCGGCACAGAACTGAGCCACGCCCATCAGGGCCGCCAAACCGGCACGCGCCGTGGCCTCATCAGGCTGCAGGACAAGCTGCATCGGGCAACACAACAGCGTTTGCCCTGGGATTAGCTACGAAGGTGTGATGCGGTCAAGGCGACTGCGACAGCCAAACGAGAGCTGAGGGGGACGCTGCCCCCTCGAGCCGACTCAGCCGTTGGGCTGCAGATCCTCGAAGCGGAACACCTGGCGACCAGCCGGGGTGTCGCCGAAGGCCTCGGTTTCCACCACGCGCTCGCTCAGCACCCAGGGGCCTTCACCGGCCAGGGGCACAAAGGTGTCGGTGAAGGTGCTCTTGCCGCCGCGGGCTGCACCGGTGGCGGGATCGGCGTATTGGCTGGTGT
>CAYYLJ010000063.1:0-1968 GCA_964472585.1 uncultured Enterobacteriaceae bacterium | reverse complement strand
GCTCAGACCGCCAGAAGCGGTGGGCTTCAAGCCCAGGATCATCCGGCTGCGTCCAGGCGTGGAGTTCGCCACCCGAATCTGCGTGCCAGCCACGAGCCGGGCGGCCTGCAGGCCCGGATTTAGGCGGAGGAGCTCACCGATGCTGAGGTTGTAGCGCGATGCAATCTTGGCCAGGCTGTCGCCAAGTCGAATACGAGCGGGCTCTTGGGGCTCAGGCGGCACTGAAAGCGGAGGGGAGCGGCGAAGCTCGCTGGTGTCAATGGCAGCCAGCTGCTTGACCTTCTTGCTGCTCTGGCTGGGAAGGACGAGCCAGTCTCCGCTGCTGAAGGAATGGTCCTCATTGACGTCGTTGAGCCTGGCGAGCTTGCTCTCGTCTTGGGCGAGCTTGTCAGCGAGTTCTTCGATGGAGATGGCGCTGCGCACCTTCACCCAGAGGCGATCGGTGGTGGGCAGTGCCGCGATCAGCTGCTCATTGGCAGCGAGGGAAGGCAGGGGAGCGGGATATGGCGGGCGCGAATCAGCGATCGAGGGGCCGACAACGGTGGCGACGGCGCCGATCGCGCTCGTACTCACCAGAGTCGTGAATAAGAATTGATAAGGCTTCATGCACGATTGGCCAGAGGTCAAAGCTCAGCGGAGAAGCCAGCATCCGCGAACCGCGCTGAGAGTAACGGCTTGAACACAGCCCTGCAAGTCGTCATGGTCACTCTTTTGGTTGACCAAATGAAAAAAACCCGTGCTACAAGGCGATTTCGGCCAATCAGTCGGCTTCACCTGTGATCGGCTCCAGCTGACGGATCGCTTCAAACAGCACCACCCCTGCGGCCGTGGCCAGGTTCAGACTGCGCACGCCGCCGCCATGCTCGATCGCACCGGGCATCGGAATGGCCAGGCAGGCATCCGCTTCGGCCACCACCTCAGCAGGCAAGCCACTGGTCTCCCGGCCGAACAGCAACCAGTCATCGCTTCGGTAGCGCAGCTGGGTGTAGGGCTGGCTGCCGTGCCGGCTCAGGGCCAGGAGTCGCCCTCCACGCTGCTGCTGCTGCGCGCGGAAGGCGCTCCAGTCGCTGTGGCGATGGAGATCCACCCAGGGCCAGTAATCGAGGCCGGCGCGCTTGAGCGTGCGGTCGCTGATCTCAAAACCGAGGGGTTCGATCAGGTGCAGTTCGGTGCGGGTGGCGGCGCAGGTGCGGGCCACATTGCCGGTATTGGGCGGGATTTCAGGCTGAAACAGCACCAGGCGAGGCATCAGGGGCTTGGCGGTACGGGATGACCCAGCTGGGTCAGATTGAGGGCACGCCCGGCCACCACCAGCCAGGCGCTCGAGCAGTGCTGCATCAGGTTTTGCTGCAGGGCTCCGAGCCGATCGCGGAACAGCCCACCGATCGCTGTGGCCGGCACAACTCCCCAGCCGGTTTCCTCAACCACCAGCAGCACCGGCCCCTGCTGCAACGCCAACGCCTCGAGCAACTGTTCACATCGCCTCTGCCACCGGGAGGGCGAATCCTCGAGATGCCAGGCCAGCCAGGTGCCCAGTGAATCGATCAGGAGCAGCGGCGGCTGAGCATCCGTTGGCAAAGCCGCGGCGCCGCTTGAAGCCTCGGCGCGCGCGCGCAGATGATCCACCAGCTCAGCGCCCACCTCGTGGCAGCGCCAATGCTGCGGGCGCCGCTGCTGATGGGCCAACACCCGCTCCGTCCAGCTCGGATCGCTGCCAGCCGCCGCACCGGTAGCCAGGTAGTCCACGGCGCCGGACCAGCGGTGAGCCAGGTGTTCGGCCCAGCCGCTCTTGCCCCCGCGGCTGGGTCCGCTGATCAGGATCAGGCCGCGTTGGGGCAGGAGCGCAACAGCGGGGGCAAGCGGGGGCTCAACCACCATCCATGCCGCGCAGGGTGGCGACGGCAGAGGGAGACACGCGGTTGAGGTAGCGGAAGATCCAGTACTTGAAGATCGTGGCCAGCACCACCG
>CAYYLJ010000062.1:0-1999 GCA_964472585.1 uncultured Enterobacteriaceae bacterium | reverse complement strand
CCTTCCCGCCCGAGAAGCCGAGGTCGCCGATGCCGAGGTCGTCGGCGATGATGACCACGAAGTTCGGCCTCGCCGGCTCGGCGACCGCAACCAAGCAGCTCAGCAGAAGGACCAGGAGGGCAGGGCGGGGGAGGGGCATGGGGGATTCGCTGGGACGCTGTGAAGCTGGGACGCTGTTTCGCTGTGAAGCTGGGGCGCTGTGACGCTGTTACGCTAGGGAAGCAGGCCATCGGGGCTAGCCTACATATCCCCAACCCCGCCGTCCCCGCTCGGTTTCATCCCCGGATAGGGACGCCTCATCGCTTCCCAGCTTCCCGGCTTCACGGAATCCTCCACCTCCCTTTTACTTTTTACCTTCTACATTTTGCATCCGGTTCCTCTCCCTTTCCCCTTGCCCTTCACCATCTCCTTCCCATTCTCCTTTTCGGGTGCGGGTGGAGCACACTTAGGTGCTCAGGATGTACCCCTCTGGGGGCGCGAAAGCGCCCCCCTCCCTTTTAAGCGGGGACAATCCGGCAGGGCCCGCCGAACAGGCGGTCCGTTTCCTTCAGCAAGGAGCGATTGGCCGACCTGACGAACCGCCCCCTGGGCTCCAGGGACTGCTTGCTTAGGTAGGCCAGCATGTCCGCAGCTTGCAGGATCAGGTTGTCCCGCGAATCCCTGCCATAAGGAAGGTCGAGCAGCTGGCTTGCCGGTTCCAGTTTGGCCACCATCGCATTGGTCGGACGGTACGGGGCGGCTGCGTGGTGGTCGCAGACCACCATCAGCCCCCTGCTGGGGCACGGCCCGGCGCTTTCCCGCGACACCTCCTCACCGATGGCCTCCAGCAGCCCGGCCCAAGCCGTTTCCATGACCGCCGACCCGGTCACTGCCTTGTCCACCGCCACCCTCGCGTAGCTCATTCCCTCCCTGTCCCGGAGCGTGCGCAACAGGTGCAGCGCGCATTGGAACCTCGCCCGGATCTCCAGCCCCAGGTGCAGTGGGTTGCCGCCGAGGAACTCCGAGGCGTGCATCTCCGCGTCGAGCCGGAGCCCATGGCTGGAGAGCAGCCGCCCGCGCATCGCCGCCATCGCGGCGTTGGCCTCCGCCCAGCGGGCGTGCTCGACCACCACCGCGACGAGCACGAAGTGCCGCGTGGGCGACCCGCGGGTCCCCACGTCCCCGCTCTCGTCGACGAACGCGATGTGCACGCCCGCATCCTGCCCCAGCCCTCCCAACTGCTCCAAGCGCGGCCATTACCCAGCGGCTCGCTGAGACTTTCACCTCAGCGAGAGCGGACCTGCTGATTGGCTGGCCTGCTGAACCGCGGGCGAGAACGCGCTCGGGATGGATTTCAAAAGGACAGACTTCGAAGGGCAGGGGGCCGAGGAATTAAAAATTAAGAATTAAAAATTAAAAGGAGCCGGTGGTGGCGGGAGAGCCGTGAAGCGGCGAAGTAATCTTCCCCCATTAATCCATTAAGCGATTAAGCCATTAAGCCGCCCCGCTCTCCGCGTCCCAGCGTCCCAGCGAAACAGCGATGTCCCTATGACACCCACCCGCCTCGCCTTCCCCCTTCCCGTCCGTCATCCGTCGCCCCGCCATGACCGAACCCAACCGCGACACCACCAACGGACCCGATCTCCCCGGCACCCCCGTTCCCCAGCCCTCCACCTCCGCTGATACGGCTTCACAGAATCCTCCGCTCCCCGCTAACACCGCTGTTTCCGCTACCACTCCGCAGCCACCGCAGTCACCGCAGTTACCGCAGATTTCTCCCCCGCTCCCCCAGCCCCCTGTCCCCCGCGAAACAGCGAACCAGCGCCCCAGCGAAACAGCGACCCCCCCGCCCCCCAGCTCTCCCGCCGCTCAGCCGCTCAGCCGTTCCGCTACCCCCGCTCCCACTCCCCGCGAACCAGCGCCCCCGCGCCCCAGCGAAACAGCGAACCCCATCCCCCTCCCCCGCCCCAGGCCGCCCCCCCCCCCCCCCCCCCCACCCCGCGGGGGCACCCCCCGCCCC
>CAYYLJ010000061.1:0-2023 GCA_964472585.1 uncultured Enterobacteriaceae bacterium | reverse complement strand
CGTGTGTCATGAGTCAGTCTGTGTCAAACAGTTCTGGCGTAACTGCATCAGGGATGGGAGTTTGGCCTCCCGGTGCCGGCCTGCAGGGGCTGGTGCCAAACCGCCTCATGCTGCTGCGTTCAAAAGACGTGGTGGTGAGCGATGAGGAAAAGGCGGACTCGATCCGTCAGGTGAGCGATGAGAAGGTGAGCGCAAGCGAACCGTCGATGACGCGTCGAAATCATCTCCAGACGCTGTCAAAACAAGAGTCGGTCCGAAACTCTTGGATCAGTGTGGGCGCAACCTGCTTACGGACCACACGGCAGCCGGCGTATAGACGGCACGAGCTCATCGCAGGCCCTGATGCGGAACATGAGAACCTGCCATGGCATGCCAAGGGAACGCCACAAGTGGCTACAACCACGAGGGCTAATACCGATGGCCATGGCAGGGGCGGAGCAACCTGTAGTAGCGAGGAAGGGTTTGTAATGAACCTGGAGCCAAGGGGTTGCGTCATCCCGTCTGGAACGGTGCATCAACTGCCCATGGCAGGAGGAATGCATTGAGTTCAGACAAGCCACTACCGATCACCAAGGTGATGGTCTGGAAGGCCTATCAGCAGGTGAAACGGAACGGTCAGGCAGCCGGCGTCGATGGCCAGAGCCTCGATGACTTCAACAAGGATCTGGAGAACAATCTCTACAAACTCTGGAACCGGATGGCATCAGGAAGTTATCTTCCGCCACCGGTCCGGCGTGTGGAGATTCCCAAATCTGGAGGAGGCATCAGGCCGCTGGGTATCCCGACGGTCGCAGATCGCATTGCGCAGATGGTGGTCAAGCAGGTGCTGGAGCCTCAGCTGGAGCCGATCTTTGATCAGGACTCCTATGGCTACAGACCGGGAAAGTCAGCACATCAGGCGGTGGAGAGCTGCCGTCAGCGCTGCTGGAGGAGCAACTGGGTTCTCGATCTCGACATCAAGGGGTTTTTCGATGCGATCGATCACGACCTGTTGATGCGCGCGGTCAAGACCCACACCTCCGAGCGCTGGGTGGTGCTCTACCTGCAGCGATGGCTGCAGGCACCGGTTCTGTTACCGGATGGCACGCTCCAGCCCCGGGAGAGAGGCACACCGCAAGGTGGCGTCATCAGCCCACTGCTGGCCAATCTGTTCCTGCACTATGCGTTTGATGCGTGGATGCGCCGGACTCATCCGGCCATTGCGTTTGAGCGCTACGCAGATGATGTGATCTGCCATTGCCGCAGCGAGAAGGAAGCTCGCCGGTTGCTGGAGGCACTGCAGGAGCGCTTTGCGTCCTGTGGCCTCCAGTTGCATCCCCAGAAGACCCAGATTGTCTACTGCCGGGATGGCATGCGCCGGGCTCCTTATCCTGTGATCCAGTTCACGTTTCTCGGCTACGCATTCCGGCCTCGAATGGCCAGGAGTGCACGAGGGGTCATCTTTACCAACTTTTCACCAGCCGTGAGTCCGCAGGCGCTCAAGCGCATGCGGCAACGGGTCAAGGCGATAGGGTTGTTATCTCTGGTCCATCTGTCCATTGAGGAGATCGCGAGGTCGCTGAATCCGGTTCTACAAGGCTGGATTCAGTACTACGGTCGCTTCTACCGGACAGAGCTGATCAGGAAACTGTATCGCTACCTCGATCATCAGATTGCAGCCTGGCTGAGACGGAAGTACAAGCAGTTGCGCAGCCGTTGGGGGCGCAGCTGGCAGCTTCTCAAACGGATCAGGCAGCAACGATCAGACCTGTTTGCGCACTGGCGAGGTGCCGGTGTTGTGGTGAGTGGATGATGGGAGCCGTATGACGCGAGAGTGTCACGTACGGTTCTGGGAGCACCTCGGGGGGAAGTTCCCCGGGGTGACTCGACAACCAGCATCACCCACTGCTTATCGGCGGCATCAAAGATCGCAATCTCCTCATCGCAGGTGAAGATCTCACCGCTTTCGAGGGTGATGGTGTAGCCGGCCATGGACGACGGATCAGGCGCGAAGGGTACTGAGCCTGGAGCCAATCGGTTGCCG
>CAYYLJ010000060.1:0-2068 GCA_964472585.1 uncultured Enterobacteriaceae bacterium | reverse complement strand
CGGCCTTTTTTTGTTTTGGAGGCTTCACGGCTTCACAGCTTCACGGAGGCACGGCGGCACAGGGTGACCGAGAGGGACCAAGGAGGACCAAGAAGGACGAAAGAGGGAGAATGGGGACCGGGCGACCACGCGCTCCTCGTTCCTTCTTAGTCCCTTTTCGTCCCCTTTAGCACCCCTTGGTCCCCTTTGGTACTCCTCGGCATCCTCAGTCCCCTTGGTCTCCTCATCCAGCAAGGCGCCCCTATCATCCTTCCTTTTTTAATTTTTAATTCTTAATTCTTCATTTTCCGGGCGCGCCTGCCGCCCCCCTGCCCCATGGCCCTCCTCTCCCTCCTCGACGTCCACCTCGCCTTCGGCGGGCCGCCCATACTCGACGGGGTCAACCTCCAGATCGAGGAGGGCGAGCGCGTCTGCCTGGTCGGACGCAACGGCGCCGGCAAGACGACCCTCTTCCGCATCGCGACCGGCGCCATGAGGCCCGACAGCGGCGAGGTCGGCCGTTCGGCGCGGCAGGCGCTCCTGACCCAGGAGATCCCTGATTCCTTGCCCGGCTCGGTGCGCGACATCGTGGCCTCGGGCCTCGCGCCCGAGGACGCCTCCGAGGAGGATTGGGAGCGCGACCTGCGGGTCGACGACCTCGTGGCGCGCCTCGGCCTGCCCGAGGACCGGCCCTTCGACGCGCTCTCGGGCGGCCTGAAGCGCCGCTGCCTCCTCGCCCGCGCGCTCGCCGCCAAGCCCGAGCTGCTGCTCCTCGACGAGCCGACCAACCACCTCGACCTCGAGTCGATCCTCTGGATGGAGGAGTTCCTGCTCGAGTCCCGCATCCCGCTCTTCTTCGTCACCCACGACCGCGCCTTCCTCCGCCGCATGGCGACGCGCATCGTGGAGCTCGGCGGCGGGCAGCTCGCCAACTGGCCCTGCGACTACGACTCGTACCTGCGGCGCAAGGAGGAGGCCGAGGAGGCGGAGCGCCAGCGCCGCGCGGCCTTCGAGAAGAAGCTCGCCCAGGAGGAGGCGTGGTCGCGCCGCAGCCCGGGCGCCCAGCGCAAGCGCTCGGAGGCGCGCATGGAGGCGCTCCGGAAGATGCGCTCCGAGCGCGGCGCCTGGCGACAGGCCGACGGCACCGCCAAGATGGGCCTGGGCGCGGGCGACCTCTCCGGCGTGCGCGTCGTGGAGGCCGAGGGCCTCGGCTTCGCCTACGAGGGGCAGCCGCCCGTCGTCCGCGGCCTCGACCTCGTCCTGCGCCGCGGCGACAAGGTCGGCCTCATCGGGCCCAACGGCGCCGGCAAGACCACCCTGATCAAGCTGCTGCTCGGCCAGCTCGCGCCGACGTCGGGGACCGTTAAGCTCGGCACGCAGCTCGAGGTCACCTACTTCGACCAGATGCGGGCGGCCATCGACGACGCCAAGACCGTGGCGGAGAACGTCGCGGGCGGCAACGACAGCATCCAGGTGCAGGGGCGCAGCCGCCACGTCATCAGCTACCTGGAGGACTTCCTCTTCGAGCCCTCCCGCGCCCGCTCGCCCGCCCGCATGCTCTCGGGCGGCGAGCGCAATCGCCTGCTCCTCGCCAAGCTCCTGGCCAAGCCCGCCAACGTCCTCGTGCTCGACGAGCCGACCAACGACCTCGACACCGACACGCTCGACGTGCTCGAGCAGCTGCTCGTCGACTACCCCGGCACCCTGCTCCTCGTGAGCCACGACCGCGCCTTCCTCGACAACGTCGTCACCAGCACCCTGGTCTTCGAGGGCGACGGCCGGGTCACCGAGCACGTCGGCGGGTATTCCGACTGGCGGGCCGAGGTCGCCCGGCGCGCGAAAGCCCCGTCGACGGCCAAGCCCGCCGCCAAGCCGGCCCCAGCCCCGGCCGCCGTGCCCGCGAAGTCGGGCCGGAAGCTCTCCAACAAGGAGCAGCGGGAGCTGGCTGAGCTGCCGGCGCGCATCGCGGAGCTCGAGAAGGCGCAAGCCGACCTGACCGCGCAGCTGGGCGACCCTGCGCTCTACAAGGACGGCCCGGCCAAGGCCAAGGAGCTGCAGGACAAGCTGGCCGCGACCGAGCAGGCCCACG
>CAYYLJ010000059.1:0-2157 GCA_964472585.1 uncultured Enterobacteriaceae bacterium | reverse complement strand
GTTCGAATCCCTTCCTCTCCGCCACTTTAAGGCCTGTTTTCCCCTTCTAACGGGGTAGACAGGGCTTAAGCGTTAGCAGACTTAGGCAGGATTAGCAGAGTTGGGCAATAACTTGTCCGCAAACTGTCCGCAAAGCCGCCAAAGTTTTGGCGCTTATCTCCTGGTGGGCTGAGCCAACTTGACTTGTGCCGCCCAGATGCTATTTTGAGCCCCGTGCGCGGGCTCCGCTTCCAGCTTCTTGCCTGTCTCGCCCTGTTCCTATGGACCGCGGCGGGAGTTCTGGCTTCCGAGCACTGCGCATGCGCCGACGCCGACCATGCCTGCGAGCACGCCGGGCGCGATTGCTCGGCGCCCGGTGATTGCTCCGATTGCTTCCAGTCGCACGCCGACGTCCCTGCGCTCCCCGCGCCGATTCTCCTTAAGTCGACCGCGCTCCCGGCGCTGGTCCCCGTCGCCGATCTCGCCCCCGCCGCGCTCCTGCTGCGCGCCGTCGGCTCCCCTTGCCAGAAGCTTGTCGTTGTCCGAACGCGTCCGCCGGCCCTCAGGCCGGGAGCGTTCTCGCTTCGGCTCTGAGTCGAATCCGGACGGCGGACCGAGCGTCCGCCCTGCGCATCCGCGTGGCCGCGACGGCCGCGGATGCGCCGCATCCCATGCTGTCGCAGGGGGCACCCGGGGCTCGCGCCCATATGCAACGCCATCATGTCATCGCATCTCCATACCCTTCTCATGCTTCTTCCCGCGACGATCCTCGTCGCCGCGCCGACACCCGTCGACGCGCTCGTGCGCCAGGCCCTCGAGGCCGACCCCGAACGCCAGGCCGCGCTCGCCGCGCTCGCCGCCGAACGCGAGTCAGCCTCCGTCGCCAACGCATCCCAGGACCCGGTGCTCTCGCTTGAGCTCGGGCGCAAGCGCTTCCGCGACCCCTCGGGCGCCCGTGCTGACGAGGGCCAGGTCTGGAGCGCCTCGCTGACGCGCACCTTTGAGTGGGACGACCGTCTCCGCCTGCGCCGCACCCTCGCCGACTCGCAAGTCGAGCTCGCTCGCCTCGGCCTCGCCCGCCTTGAGCAAGCCGTCGAGGCGCGCGTCCACCTGCTCGTCTTCCGGCTCGCCCGCGCCGCGCAGCGCGAGGCTGCGACCGGCGACATCGCCACCCGCTGCACCGAGCTGCGCCAGGCCCTGCTCGCGCGCGATCCCTCGGGGCCCGCTCCGCTTGCCGAGCTCCGCGCCGTCGAGGCTGCCGAGCTGGTCGCCCGATCGCGCGCCGACGAGGCGGCCCTTGCCCGTCGACAGGCGTTGGCCGAGCTCAACCAGATCCGCGGCGCCCCCGCCGACGCGCCCGTGGACGTCGCCGCACCACGGCTCGCCTTCCGCGAGCCCCCGGCGCTCGCAGAGCTCACCCATGCCGCGCGCCAGGGCAACTTCGCCTACCGGGTTCGCGCGCTCGAGGCCGAGCAGCTTGGCATCCAGTCCGACCTTGCGCGCACCGATTCCGCCCCCGGCTTCACCGCCGGACCTTATGTCTCGCAGGACCGCGTCGACGGACGCGAGACGATCATCGGCCTGCGGCTCGACCTGCCCCTGCCGACCGGCGCGCGCTCCGGCGCCGCCGATCGCGCCGCGGTGGAGCGTCGCCGCCAAGCCGCCGCCGCGGTCTCGGCCGCCTGGCGAGACGTCGAGCGCGACCTGGCTCAGGCGCACCTCGCCTACGGCGCCCGCCTCGCCCAGCTCCGCCGGCAGGGTGCCGATGCCGCGGAGCGTTTCGCGGCGGCCGCGCGCGACGCCGAGCAGCGTTACCGTGACGGCGCCCTGACGCTGCCGCTTTACCTCGAGACCCGCTCGGCGTGCCTCGACGCCGTCGACGCCGCCCTCGCGCTCCAGGAGCAGGCCGTCGAGGCCGGCTTCCGCCTGCGCGAGCTGAGCGGGCTGTCCTTCAACCCCCTCGAAGCCTCCCGATGAGACCTCCCCGCATTCCCATCTGCCTGTTCGCGCTGGCCCTCGCCGGCTGCGGCGAGGCGCCCTCCGCCGCCGAGTCGGCTCATGGACACGACGCGCCCGGCGCCCATGCCGCCGAGTTCAAGAAGGGGCAGGGGGTCCTGCTCAGTCCTGAGGCGGTCGAGTTCATCGGCTTGCGCAAGGCCGAGGCCCAGGCGAAGGCTG
>CAYYLJ010000058.1:0-2243 GCA_964472585.1 uncultured Enterobacteriaceae bacterium | reverse complement strand
CGTGCTGTTCCCCCCCCCCCATCTGATTCCGCCGTCTGATAGTTCAGTTCGCTGTCAAGCCTCGGTAGATCGTTGAAACACCGGTAACGATGAACTGCACACCGATGGCGAGGGTGAACAGTCCCATCACCTTGATCAACACGCTCATGCCGGTCTGGCCGAGAAATTTCACGAGGGTGATTGCGTAGTGGAACACCAAGAACAGTATGACGGTCATCACGCAGATTGCTGCCAACAGTTCAAGCCTCGTGCCGGAACTCGCCGCTTGGTGAGAGAACAGCGTGACGGTGGAGATCGTGCCGGCTCCCGCCGTGAGCGGCATCGCGATCGGTACGACGGCCTGCGAGATCAGCGACGAATGCTTTTCCTCAGAGATTGTCACATCCTTGCCAGCAACTCCCGAGGCCGATTTCGCATTCAGCATGCTCATCCCTGTACCGCCGAGTAGAATTCCCCCTGCAATCTGGAACGCGCTGATGGATATGCCGAAGAAGTCCAGAATGGCCGCTCCAGCCAACATTGAAATGATCATGATGGCGAAGGCACTGAGACTGGCGACGACCGTGACGCGAAGGGCCTGCGCAGAGCTTAACCCAGCCACGAGTGTGAGGAATGGCGCAATGGCCGGAATGTTGTTCGCAACGGCGAAGAGTGCCAGTAGATAATGCTGGAATGTGTCCATTTGGCCCACAATCGGTTCTTTCTGGGATGGCTGCTGGCTAAGAGAGGCCCGAGGTGTTGCTCGGGCCTCCCGATGAAAAGTCAGTTGGAAGAAGCGAATTCAAAGCCAGTTGAGTCGGTGAACTGCTGTGCTGTGTCACCAGCATAGATCATGCCGTCTTGCACTTTCAGCTTCTTGACCGGCTGTCCCATGTCAAAGTTGACATTCTTGAAGTCCACCCAGAACACGCTGGGGGTCGTCGCTGAGTCAAAGTAGTATACTCTGTTGTTGTGATCAGACAACGTCCTCCAGAGCGAGGAGGAGATGTTCGGCTCGGTTGCCGATGCGATACCCAGCGGGACGCCAATGGCGCGGAGAATGCCTAAGGTGCTCGCCAATGCCTGGTTGTTGAAGCTCTTGTTCGGAACAGCGGTTATATACCGGTCATCGACCTTTTTCGGGGCAGCATCGACAAAGAAGGATGTGCGCACGAAGCGATCGGCAGCACTGATTGTGCCAGGCATGAATGTCATGCCGCCAATGTGCTGCCAATAGGTTCTCAGTGCCAACTGCTGATCATAGATCGGCGAGTTGGTCATCACCTTGTATTCCTTCCCATGGTGTATGGTCAGCTTGCCGCCAACATACTCGAAAATCGCCGAGTCACCCGTGGAGTCTGAGATGCACAGGTGAAGAGAGGCGGCCCGTCCGTTCGGAATCTTTATGATACCAATGCGGAACGGTTCCGACTGTAGTGCATTGACGGTCTCGGCAACGGAGGCAAAGTTGTCCAGCACATACTGAACCCACATTGAGATGGGGAGGATAGGCTTGCCGTTGGCTTGACCATAGTCAGACTCGGCAAGATAGAGTAAATTTCCGACTAGTCCCTTCTCGTTCATCCCGTCGGCCGATGCGATTTCGTAGGCGCTGACAACGACAGAGCCGTACTTGGAGGTCCACGTCAGCGGATCCTTCTGACCTCCTGCAGCCCGCGTGATGCCGCGTGGGAACACATATAGGTTCGAGTGCATGTCATCATTCCAGTCCATGCTGCGACCTGTGATGACAGTCTTGCCGTCGTCGGAAAAAATAACTCTAGTACACATCCTGAGTTCTCCTAGCGTGTTTGGCTTTATGCGCTATTTGCGCGGAGTGGGGCGAAGTCTATGCAGAAAGGTGTCTCATTTCCGCAGGGACGTCGTGAAACGCTGTGCCGTCAGCGCCGAACTGAAAACCTCTGGTGTCATGCCCGCACGTCCCACTATCCAAGGCCTCAAGAAGGCTTATAGAACATCGTTGCGTGGTTGTTCAATAAGCTAGTGACGTCTTTACCCACAGACTGTCAGGATGTCGTCACAACAACTACCACCGGTTTTGTACTATCCTTCGCAATCTGCTCCCGAACCTTCTCGTCCACGTTGCAATAGATGACGGCCTTGGTGACGGGTCACACAAGCAGCTTGGGAAGCTGCCGTTCTACCACTGACCTACGCCCGCGTTGGGTCGGAGATTAGTGGAGGTGTGGCAGTGCGGCAGACGAGCTTGGCACGTTGGTCTATCGCCGCGGCCCCTTGATAGT
>CAYYLJ010000057.1:0-2310 GCA_964472585.1 uncultured Enterobacteriaceae bacterium | reverse complement strand
CCATGAGCCAGACCCCTCCCAAGAAGACCAACCTCGGCCGCGGCCTCGGCAGCCTGATCTCCGGCGGCGCCGGCGCCAATGCCGCCAAGCCCACGCCCGCCGCCTCGCCCGGCATCGCCGCCGCGACCGCCAACCCCTCGCCCGCGCCCGGTATCGTCGAGGTCCCCGTCGGCCAGGTCGTCCCCAACCCGCGCCAGCCCCGCCGCGAGTTCGACGACGCCTCCGTCAAGGAGCTCGCCGAGTCCATCCGCGCCGAGGGCCTCATCCAGCCCATCGTCGTCCGCAAGGTCGGCCAGGGCTTCGAGCTCATCGCCGGCGAGCGCCGCCTGCGCGCCTTCCGCCATCTGGGCATCAAGGTCATCCCCGCCCGCATCCTCGAGGTCAGCGACGCCGCCAGCGCCGTGCTGGCCCTGGTGGAGAACCTCCAGCGCGCCGATCTCAACCCGGTCGACGAGGCCCTCGGCATCGCCTCGCTGATGCGCGACTTCAAGCTCACGCAGGACGCCGTAGCGGAGCGCCTGGGCAAGCCCCGCGCGACCGTCGCCAACTCCGTCCGCCTCCTCCAGCTCGACCGCGAGGTGCTCGGCTACCTCGGCAAGGGCCAGATCAACGCCGGCCATGCCAAGGTCCTCCTCGGACTCGAGCAGGCCTCCCAGCAGATCCAGGCCGCCCGCCGCATCGTGCAGGACGACCTCTCCGTGCGCGCCGCCGAGAAGGTCGTCCGCCAGCTCCAGTCCCCGCGCCCCGGCGACCGCCGCCGCCGCGTCGCGCAGGCGCTCGAGGACGTCCAGCGCCGCCTCACCACCCATCTCGCCGCGCCCGTGCAAGTCCAGCGTCGCGGCACGAAGGGCGTCATCTCCATCCGCTACTCCGGCGACGAGGACCTGCAGCGCATCCTCGAGAAGCTCGGACTTAGGGGTTGAGAGCCGACGGGAGGCGAAGGACTGAAATCGAAGGACGAACGGGCACCTTGGGGGTGTTGCTCCGGCGTGCCCCATGGCTTTCTCGAAGGCGCATTTTTTCGTTTTTCACCCCTCGTTTTTCGTCCATGACTCCCCTCGCCATGTCCACCGCTCTCCTCTTCTCCGGTCAAGGCGCCCAGGTCGTCGGCATGGGCAAGTCCCTTTACGAGGGCAGCGCGACCGCGAAGGCGCTCTATGACCGCGCCGCGCAGGTGCTGCCCTTCGACCTCAGGGAGGTCTGCTTCAACGGCCCGGCCGAGACCCTGACCGAGACCCGGGTCTGCCAGCCCGCGCTCTATGTCCAAGGCTACGCCATCGCCGAGATCCTCCGCGAGCGCGGCCATCTCAAGGACCTCCGTGCCTGCCTTGGTCTCTCGCTCGGCGAGCTGACGGCCTATGCCGTGGCGGGGGTGTGGGACTTCGAGACCGGCCTGCGCATCGTCGCCGAGCGCGGTCGGCTCATGCAACTGGCCTGCGAGGCGTCCAAGGGCGGCATGGCCGCGGTCATCGGCGGCACGCGCGAGGACATCGCCAAGCTCTGCGCCGCGTTCGACATCCAGGCCGCCAACTTCAACTGCCCCGGCCAGGTCGTCATCTCGGGCGACGCCGACAAGGTCGCCGCCGCCATCCCCCGCGCCAAGGAGTTCGGCCCCTTCAAGCTGGTCAAGGCCCTCACCGTCGCCGGCGCCTACCACAGCCGCCTGATGGAACCCGCGCGCGCCGCCTTCGAGGCCTACCTGAAGGACATCCCCTTCGCCGCGCCCAAGGTCACGGTCTACACCAACACCACGGGCGACGTCGTCAGCCAGCCCGACGCGCTCCGCGCGGCCCTGGCCAAGCAGGTCGTCGGCTCGGTCTACTGGGAGGACAACTGCCGAGCGGCCGCCGCCTCGGGCATCGCCAAGTTCTACGAGTGCGGCCCCGGGGGCGTCCTCGCCGGCATGATGAAGCGCACCGCGCCCGAGGCGCCGGTGACGTCGATCGCGGAGTTCGCCGAGATTCCGGCCTGAGCCAGGCTCAGGCTTCACAGCTTCACGGTGGGCGGCTTCACAGAGGCCGCTGCACGGCTTCACGGAAGGCAGCTACACGGGTTCAGCCAGAAAGGTCCCGTGTGATTGCCGCCGTGCCAGGTTCCAAGGATCCGGCGTCGACCAGGTGACGCGTGTCGTTTCCACGCCGCGTGTCTCTTTTCTCTGTGAAGCCGTGCCGCCGTGAAGCCGCGCAGCGGATTATCCGTGAAGTTGCCTGCCGTGAAGCTGTGCCGCCGTGAAGCCGTGAAGCTTGTCCTAGTCCCTCAGTGCTTGAAGTGGCGCTGGCCGGTGAAGACCATCGCCATGCCTCGCGCGTC
>CAYYLJ010000056.1:0-2345 GCA_964472585.1 uncultured Enterobacteriaceae bacterium | reverse complement strand
GAGGCGCTGGGCGATGACGAGCTCGACGGCGGAGGCGACGAGGAAGGGCTCGACGCCCATGTCGACGAGGCGGGTGACGGCGCCGGGCGCGTCGTTGGTGTGGAGCGTGGAGAAGACGAGATGTCCCGTGAGGGAGGCGCGGATGGCGATCTCGGCGGTCTCGAGGTCGCGGATCTCGCCGACCATGATGACGTCGGGGTCCTGGCGCAGCGTGCTGCGGAGGGCGCCGGCGAAGGTCAGGCCGATCTCCGGCTTGATCTGGACCTGGTTGGCGCCGGGCACCTCGTACTCGACGGGGTCCTCGATGGTCACGAGCCGGAGCTCGGGCGAGTTGATCTCCCGGAGGAAGGCGTTGAGGGTGGTCGACTTGCCGGAGCCGGTCGGGCCGGTGACCAGGACGATGCCGTGCGGGTAGGCGAGGACGCGGCGGACGGCCGCCTGCTCCTCGGCCGACATGCCGACGCGCGACATGTCGTAGGCCTCCTTGCGCTGGTTGAGCAGGCGCAGGGAGACGGACTCGGCGTGCAGCGTGGGCATCGTGGAGACGCGGATGTCGATGACGTTGCGCCCGTCGCGGAAGGGGATGCGCCCGTCCTGCGGGAGCCGGCGCTCGGAGATGTTGAGCCGCGCCATGATCTTGAGGCGCGATAGGATGGCGTCCTGGTAGCGGACCAGGTTCTCGGGGAGCGGCACCGGCACGAGGATGCCGTCGATGCGGAAGCGGATGGCGAGCTTGCCCTCCTGGGGCTCGAAGTGGACGTCGGTGGCGCGCTCGGCGACGGCCTGCGTGAGGACGTCGGTCACGAAGCGCACGACCGCCGCGTCGGCGTCCGCCTCGGTGTCCGACGCGGGCGCGGCGGCGACGGGCAGGTCCTCGCCCTCGTCGTCGCCGAGGCTGCCGGAGCCGACGCCGTAGCTCTCGCGGACGAGCTGGCCAACGCGGTCGGCGGCGGCGAGGAACCAGCGGGGGCGGCGGGCGGAGAAGGTGGCGGCCCAGGCGCGGTCCTCGGGCGAGGGCGGCCAGGGCGCGGCGAGGTCGAGGCGTCCGGCCTCGGCGCCGGGCAGGAGGACCGGGATGGCCTGGGCGCGGACGGCGAGCCGGGCGGGGAGGACGCGCACGCCCTCCGGGTCGACCGCCGGCTCGGGCAGGACCTCGAGCCCGGAGGCGTCGGCGAGGAGGGCGAGCGCGGCGTCCTCGTCGCCCCCGAGGGCGTTGGCGAGCGAGCGCAGGCGGGCCTCGGGGGGCATGCCGGCGAGGGCCGAGGCCGCGGCCTCCCCGAGGCGGGCCTCGAGGGCCTCGCGGAGGCGGGCCTGCGTCGCGGCGGTCATCGGCTCACTTGGCCTCCTCGGCCGGGGCGGCGGGGGCGCCCGGGACCTTGTCGAGGATCTCGCGCACGGGCTCCTTCTGCACGGTGGCGTCGACCCGGCGGAGCGCGTCGGCGTTGTCGGCGGCGGTGCCCGTGAGGACGTAGGGGCGGAGGAAGATGAGGAGCTCGGTCTTGGTCAGCTCCTCGCTGGAGGACCCGAGCAGGTCGCCGATGAGCGGGATGCCGGCGAGGCGGCCGGCGGTCTCGGTCAGCTGCGTGCGCTGGAGGCCGCCGAGCACGATGATCTCGCCCGAGCGGGCGGAGACGAAGGACTGGGTCTCGCGCCGGCCGATGCGGGGCTGCTCGTTGCCGTCGAGGATGACGGTCCCGAGGATGTCCTCCACCTTCTGGGTGACCTGCAGCTGCACCGAGCCATCCTGCCCGATGAGCGGCAGGACGCGCAGCTCGATGCCGATGTCGCGCTGCGAGACGGTGGACGAGGTGGCGAGGGTGGACCCGGTCGGCGTGGCGGTGGTCCCGGTCACGACCGGGCGCGACTCGCCGACGAAGATGGTGGCCTCCTTGTTGTGGGTCGTGGTGACGGACGGGTTGGAGAGGATGTTGGTGTCGCTCTTGCGCGGCGTGGAGGTGAGGCCGATGGTCGCGGAGAGGTCGTTCGTGCCGGCGGCGACGGCGCCGTTGGTCACGGCGAAGCCGGGGCCGGCGCCGCTGAAGCCGGTGAGCTTGCTGCCCGTCACGGTGAGGCCGAGCTGCTGGATGCCGCTCGAGGCGTTGTCGGTGAGCGTCACCTCGGCGATGACGACCTCGATGCGCACCTGCGACAGGAGCACGTCGACCTGCTCGACGAGGGCGCGGAGCAGGCGGAGGTCGTCGGCGGTGCCGGAGACGACGAGCGCGTTGCTGCGGGTGTCGGCCACGACCGTCACGCCCTGGCTGAACTCCTCGGCGCCGGCCTGGGCGGGCTCGGCGGCGCCGGCCGCGGCGGTGCCCGCGGGCGCGGCGGGGGCGGCGGCGCCC
>CAYYLJ010000055.1:0-2371 GCA_964472585.1 uncultured Enterobacteriaceae bacterium | reverse complement strand
CCGCGGAGCCACACGAGGCCGGCGCCCAGCGCCGTGGCCTCCGTCGGCCGGCATTCGACCGAGAGCGCGCCGGCCACGTCGGGACGCCGCAGCAGGCGCTGCCCGGGCTGGGTCAGCCCGAAGCTGTCGCCCGTCACCGCGAAGGCCTCGAGGAAGGTGAGCGCCGCCCGCACGCGCCAGCCGAGGGCGGGCCGCGCCTCGGCCTCGAGTTCGACCCCGCGCGTCGTCGCCCGGCCGATGTTGAAGGTCTTGTAGTTGTCGGCGGGGTCGTAATCGATGAGGTCCTCGAGCCGGTTGTCGAAGACCGAGGCCGCCCAGCCGAGGTCGCCCAGGCCCGGGGCCTCGCGGCGCAGGCCCAGCTCCAAGGAGCGGTTGCTCTCGGGGCGAAGCGGCAGGCCGCCCGACGTCCCGTAGGCCTGGTCGTTGGCCGAGGGCGCGCGGAAGGCGGTCGCGACGCGGGCCTGCGCCACCAGGCGCTCGGCCAGCTGGCGCGTCCAGGAGGCCTCGCCGGTGGTCTTGCCGCCGAAGTCGGTGAATCGGTCCCGCCGCGCGCCCAGCCGGAAACGGTCCGACGCGCCGGCGCGGAGCTCCACGTAGGCCCAGGCGCCGAAGCCTTCCTGGACGTCGGCCCATTCCGTCGAGAACGGGTCGAGGGCCTGCTGGTCGTAGTCCGACCGCTCGTAAGTGAGGCCGCCGCCGAGGGTGACATCTCCCAGGCGCCGCTCGCCGAGCGCCGTCAGCTCGTCGCGCACCAGCTCGAAGCGCTGGTGATAGAGGTAAGGTCCGAAGAAGTTTGAGCCGTCCACGAAGCTCGTCACCGCGGAGGCGCTATGGGACCAAAACACCTGACCGCGCCCCTCCTTGCCGTCCCCGAACGTGAGGCCGGGCGAGACCAGCCAGCCGCTGTCGCGCTGCCAGTCATTGGGGTCGTCTGGCGTCGCCGCGGTGCGCTGGCCGGGGAGACCCGCCCGGGCGTTGTCCGCCGCCACCACGACGTCCGCCACGACCCCTGGAGCCAGGCGGCGCACGTCCTTGCCGACGAAGGTCGCGGCCTCGCGGTCCGAGTTTTCGCGCCAGCCGTCCTCGCGCGACAACGAGAGGTCGCCGACGAAGCCGCTGTCCGGGGAGCCCCGGCCGAGGGCCGAGACGCGCAGTCCGGTCCTCCCGAAGGATCCGGCGTCGACCGAGACCGACCCGCCTTCCGCGTCGGCCAGGGGGTCGCGGAGGCGCAGGTCGACCACGCCGCCGAGCGCGTTCGCGCCGTAGAGGGCGGAGGCCGCGCCGCGCCGCACCTCGACCGATGCCAGGCCGCCGAGGCGGTAGCGTCCCGGCTCATAGGATCCCGAGAAACCCGGGGTGAGGCGGCGGCCGTCGAGCAGCAGGGCGGTGTGCGAGGAGTTGGTGCCGCGCAGGAAGAGCGAGGTCTGCGAGCCCTCGCCGGACTGGGGCAGTGCAACGACGCCCGGGAGGTCGCCCAGCGCCGAGGCGAGGTCGGCGCGACCCTGCTCCTCGAGGTCGGCGCCGTCGACGCGGCTGACCGAGGGAGCGGCCTCCGCGGCGGGGCGGGGCAGGCGGTCCTCGACCACCACCGTCTCGGGCAGCGCGGCGCCGGCGGCGGCGGCGAGCAGGAGGAGCGGGAGGCGGCGGCGGTGCATCCTCAAGCAGACGACCCCGCGCCCCCGGCTTTCAACACAAATGAGGCTGGTCGCCCGCGCCGTTCCTTGTCATAACTTTCCCATGGCCTCGCAGACCCAACGCCAGCCCGACTTGGGCGCCGTCCGGCAGTTCTCGGTCTTCGTGGAGAACAAAGTGGGTCGCCTCAGCGAGCTGATCGAGTCCCTGGCGAAGGCCGACGTCCATGTCCTCGCCCTCTGCCTCGTCGATTCCACCGACTCGACCATCATCCGGATGGTCCTCGACCAGCCCGAGGTCGGCGAGCGCGTGCTGGCGGAGCACCAGTTCGCCCATGACATGAACGGCGTCCTCGCCCTCGAGATGCCGTCCGAGGCCAGCCTAAAGGACGTGGCCGACATCCTCCTGCGGGCCGAGATCAACATCCTCTACCTCTACCCCTTCCTGTTCCGCCCGTCCGGCCGCTGCGGCCTCGTCCTGCGCGCCGACGACCAGGACCTGGCGTCCTCGGTCCTGCAGCGCCACGGCGTCACCGTGCTCGGCCAGTCGGATCTCTCGCGCTGACGTCGCGACGCCTCGGCAGGGCCGGATCGCCCGGCCGGC
This sequence comes from uncultured Enterobacteriaceae bacterium, assembly GCA_964472585.1. Lineage (GTDB taxonomy): Bacteria > Verrucomicrobiota > Verrucomicrobiia > Opitutales > UBA953 > UBA8828. The sequence goes on along the minus strand of CAYYLJ010000055.1, from coordinate 136 downwards.
CGTATGGGAACCGTCTGTCCCGCGGACTGTCCGTGATTGCACCCCATCCCATGCGACTCGCCGTCCTCGTCCTGCTTCCCACCCTGCTCGCCGCCCAGGGTGCGCCCATCCGCCTGCACGACGGGAAGACCCTGGA
>CAYYLJ010000054.1:0-2498 GCA_964472585.1 uncultured Enterobacteriaceae bacterium | reverse complement strand
AATGCCGGCCGACGGAGGCCACGGCGCTGGGCGCCGGCCTCGTGTGGCTCCGCGGACGGGAGGACTACGACTTCGACACCGGCTCGCGCGTCGACCTGCGGGACGCCATCCAGGCCCGCCTCTGGGCGACCCATCGGCTGGACGCCCGGACTCGGCTGTCGCTGCGAATCGAGAACCTCGGCGGGTCCGACGTCGAGCTCGCCTCGCTCGGCTACCCCAGCCCGCCTCGGGCGGTCACGGTCGGCCTGACACGCGAGTTCTGAGCCTCAGGGGCGCCGCTCGAGGCGGTCCTTGGGGCTGAGCAGCTCGCGCAGGCCCTCGCCGTCGAGCCAAGCCTTGGCGGCGCGGTCGGCGCGCAGGGTGGCGTCGAGGAACCGGGTGGTCGCCTCGGCCATCTGCCCGTGCCAGCGGCGGTAGCTGTCGCGGCGCGCGGCGGCCATGGGCAGCCGGCCGGAGAAGGCCATGTGGTCGGCGCCATCGAGCACGACGAGGTAGCTCGAGGGGTTGCGGGACTCGCGGAAAGGCGCGAGGCGCATGGCGGGGTCCTTGCTCTCCTCGAGCGAGGTGGTGTCCCTGGTGCCGGTCCAGTGGAACTGCGGGATGCCGATGGCGCGGAAGCGGTCGGGGCCCGAGTAAGGCGGCGGGGAGAGGACGATGGCCGCGCGCACGCGCGAGTCGGCGAGGTCGGCGTCGGGCGCGGCGGGGTAGCGCTCGCCGGACACGGCCATCGAGGTGCGGGCGCCGTAGGAATGGCCGCAGATGGCGACGCGCGAGGGGTCGTGGCGACCGGCCAGGCCGGCATCGGCCAGCAGGCGGTCGAGCGCGAGGCGCACGTCGGCGACGCGCGCCTTGAACTCCTCGACGGACGTGGCCGCCTTCACGGTCGTCTCCCGATTGAAGACCATGCCGCTCCAGATCCGGTCATCAGAGCCGGGGTGCTGGAGGTGGACGACGAGGTAGCCGCGGTCGGCCCAGTGGCGGCCAAGGTAGTCCATCGCGTCGCGGTTGCCGCCGAGCCCGTGGGAGATGAGGACGGTCGGGCGCCTGCCCTCGCCCTCGGGGATGCGCGCGCGGTAGGCGACCGTGCGGCCGGACTGGTCCCAAGCGCCCTCGACCACCCGGGGGGCGGCGGGGAGGACGGCGACGGCGAGGAAGAGGAAGGCGGCGAGGCGCATGGCTAGGAACACCCCATGGTTGCGGCAAAGTTGCGCGGGGCAACCGCACAATCCCCTCCAGCAGGCGCCCAGGCCAGGGCCGGAGGCAAGGCGGGCCAACTCAGGCCTTCCTACGGCGGCGCCAAGCGGCGCCGAGGAGCGCGAGCGAGCCCAAGGCGAATCCGTAGGCGGAGGGCTCGGGAACGGGGGCCGCATAATGCCCCATCCCGACGTAGCTGACCTCCAGCCAGGTGCTGGTGAAATTCGACAACCTGACGCCCACCAGCTCAGAGCCATCGGCTAGCCCGAATGAGGAATAGGGCAGATAGACATAGGCGAAGCCGAAATCGGAGACAGGCTCGAGCGAGCCGTTGAAATTCTGATAGCTCAAACCGGAGGACACAAACTGCCAGTTGATGACAAAGTCGTTTTCATTCAGGCTGATCGTGTCGGTCATGCCCGAAAGCAGCCGTAGCTGGACATCGAATTGCCCCGACGAGACTCCCTCGCCTCCCAACGCGCTGACGACATAAAGGCCGGTTGCCGAAAGGGAGATGGGGCCATTGAAATCACCCTCGAGGACGGCGTTGGGGATTGGGAGGGAATCCGAGCCGAGGCCAGCGTTGAAGACAAAGGTGGTGGCGTCATCATCCGTGAGATAGCCCACGCCGGTCGCGCGGGCGGCGCCCGCGGCGACCGCGGAATCATCGCTCAGCGTGACGAGGCGGTTGGTCAGGACCACCCCGTCAACCTGGGTGTTGACCGTCTGGGCACCAAGGGAGCCGAGGGTGAGGAGGTAGACAGGGACGGCATGTCGCATGATCCAAGGATTTCAGGCCACCATGAAGGCGCGGGCAACGCCAAATCACCCGAGGGATCGACTCCGGGGGAACCGCACCCCTCAGGTCGCGGAATGACGACCTGCCATGTCCGATGCGCCTTTCAGCCGACCGAAATCTTTATGTGACGTTTTCGAACGCCGCAGCTCACTCGCTCTTGCCATCCCTGCCGCCTGGCGGAGAATGACCTTCCCGATGAGCCGGTACTACTTCGCCTACGGCGCCGATCTGGACGCAAGCCAGATGGAGCGCCGCTGCCCAGGGGCCCAGCCCCGCGGCAAGGCCTTCCTGCCCGGCCACACCTTGGCCTTCACCCATCCCAACCCGACGGTCGGCGGCGGCTCGGCGGACATCGCACCCGACGACCACGGCCGCGGCGTCTGGGGTTATGTCTACGAGATGACGGTCGGCGACTGGGTGCGGCTCGACGAGGCCGAGGGCCCGGCGTATCGCCGGGTGAAGCTGACCGTCTGGGAAGGCGGCGTGGAGGACTGCCCGATCGAGG
>CAYYLJ010000053.1:0-2770 GCA_964472585.1 uncultured Enterobacteriaceae bacterium | reverse complement strand
CGCGCGGCTGGAAGGCGCTGCTCCTCCCGCCGGTCGCCTGGGCGGCGGCGTGGCTGGTCGCGCTTGCCGGGTGAGCGCGGGTCGGTGAGGAACCCCGGGGATGCGGTGTTGTCGTTAAAACATGCCCCTAACCCTGCTATCCTTGGTGGCGCTATGCCTGTCGGCGACCGCCGGGCGGGCGGCGACGACGGAAACGCCGCCGGAGATCTCAGGGGTCTATCCTCATCTCGTGGTCGCCAATGCCGAAGGCGAATGTGGCATCGGCGCCGTGGTGCCTTGGGCGGACCGCCTTTGGGTGATGACCTACGGCCCCCACCTTCCCGCGGGCTCGTCGGACAGGCTCTGGGAGGTAGACAGGGATCTCTCCCTCCGCGGGAGACCCGAGAGCATCGGCGGCACGCCGGCCAACCGCATGATCCACCGAGAAAGCAACCAGCTCCTAATCGGCCCCTACGTCGTCGACGCCGCGGGCAAGGTTCGCGTCATACCGTATTCGCGGATGTTCGGCCGGCTGACAGGGACGGCGCGCCACCTGACCGATCCTGCCAACAAGGCTTATTACGCGACCATGGAGGAAGGCCTCTACGAGGTCGATGTCCGCACGCTGGAGGCACGCGCGCTCATTCGCGATGGAAACCTCCTGGGGCCGGCGGCGCGGAGCGACGCGTGGACCGCCTGGGACAGGTTCGCGGCGCCGGGAAACCGGGTCGCGGCCCCCGCCGACCTGCCCGGCTACCACGGCAAGGGCCTTTACACCGGCCAAGGACGCGTGGTCTACTCGAACAACGGCGACCATGACACGCGCGTGGCCGTCGACCCGACCGTGCCATCGGGAGCGCTCGCCGAATGGAAGGGGGAGGGCGGATGGGCCCTGGTCCGTCGGAACCAGTTCACCGAGGTGACGGGGCCGGGGGGGCTGGAGGGGAACGGGGATCCCATGAACGATCCGGTCTGGAGCATCGGTTGGGATTCGAAATCGCTCATCCTCATGGTGCTGGACGGCGGCAAGTGGCATGGATACAGGCTTCCGAAGCCGAGCCACAGCTACGACGGCGCCCATGGATGGAACACCGAGTGGCCCCGCATCCGCGACATCGGAGAGCCCGATCTCCTCATGACGATGCATGGGGCGTTCTGGCGCTTCCCCCGCGGCTTCCGTCCCGGCCGAGCAGGAGGGCTGCAGGCGCGATCCAGCTACCTCCGCGTGATCGGCGATTTCACGGCATGGGGCGACCGCATCGTCCTCGGCTGCGACGACCATGCCCAGAGGGAGTTCCTGAACACCCGCCCCATGAAGTCGCCCGAAGGCGGCCCGCTCGTCTCGCACTCCAACCTCTGGTTCGTCGCTCGGGAGCGGCTGGAGAACCTGGGTCCGGTGCTGGCGCGCGGCTCGGCCTGGCTGCGCGAGGACGTGGCGGCGGGGGCGACGAGCGAGCCGTTCCTCGTCGACGGCTTCGCGCTGCGATCCCTGGCGCTCACCCACCGAGGACCGGGGACAGTCGGGGTCACGGTGCAGGTCGACGCCGAGGGAGACGGGGCCTGGCGCGACTGGTCGCGCGCCGAGGTGTCGCAGGGCCGCGCGGCCTATCTGGAGCTTCCGCGCGACCTTCGCGCGAGCTGGATCCGCCTGCGGGCGGAGACGGCGGCGACCGGGTTGACCGCGCACGTGACCTGCCGCGACGAGGACCTGCGCCCCGCGCGGAACGGCCCCGCCTTCGAGGGACTCTCCCGGGAGCCGCGCGCGGACGCCCGGGGCACGCTACGCTCGCTATCGCCCGAACACCTCGGGTGGCTGGGACACGACGGCGTCCTGCGGCGGCTGGGCAAGGACTTGGTCCTGGAGCCGGGAGGCGACGGGGCGGCGGCGCGTCAGGTCGCGGCGGCCGCCGCGCCGTGGGCGCCGGGCGTCGGCCGCGATGCCGCCTCGCTCATCGTCACGGAGGACGGGCGGCGCTGGCGGCTGCCCGTCGGCGAGCCGTCGCTGGCCGACCCCGCGCCGGGAAGGCGGATCGCGCGCGAGGTGGCGACGGAACGCGACCTGCTGAACCTCGGGGGCACCTTCTTCGAGCTGCCCGCTCGCAACGCGCAAGGGATGGCCAAGGTCCGCCCCGTGGCGACGCACGGCCTGGTCATCGAGGATTTCTGCGGGCAGTTCGGCCTGATCGCGCTTTCCGGCGTCAAACCCGGTGCCTCGGGCAGCCGGATCGCCCGCTCACCCGACGGCCCGGCTCTCTGGCTGGGCGTGATCGACGACCTCTGGGAAATGGGCCGGCCGCGGGGCGTCGGCGGGCCATGGAAGGACACCGCGGTCGGCGCGGGCGAGACCTCCGACCCCTACCTGCTCGGCGGGTACCAATCCCGGAGCGTGAAGATCGTCACGAGGGAGGCCGCGACGGTCGAGCTGGAGGTCGACCTCGACGGCACCGGTCTCTGGGCGACCTGGGCAGCGGTGCGGACGGAGCCGGGCGAACCCATCCACCTCGGGATCCCCGACGCGCTCGGCGCCTACTGGATCAGGGCGCGGTCGGACCGCGCGACGGTAGCGACGGTCCAGCTGACCTACCGCTAGCAATCCCCGCTTGCGGCGGGCGGGCGCGCCCGCAAGTTGGGGCGACCATGCCGGAAGCCTTCGACCGCATCGAGGACGCCGTGGCGGACATCGCCGCGGGGCGCATGGTCATCGTCACCGACGACGAGAACCGCGAGAACGAGGGCGACCTCGTGATGGCGGGCTCCAAGGTCAGCCCCGAGGCGGTCAACTTCATGACGC
>CAYYLJ010000052.1:0-2806 GCA_964472585.1 uncultured Enterobacteriaceae bacterium | reverse complement strand
GCGCGCGTCAAGCGCATTCTCGATCTGTGCACCGGTGGGGGTTGCATCGCGCTGGCAGCGGCGCATTACTTCCCAGCAGCGACGGTCGATGCGTCGGACATCAGTGCCGAGGCACTTTCGCTCGCGCGGGAAAATCGCCGGGCGCTCGGCTTATCGCGCCGAGTGCGGCTCGTCGAATCGGATCACTTCCGAGCCCTCAAGGGGCGTCGGTACGATATCATCGTCACCAATCCCCCCTACGTCGGCGCGCGGGAAATGCGTGGATTGCCGCCGGAGTATGGGCACGAGCCGCGCATGGCCTTGGCAGCCGGCAAACAGGGTCTCGATTCGGTTCGCATCATTCTCAAGGAAGCGGCGAACCATCTCACCCCGGGCGGCATCCTCGTCGTCGAGGTGGGCAACACCGAGACACTCGTTCGACGCACTTGGCCGCGCGTGCCGTTCACTTGGCTCGAGTTCGAGCGAGGTGGGGGTGGTGTCTTCGTACTCACTCGCGAGCAGTTGCAACGCCATGTCCGGTAACACCATCGGCCGTCTGTTCCAGGTCACGACCTTCGGCGAAAGCCATGGTCCCGCGATCGGCTGCATCGTCGATGGCTGCCCGCCGGGTCTCGAACTCTCGGAAGATGATTTCACGCAGGACATCGACCGCCGTCGCACGGGTACATCGCACTTCGTCAGTCAGCGCAAAGAGGCGGATGCCGTGCGCATTCTCTCGGGCGTGTTCGAAGGGCGTACCACGGGAAGTTCGATCGGACTTTTGATTGAAAACACCGACGCCCGTTCGCGCGACTACGACAAGATCAAAGATCGATTCCGCCCAGGCCACGCCGACTACACCTATCAGCAGAAATACGGTTTTCGCGACTATCGCGGTGGTGGCCGATCGTCTGCGCGCGAGACGGTCGTGCGTGTCGCAGCGGGTGCCATTGCCAAGAAATATCTCGCCCAGCGTTTAGGGATCGAGATCTACGGCTACCTCAGTCAGATCGGTGATCGGGTGCTCAAGCCGGTGGCGCCCCAGTCGGCGTACGATAACCCGTTCTTCTGTCCCGATCCCTCGCGCGTGAAGGAACTCGAAGATCTCATCTGGAAGATCCGCGAAGAGGGTGACTCGATCGGTGCGAAGGTGACGGTTGTGGCTCGCGGCGTGCCGCCGGGTCTCGGCGAGCCGGTATTCGATCGCCTTGATGCCGATATCGCCTACGCGATGATGGGTATCAATGCCGTCAAAGCCGTCGAGATTGGAGCTGGCGTTGCCGTGGTGGCGCAGCGCGGTAGCGAACACCGCGATGAGCTCACGCCGACAGGCTTCATCGGTAATAACGCGGGTGGTGTGTTGGGCGGCATCTCGAGCGGGCAGGATATCGTCGCGCACGTCTCGCTCAAGCCTACCTCGAGCATTCAAGTGCCAGGTAAGACCATCGACATCGATGGTAACCCCGTCGATGTCATCACGACCGGTCGTCACGACCCGTGCGTCGGCATTCGCGCAACGCCGATCGCCGAAGCGATGCTTGCCATCGTGCTTATGGATCATTGGATGCGCCATCGCGCGCAGAACGCCGATGTGCAATCGCGCACCCCGGTCATCACGAATTCACCATCTGGAGACTCTAAGAAATGACTCGGCAATGGAAAGTAGCGGTACTCGGTGCAACCGGACTCGTGGGCGACACGATGATCAAGGTGCTCGAGGAGCGCAAATTCCCGGTCGCCGAGTTGTTTCCGCTCGCGAGCAACCGCTCACTCGGCAAATCAGTCGAGTTCAATGGCAAGAAGGTTCCGGTCATCGATGTCGACACCTTCGATTTCGCCAATGCCGATATCGGCTTGTTCTCGGCGGGCGGTGAGATCTCGCGAATCTATGCGCCAAAAGCGGCGGCCGCCGGTTGCGTCGTGATCGACAACACCTCGGAGTTTCGTTACGACGATGACATTCCGCTGGTCGTGCCTGAGGTGAATCCGGAGGCGATCGCGCAGTTCAAGCAGCGCCGCATCATCGCCAATCCCAATTGCTCAACCATCCAGATGTTGGTGGCGCTGAAGCCGCTGCACGATGCGGCGAAAATCGAGCGCATCAACGTGGCGACCTACCAGTCGGTTTCCGGCGCCGGCAAAGAGGCAGTCGAAGAGCTCGCCGAACAGAGCGTTGCGCTGATGAGCGGCAAGGGACCCGTCAAGCCCAAGGTGGTCGCTGCGCAGATCGCCTTCAACGTGGTGCCGCAGATCGACAAGTTCCAGGACAACGGTTACACCAAAGAAGAAATGAAGATGTTCTGGGAGACCCGCAAGATCTTCAACGATCCCGAGATCCGCGTGAACGCCACTGCGGTCCGCGTGCCGGTATTCTTTGGCCACTCCGAAGTGGTGAGCATTGAGACCGCGCGTAAGTTGACCGTGGCTGAGGCGCACAAGCTGCTCGAGAAGGCGCCGGGTGTGAAGGTGATCGACACCCGCAAGCCGGGTGGTTATCCGACCGCAGCTGTTGAAGCGGCCAACGATGATCGTGTATTTGTCGGGCGCATACGAGAGGATATCTCGCACGAGCGCGGCCTCAATCTCTGGATCGTTTCCGACAATATCCGCAAAGGCGCTGCGACCAACAGCGTGCAGATCGCCGAGATTCTGACGCGCGACTATCTTTGATGGAGGCTGATGCTCGCATGTTGCGCCGCCCCGTTAACGCACTGACGACGCTGCTTGCGCTCGTGCTGAGTGGCAGCGTGCCCGTCTCGTTTGGGCAAGAGGCGCCCGGTTCAGAGCAGATGCCGGTGCCGGTCGAGAAGCCGGTGCCCGAAGAGAA
>CAYYLJ010000051.1:1135-2822 GCA_964472585.1 uncultured Enterobacteriaceae bacterium | reverse complement strand
ATGCCGGCAGCCCGCGCAGCGCTTCCTCGATCTCAGCTTCGGTCAGCAACATGCCGACATCCTCCCCCGCCCCCGCCCCCTGTCAAACGCCCAAGGGGTCAGCCCCGCACTCCGGTCTGCTGACCGCAGAGCGGGCCTGACCCCTTTCACTGGGCGGGGCGGCGTCAGCGCTCGACGCGGAGCTCCCTCACGTGCTCGTTGGCCTTGATGTAGGTGCGATTGAGGGCAACATTGTTGCCGTTGATCACGACGTTGCGCAGGGTCACCGCCCGCACCAAGTGCCGCGGCCCGGCGCCCTGGATCTGGATCTGATAGGCCCCGGGCGCGCCGTCCACCCGGAGGTTCCGGAACTGGACGCCGTTGATTTGGCCGAAGCCGGGGATGCCGTACTCGGGCAGTTCGACAGGGCGGAGCCGGATCAGCTCGCGTTGGCCCGCGCCGTGGACGCGGATATTGTCGAAGACGACGGACGAGAGCGACATGCCGTCGGCCGGCTCGAGCAGGAAGGGCACGAGGGCGAAATGGACGACGTCGCAGTCCCGCACGGTGATCGAGCGCATGTTCAGGGCCTTGCTCTCGTGGCCCAGCAGGAAGACCCGGGCCCGGTCGGACCAGAGGACGGACCGCTCGACGAGGATGGCCTCGACGTCGACGTTGCGACCGCGGAGGCGGGACCAGCCCTTGATCGCGATGCAGTCGTCGTCCGTGCGGATGAGGCAGTCCCGGACATGGACGAGCTGGCTGTTGCACGGGTCGATGCCGTCGTCGTTCTCGTTGGAGCTGTTGCAGATGGCCACCCCCTCGATGAGCACGCGGCGCGAGTGCATCGGCACGATCGTCCAGCAGGGCGAGTCGCGGATGATGAGGTCCCGTATCCGCACGCCGTCGCATTCGATGAGCGTCACCAGCCCGCGCTCCCCGGCGGGATTCCGGGGCCAGTCGAAGCCGGAGCCGTCGAGGATGCCGCGCCCCCGTATGGTGATGTTCGCGCCCCGCGCCACGACGGCCGCCTTGACGACCGCCCCGCCGGCGATGTGGAGCGTCTGGTTGGAGCGGAGGTGAATGACGCCTGGGCGGTGGATGCCGGGCCCGAAATGGATGACCCCGGGGGTTCCGGGCGCCACCGGCTCGGTCTCGAGGGGCCGCGCGATGAGGATGAGCCCGTCCTTCGGGTCGTCGCCCTCGATGCTGAGCTTGGCGGGCTGCGTCAGGGTCAGCTCGACCGCGCCGTCGCCGACCTTTCGGGGCGCGATTCCCCGGGAGGCGGGGCGGACGGCGACGGCGCCGGCGAGGCGGGGCGACTCGATCCGGACGACGGCGGTGCCGGAGAAGTCGAAGTAGGCCAGGGAATAGTCGCCGCCCCCCTTGCCGAACCGCTGGCGGTCGCGCGCGTGCGCCGGCTCGTCGCGGTCGGCCTTGAAGTAGACCGGGACCTCGCGACCGTTGACGGTCACCCGGAAATCCGAGCTAAGGCGCTCGCCCTCGGGGGCGGGGTAGACGACGACGTCGCCCTGCCCCGCCGCGGTGGCGAGCGCGGCCAGTTGCAGCAGGAGGACGGCGAGCGCGCGGGGAATCATCGTGTCGGGGCGCGAGGGCGCGCGTTCCATGTCCAGCGAGCAGGCGCCCCGCCCGCTGTCAAACGCCCAAGGGGTCAGCCCCGCACTCCGGTCTGCTGACCGCAGAGCGG
>CAYYLJ010000051.1:0-1035 GCA_964472585.1 uncultured Enterobacteriaceae bacterium | reverse complement strand
GCCTGACCCCTTTCACTTAGATTATTTCGGAGGTACTCCGCGGTGCCGGCGGCAAGGCGGCGGGCGATCCAGGCGTAGGGCGCGCCAAGAGCCCTGAGTTCGCGGGCAATCAGAAGTTTGCCAGGGTGGCGTCGGACCATTCTCGACAGAGCGCCTCCGTCGAGACCGTCCCTGGCAATGCAAGCCGCCGCCTTCGCCTCCCAACGGCCCTCGGCCTCGGCCTGCACCTCCTCGCGGGTTTTGCGTCGCTCGGGCCTTATCGCCCCGGGCTTTCGCCGCGCCTCCTGCCGATCCTCCAGCTCGGCGGCCCTCCACGCCGACTCGAAAGCCTTCGTGTCGGGGTCGGCGGCGAGTTCCCGCTCGAGCTCGGCGCGATAGGAGCCCCACCCCACCCGGTCGTCGTCAAAACCCATGAACCGACGATAGGACTCCGCGACCGCGAGGAAGTCCCTGCGATCGGGGCCCAGGTAATCGCGCAGGCTGCTCTCGGGCATTTTGGCGGCGCGATCGACGGATTCGAAACCGGCGCGTGGAAGGTTGAGATGAATGTAATCGATGATGTTGCGGACAGAGATGCCCTTGGGGGCGACCTTTGATTTGAAACGCCCTTGGAAGACGTGGCCATGCTCCTTCCTGAACCGGTTGAAACGGGCGCAATAGGTGGTCAGCAGATGATGCATGCCCTCCGACAAGTTGCCATAAGGGGTGCGCACGCAGAGATGATAGTGGTTGGGAAGGATGGCGAAGGCATAGAGTTCCCATCCATACGTCAGGACCGTCTCCCTCAGAACCGCCAGAAACACCTGACGGGCGCCCTTGGTCGCGAAGACATCCTTGCGGTAATTGCCACGGCCGAAGACGTGGAGGGGCTGCTCGGTGACAATTCGGCGTTTGGGGCGGGGCATGAAACCATGCTCGCGAGCAGACGGCCAGATGCTAGCACTGGGATTCCCTAGGGATAAATCCCCGTCTCTTTCTGGGCCTAAGGGGTCAGCCCCGCACTGCGGTGAACCGACCGCAGTGCGGGGCTGACCC
>CAYYLJ010000050.1:0-2860 GCA_964472585.1 uncultured Enterobacteriaceae bacterium | reverse complement strand
GCCTCGCCGTCGCCATCGGCGAGCTGGTCGACGACGCCATCGTCGACGTGGAGAACGTCTTCCGACGCCTGCGCGAGAACCGCCTCTCGGCCGCGCCCCGGCCCGCCCCCGAGGTCGTGGTCGAGGCCTCGCGCGAGGTCCGCGGCTCGGTCGTCATCGCGACGGCCCTCGTCGTCCTCGCCTTCCTGCCCCTGCTCGCCCTCGAGGGCGTCGAGGGGCGCATCTTCGCCCCCCTCGGTCTGGCCTACATCGCGGCCATCCTGACCTCCCTCGTCGTCTCCCTCACGGTCACCCCCGCGCTCTGCGCCCTGCTGCTGCCGGGGCTCCGCCGCCTCGGCCATGCCGACCCCGGCCCCGTCGTGCGCGCCGTCCAGTCGCTGCAGGGCAGGGCGCTGGAGGTCGCTCGCGCCCGCCCGCTCGCCCTCGCCGCCGCCGTGGCGCTGCTGCTGGCCGGCGCCGCCTGGGGCGCCACCCGCCTCGGCCGCGAGTTCCTGCCCTCCCTCAACGAGGGTGCCCTGACCGTCTTCCTCAACGCCGCCCCCGGCACCTCGCTCGAGGAGTCCTCCCGCGTCGGCCGCCAGGCCGAGGCGCTCCTGCGCGAGGTCCCCGAGGTGCGCTCCGTGGCCCGGCTGACCGGTCGCGCCGAGAACGACGAGCACGTGCTCGAGGCCAACGTCAGCGAGCTCGAGTTCACGCTCGCCCCCTCCGCGCGGACCCGCGCCGAGGTGGAGGCTGACATCCGCGCCCGCCTCGCCACCCTGCCCGGCGTCGCCGTCGGCATCGGCCAGCCGCTCTCGCACCGCATCGACCACGTGCTCTCGGGCGTCCAGGCCCAGGTGGCGGTCAAGGTCTTCGGCGACGACCTCCCCGCGCTCCGCGAGGCCGCGGCCCGCGTCGGCGACGTCCTTCGCGGCACGCCCGGCATGGTCGACGTGCAGGTCGAGGCCGTGACGGAGATCCCGCAGGTCCATGTCCGCGTCGACCCCGTCCGGGCCGCCGCCGCCGGCCTGAACCCCGCCGATGTCGCCCGGCAGGCCGAGACGGCCCTGCGCGGCCGCGAGCTGGGCGCGCTCTTCCGCCAAGGCCGTTCCCACGACCTCGTGCTCGCCCTCGGGGGCGACGCCCGCTCCGACCTGACCGGCCTGGCCGAGCTCCCGCTCGCCTCGCCCCGCGGCCCCGTCGTCCTCGGCGCCGTCGCCGACATCGAGGTCGCGGCCGGACCCAACCTCATCCAGCGCGAGAACGGCCTGCGCCGCATCGTCGTCTCCGCCAACGCCGCCGGGCGCGACCTCGTCGGGGCGGTCGATGACGCCAAGGCCCGGCTCGCCGCGTCCGGCGGGCTGCCCGCGGGCGTCCACCTCGCGGTCGACGGGCAATATGCCAGCCAGGCGGCCGCCCGCTCCCGGCTCGCGCTGCTGGCCGCGCTCGCGGTGGCCGGCGTCCTCGTCCTGCTGCGCGCCCATCTCGGCAGCTGGCGCCTCGCCGCGCAGGTGCTGGTCAACCTGCCCCTCGCCCTCGTCGGCGCGGTCCTCGGCGCGTGGGTCGTCGGCGGCGGCGTGCTCTCGCTGGCGACCCTCGTCGGCTGCATCACCCTGGCCGGCATCGCCTCCCGCAACGGCATCCTGATGATCGGCCACTACCTGCACCTCATGCGGCACGAGGGCGAGCGGTTCGACTGGGAGATGGTGCGCCGCGGCAGCCGCGAGCGCATCGTGCCCGTCCTGATGACTGCCGTCACCGCCGCATTGGCGCTGCTCCCGCTCGTCCTCGGCGGCGACCAGCCCGGCCGGGAGATCCTCCACCCGGTGGCCGTCGTCATCTTCTTCGGCCTGCTGTCCAGCACCCTGCTGGACCTCGTCGTCACGCCTCTCGTCTTCTGGCATCTCGGCCGCCCGGCCGTCGCCCATCTCATCCCCCAAGCCCTCCGCCCCCGCGACTGACATGCGACTCGCCACCCTCCTCATCCTCCCCCTTCTCGCCGCCTGCGGCGACCACGACCACGGTCCCGCTCCCGGGGACCACGCCCACGGCCACGACCATGGCGGCCCCGCCGTCACGATCCGCGTCGAGGGCGACGCCGCCCGGCTCTGGGGCCATCTCAACGCCCTCTCGGCCGGGCTGGACTCGCCCCTGCCCGCGGAGCGCCGCGCCACCCTCGCGTCGGATGCGGCCAATCTCGCCGCGCTCGCCACGGCGCTCGAGCCGCTCGCCGCGGGTGCGGCCGACCCCGACCGCGCCGCCGGCATGATCGCCAATCTCGCCCGGGCCGCCGACCAGCTCGCCCATGAGGCCGACGAGGGCGCCGATATCGGGGAGCCCTTCTCCCGTTTCCTCGAGGTCCTCCGTCTCGCGCGTCGCCTCGACCCCGCGTCGTCCGCCCCCGCCGTCGCTCCCACTTATGTCGCCGGCCCCTCCGGCGGGGTCCTCGCGGAGCTGCGCGACGCCTCCGGCAAGGCCGTCGGCTGGGCCGAGGTCAAGCTGCACGGCGATGCCGGCGACCTCGAGCTCTGGCTGGCGAGGGATATCCGCCTCAGCTCGCCGCTGACCGTGCCGGTCGGCGCCGTGGCGCGGCTCGATCTGGCCGGCCCCGGCCGCGCCGTCGAGCTGCGCGCCCGCGACTCGGTGACCAACAAGGACGAGCGGGGCAGGCCGACGGTCGCCGACGGCCGCACCTATTACCTCGTCTTCCCGGGTGAGACGGGCGCCGACGCCTCCTGGCTCATGGGCGAGGATTTCCGCTCCCCGGCCCGGCTGACGGTCGAGGGCCTGACGGCCGAGCTGGAGCTCAAGCCCCACTGAGCCGGTCGGCGGTTCCGCCTTGCCTACCTCCTGCCCCTCGGCAGGCTGGCGGGCCTGTTCC
>CAYYLJ010000049.1:0-2900 GCA_964472585.1 uncultured Enterobacteriaceae bacterium | reverse complement strand
GCCGGGGGGAGAAACCTGCGGGGACTGCGGTAGCTGCGGTTACTGCGGATTGGGAGCGAGGACAGCGGTGTTAGTGGTTTTAGCGGGGAGCGGGGGGCGGAGTGGCGGAACAGCGACTCAGCGCAACAGCGCAACAGCGGGACAGCGAACAACCCCTGCTCCTGCCTAGGCTGGCTGATGCTGGGGCGCGAGAGAGGGCAAAGATTCTAATAGATAGGACGCAGGCGGTTATCGGCTTCAGGGAAGTCTGGGCAAAGGACAGGCTGGCGGGATTGATTCGCCGCCATGCCCCGCGCCCTGTCCGTCGTCCTCTTTCTGATCGGAACCCTCATCGCAGCTTATGCGTGCTTCGACGGCGACACCCCGGAGAACGACTCGCTGCGCAACGGCGACGCAGGGATGACGGGCGAGCTGAGGCTCGGCTTCTACTCGGAGCTGGCCCTGATCTACGGGAAAGTGAACAAGCCGGACCCCTGCGGCGGGAGGATGCCGGCGGACAGATGGGTGGCCATCGGGCAGATCGCCGACCTCATCGAGGCGGAGCTCATCAAGTCGGGGCGGGCGGAGGCGAAGGCCGAGGCCGAGCTCATCCGCGCCGAGCTGGGCAACTACCTGTCGGGCAGCCTGGCCTTCGGCGAGCTGCTGACCGGCGCGGGCGATGCCGCCGAGAGGCTGCCGGCCTGCTATCGGCTCTACCTGCGCTCCCTCACGCCCGACAGGTCCAAGGCGATCGCGGCGATCGAGGAATTGCTGGCGCTGCCCAAGGAGGAGCGCCGGCCGCTCAGCGCCGTGGCCCATTATCGCCGAGGACGGCTGCTGGAGTTCGCCATCCGGGACAAGGACCTTCGGGAACAGGCCGGCAAGGAGCAGACCGTGGTGCGGCTGAGGTCGATGCGGGAATCCCTCGGCGCGGTCGAGGGAGCAATCCAGGAGGGCTCGCCTGATATCGCGTGGGTGGGGGCGGCGGCGCGCGGCTGGCTGGCGGACAGCCACAGCAGCCTCCCCATGGATGCGGGCGAGATGCTGAAGGAAGAGGTGGATATCCGCCGGGCGGCCGAGCTGCTCCTCGGGCTGAGGGCCGACGGCTATGCCATCGGCCAGACCGACCTACGGAGCCTGATGTCGTGGCTGGCCGGAAAGCCAGGCGGGCTGGAGCTGTGCCGCGAGGACCCGGAGCTGAGGCGCCTGATGACCCTGTATCTCTGTGCCCACTCGGAGAGCTGGATTTATCGCCAATACGAGGAGGAACGGGAGACGGCCATCGCCCGATGGCTGGAGAAGGGTTTCGGGGATTCGGTCGAGGCCGACGAGAACACCGTCCGCATCGCCCTGCTCCATTACCGCAAGGGCAACTACGGGCTCAGTGAGCGACTCGTCGCCAAATGCCCGCCGGACGACGCGGCGGCCGCCATGCTACGGTCGCGGCTGGAGCTCAGGCTCGGCCGGCGCCTCGAGGCGGCCAAGGCGCTGGAACAAGCCTTGCCGCGGCTCGGGGTGGTCGAGGACTTCCCGGACTGGGGCGTGCAGGAGGACATCTGGGAAACCGGCGGCAAGGGGTGGGTCTTCGTGAAGCGCGACCAGACGAACTCCGGGGATGGCAAGCTGCGGGCGGAGCTCGCGATGCTGAAGCTGGCGCTGGGGGATTACGCCGCGGCGCTGAGGCTCAAGCTGGCGGCGGGATTGCAATGGGACTCCCGGTACGTGGCCGAGTGCGTGATGACGGTCGACGAGCTCAAGGCGTTCGTCGATGCCGAGGCCATGGGCAAGCGCGTCCGGAAGCGGGGGTGGGGGGAATACGACGAGCGGACGGACACCATCGACCTCAACGAGGAGATCCGGGTGCTGCTCGCCCGGCGGCTTTGCCGGGCGGAGCGGTGGACGGAGGCGAAGGCGTACGTCCGGCCCGGCATGGCGGCGGTGATCGACGCCTATCTGGGACATCTGGCGCGGGCCCAGGACACCAAGAACGGAGACCGGGAGCGCGCCGACGCCTACTGGCGGGCGGCGCTCGTCATGCGGGAGCACGGGCGGGAGCTGCTTTACTGTGATTTCGGGCCGCGGTGGACGGACTACCATTGGACGCCGACGGGTGTTATCAGGGGGTGGGCCGAGAACGACTGGCCGCGCTGCCGGATAGAGCCGTCTCAGGGCTACCCCTGGAACCCGCTCACGGGACCCGCGGCGGACGAACGCCAGCGTGTGGCGGCCTGGTTGACGGCGAATGCCGCCCCGGGAAATCGGCACAACGTGCTGATGAGGTACCGGGTCTTCGACCTGGCCATGAAGTCGGTCGCGCTGCTGCCGGACAACGACCCGGCGGGCGCCGAGATCGCGCAGTCGGTTGGCAACGCCCTGCGATACGTGGATCCTCCCTATGCCAATGCGGCCTACAAGGCCCTGGCCATCCGCTTCAAGGAGACACCCTTCGGCAAGCATGCCTTCGAGAAGCGCTGGTTCCTGAGGGACTACGACCCGCCGGAACCCAACCCGGACTGGATCCTGAAGCCCGCGCCGACACCGGACCGGTGAGGGGTGGGCACGAGGGTAGGCGAATCGTATTAAAGCTTTAGTAAGCCGGGGTGCCCAATTTGACAAACCCCGCTGCGGGTGCTAGAACCCCGGGCCCTACGCCACGCATGAGCAACCCTGAGCGCATCTTCATTGGTTGGGAGAAGCCGTTGGCGGAGGCGGTGGCGGAGCGACTGCTGGCTGAAGGGACGAAGAAAGGACTAAAGGGGACTAAAGGGGACGAAAGGGGACCAATGGTGACGAAAGAGGCGGAAGAAGGAAGAAAAGGGACTAAAGGAGACGAAAGGGGCACGGGTGGGATCATCGACCTCGGGCAGCACCTGGTCATCGTGCCCTCGGCGTTCGCCAGCCGTCTGCTGCAGGAAGCCCTG
>CAYYLJ010000048.1:0-2918 GCA_964472585.1 uncultured Enterobacteriaceae bacterium | reverse complement strand
AACCCTCACCCCCATGCGTCCCGTCCGCCTCCTCGCGCTCCTCGCCCTCGCCGCGTCCTCGCTGGCCGCGGCCGAGAAGCGGAACGTCCTCCTCATCGCCGGTCGCCCGAGCCACGCCCCCGGCGAGCATGAGCACAACGCCGGCGTGCTCCTGCTCGCCAAGTGCCTGCGCGAGGGCGCGGCGAGCTTGGTGGAGGTCGACGTCGCGCTCAACGGCCAGTGGCCCTCCGCGGACCGGGTCGACAAGGCCGACACCATCGTGATCTATTCCGACGGCGGCGGCGGGCATCCGGCCTTGCCCCATCTCGGCCACCTCGGCCGCAAGATGGCCGCCGGCTGCGGCCTCGTCGCCATCCACTACGCCGTCGAGCCCGAGTATGCCTGCTGCGACAAGTGGGACGGGCGCTCGCGCCCCCCGCATCCCGAGCGTTCCTCCCGCGGGCGCGGCGCCAAGGAGTTCAAGGAATGGCTCGGCGGCTATTTCGAGCAGCACTGGTCGGTGAACCCCCACTGGTACGCCGACTTCAAGCGGCTGCCCGACCACCCGATCAGCCGCGGGGTCGTCCCCTTCGGCGCGCAGGACGAGTGGTACTTCAACATGCGCTTTGCGGACCGCATGGAGGGCGTCACGCCCATCCTCTCGGCCGTGGCGGGGCCCGACACCATGACGCGCGGCGACGGCGCCCACAGCGGCAACCCCGAGGTCCGCGCGAGCGTCGCCCGCGGCGACGCCCAGGTCGTCGCCTGGGCCGTGGAGCGGGCCGACGGCGGCCGCGGCTTCGGCTTCACCGGCGGGCACTTCCACAAGAACTGGGGCATCGACGCGCAGCGCACGGTCGTCCTCAACGCGATCCTCTGGACGGCGAAGGCTTCGGTGCCCGCGGGCGGGGTGAGGTCCAAGGTCACCGCGGAGGACCTTAAGGCGAACCTGGATCGGAAGTGAGGGAGGGTCGCTGTCTCGCTGGGACGCTGTCGCGCTGCGACGCTATCGGGTAGGGCCCGCTCGACGCGCCGGCCCCGCCTTACCTGGGGATTCCGCGAGGGCGTGACACCCGCAACGCACTCAGCCCGCCGAGCGGATGCGTTCCCAGAACGGGAAGTAGCCGCGCGTCGCGTGCGGGAAGTGCGTCGTGTCCCACGCCCGCCGCCGCCATTCCATCCGCACGCCCGCCCTCGCCAGCGCGGCCTCGATGGCCAAGCCCTTGGCGAGCCAGGGTCCGACGAAGGGGCGATAGGCGACGACGGTGTCCAATCGCTCCGCCCGCGCCCAGCCGACGACCGTCTCGGCGAGATCCGATGCCTCTCCCGCCGCCACCGGCGCCCCGAAGCGCCGCCCGGCCCGCTCCGCGCCGTCGCCCAACGTGGCGCGCGTCCAAGCCTCGACGGCGGGCGCCCAGCCGACCTCGCCGGCCATGCCGGCGGGCCAGGTGGCGTTGACCGCCTCGATCCGCGCATCCGCGAGCTCCCCGGTCTCCGCCGAGAGGTCCTCGGGGTGCAACCAGAGTCCGGCGCGCCCGCGCTCGGCGGCCTCGGGCGCGGGGGCCCATGCCGCCACCTTGGGCAGCGGCTCCTCGGACAGCGCCAGGGCCTCGGTCGCCAACTGGCGCTCGGCGGGACGGTGCCGTCCGTCCGTGTATCTCGCGATGTTGTCGGCGCGCGCGAGGTAGGTCTTCCCCGCGGTCTGCAGCCCCGCCACCCAGCGCCATGACAGCGTGTTGCTCGCGGCGTCGCCGTCCAGCAGGTGCGCGTGGAAGAAGTCGGCGCCGAGCTCCCAGGGCAGGCGCAGGGTGAAGACCCAGATCGAGGCGAACCACATCCGCGCGTGGTTGTGCAGGTAGCCGGTCGCGACCAACTCCCGCGCCCAGTCGTCGAAGCCGTCGATGCCCGTGCGCCCCTCCCGCGCCGCCTCACATGCGGCGCGACGTTCCCCCTCGAGGCCGTCGCGCAGGCGCGGCACGGCGGCCTGCCAGCGAGCCCACGCGTCCGGGCGCTGCTCGAGCCAACCCTTCCAGTAGGTGCGCCAGTGGACTTCCTGCACGAATTTCTCGACGGCCTCGAACGACCACCGGGCACGGACCGCCGCCACGACCTCCTCCTCGCGGATCAGGCGCTTCTGCAGCCAGGGCGAGAGCCGCGAGACATTGTCGTGGCCCGGGCGGACAAAGTTGCGCTCCGCGCCATAGCGCCCGGCCGCGGGCAGGTAGGCCTCCAGCCGAGCCAGCGCCGCCTGGCGCGTCGGGGGGAAGGTCGGAGGGAGGGCCATGGCCATGGGGGATTCCAAAGATGCGGAAAGGCAAGGGGTCTTGCCCCTGTTTCGGCAGCGGCCATGGGGCGGGATGCCCGAAGGCCACCACCGAGGATCGCCCGACAAAAGGCCCCGCAAGTCCGGGAAACCCTTTGACAGATTGATGAGCTGGGGCAGCCTCAGGCTATGCCTCGCAATATCCTGCTAGCCACCCTGCTCATGGGATCCGTCACTGCCTCGGCGCAGTCGACCAACACCCAGCTAAGCGGAATCACCCTGACGAACGGCATCACCTCGCTGACCGAGAGCTCCGCCTTGTTCAGCGGGCCCAATACCGCCGTCGGCCAATCCTTCCTCACCGACAACGACATCTCATCCTTCGCGCTCAACATCGGCGCCGCCGGCGGATCGGCCCTGCAGGGCTCCTTCTCGGGTCCCCTGGGCGGGGCCTCCACCGGAATCTACATTGTCGGGTTCGGGGGCAACACCTCCACCTTCAACGGAAGCTTCACGATGCAGTTGGTGCTGGCGGGTGGCCTGACCTCGGGTCGCACCTACGGGGACGCCGATTACGTCATCACCACCCAAGGCGTGGGCACTCTCGACATCTATTGGGACAACGGGACCGTTGCGCTCCAGAGCGGCGCGCTCAGCGGTTTCAAGTTCGCCTACC
>CAYYLJ010000047.1:0-3030 GCA_964472585.1 uncultured Enterobacteriaceae bacterium | reverse complement strand
AGCCATGACCCTACCTTTTGCGGGTGCCTCGGGGAGACGTCCCTACCTAAGGCGCCATCGCGCACGGAAAAGAGGCGGTGTTATCCAAGGTGGGCCTCACCTCGGCGCCTTCGCGATCGTGCCGCCGGGTTCCCAATGGCGCATGAGCCGCGTGGCGAGCGCGGCGCCGTCGGGGCGGCGGGAACGCAGCCAGACGTGGACATCGCGGATATACTCGGACGGCGGCGCCTTGATGTGCGCCGGCACGAGGGGAAAGTCGGCGAAGACCGTGTCTTGGGAGAGGAGCGCGATGGAGAGGTCCTTGGGCACGGCGAGTCCGAGCTCGCGGGCGGCGTCGAGGATCAGGAAGTAGCGCGTGAGGCCGGTCGAGAAGACGGCCGTGGCGCGCGAGGCCACGAGGCTCGCGACGATGGCGCGGCGCTCCGCCTCGGACGACTGGGGGGTCGGGAAGGCGAGGAGGAGCCGCTGTGACTCGAGCTCCGCCCGGCCGAGACCGAAGACCGAGGCATAGGCCTTGGCGACGCGGTCGACGGTGTAAGGCGACATGCTGCCGAGGGCGAGGTGGACGCGCGTGTGCCCCTGGGCCTTGAGCTTCTGGAGGATGAGGCGCGCGCCAACCTCGGCGTTGGCGCCGATGATGGGGATGCCGCCGGCCTGTTCGGGCTGGCCGCCGAGGAAGGCGACGGGGAGACCCTCCGCGTGGCGGGCCCACTCGACATAGGCGCCCGGGGTCGAGGAGAGGAGGACGTGTGTCGGCTTGTGCCTCGCGACGAGGCGATCCAGGGCGCGGAGGGCGGCGGCGGGCTTGGACGGGTCGACGAGGGCGATGTCGAAATGCCAACCCTCGCGGACCATCGTCAGCGACAGCTCGAGGAAGAGCGCCGCGGGCCAGCCGTAGAAATGCTCCAGGGACCGGGGGATCACGAGGAGCAGACGGCCCTTCGGGGCGGGCGGGGTTTCCGGAGCGGCGGGCTTGGCCGTTGCCGCAGGCAGCGCCTTGGCGTTGATCTTGAAGGAGCGGCGGGGGCCCTGCGAGACCAGCACGCCGCGTCGGGCGAGACGCTTCACGGCGCGGCCGAGGGTGGGCACGCTGATGCCCAGCTGGGGCGCGAGCTGCTTGAAGGCGGGCAGGTCGTCCATCCACTCGCCCCGTCCGATGCGGCGCAGCAGATCCTGCTCGGTCTGGTCGATGACGGTGAGGACGCGGAGGCGGGTCATTCCGCGGCAATGGGAGGGCAAGGCGGACCCCAATGCAACGCCGTTGCACAGGTGGACTATAATCAAGAATTGGATAGGAATGCGCGCGCCGGCGGCGCGCATGGCAGGCATCGTCACCTTCGCGAGATCCCGCGCCCGGGTCCTATCGCAGCCGAGCCGCCTCGGCCGCGAAGGCCATGCGATGGCTCTCGAGCGAGACCTCGAGCGAGGTGCGCATGCCGGCGGCATCGGGACGGGTGAGGTCCTCGTGGAGCGTCTCCATCAGTCCCCAGTCGCCGCCGCCGTGGCCGGCGTAGCCATGCTTGGCCTCCTGCAGGGTGATGCGCCGAGGCTCCTGGTTCCAGCCATGGCGCTGCACCACGAGGTCGCAGCCGAGCTGCTTCTTGATGAAGGACCCGCCGCGCAGCCAGCCCTCGGTGCCGAAGAGCTCGAGGTGGCGCCCCTCGTCGAAGGCGGTCATGGTGAAGGTGGCGGTGACGGCGTTGGCGAACTGCAGGGCGAGGACCTGGTGGTCGACGACGTCGTTGTCGCAGCGGTAGACGCAGCGGCCCCAGGGACTCGTGCGCGTCCACTCGAGGATCTCGGCGTCGGTCGCCTCCTTGGCGCGGTCGTGCACCATGCCGAGCCAGCGCCGGCCCTCGGGCTTGGCGTAGAGGGCGGCGTTGTAGCGGCAGGTGTCGCCGACGGGGCAGCCGTCGGAGCAGCGCGCCGGCGCGCCGGCGGGCGCGTTCTCCGGCCGGAAGTGGGTCAGCGCGCCGTGCGAGGCGAGGCGGGTGAAGGGCGCGCCGACGAGCCAGGCGAGGATGTCCATGTCGTGGCAGGACTTCGCGAGGATCATGGGCGAGGACCTGGCCTTCACGGACCAGTGGCCGCGCACGAAGGAGTGCGCCTGGTGCC
This sequence comes from uncultured Enterobacteriaceae bacterium, assembly GCA_964472585.1. Taxonomy (GTDB): domain Bacteria; phylum Verrucomicrobiota; class Verrucomicrobiia; order Opitutales; family UBA953; genus UBA8828. The sequence continues at coordinate 915 of CAYYLJ010000047.1, read as the reverse complement.
AGGGCTGCACGCCCTCGATGGCGTTGACGGAGACGAGCCGGCCGAGCTCGCCGGAATCGAGGATGCGCCGCACCTCGGAGTAGAAGGGCGTGTAGCGCAGGACGTGGCAGACGACGACGCGGCGACCGAGCCGTCGGGCGGCGGCGGCCACGGCCTCGGTGTCCTCGAGCGTCGGGGCGATCGGCTTCTCAAGCAGCAGGTCGTAGCCGAGCTCCATCGCCCGGATGGCGTGCTCGCGATGCAGGGCGTCCTGGGTGCCGATGACGCAGACGTCGCCGAGCTTGCCGGCGGCGAAGAGGGCGTCGGCCGAGGCGAAGGCGCGGAAGCCTCCGGGCGCGGGCACCCTGGCGGCATGGCCGGCGACAGCGGCGACCCGCGCCTCGACGGGGTCGGCGGCGGCGGCGATGGCGTAGCGCGCGGGCATCTCGGCGGCGATGCCGGCGTAGGTGCGCGAGCGGGAGCCGCAGCCGCAGAAGACGAGGGAAAGGGGCATGGTCAGGGAAGACTTCAGAGGATAGACTTCAAAGGACAGGGAAAACTAGACTCCGGAAGATGGACTTCAAAGGACAGAATGGGGTATGGCTTAATCGCTTAATGGCTTAATGGGGAAGAGGTGGCGTGGCTGGTGGGCGGAGCGGCGGAACAGCTGAGAGGCGGTGGTGAACTCGCATTCGCTCATTACCACGGTGTTCTCCGTGAGGCCGCCTTATGTATCAGATAGTCCGCGGCCGAGTCGGAGACCTAGCCCTACCCATGACAACGAGCGCCAGCGAGTTCTCGCCCGCTGCTCAGCCGTTCCGCTGCTCCGCAGGTCCGCAGGTCCGCCCTTTTCCTGTCGGCCGATGGTCGACAGGAAAAGTTGTCTCAGTTGGCGCCCTCTTGGGGATTCGAACCCCAGTTACATGGATGAAAACC
>CAYYLJ010000046.1:0-3078 GCA_964472585.1 uncultured Enterobacteriaceae bacterium | reverse complement strand
TTGACCATACGTTAGGCCGTATAGTCGCACAAAGTGACTCTCAAAGAACCGAAAGAAGCTTCCCTTGATCGGGAAGGAGGGCGGACGGTGAGGCTCCGGAGAGCTTCGTCAACACCCAATTTGCGTTTTCTTTCACCGTCTTGGGAGACGGGGAGCGCAAACCTCGGTGATCAAGGAACAATGCTGGCGAACCAGCAGGAAGTACGAATCTGACACCCACGGACCCCTCTGACAAGGCTTTTTAGCGACTTTTTTGACAATCCTGCACAAAGATTGATTACGTTGTCTATCAATGACTTAAGTTTAAAAATGGCCTGTTTTTCGTGAAATTACCCCCCTGACCCACCCTCTTGGCTACCCACGCCGGCCCCCCGGGAAGCGCCCCTCAACCCCTGGCACCCCCCGGGGGGACCCCCTAGCCGCCGGCCCGATCGCCCCGGCCGCCCCGGTCGGCCGGGAGTCGTAATGACTTAATGATGACAGCCGCCCCGTCACCCCGTGGTTGCGGTCCGCCGCGGCCCGCCCACGATGCGCGCATCATGCGAACCGCCCTGATCGCCCTCCTCCTGCTCCCCGCACTTGCCGCGGCCGCGCCCGGCTCGACGGCCCGCGACCCGATCGACGACCGCAAGGTCTTCGCCGAGCTCGACCGCAAGGTCGGCAAGCTGGCCTCGGAGGGGAAGTCCCCGCTGCCCGCCAAGGTCCGCCTCGAGCAAGGCGCCCGCCGGTCCACCTCGCTGCCCCGCCTCCTCACGCCCTCCGTCCAGCCGCTGTCGCGCGAGACGCTCCGCGCGCGCGCCGCGGCGAGCACGGTGGTCGTCGGCACCGCCTTCAAGTGCGACAAGTGCCCCGACTGGCACTCCTCGATGGCGTCCGGGGTGATCGTCGACCCCTCGGGCATCGTCGCCACCAACCACCACGTGGCGTGCGCCGCCAAGGGCGAGGCGATGGGCGTGATGCTGGCCGACGGCTCCATCCTGCCCGTGGTCGAGATCCTCGCCAGCGCGCGCGGCCAGGACGTCGCCCTCGTGCGCGTCGACACCGGCGGCCGCGTCCTGCAGGCCCTGCCCGTCCGCGGCGACCTGCCCGCCGGCGCCGAGATCGCCTGCTACTCCAATCCCGACGGCTCCTATGGGTTCTTCTCCCAGGGCATCGTCTCGCGCTACGCCCGCAGCCCCAACCCCGCCGACCGCGGCGCGGTCTGGATGGAGGTCACCTGCGACTACGCCAAGGGCTCCAGCGGCGCCCCCATCCTCGACCTCTGCGGCAACGTGGTGGGCCTGGTCTCCTCCACCCGCTCCATCTACTACAGCACGGAGAAGGACGGCGACCAGCGCAACTTCCAGATGGTGCGCCGCAACTGCGTCCCGGGCGCGGCCATCCTCGACCTGGTCAAGCCCGCCGCGGGCGCCTCCGCCGCGAGGTGACGCCGCTCAGGCGTGCCCCGGGGTGCGAGGGAAGGCGGTGACGTCGCGGATGTTGCCCTCGCCGGTGACGAGCATGAGCAGGCGCTCGAAGCCCAGGCCGAAGCCGGCGTGCGGGACGGTCCCGTAGCGGCGCAGGTCGAGGTACCACCCGTAGGCCTCCAGGTCCAATCCATGGGCCCGCATGGCGGCCTCCAGGCGGTCGAGGCGCTCCTCGCGCTGGCTGCCCCCCACGATCTCGCCGATGCCCGGCACGAGCAGGTCCATCGCGGCGACGGTCCGCCCGTCGTCGTTCTGCCGCATGTAGAAGGGCTTGGCCGCCGCCGGGTAGTCATGGACGGTCACCGGTCGGCGGAAATGGGTCTCCGTCAGGTAGCGCTCGTGCTCGGCCTGGAAGTTCTCGCCCCAGCGGACGGGGAACTCGAAGGCCTGGCCCGAGGCGAGGAGGATGTCCACCGCCTCGGTGTAGCTGACGCGGGCGAAGGGCTGGGCGACGATGCCGCGCAGGCGCTCGAGAAGGCCCTTGGCGACGTAGGCGTCGAAGAACGCGAGCTCGTCGGCGCAATGCTCCAGGGCGGCGCGCACGAGGTGCTGCACCAGCGCCTCGGCCGCGTCCATGTCCCCCTTGAGGTCGCAGAACGCCATCTCGGGCTCGATCATCCAGAACTCGCTGGCATGGCGGCTGGTGTTGGAGTTCTCGGCCCGGAAGGTGGGCCCGAAGGTGTAGACGTCGCCCAGGGCGCAGGCGAGGGTCTCGCCCTCGAGCTGGCCGGAGACCGTCAGGTAGGCCTGGCGTCCGAAGAAGTCCGCCGCCCAGTCGACCTGCCCCGCGGCGTCGCGCGGCGGCGAGGCGGGGTCGAGGGTCGTCACCCGGAAGAGCTCGCCCGCTCCCTCGCAGTCGCTGGCGGTGACGATGGGGGTGTGGACATAGGCGAAGCCGCGCTCCTGGAAGAAGCGGTGGATCTCCATCGCCATGCGGCTGCGGACGCGCAGGGCCGACCCGATGCGGTTGGTGCGGGCGCGCAGATGGGGGATGCCGCGGAGGAACTCCGGGGTGTGGCCCTTCTTCTGGAGGGGGAAGGTGGCGTCGGCCCGGCCGACCAGCTCGAGGGACGTCGCCTTGAGCTCCCAGGCCTGCCCCTTGGCGGGCGAGGGCACGAGGTCGCCGCGCAGGCGGACGGAGGCGCCGGTGAGGATCTCGGGCAGGTCGCCGGCCCCGGGCACGGCGTGGTCGACGACCGCCTGCAGGTTGCGCAGGCAGGAGCCGTCGTTCACCTCGAGGAAGGAGAAGCCCTTGCTGTCGCGCTTGGTGCGGACCCAGCCGGCGACCTCGACGCCGGCGGCGGGCTGGGACGAGGCGAGGGCGTCGCGGACCTTGAGGCGGGAGGGCATGGGGGAGAGGCGAATTAAGAATTAAAAATTAAGAATTAAGAGAAGAAAACACGCCGGGAGTCACGGATTGGTCCCACTCGCGGACCCAGGCGGATAAGCCCATTTTTTAATTCTTAATTCTTAATTTTGTTAATTTCCTCCCCTCCAGCTCCCTTTCCCCTTAACCCTAACCCCACTCCCATGACCGCCCTCGAGCAGCTCCGCCAGCACACCAAGGTCGTCGCCGACACCGGCGACTTCGCCGCCATGAAGGCCTTCAAGC
>CAYYLJ010000045.1:0-3166 GCA_964472585.1 uncultured Enterobacteriaceae bacterium | reverse complement strand
CTCGTCAACCAGTTCGCCCTCGAGCTCGGGCTCGAGACCAGCAAGCCCGTCACCGTGCCCGAGCAGGAGGCCCCCGCCCTGGCCGAGGGCGCCATGCGCTCGATGATCGCGGAGGTCGAGGCGCAGGGCCTGCTCGACCAGCTGGGCGGGCAGCTCAACGACTACAGCGATGGCAAGGCGGCGGGCAACCCGACCGAGACGCTGCTCGGGATGGCGGCCTCGTACCACGAGTTCCTCACCCTCGCGCGCGACCCCGCCAAGTGGGGCGCGCCCGAGGCCATCTGGCCCGGGGCGACGCGGCCGGCCTGGCTCGAGATGGACGACGCCAAGGGCGCCGACGCGCAGGATATCGCGATCGTGGTGGCCAAGCTCGCGACCTACCCGGAGGGCAAGGAGGGGGGCACGACGCGGCGCGACCAGCTGGTGCGGCAGTTCGAGAGGGTGGCGGGCGCCCGGCGTATGGCGGAGGTGGATCCGGCGGTGCTGCAGGGCTTCCTGGAGCGCTACAAGCCGGCCTTGGAGGAGGGGCGCGAGCGCCTGGAGGTGGTGCACAATGGCGTCACGCTGACCCTCGACGCGGCCGAGACGGCGGCGGCGCGGCGCGTCCTGCAGGCGCTGATGAGCCTGGCCATCCGCACGGCGAGCCGGCGCACCAAGGCCCTGCACGCCTGCCTGGCGGGCTTCGAGCGCGCCTACGACCTCCAGGTGCGCCGCAAGGGCCTCCTGAGCTTCTCCGACTACGTCGTCCTGCTCAACGAGTGGCTGGCGCCGCTGGAGCGCCGGGAGGACGTGGCGGCGGCGCTCGACGACATCCACTTCCGCCTCGACGCGAAGGTGAAGCACTGGCTGCTCGACGAGTTCCAGGACACGAGCACGCGGCAATACGACGTCCTTCGCCGCAACATCGACGAGATCGTGGGCGCCGCGGCCGAGGACCGGAGCGTGTTCGTGGTCGGCGACACCAAGCAGTCGCTCTACGAGTGGCGCGCCGGCAACCGCGAGCTCCTCAGCCGGGTGGAGCGGATGATCCGCGACAACGGGGTGAGCGCGCCGATGGACGAGACCCGGCGCTGCTCGCCGCAGGTGCTGGCGATGGTCAACGCCCTGCTCGAGGACCTCGGGAGGCGGGGGCTGGGCCGGTTCTTCTCGCCGCTGGCGGCGGCGGACTGGGACAAGGTTTTCCGCGAGCAGAAGGCCCATCCGGCGGCGCCGAGGCAGGGGCGGGCGGAATGGGTCCGGCTGGCCAAGCCCGAGCCTGAGGAGGGCGAGGCCGCCGAGGGCGCGAACGGCGAGGAGGCCGGCATGGCCGATCGCCACGCGGCCTGGATCGCCACCGACCTCCTCCGGGCCAAGGTGCTCGCGGACGCCGCGCCGGGCATGCCCCGCGGCCTGCGCCCGGGCGTCACCTGCGCCATCCTCGTCTCCAAGAACAGCCAGGCGCGGGCCATCGCCGAGACACTGCGCCTGGCCGGCATCGAGGCGACGGACGAGGCCTCGACGGCCGTCGTGAGGGACAACCCCGTGACGGCGGGACTGTTCGCGCTGGTCGAGGCGACGGCCCACCCGGACAACGCCCTGGCGCGCGGCCTGGCTTGGATGTCGCCGACCGCGCGGCGCCTGGTGGCGGACGACAAGGGGACGCCCGACTGGGGCAAGGCCACCCGGCGGATCGCCACGCTCTTCGCGGAGCGCGGGGCGGAGGCCGTGGCCGACTGGCTCGTGGGGTCGATCGCCAAGGAGGAGGTGAACGCCTTCCTGGAGAAGCGCCTGCGGCAGTTCCGGGCGGTCGCGGCGGACTACGACGCGACGGGGCGGCGCGACCTGGCGGACTTCATCGCCTACGCCGACGGGACGCACCTGCGCGACATGGCGACGGCCAACTCCGTCCAGGTCATCACCATCCACCGCTCGAAGGGCCTCGAGTATGGCATCGTCTACATGCCTTGCCTGAACGACACCCATCACAAGATGGCCGGGCTCAGGGGCGACCTGCTCCACATGACGCCCGCGATGGGCGAGAAGACAGCCGGCGGGGCCGCGGGCAGCATCTACGACGAGCGGCTGTTCCGTCCCGACTGGATCCTGGCGGGGATGAACACGGCGGTCGCCGAGCTCGTCCCGGGCCTCCGGGAGTCGGTGGCGGCGCTCAAGGCGGAGTCGGCCTATGGCAGCCTCTGCCGCCTGTATGTCGGCATGACCCGGGCCAAGGTGCGGCTGGTGATGGTCTCGGACCGGCTGCCGGAGAAGAAGCTGCAGCCGTTGAAATCGCGAGGCGGCGACAACGAGGAGTTCTTCGAGCACCCGGCCAACGATGGCTCGCACGACTTCGCCTGCTTCCTCGAGTCCAGCCTCTCGCGCACCCCGCGGGGCTGGAGGGCCGGGACAGACAGCGCCCCGGACGCCTCGGGCGCCGAGGTGGTCTGGACGGATGGCTCGGCGCCCGACGACCTCGGGTGGACGGCAGCCTTCGAGACCAAGGCCGGCGGCGCCGCCCCCGCGACGACTGCGACGGCGACCGCCGCGGGCTGGGGCGACTTCGATGCCGTGGTCCGGCCCCGCCGCCTCAAGCCGTCATCCCACGGCACGAGGACCGAGGCGCCCTGGCAGAAGGCGACGTCGGAACTGCGCGGCAAGGGGTTCGGCACCTATGTGCACGACCTGTTCGCGCGGCTTGGCGGGGATGCCGACGGCTTCCTCAGGGAACTGGCGGCGCGACGGGCGCCCGAGGGCATGGAGGAGGTCCATGCCAAGGCCGTGGCGCGCATCCAGGACTGCCTGGCCGACCCCGCCATCCGGGAGCTGCTCGTGGGCGACCTCGGGGGCAAGGTGCTATGGGTCGAGCGGAAGGCGGCGATTCACCGGACGCTGGAAGGCGGCGAGACGGCGGTCGTGCCGGCGGTCTTCGACCGCGTGCATATCACCCCCGGCAAGGAGGCCCTGATCATCGACTACAAGACCGCGCGGGACGCGACCGACGAGGCCCTGCGCGAGCGCTACCAGGAGCAGATGTCGGCCTACCGCGAGGCGGTCTCGCGCCTCACCGGCATACCGGTGTCGGCGATCCGCTGCACGCTGGTGGGGATACGGACGGACTCGGACGAGCTGTCGGTGGTAGAGGTGGGGTGAGGGGGAATCGCTGTTACGCTGTTTCGCTGGTACGCGGGGA
>CAYYLJ010000044.1:0-3225 GCA_964472585.1 uncultured Enterobacteriaceae bacterium | reverse complement strand
CAGCCGCTTGGCGTCGTCGGCCGCCGCCTCCTTCAGCCGCTCCAGCGCCCTCAGGTAGAACTCCGCCGCCGCCGCCCGCGTGAAGGTCAGGGCGATGATCTCCTCCGGCTTCCGCCCGAGCATCAGCAGGCGCGCGATGCGCACCGACAGCTGGTAGGTCTTGCCCGTCCCGGCCGAGGCCAGGATCGCGAAGTTGAGCCCCTTGGCGTCGCTCATCGGATTCAGGCGCGGGGCGCCGCGGTGGCGCCGAGGTTGTCGACATTGAGGACGCTCTTGGCCGGTCGTCCGGCCAAGTGCTCCAAGACGGGGAATCGCGCCGGCTTGGGCGACGGCTGGAAGGCCTCCGGCGCGCCCTTGGCGAGCCGCTCGGCGATCATCGCCATGCACGCCTTGGCCGGCTCCCAGTAGGTTTCCTCGAACGCGTCCCAGACCTGGAGGGTCTCCGGGTTGGCCTCGCCCGAGAGGCACAGGTAGCCGATCTCGAGCGAGCCGCCCTTAACGCCCGCGTGCCCCTCGGTCAGCGCCCAGTAGTAGGCCGGCAGCTGCAGGTCCTTCCAGCGCTTGGCCAGCATCTTGCCCTTGGCGTTCTTGGCTCGGCTCGGGACCTCGAAATAGCCGAGCTCCGCGGGCGACTTGCCCTTCTGCACATGGCGCCCCAGCGGGTTCTGCGCCCGGGCGAAGGACTTGTAGTCGAACACGCGGAAGCGCTTGCCGTCGGCGTGCCGATCCAGCCGGTCGAACCGGCCCCGCAGCGCGAAGCCCGGCGCGATCTCGACCTCCGGCAGGCGCCCCTCGACCTCGAGGATCTCCCAACCCTCCGATCGGAGTTCCGCCTGCTGCAGCGCGAAGCCCCGGAGCCGCGCCCGCGCCATCTCCTTCTGAAGGAGGAGGGAGCCGCCCGGCGCGCGCCCGAAGCGCTCCGCGAAGTGCGCCTCGAGCTTGGCCTCGAGGGCGCGCCCGATGGAAACCGGGTCCCGCAGCCCGCGCGCCTCGGTATCCTTGCCGAAGGCCTCGACCGCGGCGTGCACCAGGTTGCCGAACCCGGCCGCGTCGAGCTCGACGGCGTCGTGGGAGGACTCGGACATCCCCAGGGCGAACTTCATCCAGTAGTCCGCCGGATTCTCGAGGTAAGTCTTGAAGGCCGTCGCGCTGATGCTGCCGCGCAGCCGCCCCAGCTGCTTGGCCGCGCGCTCGGAGTCCGCCGGCAGGAGGAGGGTGGGGTCGAGGCGGTGCCGATCGGGGATTTCCCAGACGGGCTCCGGCCGCGACCCGCGAACCTTGCCCAGGAGGTGGTCCAGCCGACCCGGTTTGCCGTCCGCGCCCAGCAGCGTGTCGCCGCCGCTTTCGGGGCTCAGCATGAGGAGGCGCGAGGGGCGCAGACCCTCGCCCTCGTCGTTGTGGCGCGGAACGATGACATCCACCCGCCCGCGTCCCGCCCGCTGGCGTCGCGCGAGCTCCAGGGTGTAGGCCGCGTTGGCGAACTGCCGCGCGGGCGACCCGAGGCCGAGGGCCGACCTCAGGCTCGCGGGCAGGAAGGGATGCGCGTGCCGCGTCCCCGGCACCAGCTCGTCGGTCAGGCCAAAGAGCACGAGGTGGGGCACGGGTTCCCACGGCACCTCCATCCAGCCGGGTAGGTTCACCGCCGAGCGGTCCATGTCGCCGCGGAAGGAGCGCCCGCCGGCGGACCGCAGGGCCAGCCGGACGACGTCCGTCGCCGCCAAGGCCGTCGCTTCCGGCGCTCCCTGCTCCAGGGCGTCCAGCGCCGCCTCGATCGCCTCCGATACGTCGGCGGCGAAGTTCCATTCATCGTCGGTGAGCTCGGCCAGCCGGCTCGGTTGCGCCAGGGCGAGGGCGCGCTCGGCCAGCTCGCGCCAGCGCAGCCTGCCCAGTTCCTTGGCGGCCTTCAGGCCTTCCTCGATGGCCACGGCTGCCGACTGGATGCGCCGGTTCTGCTCGAGTTCGCGGCGCTCGAGTTCCGCGCGCACCGGCACCCCCTTGGCGAAGCCCAGGGTCTCGTCGAGCGGCTGAGGGGGCGTGGCCGCGCTCACCGCGTCCAGGAGGCGCTGCAGGCGGTACCAGCCGACCTTCACCCGCTTGCCGCCCGCCTCGTCCTCGACCTCGATCTCGGTCAGCCCGAGCCGTCCGGCGACCGTCGGGTGGTTCGCGCAGCGGCGCAGGTTCTGGAAGGTCGGTTGGTCGGCCAGGTCGAGGAGGGCCGCGACGGCGTGGTGGATGCCGTGGTCGCGATGGCGCCGCCCCATCGGGTTGGCGGTCGTGACGAGCGGTTGGTCGTCCGCGCCCCTCTCGAGGGCATGCAGCTCGCGGGCGATCAGCACCGGGTGCGCCTCGCGATCGCAGGGGACGACCGAGAGCCGCCCCACGACGTCCAATCGCCCGTCCGCCGCGCGCGTGTGGAAGCGCCGCACTAGTTGCCCGAGCCGCTCCAGGCCGTCTTCCGGCTTGTTCACGACGTGCACCGTGTCCGCGAAGTCCCTCCACGGCATCGTCCGTCCCTGCTTCCAGGCCTCGGGTTCGGGCCGTCCCCATGCCGTGAACGCCTCGGCGTCGCCCGGGTCGGCCGCGATGAGCACGCGGGTCGCCGCCTTGTCCGCCCGGCGGGCCAGGGCGGTCTCCAGCAGCGGCTGCGGGTCGATCACGCAGGCGAGCCAGATGTCGGTGATGCCCTCGGGGAGGTCGGTCGAGAGCGCCGTGGCGCGGCGATGGCGGTTATGGTCGGCCAGGCCCAGTCGCCGGAGCTGGTCGAGGTAGAGGGTCTCGAGGCGGGCGAGCTGTTCCCAGCGCTCGGGCTGGCTACCGGCGCCCTGGAGGGTGTCGCCGGACCAGGCGGGGTGGCGGGCGGTCTCGGCGAAGCCCATGCCCTCGGACGCCGCCCCCAGCTCGTCCTGCAGCTGCATCAGGTCCTGGGCGAAGGCCTGGGCGCCATCGGGCGTCATGGGGCCGGAGCGGTCCTTCTGGAACAGGGCGGGGTAGGCGGAGCGGTCGAACCCGGGGTCGGTCAGGACGGCGACCCAGGCGAGGAGCATGGCCTCCTTGCCGGCGACCTCCTCGGGCTCGGCGAGGTCGGGGTCTTCCCGGAGGAAGGACTTGCCGGAGAGGAATAGGTTGGGGGTCGTGATCTGCGGGAGCATCAGGGCCCCGGCCTGCCGGGCCAGGGCTTCCTGCAGCAGACGGCTGGCGAACGCCGAGGGCACGATGACCAGGTGC
>CAYYLJ010000043.1:0-4333 GCA_964472585.1 uncultured Enterobacteriaceae bacterium | reverse complement strand
AGCCACGCCGCCGCCCAGGCGACCGGCGGGAGGAGCAGCGCCTTCCAGCCGCGCGCCTCGGCGTTGGCCAGCAGCAGGGCCACCATCCCCGCCTGGCAGAGGGCGCCCGCGCCCGGCAGGAGCCACTCGCGCCCCACGCCCATGCCCGGCGCCGCCGCGAGCAGCTCGGCGATCCGGGCCATGCCCTCCAGCCAGGACGCCGCGAGCGCGTTCGCGACGCGTCGGACCGGCGCGAGCGCGCCCGCCGCGGCCAGCGCGGCCGAGACCATCCCCAGCGCCAGGGGCGGCCCCGCCATCGGCACGAGCAGCACATTGGCCAGCACGCCCCCGGGGGCCACCTGGCCGAAGAGGCTGGCGGAAAGCGGGGCGCCCGCCGCGCCGGCCGCCGCCGCGATGCACGCGCCCTCGGTCGCGTGCCCGGCCAGCCACGCCCACGCCTTTCGCGCGCGGGACATCCCCGCCGGTCGCGCGAGACGGTCCCGCTTGGTCGGCCGCGTCGCCTCGCGGGCGGCCGGCGAGCCCGCGAGCAGGATGCCGCCCACCGAGAGGTAGCTCAGCTGGAAACCCGCGTCCGTCGCCGCCTCCGGGTCGAGGATCAGCGTCAGCGCCGCCGCCAGGCCCAGCCCCTGCATGGGGTTGGGCCGGCGCTCCACCCAGCGGCAGGCGAGCAGGCCGGCGGCCATCAGCCAGGCCCGCCGCGCCGACGGCGCCCCGCCCGTCACCTCCACATAGACGGCGAGCAGGGCCAGCGCCGCGGCGGCGGATGCCCGCGGCGGCAGGCGGAGCGCGGCGGCCGCGGCGACGAGCATCGCCGCCATGCCGGCGATGTGCAGCCCGCTGATGGCGAAGAGATGGAGCGTGCCCGTGGCGGCGAACGCCTCGCGCTCCCCGTCGCCGAGCAGGCGGCTGTCACCGAGCATGGTGGCCGCGAGCAGGCGCGCGCCCCGGGGCGATTCCCAGGCGAGCTCCGCGAGCCCTTGCCTCAGCCGGTCCCCCGCCGCGGCGCAGGCGCGCCTCCATCGCCCCGGCGGCTCGAGCACCTCCCTCACCTCCGCCCGGCCCAGTCGGAGCGTCACGCCCTGCGACCGTCGCCAGCCCGAGGACCCGTCGTCCTGCCGCGCCATCCCGCGCACCACGGCCAGGGCGCCCTTCTCCGGCGGCTCACCCTCCCCTTCCGCCAGCACGCGCCGGCGCAGCGCGTCGCGCGACCCTCCCTCCGCGCGGGCGAGCGCCCACCAGCCGCCCCGCCCATCGGGCTCGGCGCGCTCGATCCGCAGGAAGATATGGGCCGGGCCGCCGCGACCCTCCCAAGGCGTCCGCTCCGCCGCCATGGCCCCGTGCCAGGCGACGCCCAGCCCCATCCCCGCCGCCGCCAGGCCGACGAGCGCCCGCCCGCCCGTCGCGCCGAACGCGACCAGGAGCCCGGCCGCGGCGGCCGCCAGCCCCATCCATGGCTCGGCGCCCAGCTCCGCGCGCGCCCAGCAGCCGGCGAAAAGGGGCAGGGCCAGCCAGAGGGCGGGCGCGTGGCCATGGCGGGGCCTTCCCTGACGCGGGTCTAGGGCAGGAGGGTCGTCCAGGGGGTCGGTCCGGTCCATGGCCGGAGGCCGTCCGTCCGCGGCGCGAGCCGCGCGACCTCCGCCCGGATTCCATCCCATGCCGGCCGCCGCGCCACCTCGCCCATCTGGAGGAGTTGCCTCAGCGGCTCGGTCACGAAGCCCCTTTCCCGCCAGCGCGGGTGGGGCAGGGTGAGCCCCGGCTCCTCGACCCGGGGCGCCGCCTCGTGGAAGAGAAGGTCGATGTCGCAGGTCCTCGGCCCGTCCTTGACGGCGCGCGTCCGCCCCAGCCCGGTCTCGATGGCCAGCGCGGCGTCCAGCAGCCCGCGCGGCCCGAGCCGCGTCTCGAGGGCGGCGCAGAGGTTCAGGTAATCGGGCTGGCCCGGTGGGCCGAGCGGGTCGCTGTCGAAGGCGGGGCTCACCGCGAGCAGCCGCGTGCCCGGGAGGCGCGCGAGCGCGGCGAGGGCCGCGCCCGCCGTGGCGGCGCGGTCGCCGAGGTTCCCGCCGAGGGCGACGATGGCCTGGCTCGCCGGGTCCTCAGGCACGGGCGCGGCGGATGCGCACCGAGATGCCGTCGAAGTCCGCCGCCACCGGGGCGAACGGCTTGTGCACCTCGACCGTCACGGCCTGGACCGGGGCGTAGCTCCCCAGGATGCGGGCGGCGATCTGCTGGGCGAGGGTCTCGATCAGGTAGACCGGCTTGCCCTTGAGCTGCTCCTCCACCGTGCGGATGACCGCGGCGTAGTCGACGGTCTTGGAGAGGTCGTCCCCGGCCGCGGCGGGCCGGGTGTCCAGCTCCAGCTCGAGGGACACCGTGAACCGCTGGCCCAGCCGCTTCTCCTCCGGCAGGGCGCCGTGGTGCCCATAGGAGCGGATGCCGCTGATCCGGATGAGGTCCATCCCCTCCCATATGCCGCCCTCGTCCGCCCTCCGCAAGCGGCATCGGAGGCCAATCGGCGGGGCCGTGCCAGTCCCTGCTTGACCCTCCCTGCCGCCGCCTCTGACAGTCGCCGCGACCATGCCCAAGAGGACCGACATCCGCTCCATCCTCATCATCGGCTCCGGGCCGATCATCATCGGCCAGGCGTGCGAGTTCGACTACTCGGGCACCCAGGCCTGCAAGGCCCTGCGCGAGGAGGGCTACCGCGTCATCCTGGTCAACTCGAACCCGGCGACGATCATGACGGACCCGGAGACGGCGGACGTCACCTACATCGAGCCGCTCACGCCCGAGGCGCTCGAGAAGATCATCGAGCGCGAGAGGCCCGACGCCCTGCTGCCCACCCTCGGCGGCCAGACCGCCCTCAACCTCTCCCTCCGCCTCTCCAAGCTCGGCATCCTCGCCCGCCACGGCGTCGAGCTGATCGGCGCCAAGGAGGAGGCGATCGAGCGCGGCGAGGACCGCGAGAAGTTCAAGCGGATCATGCTGGAGATCGGGCTCGACGTCCCGCGCTCCAAGGTCGTCCGCGACCTCGAGGCCGCCCGCGCCTGCCTGCCCGAGGTCGGCGGCGAGTTCCCCGTCATCATCCGCCCCTCCTTCACCCTCGGCGGCACCGGAGGCGGCATCGCCTACAACCGCGAGGAGTTCGACCGCATGGCCCAGGCCGGCCTCGACGCCTCGCCCGTCCACGAGATCCTCGTCGAGGAGTGCCTGCTCGGCTGGAAGGAGTACGAGATGGAGGTGATGCGCGACCACAAGGACCAGTGCGTCATCATCTGCTCGATCGAGAACTTCGACCCGATGGGCGTCCACACCGGCGACTCCATCACGGTGGCCCCCGCCCTCACGCTGACCGACAAGGAGTACCAGCTGATGCGCGACGCCTCGTTCGCCGTCATCCGGGCCATCGGCGTCGAGACCGGCGGCTCCAACATCCAGTTCTCGGTCAACCCGGCCACCGGCCGGATGATCGTGATCGAGATGAACCCGCGCGTCTCGCGCTCCTCCGCGCTCGCCTCCAAGGCCACCGGCTTCCCCATCGCCAAGATCGCGGCCAAGCTCGCCGTCGGCTACTCGCTCGACGAGCTGCGCAACGACATCACGCGCTCCACGCCCGCCTGCTTCGAGCCGACCATCGACTACGTCGTCACGAAGATCCCGCGCTTCGCCTTCGAGAAGTTCGCCGGCGCCGACAGCACCCTGACCTCCGCCATGAAGTCCGTCGGCGAGGCGATGGCCATCGGCCGCACCTTCAGGGAGTCCTTCCAGAAGGCGCTCCGCTCGCTCGAGGTCGGCGCCTGGGGCTTCGGCTGCGGCGGCAAGTTCGACCTGCCCACCCTCGACCGCGAGGGCCTGCGCGCCTCGCTCGCGCGGCCCAATCCCGAGCGCGTCTTCCACCTGCGCCACGCCATGCAGGCCGGCATGACCGACGCCGAGATCCACGCGGCCTCGCGCATCGACCCCTGGTTCCTCCGCCAGCTCCGCCAGCTCGTCGAGCTCGAGGCCCGGATGCGCGCCGCGGGCGCCGGCATCGGCGCCGACCTCCTCCGCGAGGCCAAGCAGGCCGGCTACGCCGACCGCCAGGTCGCCCACGCCACGGGCCTCGCCCCCGCCGAGGTCCGCCGCCGCCGCCTCGAGGCCGGCATCGCCACCGGCTTCCGCCTCGTCGACACCTGCGCCGCCGAGTTCGAGGCCTCGACGCCCTACTATTACTCGTCCTACGGCGACGAGACGGAGGTCCGCCCCTCGTCCAAGCCCCGCATCCTCATCATCGGCGGCGGGCCCAACCGCATCGGCCAGGGCATCGAGTTCGACTACTGCTGCGTCCACGCCTCCTACG
>CAYYLJ010000042.1:0-4571 GCA_964472585.1 uncultured Enterobacteriaceae bacterium | reverse complement strand
CTCAGTGCTTGAAGTGGCGCTGGCCGGTGAAGACCATCGCCATGCCTCGCGCGTCGGCCGCGGCGATGACCTCCGCGTCCTTGACCGAGCCTCCCGGCTGGATGGCGCAGGTGGCGCCGGCCTCGGCCGCGGCGATCAGGCCGTCGGGGAAGGGGAAGAAGGCGTCGGAGCAGACGGCCGAGCCCTGCAGGGGGAGCTTGGCCTCGCCGGCCTTCCAGACGGCGATGCGCGAGGAATCGACGCGCGACATCTGGCCGGCGCCGACGCCGAGGGTGCGTTCGCGGCCGGCGTAGACGATGGCGTTGGATTTCACGTGGCGCACGACGCGCCAGCCGAAGAGCATGGCCTCCATCTCGGCGGGCGTCGGCGCGCGCTTGGTCACGACCTTGAAGTCGCGGGCATTGACCGGCTTCTGGTCGCGGTCCTGGACGAGGACGCCGCCGATGACGGAGCGGACCTCGCGCAGGGTGTCGGCCCGGAGGCCCACCTTGGCGCGCATCAGGCGGAGGTTCTTCTTCTTGCCGAAGATGGCGAGGGCGTCGGCGTCGAACTCCGGCGCGATGATGACCTCGGAGAAGATCTCGGCGATGGCCTCGGCCAGGGCCTTGTCGACCGTGCGGTTCATCACGATGATGCCGCCGAAGGGCGCCTGGCGGTCGGTCTCGAAGGCCTGGTGCCAGGCCTCCAGCAGCGTGGGGGCCGAGGCGGCGCCGCAGGGGTTGGTGTGCTTGAGGATGGCCAGGGTGGGCTTCTCGAACTCGCCGATCAGGTAGGTCGCGGCGGTGATGTCCAAGATGTTGTTGAAGCTCAGCTCCTTGCCCTGGAGCTGCTCGAAGGCCTCGTGGAACCCGCCGTAGAGCGCGGCCTGCTGGTGGGGGTTCTCGCCGTAGCGCAGGCTCTGGGCGAGGGGCAGGGTGAGGGAGAAGCGGGAAGGGAGGCCGAGGACGCTGCCGGGCGCCGGCTCCGCCTGGGACTCCAGGTAATTGGCGATGGCGGCGTCGTAGGCGGCCGTCCGCTGGAACACCTTGAGGGCGAGGTCGCGGCGCAGGGCGGCGAGCGCGGCGGGGTCGCGCAGGGCGCCGAGCACGCGGTCGTAGTCGGCGGGGTCGGTGACGACGCTGACCGAGGCGTGGTTCTTGGCCGCGCTGCGGAGCATGGAGGGCCCGCCGATGTCGATGTTCTCGATGGCGTCCTCGAAGGCGCAGCCGGGCTTGGCGACCGTCTGCTCGAAGGGATAGAGGTTCACCACCACGAGGTCGATGAGCTCGATGCCGTTGGCCTTGGCCTCGGCGAGGTGCTCGGCCGAGTCACGCCGGCAGAGCAGGCCGCCGTGGACCTTCGGGTGCAGGGTCTTGACCCGGCCTTCCATGATCTCGGGCGAGCCGGTGTGCTCGCTGACATCCGTCACCGGGAGCCCGGCGTCGCGGAGCAACTTCGAGGTGCCCCCCGTCGATAGCAGCTTGTAGCCGTGCTCGCGCACGAGCGCGGTGGCAAAGGGCACGAGGCCGGTCTTGTCGGAGACGGAGAGCAGGGCGAGGGGCATGGGGAGGAAAGGAGGATGGAAGGGAGGAAGGGATGGAAAGGGATGTCCGATGAAGGAGCGATGAGCCCGATGGGGAAAGCGGAAAATCCCCTATCCGCACGAGATTTGCCAGGCAACGGTCCCGGGCCGTCCTTAAAATCCTTTCCATCCTTTCCATCCCTGTTTCCCTCCATCCGTGGCCTCCGTCCTCATCCTCTCCGGCGGCGTCGACTCGTCGGTGCTTCTCGCCCACCTGCTGGCCGAGGGACGCAAGGTGCGCGCCCTGACGGTCGACTACGGCCAGCGCCATCGCCGCGAGATCGCCTCCGCCCAGGCCGTCGCCGCCCACCACGGCGTCGAGCACCGGGTGGCCGACCTCCGGGCCGTGGCCGGGCTCATGGGGGGAAATGCCCTGACGGACCCGTCGGTCCAGGTCCCCGAGGGCCATTACGAGGCCGAGTCCATGAAGGCCACGGTCGTCCCCAACCGGAACATGCTCTTCCTCGCCCTTGCCGGCAGCTGGGCCGTCGCCACCAAGTCCGACACCGTCGTCTATGGCGCCCATGGTGGGGACCATGCCATCTACCCGGATTGCCGGCCGGCGTTCGCCGACGCGATGGACCGCGCCCTCGGCCTCTGCGACTGGCACCCCGTCCGCCTGGAGCGCCCGTTCGTCGACTGGGACAAGGCCGCCATCGTCCGCCGGGGGGCGGAACTGGGCGCGCCCTTCCATCTCACCTGGTCCTGCTACGTCGGCGGCGAGCCTCCCTGCGGCCGCTGCGGTACCTGCGTGGAGCGGCGCGAGGCCTTCGCGAAGGCTGGCGTTCCCGACCCTCTTCGCTACGCCTGAGTCATGCTGACCTGCCGGAAAGTCTACGCCGAGATCCCCTTCGCCCATCGGCAGCACCTGCACGCCGGGCATTGCGCCCATGTCCACGGCCATAGCTGGACGATCGCGCTGACCTTCGCCTGCCGCGAGCCCGACCGCCACGGTTTCGTCGTCGATTTCGGTGGTCTCCGCTTCCTCAAGGCCTGGATCGACACCCATCTCGACCATGCCTTCGTGGTCTCGGTCGACGACCCCGAGCTGCCCTGGTTCCGCTCCAAGGAGGGCAGGGTGTTCAAGCTGCTCGTCGTCGAGAGCGCCGCCGCCGAGGGCATCGCGCGCCACCTCCACGCGGCGTTCGACCCGCTCGTCCGTGAGGCGACCGGCGGCCGCGCCTGGATCGCCGAGCTCGAGCTCCACGAGGACAGCCGCAACGCCGTCCGCTTCGTCCCGTGACCTACCCGGTCAACGAGACCTTCCTCAGCTGGCAGGGCGAGGGCGTCCATCTCGGCCGCAAGGCCTTCTTCATCCGGCTCCAAGGCTGTCCGGTCCGCTGCTCTTGGTGCGACGCGGCCTCGACCTGGCACCCGGCCCACGTCCCCAAGGATGTCCGCCGCGCCTCGCCCGAGGAACTGGCCGGCGAGGCCGCCGCCTCGTCCCCCGAGTTCGTGGTCCTCACCGGGGGCGAACCTTGCATCCACGACCTCAATCCCCTGGTCGCCGCCCTGGCCGCCAAGGGAATCCCCGCCCACCTCGAGACCTGCGGCGCCTTCGGTCTCCCCGAGGGTCTGGCTTGGGTGACGGTCAGCCCCAAGTGGGCCAAGCCCCCGCTGCCCGAGGTCGTTTCCCGCGCCGATGAGCTGAAGGTCATCGTCGAGGACCCCGAGAGCATCGGGAAGTGGGAGGCGGCCCTGGGCGGTTGGCCCTGCCCGGTCGTCTGGCTGCATCCGGAGTGGACCCAGCGGGCCAATCCGGCGGTCTTGTCGGCCGTGACGGACGCCGTCAAGGCGCGCGGCGCGCCGTTTCGGGCGGGCTGGCAGGTGCACAAGCCGTATGCGGCCGATAGCCTGGACCGGCGAAGCCGGCCGCCCGCGCCCCTGGGCGGGGACCCGGCCAAGGGCTATTGAAGGTCGGCGGCGGGCTCACCGCCCACTTTTGTCACGGCTCCGGCATTTTCTTCTTCCCCTCCGCGGCATCGCTCGTTTCAAAACGGCCTCATGGCCCATACCGCGATCCTCGCCCTTGAAGACGGCAGCGTCTATCGGGGGAAGGCTTTCGGGGCCCGGAAGACGGTCGTCGGCGAGGCGGTCTTCAACACCTCGATGTCCGGCTACCAGGAGATCCTGACGGACCCCTCCTATTTCGGCCAGATCGTGACCATGACCGCGCCGCAGATCGGCAACTACGGCGTCAACGAGCAGGACCATGAGTCCGACGGCCCCAAGGCCGCCGGCTTCGTCGTCCGCGAGCTCTCCCCCATCGTCTCGAACTGGCGCGCCACGACCGACCTCGGCTCCTGGCTGGCCAATCATGGCATCCCCGGCATCGAGGGCATCGACACCCGCGCCCTGACCAAGAAGCTGCGCGTGGCCGGCGTCATGAAGGCCTGCCTCTCGACCGAGGGCCTCTCCGACGAGGAGGCCGTGCGCCGCGCCAAGGAGTGGAAGGGGCTGGTCGGGGTCGACTTCGTCAAGGAGGTCACCTGCAAGGCCCCCTATCGCCTTGCCGAGAAGCAGGTGGACGACGGCCTTTTCACCGTCCCGGGCACGACCCTCTACAAGCCCAAGACCGGTCGCCGCACCTACAAGGTCGCCGCCTATGATTTCGGGGCCAAGACTTCCATCTTCCGCCGCCTCCGCCACGCCGGATTCGACGTCCACGTCTTCCCGGCGACCACCCCCGCCTCCGAGATTAGGAAGATCAACCCGGACGCCGTCTTCCTCTCCAACGGCCCCGGCGACCCGGCGGCCCTCGGCTACGCCCACGCGGCCGTGGCCGACCTCATCAAGGATTTCCCGACCTTCGGCATCTGCCTGGGCCACCAGATCATCACCCACGCCATCGGGGCCTCGACCTTCAAGCTGAAGTTCGGCCACCGCGGGGGCAACCAGCCGGTCAGGAACAGCGAGACCGACACCGTCTCGATCACGGCCCAAAATCACGGATTTGCTTCTAAGCCCGAAGAGCTGGTTAAGTGTGGGGCGATTGTGACTGAACTTAATT
>CAYYLJ010000041.1:0-4573 GCA_964472585.1 uncultured Enterobacteriaceae bacterium | reverse complement strand
GCGAGACCTTGTGGCCGGGCAGCTGGCCGCCCTCGCCGGGCTTGGCGCCCTGGGCGATCTTGATCTCGATCTCCTTGGCTGAGGCGAGGTACTCGGCGGTGACGCCGAAGCGGCCGGAGGCGACCTGCTTGATGGCGGAGTTGGCGTTGTCGCCGTTGCCCAGCGGGCGGTAGCGGCGGGGGTCCTCGCCGCCCTCGCCGGAGTTCGACTTGCCGCCGATGCGGTTCATCGCGATGGCGAGGCACTCGTGCGCCTCGGGCGAGATGGCGCCGAGCGACATGCCGGCGGTGGTGAAGCGGCGGCGGATGGCGGAGGCGGGCTCGACCTCGGCGAGGTCGAGGGCCTTGGGCGCGAAGTTCAGGTGCAGGAGGTCCTTGATGGTGATGGGCGCGTGCTCGTCGGCCGCGGTCCGCCACTCGGCCCAGCCGGCGGCGTCGCCGCCCGACTTGAGGAACTTGCCCATGCCGGCGACGACCTTGGGTCCCCAGCCGTGGGCCTCGCCGTCGCCCTTCTTGTTGACGAGGTACCAGCCCTCGTTGGGCAGCTCGGCGGGCGCGGAGGGGAAGGCGCGGGCGTGTCGGCGGAGCGTCTCGCCGGCGATCTCCTCGTAGCCGACGCCGCCGATGGGCGAGGGCGTGCCCGCGAAGCAGTCGGCGATGACCTTGTCGCCCACCCCGAGCGCCTCGAAGACCTGCGCGCCCTGGTAGGAGAGCAGGGTCGAGATGCCCATCTTGGACATGATCTTGAGCAGGCCCTTGCCGGCGGCCTTGCGGTAGTTGTCCCAGGCCTTGGGCAGGTCGACCTTGGGGTCGAGCTTCCCGCCGGCGTGGAGGTCGGCGAGGATGCCGTAGGCGAGCCAGGGGTAGACGGCGGTGGCGCCGTAGCCGATGAGGCAGGCGAGCTGGTGGACGTCGCGGGCCTCGCCGGTCTCGACGACGATGCCGCAGCGCAGGCGCAGGCCGGCGCGGACGAGGGCCTGGTGGACGGCGCCGACCGCGAGGAGCATCGGGACGGGGGCGCGGTCGGCGGAGACGGCTCGGTCGGAGATGCGGACGACGCGGGCGCCCTTGTCGCGCACGGCGGCGACGGCGGCCGCGGCCAGGGAGCGGAGCGCGGGCTCGAGCGCGGCGGGGCCGCCGGAGGCGGGGAAGGTCGCGTCGAGGTCGAGGAGCTTCCCGGCGAAGTGCGCGGGGATCTCGGCGAACTCGTGGGGGAGCAGGAAGGGGGTGTCGACCTGCAGGAAGGCGCGCCGGTCCTGGAGGGTCTCGTAGATGCCGATCTGGCCGCCGATGTAGTTGGTCAGCGACATGACCAGCGACTCGCGGATGGGGTCGATGGGCGGGTTGGTGACCTGGGCGAAGAGCTGCTTGAAGTAGGTGTAGAGCAGGCGCGGGCGGCGCGAGAGCGCGGCGAGAGGGGTGTCGTCGCCCATCGAGCCGACGGCCTCCTGGGCCGTGACGGCCATGGGCGCGAGGATGAGGTCGCGCTCCTCGAGGTCGGAGCCGAAGGCGAGCTGGAGGTCGACCGGCGCGGGCGCGGCGGCGCAGGGCTTGCCCTTGGCCAGGGCGTGCAGGTCGAGGACGGACTCGCGGAGGAAGGCGCCGTAGTCGCGGCGGTCGGCGAGCACCTGCTTGCAGTCGGCGTCGTCGAGGAAGCGGCCCTGCGAAAGGTCGAGGGCGAACATGCGGCCGGGGCCGAGGCGGCCGGCGCGCACGACGGGCGAGCCCCAGGGCGCGATGAGGCCGGCCTCGGAGGCGGCGACGACGGTGCCGTCGGCGTACTGCTTGAAGCGGAGCGGGCGCAGGCCGTTGCGGTCGAGCGAGGCGCCGACGAGGCGGCCGTCGGTGAAGACCACGGCGGCGGGGCCGTCCCACGGCTCCATGACGAGCGACTGGTAATGGTAGAAGTTGCGGACGCGGTCGGGTAGCGCGGCGTCGTTCTCCCAGGCGGCCGGCATCATCATCGAGGCGGCGACGATGCCGCAGCGCTTGGCGGGAGGGAGGTCGGCGACGAGGAGCTGGAAGGCGTTGTCGAAGGAGGCCGAGTCCGACATGTCGGGCTGGATGATCGGGCGCAGGTCGGCGTAGCGGTCGCCCCACTTGCCGGCGATGTCGGAGGACTCGCGGGCCCGCATCATGTTGCGGTTGCCGCGGATGGTGTTGATCTCGCCGTTGTGGGCGATGCAGCGGAAGGGATGGGCCTTGGTCCAGTCGGGCAGCGTGTTGGTGGCGAAGCGCTGGTGGAAGAGGACGAAGGCGGTGGTGAACTCCGGGTCCTTGAGGTCGGTGTAGAACTTGCGGACCTGCGGGGCGTTGAAGAGGCCCTTGTAGGTGACGGTGCGGCTGGAGAAGGAGCAGATGTAGAAGCCCTCGACCTTGGCCTCGGCGGCGCGGCGCTCGGCGACCTTGGTGGCGAGGAAGCAGCGGCGCTCGAACTCGTCGTCGCTGATGGCGGACTCCGCGTCGGCCTTGCGGGCGACGACGGCCTGCCAGATGTCGGGGCGGGTCAGCTCGGCCTTCTTGCCGAGGCAGGCGGGGTCGACGGGCACCTGGCGCCAGGCGACGAAGGACAGGCCCTCGTTGCGGACGGCCTCCTCGACGATCTGCTTGGCGTGGGAGCGGGGGTAGTCCTCCCGGGGGAGGAAGATCATGGCCAGGGCGGTGTCGGCCTCGCGGGGCAGGATCTTGCCCTTGGAGGTCAGGAAGCGCCGGATGATGGCGTGGGGAATCTGGGTGAGCAGGCCGGCGCCGTCGCCGGTCACGGAGTCGGCGTCGATGGCGCCGCGGTGGGCGAGGTTGCGCAGGCCCTCGAGCGCGCGCTCGACCAGGGCGTGGGAACGCTCCCCCTTGAGGTTGGCGATGAAGCCGACGCCGCAGGCGTCGCGCTCCATCTCGGGGCGCCAGAGGGGGGAAGGGTTGCGGAACGTGATGGCCATCGATGTCGGGGGGCGCGGGGCGAGCCCGGGGCGGTGGGGTCCCGGGTCGGTCGCGTCCAGCCTCGGAGGTTTGGCCACCCCTCCGAAGGAGGCAAGCGCGGATGCCCCTCCCCGGTGGACCCGGAAAGGCGGTTTTTCCGTTTGCCAGCCCCGCCCCGCCCCGCCACCCCTCGTTTTCATCATGCAATCCGACATCGGTCTCATCGGTCTCGCGGTCATGGGCCAGAATCTGGCCCTGAACATCGCCGACCACGGCTTCGCCATCACGGTCTACAACCGCACGGCCTCCAAGACGGAGGAATTCGTGGCGGCGAACCGCTCGACCCCGGGGAAATTGACCGGCGCGGCGACCGTCGCCGAGTTCGCGGCCTCGCTGAAGCGCCCCCGCAAGGCCGTGATCCTGGTCAAGGCAGGAGCCGCCACGGACGCCGTCATCGACGAGCTCGCCAAGGCCTTCGAGCCCGGTGACATCATCATCGACGGGGGCAACGCCCTGTGGACGGACACCATCCGCCGCGAGAAGGCGCTGAAGGCCAAGGGCTTGCGCTTCATCGGCTCCGGGGTCTCCGGGGGCGAGGAAGGCGCCCGCTTCGGACCCTCCCTGATGCCCGGCGGCGACCCTGCCGCCTGGGCCGAGCTCAAGCCCATCTGGGAGGCGGTCGCGGCGAAGGTCGACCCCGCGACCGGCGCCGAGCTGACGGGCGCCAAGCCCGGCAAGCCCATCAAGGGCGGCGTGCCCTGCGTGGCCCACATCGGCGCCGACGGCGCGGGCCACTATGTGAAGATGGTCCACAACGGCATCGAGTACGGCGACATGCAGATGATCTGCGAGGCCTACGACCTGATGCGCGGCCTGCTCGGCATGACGCCCGACGAGATCGGCGCGGTCTTCGAGGAGTGGAACCAGGGCGAGCTGAACTCCTTCCTCATCGAGATCACCGGCAAGGTGCTCCGCCAGAAGGACCCCGTGACCGGCAAGCCCCTGGTCGACGTCATCCTCGACACCGCCGGCCAGAAGGGCACGGGCAAGTGGACGAGCGCCAACGCCCTCGACATGGGCGTGGCCGCGCCGACCATCGCCGAGGCCGTCTTCGCGCGCTGCCTCTCCGCCATCAAGGAGGAGCGCGTGGCCGCCGCCAAGTCGCTGCGCGGGCCCAAGCCCCGCATGGCCGGAAAGGTCGACCGTGCCAAGGTCGTGGCGATGATCGCCGACGCGCTCTACTGCGCGAAGATCTGCTCCTACGCCCAGGGCTTCCAGCTCATGCGCGAGGCCCAGAAGGAATACCATTGGAAGCTCAACTTCGGCGAGATCGCCCAGATCTGGCGCGGCGGCTGCATCATCCGCGCCCGCTTCCTGCAGAAGATCACCGAGGCCTTCGAGAAGAAGCCCCGGCTGGCGAACCTGCTGCTGGACGGCCACTTCAAGAGGACGATGCGCAAGGCCCAGAAGAACTGGCGCAAGGTCATCGGCCTGGCGGTCAAGCACGGCATCCCCGTGCCCACCCTCGGGTCGGCCCTCTCCTACTTCGACTCCTACCGCACGGAGAACCTCCCGCAGAACCTGCTCCAGGGCCAGCGCGACTTCTTCGGCGCGCACACCTACGAGCGCGTCGACCAGCCCCGCGGGAAGTTCTTCCA
>CAYYLJ010000040.1:2902-4748 GCA_964472585.1 uncultured Enterobacteriaceae bacterium | reverse complement strand
TCCCCCTCACATCCCCGCCTTGAGGCGCTCGAAGGCCGCCAAGGCCCGGTCGCGGCCCTCGGACAGCCCGACGCGCGGCCGGGGATAGTCGGCGTCGAGCCGGATGCCCGCCGCGGCCAGCACCTCGGCGGGGGCTTCCCAGGGCTTGTGGATCCACTTGTCCGGGAGCTTGGCCAGCTCCGGCACGAACCGCCGCACATACGCCCCCTTGGGGTCGAACTTCTCGCCCTGGAGCACCGGGTTGAAGACGCGGAAATAGGGTGCCGCGTCGGCGCCGCAACCGCCCGCCCATTGCCAGCCCATGGTGTTCGAGGCCAGGTCGGCGTCGACCAGCGTGTCCCAGAACCACGCGGCGCCGTCCTGCCACGGCTGGAGGAAGTGCTTCACCAGGACGGACGCGGCGATCATGCGCACGCGGTTGTGCATCCAGCCGGTCTCCCAGAGCTGGCGCATCCCGGCGTCGACGATCGGGTAGCCGGTGCGACCCTTCTGCCACGCGCGCAGCAGGGCCTTGTCCTTCTGCCACGGGAAGGCCTTGAAGTCGGCCCGCAGGGGCTCGTCGGTCGTCGCCGGAAAATGCTGGAGGAGATGATGCCCGAACTCGCGCCAGCCGACCTCCGCCACGAACTTCTGGGAGCCCTGGCGGCCCGACAGGCCGGCGGCGTCGACGGCCGCGACGATCTCGCGCGGCGAGAGCTGGCCGAAGTGCAGGTAGGGCGAGAGTCGGGATGTCCCGTCCGTGCTCGGGAGGTCGCGTCCTTCGCCGTAGTCGCTCACCGGACCGCCCAGAAAGCCCTTGAGGCGCGCCTCGGCGCCCCGCCGCGTCGGGTCCCAGGCGGCCGCCATCGCCTTGTCCCACGGGATCCTCGGCAGGAGGCCGAGCGACGCGACCGTCTCCGAGCGCGGCGACTTGGCCGGCCCCGTCAGGCTGCGCACCGCCGGCACCGGCTTGCCGAAGTCGACGTGGGCCTGGCAATGCCTCCAGAAGGGCGTGAAGACCTGGAAGGGGCGGCCCGACAGGTTGCGGACCTGGTTGGGGTCGTGCAGCAGCCCGCCGTTGAAGGATTCCGCTCGCAGGCCCGCCGCGCGCAGCGCCTGCTTCACCTCGGCATCGCGCGCCTGCACCCTCGGCTCATAGCGGCGGTTCCAGAAGATCGCCCCCGCGCCGGTCTCCTTGGCCAAGGCCAGCAACTCGCGTCCGGCCGGACCCGAACGGATGACCAGCGGGCTACCCGCCTTGGCCAGTTGCGCCGCGAGGTCCTCCAGCGCGTGATGCAGCCACCAATCCGAAGCCCCGCCGGGACGCCAGTCGCCCTCGGCCTCGGGGTCGTGGATGTAGACCGGGATGACCGGCCCGCCATGGTCCAGCGCCGCGCGCAGCGCGGGGTTGTCGGCCAGGCGCAGGTCGAGCCGGAACCAGGCGAGGGCGGTGGTGGGGGCGGCCATGTCCGCAAGGTAAGGCCGCGGGCCAAAAGTCAAAGCGCCCCGGGCCTTGGTCCGTCGGTCGCTACGCGGCGAAGCTGAGGATCACGAAGGCCACCAGCACGGCCCACATCAGCCATTCGGCCTGCCGCCAGAAGAGGCGCTGCGATTCCAGCGCACGAAGCAGGCTGCCAGGGTCCTCCATCCTCAGCTCCCCCAGGCGTAGCCCGAATCGCAGCAGGTTGGCGAAGGGAATCAGCCCACCCAAGGATAAGACAAGGAGCAGCTCCGCGAAAAGACGTAGGTGCCCATCGAGCCTCACATCGGCCGGCGAGCTGCCTTGGATGCCGGGCGAGGTGAGCAGGCCGACGGCCAGAAGCAGCCAGCAGGTCGTGAAGGCCAGGGCGAGGATGCCCATCGTCAG
>CAYYLJ010000040.1:0-2802 GCA_964472585.1 uncultured Enterobacteriaceae bacterium | reverse complement strand
GCCGCCACCGCCAACCGATCGCGCTCGTTCGAGTCGGCGATGATGACCGTCACGACGACCGCGAACCAGACGACGATGATCGCGTGGCTGATCGCCGCCGCGCGCCAGTAGCCGCGCTGCGCCTTGATAGCCGCCGCGGCCGCGTCATCCGAGGGCTCGGCTGCGAAACTCGTCAATTCTCGGCTGGCGGCCAGCAGGCGCTGGATCGGCCAGATATGGAGGAGGACGGGCAGTCCGATGGCCGACCAGGTGAAGAGTTTCCAGGCCGGCTCGGAGTTGTCGTAGTTGGCGAGCCAGAAGGCGAGCCAGCCGAGCAGGCCGAGCCAGACGACAAGTCCGAACGCCGCCAGCCGCGCCATGCGGCGGAGCGGACCTCGCGTGTCCGCGAGCGCATCGAGGGCGGGGTCCGGCGGGGCGACCGGGGTTTCCATGAGATGAATGCTAGGGGCGTAAGCCGCCTCGGCGAGGGAAAATTCCGATAGGGTTTTTCCTGAAAATCCATGGGCATGAATTCCTAGGGAATCCCTTTGCTGGAGCTCTCGCTGGGTATCCTGACCATGCGGAGATGGACATCGCCTACATGGACGAGAGCGGGGATGACGGGCTCGCCGAGGGCAGTTCGCCATTCTTCGTGCTAGGCAAGGTTCGCATTCCCGCAATCCATTGGTCCTTGGCGGCCGACGCCCTCGAGGACCTGCGCCTGGAGCTGGAGGCGGAACTGGGTTTTTCCTCCTTCGTGGAGCTGCATGCCCGCCCCCTCCTTCTTCGCAAGCATCCCTACCGAGAGATGGACGTCCACCCCGAGCTCATCGACAGGTTGTGCCTCGGCGTCAGCGGCCTGCTGCTCAGGGCCGATGCCGCGGTCTCGCTTTGGTGCGTCGAGAAAAGCAAGGGCCTGCCGCTTCCCCTGGAGGCGGCCTTGGTGCCGGCCGTCGCGAGCTCGAATGGACGGCCCCGTGTCATCTTCTCCGACACCGGAAGGGTGGGTGTCATGCGCAGGATCCATGCCGTGGCTATGTCGCGCGGTGACATCGATGGCGGGGTGATAGAATCCATCCACGGGCTCTCCTCCGCCAATTCCGCGTTTGTCCAGGTGGCCGATCTTTACGCGACCGCCGCTTATCTCTCCTTGGCCAAGGAGTCCGGCCTCCTCCACTCAAGGATGAAAGCCGGCGAGGTGGCGTCTTTGATCCGACTATTGTCAGGCCCGAACCTGATCGTGAATCGGGTCCGGGCCTGAGGGCACCGCCATGCACGCGAATCCGTGCCAGGTGGTTCGCCTTCCGTTATGCGACCTCTTCCTGGCCTGTCAAGCCGCCCTCACCACTCGAATCGGTCGCCCTTGCGCAGGTCCTTCGTGAACTGGACGAGGAGGCGCACCAGCTGCTCGACGACCTTCAGGTCGACGATCTCGCCGGGGGTGTGCATGTAGCGCAGGGGAATCGAGACGAGGCCGCAGGCCACGCCGGCGTTGGCCATCTGGATGGCGCGCGCGTCGGTGCCGGTGGGGCGGGGCTCGGCCTGGATCTGGTAGGGGATGTCGAGCTTGTCGGCGGCCGCGACCAGGCGGTCGAAGACGAGGGGATTGATGTTGGGGCCTCGGCCGATGACCGGCCCGCCCGAGAGCGCGAAGCGGCCGAACTTGCGGTTGTCGGCGTCGGGGTGGTCGGTCGCGTGGGTGACGTCGACCGTGATCGAGACGTCGGGGTTCACGCCCTGGGCGGCGACCTGCGCGCCGCGCGTGCCGATCTCCTCCTGGGTGGTGGCGACGGACACGACGCGGGCGGCGACCGCCTTGTCCTTGGAAAGGCGGAGGAAGGCCTCCATCACGGCGTAGGCGCCCGCCTTGTCGTCGAACGCGCGTGCGACGCCGAGGCTGCCGCGGAGGATCTCCGGGCCGTCGGCGTAGACCGCGGGGTCGCCGATGCGGACGACGGCCAGCGCCTCGGCGCGGCTGGTCACGCCGATGTCGATCCACATGTCATGGCGCTCGGGGACCTTGCGGCGGTCCTCGGGCGTCATCAGGTGGACGGCGCGCTTGCCGGTGATGCCGAGCACGGGGCCGTTGCGGGTCAGGATGTGGATGCGGCGCCCGGAGGGGATCACCTGGTCGTGCCCGCCGAGGAAGTCGAAGTACAGGTAGCCGCGCTCGTCGACGTGCGAGAGGATCAGGCCGATCTCGTCGATGTGGCCGGCGAAGAGCACCGTCGGTCCGCCCTTGCCCTCGGTCTCCGCGATGCGGTTGCCGATGCGGTCCTTGCGGTAGACCTTCGCGACCTTGGCCACGTGGCGGTCGACGACCTCCTGGGCCGCGAACTCGTGGCCGGTGGGGGACTTGGCCTCGAGCAGCTCGCGGAGGAAGGGCGGGTACTCGACCTTGGCGGGCTTGGCGGGACGTGCGGGGGTCTTCTTCTTGGACATGGCGTCGGTTGGGTTGGGTCGTCCTAACGCCGAAGACCGTCCCGAAGGAACCGAAAAATTCGCCCCATTGGCATGCCGGTTTCCAAGAAACCGTCACGGCGCCTTAGGAGAAGACGCCCTGCCAATTCTCCCCAGGCCTCCCTTGGCTTCCTCAGCCTCCTCAGTCTCCTCCTTTTCCCTCTTGCCTCATTTCGCCCCGATGCCCCGGAGCCACGTCACCCATCCCGCCGGCAGGCCGCGCATCTGGGCGCCGCGGATGATCTTGTCCAGGTAACCGCGCGCCGGAAGGTGCGGGCCGGTCGGGTTGATCACGCGATAGGCCTGCGCCTCGATCGGGCAGTCCTCCACGCCGCCTTCCCAGACGGTCAGCTTCACCCGGCG
>CAYYLJ010000039.1:0-4858 GCA_964472585.1 uncultured Enterobacteriaceae bacterium | reverse complement strand
CGCTCCGGCGAGCGCGACCCCGCCAAGGCGCTCGCCGCCGCCCGCGCCGTGCTGGACGCCGAGCCCGGCCTGCGCCTCCAGTATCTCCGGCTCGTCGACGCCGAGTCGCTGGCGACGGCCGCCTCGGCCGAGCCCGGCCGGTGCGTCGTGGCCCTGGCCGCCTTCGCCGGCGCGACCCGCCTGATCGACAACCTGGCGCCCTGAGCGGGCGGGGTCCTCAGGCCAGCACTTCCCGCACGACCCTGCTCGGCAGGACCCCGGTCAGCTTCTGGTCCAGCCCCTGGTAGGGGAAATGGAGCTTCTCGTGGTCGAGCCCCACCTGGTGCAGGAGCGTCGCGTGCAGGTCGTTGATGCCGACCGGGTCCCTCACGATGTCGTAGGAAAGCTCGTCGGTCTCGCCGTGCACGTAGCCCGCCTTCACGCCGCCGCCGGCCATCCAGAGCGTGAAGCAGCGCGGATGGTGGTCGCGCCCGTAGTTGGTCGCCGTCAGCTGCCCCTGGCAGTAGACGGTGCGCCCGAACTCGCCGCCCCAGATGACGAGGGTGTCCTCGAGCATCCCCCGCTGCTTCAGGTCCTGGACCAGCCCCCAGCACGCCTGGTCGACGTCCTTGCACTGCGCCGCGAGGTCGCGCGGCAGGTCGCCGTGCTGGTCCCAGCCGCGGTGGAAGATCTGCACGAAGCGCACGCCGCGCTCCGCCAGGCGCCGCGCGAGCAGGGCGCAGTTGGCGAAGCTCCCTCCCTTGAGCGCCTCGGGCCCGTACAGGTCCGTCACCGACCTGGGCTCGCGCGAGAGCTCCGCGAGCTCGGGGACGGAGGCCTGCATCCGGAACGCCATCTCGTACTGCCGGATGCGCACCTGGGTCTCGGGGTCGCCCACGGCCTCGTAGGAGAGCCGGTTCATCTCGTTGAGGCCGTCCAGCATCTTCCGGCGCAGGTCGCGGTCGATGCCGGGCGCGTCCCGCAGGTAGAGCACGGGGTCGCCCTTCGTGCGGAGCGCGACGCCCGCGTGCTGCCCGGGCAGGAACCCGGAGCTCCACAGCCGGGAGGAGATGGCCTGCACGTTGGAATGGGGCGAGCTGTGCTCGGCGTGCAGCACGACGAAGGTCGGCAGGTCCTTGTTCATCGAGCCGAGCCCGTACGCCATCCATGAGCCGACCGACGCCTTGCCCGACTGCATCGAGCCCGTGCAGATCAGCTGGTTGGCGGGCTCGTGGTTGATCGCCTCGGTGTGCATCGACTTGATGACGCAGAGGTCGTCCGCCATCCTCGCCGTCCACGGCAGCAGCTCGCTCACCCAGAGCCCGGATTTCCCGTGCTGGGCGAACTTGAAGATGCTCGGCGCGGCGGGGAACTTGGCCTGGCCCGAGGTCATCCCCGTCAGCCGCTGCCCGGACTTGCGGAGAAACTCGCCCAGGTCCTGGTTGAAGCGCGTCGCCAGGCCCGGCTTGTGGTCGAAAAGGTCCATCTGGGACGGCGCCCCGATCATCGACAGGAAGATGATCCGCTTGGCGCGCGGCGCGATCGCCTTGGCGGCCTCGCCGGCGGCGAGGGCGGCCGACTCCCCGGCGAGCGCCCTCTCGCCGAGCAGGGTGCCGAGGGCGGCGACGCCCAGTCCCAGGCCGGCCCTCCGGAAGAATTGCCGCCGGGTGATGGCGGCGTTGAGGTCGAAGCTCGATTCGATCATAGCGTCAGGGTCTCGTCCAGGTTGAGAAGCTTGCTCGCCACCAGGGTCCAGGCGGCCAGCTCGGCGCGGTCCTTGGCGCGCGGGGCGCTCTCGCCGACCGTCACCAGGTCCTCCGCGGCCTTGGGCTCGGCCCGGAACCGGGCGAGGGCGGCGTCGAGGGTGCGGCGGGCCACGGCGCGCTCGGGGGCCGTGAGGTCGCGCGCGATCAGGCGGCGGCTGAGGATGTCCAGGCGTCGGTCGGTGTCCGCGCCGCCCTCCAGCGCCAGGTCGGCCAGGGCGCGGGCCGCCTCGACGTAGGTCGGGTCGTTCATCAGCAGCAGGGCCTGCAGCGGGGTGTTGGTCCGGTCGCGCCGGACGACGCAGGCCTCGCGGCTGGGGGCGTTGAGGATCTCCAGCGTGGGGTTGGGGGCCGTGCGCTTCCAGAAGGTGTAGAGCGACCGGCGCCAGAGCGCCTCCCCCTTGTCCTGGCGGTAGTGACGGGTGTCGGATTCCTTCATCGCCACCGCCTCCCAGATCCCCTCCGGCTGGTAGGGCCTGACCGAGGGCCCGCCGACCTTGCTCACCAGCAGGCCCGAGGCGGCCAGGGCCTGGTCGCGGATCACCTCGGCGTCCAGGCGGTGATGGGGGCCCCGGGAGAGCAGCCGGTTGTGCGGGTCCACCTCGCGCTTGCGCGGGGTCAGGACCGCCGCCTGGCGGAAGGTGGCGCTGGTCACGATGAGGCGGGCCATCGCGCGGTGGTCCCAGCCGGATTCCGCGAACTCGACCGCCAGCCAGTCCAGGAGCTCGGGGTGGCTGGGCCGGGCGCCGGTGATGCCGAGGTCCTCGGCGGTCTCGACGATGCCCGTGCCCATCAGCTGGTACCAGAGACGGTTCATCGTGACGCGCCCGACGAGCGGGTTGTCCCGCGACATCAGCCAGCGCGCGAGTCCCAGCCGGTCGGCCGGGGCGTCGGCGGGGAAGGGATGGAGCGCGGCCGGCGTGCCGGGGCCGACCTTCTCGCCCTTGTCGGCGTAGTGCCCGCGGTTGAGCACGTGCGCGTGGGGCAGCTGGTCCTTCCGGTCGTCCATCACGAGGGACACGGCGGCGCCGGCCTTGAGCTGGTCGCGCCGCAGGGCGAGCTCGCGGACACGGTCGCGCAGCGCCTTGGCCGAGGGGTCGCCGAGGGCGGCGTGCATCCTCCCGAGCAGGGCGGTCCGCGCCCTCTCGTCGGATCCCGCGGGAGCCGGCCCGACGAGCGCGGCCAGCGCCTCGTCCAGCGCCTCGGCGCCGGTCAGCGCCCGCTCGTGGAGCCGCACGTCCTGGACCAGGACGCCCGGGTTACGATACTCGCCGTCCAGCCCTCCCGAGGCCCTCGAGCGCGCGCCGAGGCGCAGCGGGACGTCCGTCGCGACCGTGTCGGCGCCGCCCGAGTGGGTGCTGACGGCGTCGGCGGGCTCCCCGTTGACGTAAAGGCTCAGGCGCGCGTCGCCGGGCTTGGTCGCGTCCCAGACAGCCAGGACGTGGTGCCAGCCCGCCGGGAGCGGCTCGCGGGTCATGCGCTTGTTGGCCTTGTCCGGCCAGCGCTCGACGGCGTGCGCGCCCACCTTGCCGCCCTCCATCCAGAGGTCGATGCCGCGGAAGGCCATGTCGGCGTCCATCCTCGAGATGATCGCGCCGTCGCCCTTGCCGTTCGAGAGGATCCAGGCGCCCCAGCTGTAGGCCTTGCCCTCCAGCCGCGGCAGTCCGGCGACGCCGAAGCCATGCAGCCGCTCGTTGGCCAGGTGCGTGCCGGTGCCCGTGACGCCCTTGCCCGACACCGTGATGCCGTTGCCGACATGGACCGCCGCGCCCCGGATGACCGCGGTCACCCCGTCGGCGCTGTCCAGCGGCAGGTGCGCCAGGGGCTCCGGACGGGCCGGCCTGCGCCCCTCCGCCCAGGCCTTGGCCTTGCCGGCCGAGGCCTGGATGGCCTCGCTCAGGCTGGCCGACGCCGCGGCCAGGTCGGCCTCCACGCGCGCCAGTTCCTCCCGGTCGGCGCGGGCGACGATGCGGACGATGGGCGGGTGCTCGGCGTTGTTGCCGTCGAGCGCCGACATCGAGCTGTTGCGGAAGAAGGCGGAGAACTGGTAGAACTCCTTGGTCGTGACGGGGTCGAACTTGTGGTCGTGGCAGGAGGCGCAGCCCAGGGTCAGCCCGAGCCACAGGGTCGCGGTGGTGTCGACGCGGTCCTTGGCGTAGATGGCGAGATATTCCTCCGGGATGGCGCCGCCCTCGCCCGTGGTCGGCACGCAGCGGTTGAAGCCGGTGGCCACCTTCTGGTCGACGGTCGGCGAGGGCAGGAGGTCGCCGGCGAGCTGCTCGATGGTGAAGGCGTCCCATCGCATGTTGGCCTTGAAGGCCGAGATGACCCAGTCCCGGTAGGGCCAGATCGAGCGGTAATTGTCGATGTGGATGCCGTGCGTGTCCGCGTAGCGCGCGCCGTCGAGCCAATGCCGGGCGAAATGCTCCGCGGACGCGTCGGAGGCGAGCATGGCGTCGACCGCCCTCCCGTAGGCGTCGGGCGCCCTGTCGGCGAGGAAGGCCGCGAGGGCCTCGGGGCTCGGGGGCAGGCCGGTCAGGGCCAGGCTCGCCCGGCGGAGCAGCGCGGCCTTGTCGGCCTCGGGGGCCGGCTCGAGCCCGGCCTCGGCGAGGCCGCGGGCGATGAAGGGGTCGATGCCGTTGCGCGACCATCCGGTCGGGTCGGTCACCTCGACCTTGCGCGGCGGGATGAGCGCCCAGTGCTTCTCGTAGGGCGCCCCGGCGGCGATCCAGCGACGCAGGATGTCCTTCTGCTCGGCGGTCAGCTTCTTGCCCGATTCCGGCTGCGGCATCACCTCCTCGGGGTCGTCCGAAAGCACGCGTCGCAGCATCTCCGAGGCGTCGGGGTCGCCCGGGACGATGGCGAAGCCTTCCGAGTCCTCGAGCCGGGCGGTCGCCCCCTCGAACGTGTCGAGCCGAAGCCCCGCCTTGTTGGCCTTCACGTCCGGCCCGTGGCAGCCGAAGCAGTTCTCGGCCAGGATGGGGCGGACCTCGAAGTTGTAGCTGGGCGCCTCGGGCGGCTTGGGCCGCCCTCCCGCCAGGCTGGCCCCCAGGACGGCCAGCCCGCCGACGGCGAGACCGGCCAAGGCCAGGGATGGCTTGTTGACGACTACCATG
>CAYYLJ010000038.1:0-4866 GCA_964472585.1 uncultured Enterobacteriaceae bacterium | reverse complement strand
TGGCTCGCCCGTCGCCATGCCTGAGCCCCTCATCGAGCTGCGCGCGGCGACCGTCGAGCTGGGCGGGCGCAAGGTGCTGGACGGCGTCTCGTTCGCGGCGGCCGCGGGCGAGGTCGTGGCCGTCACCGGACCGAACGGCGCCGGCAAGTCCACCCTGCTGCGCGCGCTCTCCGGGGAGCTGGGCGGCGGCGAGCTGCGGCTCGGGGGCGCGGAGGCGCGGTCGATGACGCCGCGCGAGCTGGCGCGCCGGCGCGCCTGGCTTGAGCAGCAGCCGACCTGCGCCTGGTCGCTGACGGCGGCGGAGGTGGTCGCGCTGGGCGGGAGCGACATCGGCGGCGCGCTGGCGCAGGTCGGGGCGACGCACCTGCATGACCGGCCGATCACGGAGCTTTCCGGGGGCGAGCGCCGGCTGGTGCACGTGGCGCGGTGCCTCGCGCAGCTGGGCGCGCCCGCGGGCAAGGTGTTGATCCTCGACGAGCCGGACGCGGGGTTGGACGCCGACCATCGCGCGCGATTGGCGAGGGCGCTGAGGGCCTTCGCCGACGCGGGCGGCGCGGTCGTGATCGCGACACATGGCGCGATGAAGGTGGAGGGGGCGAGGGTCTTCAGGATCGGGGGATAGGGGACGCCGAGTCGCCGGGGGGTGTCGCGGAGGGATGGGGGTTCGACTTGGCGGCTTCACGGCGGCACGGGCAGGGGCACGGGGAAACGCGCGGGGCAAGGCGCGCGCCGCGGCGCAGCATGACGGCGTTCCGGCGGGACGGCAGGCAGGGGTGATCGGCCCGGCGCGGATATCGCGACCATCGCAGGAGCGACCGGGGGTGGCACCCGAGCCGGAGGAAACATGAAGGGCGGCCCGGAGGCCGCCCTTCGCTTCCTATCCCTCGGGTTCCTTACTTCGCGCCCATGGTCTTCCTCCGACGGATCGCGGCGCCGGCGAGGGCCAGGCCGCCGAGGATCAGGCCGTAGGTGGAGGGTTCGGGGACCGCGCTGTAGTTGAGGTAGACGTCGGATCCGACCTGGGAGATCGAGAAACCGGCCCCTTCAAGGGCGGTCGCGAAGGCGACACCGTTGCTATCGACCCAGTTGCCCGTCAGCGCCGCGCTGTAGATGGAGAGGTTCTCGATGCCCGTCGTGGTGCCGGCGACATCGATGAGGAGCCACGAGCGGCTCGAGTTCCAGAAGGCATCGGTCCAGTCGACCGTGCTCTCGGTCCACGAGCTGAAGTTGAAGTACAGGTTGGTCGGACCCGCGAAGGTCAGGTCGCCGCCGACGACGATCTGGTCGAAGGCAAGGGGGCTGTTGACGGTCGTCTGGGCGCCGAGCTCCCACTGCAGGAAGGAACCCGACTCGTAGGTGAGATTGCCCTCGAAGGTCTGGATGCCGGGCGAGTTGCCCGGCGTGTGGAAGCCGAAGATGGTCGTGTCGCCGGTGATGGTGCCGGAGCCGCCGAGGATGCCGGCACCGGCGCCCTTGAGCACCGTTATGGCGCCATCATGGATGCCGTTGATGACAAGCTTGCCGCGGCTGACCGTCGTGCCGCCCGTGTGGGCGAGGTTGCCCGAGAGGATGACCGTGCCATCGCTGGACTTGGTCAGGGCGCCCGCGCCGGAGGTGCCGGCCGCGACGGCATAGCTGGTGCCATTGGCGTTGGCGAGGTTCAGCACGCCGTTCTCGATCTCGATCGAGCCGGAAAGCCCGGAGAAATCACCCTCGAGGGTGACCTGGTTCACCCCCATCTTGACGAAGGTGCCGGCGCCGGAGAAGTTGTTGTAGAGGGAGACGAGCGCGGTCGTCTTGTTGATGGCGAAAGTCGCGCCCTCGTCGATCGTGACGGCGGAGGAGCCCAGGGAGCCGCTGCCGTGCACGTTGCCGTTGCCGAACTGGAAGGTGCCCCGTTGGACATTGGTGCCGCCGGTGTGCGACGCGTTTCCGACGTAGACGATGGTGCCGTTGGTGCGGACATCGAGCGAGCCTGTGCCCGTGATTGTCGAGAGGACGGTGGCGCCCAGGCGGGCATCGAGGTCGGTCGTGGAAAGGTCGAGAACGTACTCGCCCGCCGTGGAGAAGGTGTGGATGGTGTAGCCAGCCGCCGTGCCCGTGCCGGCGGCAACGTTGCCGCCCGTGCCGGCCGCCTCGCCCTTGTAGCGGAAGATGACGACACCGTCGCCGCCGTCGCCACCCTTGCCATCGGCGCCCGAGCCGCCGCCGCCGCCGCCGAGACCGTCGGTGCCGGAGGTGGCATTGCCCTGTCCTGAACCATTGCCGCCGCCGCCAAGGCCGCCGGTGCCGCCGGCTGAGGTGGCGCCGCCATTGGTGTCACGACCGCCGCCGCCGCCGCCGCCGCCGTAATAGACGGACGTTCCGGTGATGGTGGAGGTGATGCCGACGCCGCCATTGCCGCCGACACCGGCATTGTGACCGTTGGGAGGACCGCCGATCTGGCCAACGCCGCCCGCGCCGCCGCCGCCGCCGCCCGCGGCACGATTGGTGGCCGAGCTGCGAGAGGTGCCGCCAGCGTAGCCCTGACCATCGGTTCCGGCACCGCCGGACTTGAGGCCATCGCCGCCACCGCCGCCGCCGGAGCCGCCGCTGCGACCCACGCCACCCGTGGAGGAATTGTTGCTGCCGGCGCCGCCACCGCCGCCGATCGCCTCAAGCACGTCATAAATGAAGAACACGATCCGCGAATCCGTTCCCGAATTGCCGGTGGACGTGCTGCCGGCGCTGTAGGCGGCAGCGGTGCCGCCGGCGCCGACGATGACTCCCACCAGGGACTCGGCATAGGCATCGGCATTCCATTCCGGAAGGTCGACCAAGCCGCTGATCACGCCGCCGGCGCCACCGCCACCGGCGCCCCAGGTATTCTCGCCACCGCTGCCGCCGGCAGTGCCGCCGGCACCACCGCCGCCGACGGCGAGGTATTCGATTCGGAAGGCCAGATCGAGCTCCGCCGACAATTCGCCATTGGAATCCGTGCTGATGGCCGTCGAATAACTTTCACCGGCAATACCTCCGGAGCCGGAAATCGTGATGTAAGTCTGGGCGCCGAGGGAAGCCGCAGCGAGAAGAACACCAAGGGGGAGAGCACGGGTCATGGGACCATCTGCTACCAACCCGCCCCACGACCTCAACGGCGTTACGGTAACGCCTTGGTGGCAGGGAGGCGCAATCGGACGGTGCAAAAGGCCCGATGGACGGCTTTTTGGTAGTCCTCATGCCAGATGGCCGAAAAACGCCCTAGCCCGTGGGTTGCGAAGGTGGGATCGGCCTGCTGCAGCTGCTCAAGGCGGGCAAGGGCGCCGGCGCGGTCGCCCTTCCAGGCGGCGACGACCCCCTCGAGCAAGGGTCGGGCCCAGCCGTCGTCATGGCCGTAGTCGGCCAATGCACGGGAAAGGCCGGCGGCGTCGCCGGCGAGCAAGTGGGCGCACATGCGCCCGATGTGGTAAGCGGTGGGCTGGTGCGGATGCGCCGCGAACGCCTCCTCGATCCAGGCAAGCGCGAGCTCGGGACGGGTCGAGCGCAGGAGCATCCACAGGCCGATCCCGCCGCGGATGATCGGGCTGAGATGCGGCGCGGCGGCGACGCGATCGGCGAGTCGGGCCAGGTCGTCGTCGCCTCGGCGCATCCAGGCGTCCGCCGCGCAGGCGAGGAGCGTCCAGGGAGAATCCGGGGCGAGGCGCCGGGCGGTCTCGGCGCGCGCCCTCATCTCATCCTTGGGCCACGGCTGACTCCAGGTGTGGTCGCCGACGAGGCTGGCGAGCACGATGACGAGCGTCGCGGGAGGCAAGGGCTCGGCGGGATGCTCGGCGCAGGCGCGTCGCAGGGCCTCGATCGATCGGTCACGCAACTCGGGCGCGAAGGTGGCGAGATAGGTGCGGGCGAGGGCGATGGCCTCGACGACGGAGAGCGCGGCGGCGGGCTTGACCTTGGCGAGGTCGGACAGGTGCCGGTCGATGACGCCGAAGTCCTCGCCGATCTCGACGCCCATCTGCCGGATGAGCTCGCCCTCCATCTCGGCGAGCTGGCAAGGCCCTTCCGCGCAACGGCGGCGGGAGGACCAGAGCTGCTCGCCGGTGAGGGCGTCGAGCAACCTCAGCCGGACGACCAACCCGTCGTCGGCGGCCTGGAGCGAGCCGTCCAAGGCGAGATCGGCGCCCGCGCGTCGCGCGGCGGCGGCGGCGTCGAGATGGTCCTGGTCGAGCCGGGCCCTCGACAACGGGCCGTGGACGCGGAGACCGGAGACGCCGCCCAGGCAGAGGGCAAGCTCCTCCGCCAGGACCGAGGGAAGATGGGCCTGGGCCGGACCTAGCCCGATGCCGCGAAACTCCGCGAGGGCGACCAGGGGACGGACGACCATGCGCGGCGCGGCGGGTGCGGCAGGCGACTCCGCCGTGAGCGCATACGAGCCGGAGGAAAGGAGGATGCGGACGGGGTCCGCGGCGCCGGGGCCCTCGGCATGCGCGCGAAGGGCGCGGCGAAGACGACCCGCCTGCATGCGGATGAGCGGGTTGGCATCGGGGTCGAAGTCGCGCCCCAGGCCCATGACCTCGGTGGCCAGCTCATATTGTCCGGGCGCGGGGCGGCCTTGCAACAGGCGCTCGCCGAGGTGCGAGAGCAACTTCAGGGAGTTGGGCGAACGACGGATGGCGGGCAGGGCGAGCAGGCGCTCAATCTGGTCGCGAACGGCGGCGGTCTCTGGAAGGCGCTGGGGCAAGCGGGTGACTTTTTTAATAAAATCGAGGCCGCC
This sequence comes from uncultured Enterobacteriaceae bacterium, assembly GCA_964472585.1. Lineage (GTDB taxonomy): Bacteria > Verrucomicrobiota > Verrucomicrobiia > Opitutales > UBA953 > UBA8828. Next base: position 116 of record CAYYLJ010000038.1, on the reverse strand, counting down.
GAGGGCGAGGGGAAATTGGGGAATGGGGGGATGGGGGGATGGGGGGATGGGGGGATGGGGCTCGGGGCGGGCTTAATCGCTGAATGGCTTTGTTGGGGACTGAGGGGGGTGGGGTG
>CAYYLJ010000037.1:1252-5728 GCA_964472585.1 uncultured Enterobacteriaceae bacterium | reverse complement strand
CGGCTCCGTCGACGGCGACCCGCCCGCCGCCTACCGCTACACCGAGTGCCGCCTCTCGGAGCTGGCGGAGGACCTCCTGGCCGACATCGACGAGGAGACGGTCGACTTCGCCCCCAACTACAAGGAGTCGACCACCGAGCCCACCGTCGTCCCCAGCGCCCTGCCGCACCTGCTGATGAACGGCTCGACCGGCATCGCCGTCGGCATGACGACCAACATCCCCCCGCACAACCTGGGCGAGCTGGTCGAGGCCGTCTGCCGCATCATCGACAAGCCCTCCACCACCGCCGAGGAGCTGACCAAGGTCATCCAGGGCCCCGACTTCCCCACCGGCGGCATCATCAACGGCCGCGAGGGCGTCCGCCAGTACCTGACGACCGGCCGCGGCATCGTCCGCACCCGCGGCGTCGCCCACACCGAGGAGCTCAAGAACGGCAAGGAGCAGGTCGTCCTCACGGAGATCCCCTACAACGTCAACCGCGCCTCCCTCGTCATCGACATCGCCCGCCTGGTCGGCGAGAAGGTCCTCGACGAGGTCTCCGACCTGCGCGACGAGTCCGACGAGAACACGCGCATCGTCATCGAGCTCAAGCGCAACGAGAACCCGAAGGTCGTCATCAACAAGCTGTACAAGCACACCGCCTTCGAGAGCTCCTTCGGCGTCATCCTGCTCGCGCTGGACAAGCGCCGCCCCAAGCAGATGAACATCCGCGAGCTGCTCGACTGCTTCATCGAGCACCGCCGCGACGTCGTCACCCGCCGCACCCAGTTCCGCCTGCGCAAGGCCGAGGACCGGGCCCACATCCTCGAGGGCTTCAAGATCGCCCTCAAGAACCTGGACGACTTCGTGAAGATCATCCGCGCCTCGTCCAACCGCGACGAGGCCCGGGGCAAGCTGATGGACAAGTACGGCCTCTCCGAGCGCCAGGCCCTCGCCATCCTCGACCTGCGCCTCTACCAGCTGACCGGCCTGGAGCGCGACAAGATCGAGGAGGAGTACCGCGCCCTGCTCGCGCTGGTGGAGGAGCTGCAGTCCATCCTCGGCAGCGAGGCCAAGCTCCTCTCGCTCATCAAGACGGAGCTCCGCGACGTCGCCAAGAAGCACACCACGCCGCGCCTGACCAAGGTCAGCGCCCACGAGGGCGAGCTCTCCATGGAGGACATCGTGGCCAACGAGGGCTGCGTCGTCACCGTCTCCCACGCCGGCTTCATCAAGCGCACCCCCGTGGCCCAGTACCGCCTGCAGAAGCGCGGCGGCAAGGGCACCAAGGGCGCCGAGCTGGCCAAGCCCGTCGAGGGCGAGGACGACTTCATCGAGCACCTCTTCACGGCCAACACCCACGACCACATCCTGTTCTTCATGAACAACGGCCGCGTGTACGTGGAGAAGGTCTACGACATCGAGGAGGCCGCCCGCGCCGCCCGCGGCAAGTCCATCGCCCGCCTTCTCGACCTGCAGGACGGCGAGTCCCTGGCCGCGATGGTCTGCGTCAGCAACTTCGAGCCCGGCAAGTTCCTCGTGATGTGCACCCGCAACGGCATCATCAAGAAGACCGAGATCTCCAAGTACGCCAACTACCGCAAGGGCGGCATCATCGGCGTGAACATCGAGCACGGCGACGCGCTCATCTCGGTCAAGCTGACCGGCGGGGACAACGAGGTCGTCATGATCTCGCAGTCCGGCATGAGCATCCGCTTCCACGAGACCGACGTCCGCGCCATGGGCCGCGACACCACCGGCGTCATCGGCATGAACCTGGAGAAGGGCGACAGCGTGAAGGCGATGGAGATCGTCGACCCCGCCTGCACCCTGCTCGTCGTCGGCGTCGACGGCATCGGCAAGCGCACGCCCTACGACGACCCCGAGACCAAGGAGCCCGTCTACCGCAAGCAGTCCCGCGGCGGCAAGGGCGTCATCGCCATCAGCACGGAGGTCGGCGTGGCCGGCGCCCTGAGCGTCCGCGAGGAGGACGAGGTCATGCTCCTGACGAAGGGCGGCCAGTCCATCCGCACCAAGGTCTCCGACATCCGCTGCACCGCCGGCCGCAACACCAAGGGCGTCCGCGTCATGCGCCTGAAGGAGGGCGAGACCCTGCTCGGGATCTCCAAGGTCGAGAAGGCCGAGGACGAGGAGGACGGCGCCGCGCCGGCCGCCCCGCCCGCGGCCTGACCGGGCGCGCCGGTCGTGGCATCAGGGGCCCCGCGAGGGGCCCCTTTTCCTTGCCCCCGCCGCCCGTCAGGCCTTGGCGAGCGCGACGATGCTCTCGATGTGGCGGGTCTGCGGGAAGAGGTCGAAGGGCCGGGCCGAGAGGACCTTCCAGCCGCGCGCGGCGAGCCAGCGGATGTCGCGCGCCTGGGTGTCGGGCGCGCAGCTGACGTAGACGATGCGGCGCGGCGCGTAGGCGTCGAGCTGGGCGAGGAAGGCCTCGTCGCAGCCCTTGCGCGGCGGGTCGATGATCACGGCCGTCTCGGGGCCCCTGACCGGCAGCTTGCCGAAGATGGCCTCGGCCGAGCCGGCCACGAAGCGGCAGTTGAGCAGCCGGTTGGCGGCGGCGTTCTCCGCGGCCTTGCGCACGGCGTCCTCGGAGACCTCCACGCCGTGGACGGACTCGAAGTGGCGGGCGGCCGAGAGGGCGAAGAGGCCCGAGCCGCAGTAGGCGTCGACGAGGTGGCGCGCCCCGGAGGCCTTGGCCAGCTCGACCGCGTGGCCGACGAAGGCGGGCAGGATGGAGGGGTTGTTCTGGAAGAAGTCGCCCGCGACGAAGCGCAGGGTGAGGTCCCCCACCGTCTCGGTGACGGAGGCGCGCGGGTCGGTCACGACGCCCTCCTTCGTCTCGCGCAGGAGGAGCGTCGCCCCGCGGCGGAACTCCCCGGCGCGGGCGCGGACCTCGCGGCGGACCTCCTTGAGCGCGGCGTTCACGGCGTCGGTCGCGATGGGGCAGGCGGGGACGTCCACCAGCCGGCGGGCGTTGTGCGCGTGCAGGAAGCCGATGGGGAACTCGCCCGGGCCGCGCGGCGGCTGGAAGTGCGGGGTGAGCTTCGTGCGGTAGCCCCACTGCCGCGGCGAGGGGTGGCAGGGGTCGACCTCCGTCTCGATGCCGCCGAGGCGGGCCAGGGCGTCCTTGAGCTGGGCCTGCTTCCAGCGCAGCTGCTCCTCGTAGGCGAGGTTCTGGTACTGGCAGCCGCCGCAGGACCCGAAGAGCGGGCAGCGGGGCTCGACGCGGTGGGGCGAGCGCTGGTGGATGCGGACCAGGTCGCCGCGCGAGAAGTTGGCCGCGTTGTGCCAGATGCGGGCGGTGATGCGCTCGCCGGGCAGGGCGCCGGGAACGAACACGACCCAGCCGTCGACCCGCCCCACGCCGTCGCCCAGGTTCGTCAGGTTGTCGACCGTCAGGGTGACCTCCTCGTGGTAGGCGAAGGGCTCGGCCTTGAACTTGGGAGGGGCTTGGCGGGGACGTTCTTCCACGGGGCGACCCTCCCCCGCGGGGGGCGGAAGGTCGAGCGCGAAAGGCGGCTCGCCTGCCGGCGCCGGTTCGCCCATGACTGTCGCGTGCCCGACGAGGTCATCCACAGCCGACAGAACCCCCGCGTGCAGGGGGTCGCCAAGCTCCGCGACCGCGCGGTGCGCGACGCGCGCGGCCGCTTCCTCGTCGAGGGCCTTCGCGAGCTGTCCCGCGCCCTCGAGCGCAAGGTCGCGATCGAGGAGGCCTACTTCTGCCCCGCGCTGTTCAAGGACGCCGCGGCGTCGGAGGCCCTCCTCGCCAAGCTCGCCGGCGCGGGCGTCGCGCTCTGCGAGCTGGGCGACGCCGCGTTCGACAAGGTGAGCGGCCGCGAGGGCCCCGACGGCCTGCTCGGCGTCGCCGAGACCTGGGACACGTCGCTCGCCCGCCTCGCCCTCGGCAAGGACCCCCTCGTCCTCGTCGCCGAGGCCGTGGAGAAGCCCGGCAACCTCGGCGCGCTCCTGCGCACCGCCGATTCCGCCGGCTGCGCGGCCCTGGTCGTCTGCGACCCGGTCACCGACCTCTTCAACCCCAACGTGATCCGCGCCGCCCAGGGCGCGGCCTTCTCGGTGCCCGTCGCCGTGGCCTCCACCGCCGACGCCATCGCCTGGGCCAGGGCCAAGGGCCTGCGCGTCCTCGCGACCACGCCCGACGGCGCCAAGCCGCTCTGGGACGTCGATGCCCGCGGCCCGGTGGCGATCGTGATGGGCTCGGAGAAGGACGGCCTCGCCCCGGCCTGGCTGGAGGCGGCCGACGCCCGCGTGTTCATCCCGCAGGCCGGCCTCTCGGACTCGCTCAACGTGTCGACCGCCGCCGCCGTGTGCCTCTTCGAGGCGGTGCGCCAGCGTCGGCGAGGGTAGACTTCAAAGGACAGACTTCAAAGGCCAGGGCGTGCCCTTGTTGCCTGGTCGCTCAGGCCGCATGCCGTGCCAGGCTGAGCCCTTTCTCCTCCTGTCCTTTGAAGTCTGTCCTTTGA
>CAYYLJ010000037.1:0-1152 GCA_964472585.1 uncultured Enterobacteriaceae bacterium | reverse complement strand
ATGCCGTGCCAGGCTGAGCCCTTTCTCCTCCTGTCCTTTGAAGTCTGTCCTTTGAGGTCTGTCCTTTGAGGTCTATCCCCTGAAGTCTGTCCTCTGGAGTCTTCTCAGCCGATCGCCTTGGCGACCAGGTCGTCGAGCTTCTTGCCGTCGACCGCGAACAACCGGATTAGGGTATGGCTTGGCCTCGCCCCATGCGGGGCTCGGCCTGACTCGCCTCGGTCGCCTTCAGCCGATGGCCTTGGCGACCAGGTCGTCGAGCTTCTTGCCGTCGACCGCGAACAACCGGATGCCCTCGGCGGTCTTCTCCGTGGCCATGGCGTCCTCGTTGTGGTGCCAGCGGAATTCCTTCTCGCCCCAGGCCTTGGCAGGCTCGCCCTCGGCGGCCGACTTGGAGGGGTCGAGGACCTGCGGCACGGCCGCATTGTCCTTGGACAGCTCGTCGAGCAGGTTGGGGGCGATGGTGAGGAGGTCGCAGCCGCAGAGCGCCTTGATCTGGCCGGTGTTGCGGAAGGACGCGCCCATGACCTCGGTCTTGATGCCGTTCCTCTTGTAATAGGCGTAGATGCGGCGCACCGACTGCACGCCGGGGTCGGCGGCGCCGGCGTTGGCGGCCTCGTTCCAGTTGGCGCCCTGCGACTTCTTGTGCCAGTCGTAGATGCGGCCCACGAAGGGCGAGATCAGCTGCACCTTGGCGTCGGCGCAGGCCACGGCCTGGGCGAAGGAGAAGAGCAGGGTGAGGTTGCAGCGGATGCCCTCGGCCTCGAGCTCGCGGGCGGCCTGGATGCCCTCCCAGGTGGAGGCCATCTTGACGAGGATGCGCTCCCGGGGGATGCCGGCGGCCTTGTACAGGGCGATGAGCTCGCGGGCCTTGGCGACGGTCGCGGCCTTGTCGAAGGACAGGCGCGCGTCGACCTCGGTCGAGACGCGGCCGGGGACGATCTTCAGGATCTCGGTGCCGAAGGCGATGAGGAGGGCGTCGACCGCGGCGCCCACGCCGCGCGACTTGTTGTCCTGCGCGGCCTTCCGGAGCAGCGCCTGGTACTCGGGCATCTGGACGGCCTTCAGGATGAGGCTGGGGTTGGTCGTCGCGTCCAGGGGCTTGAAGGCCTTCATGGCGGCGAAGTCGCCGGTGTCGGCGACGACCTTGGTGTG
>CAYYLJ010000036.1:0-6852 GCA_964472585.1 uncultured Enterobacteriaceae bacterium | reverse complement strand
CGCACGATCTCGTAGCGGAGGGTCACGACGACCCGCATGAGCTTGTCGATCGAGGTCGTGTCGTAGGTGTCGTATCCGCCGCTGCGGGGGTTCTCGAGCGAGAGCACCTCGAAGACGCCCTGGGAGGCCTCGAGGAGGTTGCCCACCTGGCTGCCGGAGCCGGCGACGAGGATCTCGGCGCGCCGGCGCGCATCCTTGGTCGCGGCCTCCAGCAGCTCGCGCTTCGAGTCATCGAGGCTGCTGACGCGGAACTCGGGGCGGCTGCGGCCCATCTGCACCTCGCCGGCGAAGTCCACCGTGGTGCGCGAGTAGTCGAGGAGCTCGCGCACCTTGGGGGTGCGGATGCGGATCGTCTGGTGGACGCCGAACTCCCGCTCGGCGCCGCGCGCATGGCGCTCGGGGTTGATCTCCTTCGTGCCGGCAGGGGCCGGCTCGTAGACGTTGTAGTCCAGGGCCTCGACGGTGAGGTCGACGGCGGCGAAGCCGCGCAGGGCGAGGTCCTTGAGTAGCGCCTCGCGGCGCGTGTTGAGCGCGGCCGTCAGGGCGTCGAGGCTCGTGCCGCGACGGGAGAGCTGGATGGACATCAGTCCGATGTCCGACTTGACCTGCTGCGTCGCCACGCCGCGGACGGTGGTCTCGGGCTGCGCGCGGCGCAGCGCGACGGCGTGGGCGATGCGGTCGGCGCCGAGGAAGAAGCCGAGGGCGAGGGTCGAGCCGAGGAGGAGGAAGGCGAGGCGGGAGGGGTGGGACATGGGAATGGGGAACGGCGAGCCTGACCTCGGACCGCGTCCCGATAAAGCGGCAAAGCGCCGCGCGAAAGGCAGGTCGGGGTTATTAGCAATCCCCGCATCACAGCCGAGGAGTCGACAGCCGGGTTTATGGATGAGGGAATCCGCCCGGGCGTTTCTGGGAAGTCCTCCCTGAAGGATGGCCGCGCTTGGAAGGCGGAGCGGAAAAGAAAGCCTCGGCCGTGCCATGATGATCATGCACCCTCCCACCCCAACCCGCGGGCTTGCCTCCGGACTTCCCCAGTCCCGGCCAACCCCATCGCTCGATTGACAGGTTGCACTTATAGCAGATAATGGGACGAAACCCAAGTCCCATGCACCCCCCGATTCACATGTCCCCTCCTCGAGACCCCCGCGACCGACGCAAACTGGAGCAGCTTGCCGGTCTATCCATCGGGAAGACCGGTCCCTCCAGCCTCAAGGCGCCCGATGGCAGCGAGCTGCCGATGACCCCCGACCTCATGCTCGTCCTCCTCCAGGTCGCCAAGGACCTCTGCGAGGGGCGCTCGGTGGTGATCACCTGCGGCGAATCCACGATGACGCCCCGCACGGCGGCCGATTTTCTCGGGATGTCGCGCCAGTTCCTGGTGAGATTGCTGGATGAGGGCGCCCTCCCCTTCCACAAGGTCGGCAGCCATCGGCGACTCCGGTTCGAGGACGTCCAGGCCTTCGCCCGGCGCCGCGAGGCGAAGCGACGCGCCGCCCTGGAGCGCCTCAGGGACAAGCTCGGCAAGGCCGGCTTGGACGAAGGGCCATGCTGACGCGCCCCGTCCTCGTGGTGCTTGACGCCTGCGTGCTCGCCAACGCGGGCGTGGCCGACGTCCTCCTGCGTCTCGCGGAGACTCCCCACTGCCTCCATCCTCGCTGGTCGGAGGCCATCCTGCAGGAGGTCCGCGGCGCGCATCGCAAGCTGGGATGGCCCGACGCGATCGCGGACGATTGGCAGCAGGAGATCCGTGCGGCGTTCGACGAGGCGATGGTGCCGCCCTGCGAGGCGTCGCTCGCGGCGGCGCTCAACCACCCCAAGGACCGGCATGTCCTCGCCACCGCCCTCGCCTCCGGCGCCCGCCTCATCGTCACCTTCAACCTCAGGGACTTCGACGCGAGGGACCTGGCGCCCGTGGGTGTCGAGGCGTTGTCCCCCGACGACTTCCTCTGCGACCTGCTCGATGCGACCCCGCAGCACGTGGACCCTGTGATTGACGCCCTGGCCGAGCGACACGGGCCGGAGGGGATGCTAAGGCGCCTCTCACGCCATCTCCCGGCCTTCGCGCAGGCGGTCGCCGCCCGCCGCCATGGAGGGACCTCGATGAACTGAGACAGAGCCCGCCGATTCCGGCTTCCCCCGGGAGCCACTTCCGCCTTTCATCCGATGACGTCCCGCGGTCGAACCTGATATCGGCCCCGGCGCATCCTCTGCCAAGAATCCCCCTTTCATGCCCGTCCTGCTCCATGACACGATGACCCGGGAGTCGCTCCCGCTGCTCCCCCGGCGGGCGGATGGGATCTACGGCATGTATTGCTGCGGACCGACGGTCTACGGACCGGCCCACATCGGCAATTTCCGCACCTTCGTCCTCCAGGACACCCTCCGGCGCGTCCTCGAGACCGAGGGGATCCGCGTGCGCCACGTGCGGAACATCACCGACGTCGACGACAAGACCATCCGCGGCGCCCAGGCGGCGGGGAAGACCCTGGGCGAGTTCACCAAGGCTTGGACGGAGAAGTTCCACCGTGACTGCGCGGCCCTCAACCTCCTGCCCCCCCACGTCGAGCCCGGCGCCGTCGACCACATCCCCCAGCAGGTGCGGATGATCGAGGCCCTGGTCGCCCGCGGCCACGCCTACGTGGCCAAGGATGGCTCCGTCTACTTCAAGGTCTGCTCCTGCCCGGACTACGGGAAGCTCTCCCGCCTCGACCGGACGCGCCTCGCCACCCAGTCGACCAACAGCGCCGGCGAGGCCAACGACGCCGACGAGTACGACCGCGAGTCCGCCTCGGACTTCGCGCTATGGAAGGCCCGCAAGCCCGAGGACGGCGCCAACTTCTGGCCCAGCCCATGGGGCGAGGGCCGGCCCGGCTGGCACATCGAGTGCTCGGCGATGTCGCTCGAGCACCTCGGGGCGACCTTCGACCTCCACGCCGGCGGCGTCGATCTCTGCTTCCCCCACCACGAGAACGAGATCGCCCAGAGCGAGTGCGCCACCGGCGTGAAGGGCTTCGCCGCGCACTGGTTCCACAGCGCCCACCTCATGGTCGAGGGGCGCAAGATGTCGAAGTCCCTCGGCAACCTCCACACGCTGGACGAGCTCGGCGGCATGGGCTGGACGCCGATGGAGGTGCGCTGGGCGCTGCTCAGCGGGCACTACCGCTCGCCGCTGAACTTCACCTTCAAGGGGCTAGAGGACGCCCGCTCCGCCCTCGCCAAGCTCGAGCGCGGCGCCGACGCCCTCCTCGCCGCCGCCGGCTTCACCCGCGCGGAGTTCGCGCCGCCCACCGCGCATGAGCCGAGGGTCGCCTGGGGGCGCCTCGCGGCCGCCTGGGAGCGCCTACGCGACGACCTCAACGTGCCGGGCGCCACGGGCGAGATCTTCAAGGCGCTGGCGACCCCGCCCGCCGACGACGCCCAGGCCAGGCAGGACGTGGCCGGGCTGGCCCGCATCCTCTTCGCGCTGGGCATCCGGCTCTTTGAGGCCAAGCCGGCGGCCGAGGCGCCCGCCGAGGTCCGCGCGCTGGCCGAGCGACGCTGGGCGGCGAAGCAGGCCAGGGACTTCAAGGCCGCCGACGCCCTCCGCGCCGAGATCGCGGCGGCCGGCTGGACGATGGCGGACCGCAAGGACGGCTACGACCTGACGAGGAGCTGACACGCCCTTGGCCTCCATCGCCCGCCGATCCATCGATGCCCTGCGCGACAAGGCCGACATCGTCGCGCTCGCCGGCGACTACACCCAGCTCCGCCAGCGCGGGCGCGAATGGTGGGGCCTGAGCCCCTTCAAGACCGAGCGGACGCCGTCCTTCAAGGTGAACCCCGAGAACGGGCTCTGGTACTGCTTCAGCACCCAGCAGGGCGGCGACATCTTCAAGCTCGTCATGATGCGCGAGGGGCTGGACTTCCCCGAGGCCGTCGAGCGCGTCGCCACGCGCTTCGGCCACGCCCTCGAGTACGAGAACGGGCGCGGCGGCGACGCGCCCTCGCTGCGCCGGCAGCTGCTCGACATCCACGACCTCGTCGCCGACTACTGGCACCGCTGCCTCCGCGACGACCCCGTCCACGGCGACTGGATACGCCGCTACTGGACGGAGACGCGGCGGTTCCCGCTGGAGGTGGCGGACGACTTCCGCGTGGGGCTGGCGCCGGTCGACGACGCGCGCCTCATCCAGGGCCTCCTGCGCAAGGGCTTCGAGCCCGCGGCCATCGCCGGCTCGGGGCTCTTCTTCGGCACGGACCGGTCGCCCGACCCCGCGCGTTGGCGCTGCCGGTTCCGCGGGCGGCTCGTCATCCCCATCCGGGACATCCAGGGTCGGCCCATCGCCTTCACCGCGCGCAGCCTCGACATCACCCCGGAGGACGACCCGACGCGCGAGGCGAAGTACGTGAACTCGCCCGAGACCGAGCTCTTCAAGAAGACCCGCACGGTCTTCAACCTCGACCGCGCCAAGGACAACCGGCCCGACCGCGGCCCCTTCGTCCTCGTCGAGGGCCAGCTCGACGCCATCCGCTGCCACGGCGCCGGCGTCCCCGGCGCGGTGGCCGCGCAGGGCACCGCGGTGACGGAGGAGCACCTCGCGCAGATCAAGCGCTTCTCGGACCAGCTGCTCGTCTTCCTCGACTCCGACGCCGCCGGGCAGAAGGCGGCCATGCGCCTGCTCCCGCTCGGCCTCCGCGCCGGCCTCGACGTCCGCTTCGTCGCCGTGCCCGACGGCAAGGACCCCGACGCCTTCTTCGCCGAGCCCGGCAACGCGGCGCAGTGGCCCGCGATGGCCGCCGCCGCCGAGAGCGCGATGCGCTTCTGCGTCCGCACCCTCATCCCGCCCGAGGTCGCCGGCCAGCCCCTCGCCGCGCGTCTCTCGCACCTCGGCGAGCTCTTCCAGCTCCTCGAGCAGGCGGGGGCCGAGGAGGTCGTCCAGGAGGCGCTGACCGAGGCCGCGCGCCACGCGGGCATCGGAATCCGCGAGGTGCACCTGGCCTATGAGCGCGACCGCGCCTCCCGCCGGGCCCAGCGTCCGGCCGCCCAGCTCCAAGCCGTCGCCCCGGGCCTCGCCGATGGCGCCCAAGCCGACGCTCCCACCCGCCTCTCCAGCCCGGAGGACGACTTGTGCCGCCAGCTCATGGCGGCCGATGCCTATGTGCATCCGGTATCGCAAGTTCTTCCGCTGGAATGGATTGAATCACAATTGCCCTCCGGAAAACTCCTCGCCGCCCTCCTGAACGAGGCCCTGCATGGCGAGTTCGACAACCTGCGGGCGGTGCTCGGCCGGCTCGATGCCGAGTGCCAGTCGATCGCGGCCCGGATTGCGGCGGAACCTTCCGACGGCAGCGCTGACGAACAGGAGCGCCGGACGATCATCAACGCCGTCTTGCGTTCCTTCCATGACCGACACATTCAGGGCCGCCTCAGGGCGCTCGACGCCCGCATCGCCTCGCACCCGCCGGACGACGCGGAGGGCCTCCTGCTTCTCCAGCGTGATAAGATAGCCCTCCGCCGCGCGCGCTCCCAGCCGCCGGCACTCTGATTTCCATGCCCAGCACTCCCAAGAAGAAGAAACCTCTCCCCAGGACCCCGGCCAAGCCCGCCGCCAAGACGCCGCCCAAGGCCTCCACCAAGCCTGCCGCCAAGAAGCCCGCCCCGGCCCCCGCCAAGCGTCCGGCGAAGACCCTGCCCGCCAAGCCGACCGGCAAGGTCGCGGAACCCAGGCCGCCGGTGTCGAAGGGCTCGGTCATGCCCGCGGTGGCCAAGCCCGCCGCCAAGCCCGCCCCCTCCGGCTCCAGCGGCGTCGATGACAAGGTCCAGGGTCTGATCCGCCTCTCGAAGGCCAAGGGCTTCGTCACCGTCCAGAACATCAACGAGGCCATCCCGGAGAGCGCCACCGACCCCGAGCTCATCGAGAAGGTGATGAACATCCTCGACGAGCTCGACATCAAGATCCTCGACGAGGACGAGGTCGAGGCGTTCCAGCGCAAGCTCGAGACCGACGAGGAGGAGAGCTCCCGCGGCACGCCCGCCGACGCGCCCTATGACCCCTTCAACGTCTACCTGAAGCAGATGGGCCACAAGCCCCTGCTCACCCGCGAGCAGGAGGTCGAGATCTCCAAGCGCATCGAGACCGCCGAGCTCCTCGCCCAGGATGTCCTCTTCTCCTGCTGGCTCACCCTGCCCTACCAGCTCGATCTCGGGCGGAAGCTGCTCCGCAAGGAGGAGCGCTTCGACCGCGTCGTCATCGACAAGAAGGTCGACTCGCGCGACGCCTACTACAAGGCCCTGCCCAAGGTGACCGAGTCCGCCGAGAAGCTGGCCAAGCGGCTGGACAAGGCCTGGCAGAAGCTGGATTCGCAGCGCGCGGACAAGTCGCGCGACGCCGAGCGCGAGAAGTTCCGCCGGATCGAGCGCGAGTGCAAGGACGTGCTCCGCCGGTTCTACTTCAAGATGAAGCTCTTCGAGGAGAACATCCTCGACCGGATGGCGGCCGACCTCGAGGACTGCCGCCGCATCGCCGAGCCCGCCCGCCCCCAGGTCGGCCCCCGGCGCGCCAAGGCCAAGCCGGCCGCCGGCGCCGTCTCCGCCGCGCGCGCCCGCGAGCTCGAGCGCCAGTATCGCATGACCCCCGCCGACCTCCTCGAGACCGCGCGCAAGGTCAGGGCCCACCTCGCCGACGCCCAGCGCGCGAAGACCGAGATGGTCGAGCACAACCTCCGGCTGGTCATCTCCATCGCCAAGAAGTACCAGAACCGCGGCCTCCTGTTCACCGACCTCATCCAGGAGGGCAACATGGGGCTCGTGAAGGCCGTCGAGAAGTTCGAGTACCGCCGCGGCTACAAGTTCTCCACCTACGCCACCTGGTGGAT
>CAYYLJ010000035.1:1288-6902 GCA_964472585.1 uncultured Enterobacteriaceae bacterium | reverse complement strand
CGGGGTGTCGATGAGGTTGATCTTATATTCCTTCTGGTCGCGGGGGTCGGTCCACTTGATCGCGCAGTTCTTGGCGGTGATGGTGATGCCGCGCTCGCGCTCGAGGTCGCCCGAGTCCATGATGAGGCCGTGCTGGCCGCCGGCCAGCTTGTCGAGGTCCTCCGTCCGGAACATGCCGGACTGATAGAGGAGCCGGTCGGTCAGGGTGGTCTTCCCGTGGTCGACGTGGGCGATGATGGCGAGGTTGCGGAGCTCCATGGACAATCGTTCAGATGGGGGGAGTAGAGGGCGGCGGGGAAAGGGGGAAGGGTAAAGTTGGGGTTCGGGGGACGGGGGGATGAGGGGAGCGGGGGACAGGGAAAGGAGGGGCGGGGGCGCGACGGGCGCCTGGGCCGCCCGGCGGAACCGCTGAACGGCCTGATCACGACCACGAACTGACGTGCCGAACCGCCGCCCGGCCGAGGCAATCGGGAGCCCTCCGATCCGCTTTCCGATCAGGCCAGCCCGTCCCTGACCAGCAGAGCCTCGGGGTCGGGATCGCGGCCCATGAACTCGCGGAAGAGGGCGTCCGGAGGGCTGTCGTTGCCGCGCGAGAGCACGGCCTTGCGGAAGGCACGGCCGGTATCGGGGTTGAGCAGGCCCTCCTTGCGGAAGCGCCCGAAGGCGTCGGCGTCGAGCACCTCGGCCCACTTGTAGGAGTAGTAGCCCGACGCGTAGCCGGTGGCGTCGCCGAAGAGATGGGTGAAGCGACGGGCCATCGCGGGCACCGGCTGCGTGGTGCGCGCCGTCCAGTCGCGCATCGTCTCGTTCCAGTGCCGGTCGAGGTCGATGGAGGCCCCCTCGGCGGCGCGGAGGTGGAGGTCGAGGTCCAGCTTCCCGAACGCCAGCTGGCGCATGCAGGCGGTCGCGGCGCGGAAGGTGGCCGCGGCGTCCAGCTTGGCGAGAAGGTCGTCCGGCAGCGCCTGGCCGGTCTCGTGGTGGCGGGCGAAGGTGTCCAGCGACTCCCGGTACCAGCACCAGTTCTCGAGGATCTGGGAGGGGAGCTCGACGAAGTCCCAGGCGACGCGCGTGCCCGCGAGCGACTCGACCTCAACCTCGCAGAGCAGGTGGTGGATCAGGTGGCCGAACTCGTGGAAGACCGTCGTCACCTCGTCGTGGGTGAGCAGCGCCTGGCGGCCCGCCACGGGCGGGGTGAAGTTGCCGCACATGAGCCCGAGGTGGGGCGCGAACGAGCCGTCGGCGCGGGGCCCGCCGGTGCGGAGGAAGTTCATCCAGGCGCCGCCGCGCTTGGACTCTCGCGGGAACCAGTCGGTGTAGAACGACCCGAGGTGACGGGAGCCGTCCCACAGCTCATAGAACCGCACCTCGGGGTGCCAGACCGGCGCGGGCGGGCCCTCCGCGCGCTCGCCGCTGGCGGGGACGACGGCGCGCACGCCGGTGGCGGGGTCGACATGGACGGTGTCGCGGCCGAGGACGCGGAAGCCCATCAGCCCCCCGAAGAGGGCGAACATGCCGTTGACCACGCCGTCGACGGGGAACCAGGGGCGGAGCGCCTCGTCGTCGAAACCGCAGCGCTCCCGGCGCAGGCGCTCCGCCCAGAAGCCGAACTCCCAGGGATGCAGGGGGCGGGCGGCGTCGCCGGCGCGGGCGGCGCGGAAGGACTCGAGCTCGGCGGTCTCGGCCGCGAACCGGTCGCGCACGCGGGCATGCAGGTCCTCGACGAACCGCAGCGCGCGGGCCCCCTCGCGGGCCATCCTGCGGGCGAGGACGAAGTCGGGGAAGTGGGCCTTGCCCAGGAGCGAGGCCTTCTCGTGCCGCAGGGAAAGCAGCTCGGCCACGAGGGGCGTGTTGTCGTGCGGCGCGCGATGGCCGACGGCGGCGCTGGCCTGCCAGGCCTCGCGGCGCAGCGAGTCGTCCTGCGCATAGGTGAGCAGCGGGATGAGCGAGGGGGCGTGGAGCGTGAAGCGCCAGCCGGCCTTGCCCTTGGCGGCGGCGGACTGACGGGCGGCGGCGAGCGCCGACTCCGGAAGGCCGCGGAGGCGGGCCTCGTCCTCGACCACGAGCTCCCATGCGTTGGTCGAGTCGAGGACATTCTCCGAGTAGCGCTGCGCGACGGCGGCGAGGCGCGCGTTCACCTCGGCGAGGCGGGCCTTGCGATCGTCCGGCAGGTCCGCGCCGCCCTCGACGAAGCCGGCCACCGTCTCCTCGAGGAAGCGGCGGCGCACGCCGGCGAGGGACGCGGCCTCGGGCGAGGCGGCATAGGCCTTGAGCACGGCCCAGACGCCGGGATCGAGGGAGATGGAGGTATAGAAGGCGGTGATCTCAGGGAGGAGCGCGTTGTAGGCCTTGCGCAGGTCGGGCGAGTTCAAGACCGAGTCCAGGTGGCTGAGCAGTCCCCATGCGCGGTCGAGCTCGCGGGTGACCGTCTCCAGGCCGAGGAGCACCGAGTCATAGGTCAGCCGGCGGCGATCCTGGGCCTTGAAGGCCTCGAGACGGCGGCGGGCCCCGTCCAGGGCCGACCGGATGTCGGGCTCCGCGCGGTCGGCGGTGAGGCGCGACCAGTCGGGCAGGAAGGCGTCGTCGAGGAAGGACATGCCTCCAGTTAGGCGGCCTCCCGCCCGCGGGCAAGCCGCCGCATCGCGCTTGCCCCCCGCGGCCGGCAGGGGAAGGATGCCCCATGGCCAAATCCGCCGCCCACGCGGTCCAGCACATCCATGTCGTCCCCACCCAGCAGGGCACGGCGGTCTTCCTCGTGCTCGGCCACAAGACGCTGGTCATCCAGGTCGACCCGACGGTGGGCGAGGCGCTCCAGGCGGCGATCGACGGCAAGCCCCCCGAGCGCCCGCAGACGCACGACCTGATGCTCGCGCTGCTGCGGGGGCTCGACGCCTCGGTCGAGCGCGTCGTCATCACGGATGTCCGCGACGGGGTCTTCTTCGCGCGGGTCGTCGCGCGCCAGTCGGGGCCGGTCGCGACCCAGGTGGCCGAGGTCGACGCCCGCCCCTCCGACTCGCTGGTCCTGGCGGTCAAGGCGAAGGCGCCGGTCGTCGTGATGCCCGAGGTGGCCGACGCCTGCGAGGACATGTCGGAGGCGCTGGCGAAGCTCCGCGGCGGCAAGGCGTGAGCCCCGCCCTGCCCCGGCCTGTCGCCGCCGGCACGCGGCCCTCCGTCCTGGCGCCGATGCAGGACGTCACGACCACCGGTTTCTTCCGGGTCGTCGCGCGCCGGGGGGCGCCCGACTGGTTCGTGACGGAATACCTCCGCGTGCACGACACCTCGACGCCCGAGCGCCACATCGTGGAGTCCATCGAGGCGCACGGCACCGGCCGGCCCGTCTTCGCCCAGCTCATCGGCGAGGACATCCCCCATATCGTCCGCACCATCCGCTGGCTGGTGGCGCGGCTGCCCGTGGCGGGCATCGACCTCAACCTGGGCTGCCCCGCGCCCAAGGTCTACCGCAAGAACGTCGGCGGCGGCCTGCTCCGGGACCCGGCGAAGGTGGACGAGATCCTGCGCGCGATGCGGGCGGAGATCCCCGGGCTGTTCACCGTCAAGATGCGCCTCGGGTTCGACAGCCATGCGGCGCTCGCGCCCGTGACCGACTCGGTCGCGCGCCACGGGGTCGACCTCCTGACCGTCCACGGGCGCACGGTGAAGGGCCTGTATTGGTCGGAGGTGGACTATGCGGCGATCGCGGACGCCGTCCGCCGCGTGCCCTGCCCCGTCATCGCCAACGGCGACGTGTGGAGCGCGGACAAGGCGTCGCGGATCGTCGGCGAGACCGGCGCCTGGGGCGCGATGATGGGCCGGCACGCCATCCGCAACCCCTGGATCTTCCGCCAATGGCGCGAGCACCAGCTCGGCCTGCCGATGCACCGCCCGACGCTGGCGGACGCGCGAGCCTACATCGACGACCTAGCGTCCGAGTGCTGCGACGCCGACGCGCCCGACGACCGCAAGGCCTCGCGCCTCAAGAAGTTCCTCAACTTCGTCGGGCTGGCGATCGACGCCGAGGGCCGCTTCCTGGCCGAGATGCGACGGACCGAGGGCATGGCCGAGCTGATGGCGTGCTGCGACCGCCACCTGCTAGGGGAGCGCGCCGGGGAGCCCTATGCCCTCGAGCCGCACCCCGGCCTCGTCGCCCGCCCGACCCGCGAGACGCGGCAGGGGTGCGGGCTGGACTAGGCGCCAGCGGGGAACCGCGGCGGTCGCCGCGCCAAACCCTCACTTCTTCCTGGGACGCGCCTTGGCCCGGGACGCCGGCTTGCGGGCCGGCTTGGCCTTAGCGGCCGCCTTGGGCCTCGGCTTGGCGGCGGCCTTGGGCTTGGCGGCCGGACGGACGGCGGCAGGCTTGGCGCCCGCGGGGACCTTGCCCTCGCGGACGGCCTTCCAGAGCACCTCGCGAAGCTCAGGCAGGCCCTTGCCGTCGAGGCAGGAGATGGGGACGATGGGGGCGGCGACCTTGGCGCGGAAGCGCGCGAGGTTCTCGGCCGAGGCGGGAAGGTCCATCTTGTTGGCGACGACCAGGCGGGGCTTGGCGGCGAGGACCTTGGAGTAGAGGCGCAGCTCGCGGTCGAGCACCTTGTAGTCGGCCTCGGGCCTGCGCCCCTCGGCGCCGGACATGTCCAGCAGGAAGACCAGCAGCGCGCAGCGCTCGATGTGCTTGAGGAAGCGGTGGCCGAGGCCGCGGTTCTCGCTGGCACCCTCGATCAGCCCGGGGATGTCCGCGAGATGGATGCGGCCGTGGCGGTCCGGATACTCGATGACGCCGACGTTCGCATGCAGGGTCGTGAAGGGATAGGGCGCCACCTTTGGGCGGGCCGAGGTGAGCGCGCGCGTCAGGGAGGACTTGCCGGCGTTGGGGAAGCCGACGAGGCCGAGGTCGGCGATGGTCTTGATGATCAGCCGGAAGGAGCCGGTCTGCCCCGGCTTGCCGGGCGTGGTCATGCGGGGAGCCTGGTTGACGGAGCTCTTGAAGGCGGCGTTGCCCGTGCCGCCGCGGCCGCCCTCCAGCAGCGTCACGCGCTCGCCGACCTCGGTGAGCTCGGCGACGAGACGCCCGGTGTCGAGGTCGAGCACCTGGGTGCCCGGCGGAAGGCGCATGATGAGATGCTTGCCGTCGAAGCCGGTGCGCATGCGCCCCATGCCGGGCTGGCCGTTCTGGGCCGCGCGATGGGGCTGCCAGCGATAGTCCTCGAGGTCGCCCTGGTTGGTGTCGCAGAGCAGGACGACGTCGCCACCCTTGCCGCCGTTGCCGCCGTCGGGGCCGCCCTTGGGGATGAACTTCTCGCGCCGGAAGGAGAGGCAGCCGGAACCGCCGTCGCCCGCCCTCAGGTGCACCTTGACCTCGTCGATGAACATGCCCGGAGGCAATCGGCTGGGGCGGCGGGAAGGAAGGATAAAGGGAGGGAGGAGCGCTTGGCTTAATGGCTTAATGGCTGAATCGCTTAAACGGGAGGGGGACCTGGCTGAACGGCTTAATGGCTTAATGGCAGGATAGCGGGCTAGCCGGCGGGAACGGAGCCTGCATGGGGTGTCCCGGAGACACCCGCCAAGCCCACCCTCATCGGGTCAGCAGACAGGGCCATGGACGACTCCCCATCATCCCATCCAT
>CAYYLJ010000035.1:0-1188 GCA_964472585.1 uncultured Enterobacteriaceae bacterium | reverse complement strand
CCCGGCGGGGCTTTGCGTCCTCTTGGGGGTTCCTTCCCACCCCCTTCCACCAACGACCATGCCTGCCAAAGTCCACACCGACCGCGACGCCGACATCAAGCACCTCAAGGGCAAGACCCTCGCCGTGCTCGGCTTCGGCTCCCAGGGCCACGCCCACGCCATGAACCTCCGCGACAGCGGGCTGAACGTCATCGTCGGCCTCTACAAGGGCTCCAAGTCCGTCGCCGCCGCCCAGAAGAAGGGCTTCAAGGTCTTCGAGACCGGCGAGGCCGTCCGCCGCGCCGACGTCATGCTCGTCGCCATCCCCGACATGAAGCAGGCCGACGTCTGGGCCGCCTCCATCGCCCCCAACCTCGGCAAGGGCGGCAAGACGGTCCTCTTCATCCACGGCCTCTCGATCCACTACAAGCTGATCAAGCCCGGCAAGAACGTGGACATCGCCATGGTCGCGCCCAAGGGCCCCGGCCACGTCGTCCGCGCGCAGTACACCGAGGGCAAGGGCGTCCCCGGCCTCGTCGCCGTCCAGCAGGACACCACCGGCAACGCGCTGAGGACCGCCCTGGCCTGGGCCAAGGGGATCGGCGCGACCCGCGCCGGCGTGATCAAGACCACCTTCAAGGAGGAGACCGAGACCGACCTCTTCGGCGAGCAGGCGGTCCTCTGCGGCGGCGCCTCCGAGCTGGTCAAGGTCGGCTTCGAGACCCTCGTCAAGGCCGGCTACCAGCCCGAGATGGCCTACTTCGAGTGCCTCCACGAGCTGAAGCTCATCGTCGACCTCATGGTCGAGTCCGGCATCTCCGGCATGCGCTTCTCCATCTCGGAGACCGCCAAGTACGGCGACATCACCCGCGGCCCCCGCGTCATCAACAAGACCTCCCGCAAGGCCATGGAGGAGATCCTCAAGGAGATCCAGTCCGGCAAGTTCACCAAGCAGTGGGTCAAGGAGTACAAGGGCGGCCTGAAGAACTACAACCGCCTGCTCAGGCAGGGCGAGAACCACCCGATCGAGAAGACCGGCCAGCGCCTCCGCGCGCTCATGCCCTGGGTGCAGAAGCGCAACATCAAGGGCGCCCAGGCCGACTACACCACGAAGTGAGCCGGCGCTGACGCACCGACGAGAGGCCGGCGCAAGCCGGCCTTTTTTTGTTTTGGAGGCTTCACGGCTTCACAGCTTCACGGAGGCACGGC
>CAYYLJ010000034.1:0-6904 GCA_964472585.1 uncultured Enterobacteriaceae bacterium | reverse complement strand
CTCACGGGCAACGTCGCCCTCGAGACCATGGGCTTCAAGACCTTCGGCTTCGCCGGCGGCCGCGCCGACGTGTGGGAGCCGCAGGAGGACATCTACTGGGGCCCCGAGACGGACTGGCTCGGCGACAAGCGCTACACCGGCGACCGCGATCTGGAGAACCCGCTCGGCGCCGTGCAGATGGGCTTGATCTACGTCAACCCCGAGGGTCCCAACGGCAAGCCCGACCCCCTCGCCGCCGCGCGCGACATCCTCGAGACCTTCGCCAGCATGTCCATGAACGACGAGGAGACCGTCGACCTCATCTCCGGAGGCCACACCTTCGGCAAGGCGCCAGGCGCCGGCCCCGCCAGCCACGTCGGCCCCGAGCCCGAGGGCGCGCCCCTCGAGCAGATGGGCCTCGGCTGGAAGAACAGCTTCGGCAAGGGCAACGCCGAGCACACCATCACGAGCGGGCTCGAGGGCGCATGGACCACGACGCCCACCCGCTGGTCGAACGACTACATCAAGCACCTCTGGGGCTACGAGTGGGAGCTGACCAAGAGCCCCGCGGGCGCCCACCAGTGGACGCCGAAGGGCGGCGCCGGCGCCGGCACCGTGCCCGACGCGCATGACCCCTCCAAGCGGCATGCGCCCATGATGTTCACGACCGACATCGCCCTGCGCGAGGACCCGGCCTACGCCAAGATCACCAAGCGCTGGCTCGACCATCCCGAGGAGTTCGCCGACGCCTTCGCCCGCGCCTGGTACAAGCTCACCCATCGCGACATGGGCCCCTACTCGCGCTGCCTCGGGCCGCACGTCCCCGCGCCCCAGCCCTGGCAGGACCCCGTCCCCGCCGTCGACCATCCGCTGGTCGATGCGTCGGACATCGCCGCGCTCAAGGCGGCGCTCCTCGCCTCCGGCCTCACGGTCTCCCAGCTCGCCGTCACTGCCTGGGCCTCCGCCGCGACCTACCGCGGCAGCGACAAGCGCGGCGGCGCCAACGGCGCCCGCATCCGCCTCGCGCCCCAGAAGGACTGGGAAGTCAACCAGCCGGCCGAGCTGGCCAAGGTCCTCGCGACCCTCGAGAAGGTGCGCTCGACCTTCAACGCGGCCCAGAAGGGCGGCAAGAAGGTGTCCCTCGCCGACCTGATCGTCCTCGGCGGCTGCGCCGCGGTCGAGGCCGCCGCCGCCAAGGCGGGCGTGCCGGTCACCGTTCCCTTCCATCCCGGTCGCACCGATGCCTCGCAGGAGCAGACGGACGTCGCCTCGGCGGCCTACCTCGAGCCCAAGCACGACGGCTTCCGCAACTACCTCGGACGCAAGCTGGACCGCCCGGCGGCGGAGAACCTCGTCGACCGCGCCCACCTGCTCGAGCTCACCCCGCCCGAGATGACGGTGCTGGTCGGCGGGATGCGCGCGCTGGACACCACCGTGCTCTTCCCTGGGCTCGGCGTGCTGACCAAGCGCCCCGGCGTGCTGTCGAACGACTTCTTCACCAACATCCTGGACCCGGACATCACCTGGGAGAAGGCCAAGGTCTGCGAGCACTTCTTCGAGGGGCGCCACCGCAAGACCGGGCAGGTCGTGTGGAACGCCACCGCCGTCGACCTCGTGTTCGGATCGAACTCGCAGCTGCGCGCCCTCGCCGAGGTCTACGCCAGCGACGACGGCCACGCCCGGTTCGTGCACGACTTCGTGAAGGCCTGGACCAAGGTCATGAACCTCGACCGGTTCGACCTGCCCAACCGCTGAACCCCGCCCGGCCCGCCGCAAGGCGGGCCGGGACCCGGGCGGACATGACCGAAAGCGCTCCCGACATCGCCATGGCCGCCGACATCGCCCGCGAGGGCGACGTCACGGGGCTCGCCTCCCTCCTCGCGCGGGGGGTATCGCCCGATGCCAAGGACGAGAAGGGAAATCCCCTGCTCATGCTGGCCGCCTACCACGGGCGGACCGAGGCGGTGCGGCTGCTTCTCAAGGCGGGAGCCGCGCCCGATGGGCGCAATGCCAAGGGGCAGACACCCCTCGGCGGCGTGGCCTTCAAGGGACACGTCGAGATCGCGCGCCTGCTGCTCGAGGCCGGGGCCGACCCGGAGGCGGACCAAGGCGGCTCCAAGCCCGCCGACCTCGCGGTCACGTTCGGACGGCGCGAGATCGTCGAGCTGCTCCAATCCCATTCCGCCCGCGCCGCCCAGCCCACCCGCTGGTACAGCCGCCTCGCCGGGTGGCTGCGCGGGTGAGCGAGGGAATGACCCTCAGCGGCCGGCCTCGGGTCGGGACTTATCCTTGAAAAACTGCCAGACCCGCTCGGCCCCCTTGAAGGACGTGATGGGTGCGTTGTCGGCGCGATTGCCGCGAGCCCTGCCCGGCCAGCCATGTCCGCCCTCGGCATCGACGACGAACTCGACCGGCGCGCCGCCCGGGCCGGGGGCGAAGACCTTGGTCGTGACCGAACCGACGGTCGTCACGCGGGGCGCCTCCCCGCAGCGGTTGGCCTTGGCCCAGAAGGCGACGGTGGCCTCGGCGGGCTGGTAGGGTGTCGACTGGGCGCCTCGCACGAGCGCGTTGCCGCTCATGCCGCCGGCGAGGGGCACCTCATTGTCCTTCGCCCCATTGATGATGAGGATGGGCACGGGCACCTCGGGGACCTTGTCATGGGTGAACATCGCGCCGACCACCGGGGCTATGGCGGCCAGGCGACGGGGTCTCGCGACCGCGTAGACATAGGTCATCATGGCGCCGTTGGACCCGCCGGTCATGTGGATGCGCGCGGGGTCGGCCCCGTGCTCGGCGACAAGCCGGTCGATGAGGGCGTCGAGAAAGGCGATGTCATCGGCATCCCGGACTTGGCGACGGAGCAGGTGCCCGGTGTTCCATGCGTGCTTGCCCTGAGAAAACTCGGTGCCCTCGGGATAGACCGCGATGAAGCCCTCGGAGCGGGCAAGGGCGTCGAACCCCGTGCCGGCACGCATCAGCTCGGCGGTGCCCATGCCGCCATGCAGGATGAGCACGGCGGGACGGCGACCGGCGGAGGGAGCGTTGGCGAAAAGGGCACGACGCTCGGAGACGCCGACAGTGAGCCGGATCTCGCCATCGGCGACATGTGTCACGGCCGGCTTTGCCGTCGTCTTCGCTGCCTCGCCGAAGGCCTTGCGATAGAACTCCCAGTTCGCATCTCCCAGCGCGTCGAACATGCGGTCGGGATCATGGCCGACGCCCGGGATGACCGTCCAGCCGTGGGGGATGGCGAGGGATTCGAGGTGCCGATGGAAGTCGGCGTTGTTGGCGAAGGTCTCATCGCGGTCGCCGATGACCATCCGCACGAGAGTTCCCTGGGCGAGGACCTTCGCGTTGCGCTCGGCGAGCCGACGGGGGCTGGCCTCGCGGAAGTTCGCCTGGTCGCCGCCATAGGCTCGGCGCAGGACCTCGTCGGCCTTGATGGGACTCGCGCGCGGGGTGCTTTTCAGCTCGGGCTGGAGCGGGCCGGCGCCGACCATGGAGACGGCGCCGAATAGCTCGGGGTGCTTGAAACCTAGGCGAGCCGCGCCGTAGCCACCCATGCTGAAGCCATCGAGCAGGCGGCCCTCGCGCGCGGCAACCGTGCGATACGTCGCGTCGACATGCGGCAGGAGGTCCCTGATGATCATGGACTCGACCGGCGCGGAGCCGTCCGTCCAGTCGACATACATGCCCATCGGTAGACCGTTGACGAAGACCACCAGGCAGGGCGGCAGCTTGCCGGCGGCGATGGCCGCGTCGAACCGCCGGGCGACGGACGGGATGCCCCTCTGGCCGCCGCCCGAGCCATGGAGCCAGTAGACCACGGGGAAACGGCGCGCCGGCTCGGCGGCGTAGGCGGCAGGCCGGTACAGGTGGTAGCTCACGTCGGCCTTGGCCGCCGCGCTGCGGAAGACGTGGTGGGTGACGCGCGGGGCGGCGACGGCGGCGGTGACCCATTCCCTTTGCCCCGACTTGTCAGGGGGCTGGGCGGGGGCGGCGGTTTCGGCGACCAGCGAGGCGGTGGCAAGCGACGCGAGAGTAAGGAGAAGGGGTAGGCCTCGCACGGGGACCATGCTCATCCAAAACCGCGGTTGGCCGCAAGTTTCCGCTCAGGCCCCGACGCCGTTTGCCAACCCGGGATTTTCCCCTGTCTAGATTACCATGAGCCGTCTCGATGCCGTACGACAGCGCCTGGCCCCCTCGCGGGACCGTCTGCTCGCCCATCCGCTTTACGGCCGCATGGACTCCCTCGGGGACGTGCGTCGCTTCATGACCTCGCACGCCTTCGCCGTGTGGGATTTCATGTCCTTGCTCAAGCGCCTGCAGCGGGACCTCACCGGCATCACGCTCCCCTGGGTCCCGGTGGGCGACGCCGAGGTGCGTTATCTCGTCAATGAGATCGTCTGCGGCGAGGAGTCCGACGTCGATCCCCGAGGCGGGCGCATCGCCCACCTGGAACTCTATCTGCGGGCGATGGACGAGGCGGGGGCCGACGCCGGCCCCGTGCGGCGGGCGATCGAGGCGGTGCGCGGCGGCGCCGACCCGACGACTGCCCTGCGCGGCTGCGGCGCGTCGTCCGCCGCCGCCGCCTTCACCGAGGGCACCTTCCGCCTGGCCATGGAGGGCGGCATCCACGAGGTGGCAGCCGCCTTCACCTTCGGCCGGGAGGACCTCATCCCCGACATGTTCCCCGAGCTGGTCGGACGTCTGAGCCGGGAGCACCCGGGTCGGCTCGACACCTTCCGCTACTACCTCGAGCGCCACATCGAGGTCGACGGCGGTCACCACGGCGCCATCGCCCTCCGCATGGTCGAGCGCCTCTGCGGCGACGACGACCGACGGTGGGAGGAGGCGACCGTCGCGGCGGAGGCCGCCATCCTCGGGCGCCTCGCCTTGTGGGACGGCATCCTGGCGGCGATTGGCGAGGGTCACCCCGAGCCCTCAGGCCGGACGGCCTGACCTACTTCATCCCGGTTGGCTCGACGCCGGGGCGGCCGGATATTGGGCTACGGCTTCCGAGGCGAATCGGCAGGGGTCTGACCGGAGGAAGGGGTGGGACCGATCGTGGGTTGGGATGGCATCGCCCACGCCAGCTTGTACCATGGCTCCATGAGACGTCCCACGCCCCAACGCCCCCTACGGACCTTGCTCACCGTTCTCCTCGCCGCATTGGCGACCGGCTGCCAGTCGACGGGCGGTCCCCACTCCGAACCCCTGCGCGCCATCGACCGCAAGGTGGACCTCGGGCGGTTCATGGGCGACTGGTATGTCATCGCGCACATCCCCGCCTTCATCGAGGACGAGGCCCACAACGCCGTGGAGAGCTACCGCCTGGACGCGGATGGCACCATCGCGACGACCTATGTCTTCAACAACGGGAGCCTCGACGGCCCGCTCAAGACGTACCGTCCGACCGGCTTCGTCCACAACCGCGAGACCAACGCCGAATGGCGCATGCAGTTCCTATGGCCCTTCAAGTCCGCCTACCTCATCGCCTACCTCGACGAGGAGTACCAGACGACCATCATCGGCGTGCCCGACCGGGACCTTGTCTGGATCATGGCGCGCACCAAGACCCTGCCCGAGGCCCGTTACCAGGAGCTCGTGAAGTGGCTCGCGGACAACGGGCACGACCTCACGAAGCTCCGCCGCGTGCCGCACCGCTGAACGGGCCGCCGAGGGCGAGGCCGCGCGCGGCTCCACGGTCCTCGCACCCCCAAGCAAAAAGCCCCGCTCTCGCGGGGCCTCTTTGGTCGGACCTTGCCTCGGTCCTCTTTACTTCGAGGTCTTGCGACGGCGAATCAGCGCGCCGGCGAGGACCAGGCCGCCGAGCATCAGGCCGTAGGTGGAGGGTTCGGGGACGGGAGTCATGCTGTAGGTCCCGTACTCATTGGTCGTCATGTCGGCGCTGAACATGAATGTGCCGTCCATCCCCAATATCAGCGAATACTGGCTGTTGCCTAGGTCATACTTCATCGCCGTGACATGCCCGCCGCTGACCAGATAGTCGTCGTTCTGGTTCGGCAAGTTGGTGAAATCCACGCCCAGGGGATTCAGGGGCTCCGACGGCGGCGCGGTGAGCGGCAGTTGGAAGGTGCCCGAGAGCGTCGTGCCGGGCTGCGTGCCCGTGAGGCTGTAGAGATTGTTGCCGAGACTGGAAATTAGGTAACTGCCAGCTTCAGTCGTGCTCATCATTTCGCTGAAACTGTAACTATTATTGCTTAGTGAGAGCTGGAGGTAAAAAATGCCTGATCCCAGTTCGTACTTAAGGCCGGTCAACGCACCCGAGGTGAGCTCGTAGGCGTCATTCTGATTCGGCAAGTTGGTGAACGTGACACCGCCCACGGTGAACGAGGGGTTCGACAGTGCGAGGCCGGTACCGTCAAAGTAGTAAGTGCCGTTGCCGCCGGTGTTGCCGCCTCCATTGGTGATGCCTGCGCCAGAGATGTTAAGCGAAGCCGAGGTCAGCGGGCTGCCGCCTTGCAGGAAGTCATATGCACCGTCGGCGCCGAGGGGGCCGGCGAAGACCACCGTGCCGGAGAGCGTGTAACCGCCCGCGGTTCCGGAGACCTGGTATGTGAGCGAGGTCGCACCCGCCTGGGCGGCTGCGAGCATGGCGGCCGACATGAGCAATTGGGTACGCATGGGGAAATACCACCGCCGTCCGGCCACTATACAACCGAATTGTCTGAGGGGCGGTGCGGAGGATGGGATCTTGGACAATGCCGGGGACAAGCCACGGCACCGAGGATGGCCATAAGCCCCAATACGAGCATTGGACAATCTGTGGACAGGATAACGTCTAATTTGGCAGAAATCGCCTGATCCTGCAGACGAAAAAAACCCCGTATTGACGGGGTTTTCGCAGCCAAAAGTGGCGGAGAGGAAGGGATTCGAACCACATGGAGGGATTTCTGGAACC
>CAYYLJ010000033.1:0-7286 GCA_964472585.1 uncultured Enterobacteriaceae bacterium | reverse complement strand
GAGCCGACGGTCATCCGGGTCGTCAGCTACAACATCCGGCTCTGCGGGGTGGGGATGGACGGCAAGCGGGACCTCGCCCGGCAGGCCGAGGTGCTTCGGCCGCTCCGGCCCGACATCGTCCTGCTCCAGGAGGTCGACCGCCGCTCCCTGCGCTCGGGGCTGGTCGACGGGGCCAAGGAGCTCGGCGAGGCCCTCGGCCTGAGGCATCATTTCGCCAAGGCCATCCCCCTCCAGCTCGGCGACTACGGCAACGCCATCCTGACCCGCTATGAGGTCGCGGGTGAGCCCCGCATCATCGGCCTGCCCGGCGGCGCCGAGCACCGCGTCGCCCTGCTCCTGCCGCTGCGCGTCCCGACGTCCGCCGGCCACCGCGAGGTCCTCGTCGGCTGCGTCCACCTTGATTTCCGTTCCGACGCCGAGATGGCGCCCAACGCGGCGAAGCTCGCGACCCTGCTCGCGGCCGAGACGCGCCCGGTGATCTTCGGCGGCGACATCAATTTCCGCCCGGGCAGCCGCACGGTCAGGGCCTTGGAGGTCGCGCTCACCCGCGTGCCCATGACTGGCTCGGCCGCGACCTTCCCGGCGGACCGCCCGCAGGTCGCCATCGACCATCTTTTCTTCCGCCCGGCCGCCGCCTTCAGGGTCCGCGAGGGGCGCGTCGTGCCCGAGGCCATGGCGTCGGACCATCGGCCGGTCCTGGCCGAGCTGGAGTTGCTGCCTGCGGCCAAGTGACGGGGCAGGGAGGGCGGAAGGGATCAAAAGGATACCGAGGTTGCTGAGGGGACCAAGGGTGCGGAGCGGGCGGGTGCGTTTTCGGTCCAGGCAGCTTCATCCCGGTGGCTCGGTGAAGCGGTGCCGCCCCTTCGTGAAGCTGCGACGCTGTGAAGCCGTGAAGCCGCCCGCCCGATCTTCCGTGCCGCTGTGAAGCTGTGCCGCCGTGAAGCCCCTTGGCCCCCCGCGCCCTCACTTCAGGTCCGCCAGCCGCACCTTCGCCTCCGGCGAGGCCAGCAGCCGACCGGTGAGCGCCTCGAGCTGGGGGCAGCAGGCGGCCGGGCCCTGGTCATCCTCGAGCTCGCCGTCGACCTCGCTGTCGAGCAGCCGCCATACCTCCCCGACCGTGAGGTCGTCGAGCGGCCGCGCCGGCACCTGAACCGGCTCCGGCTGGCCCGCGACCTTGGCCGGCGCCAGCAGGCCGAGGCGGTGAAGGTGGTTGAGGCAGGCGTCGACGGCCCCGAGGGGCATGCGCGCGACCGCGGCGATGGCGGAGGGCGTCGGCCCGACCGTGCCGGCGCGATGGCGGCGCAGGGTCTCCGTCAGGCAGACGAAGGCCAGCGAGCGATGGGAGCGGTGGCTGAGGCCGTCCCACCCCTTGCCCGTGAGCGCCCGGCGATGCTGGAAGGCGCAGGCCACCTGGCCGCCGACGAGCAGGATGAGCCAGGAGACGTAGCCGCCGAACATCAGGACAGGGACGATGCCCAGCTCGCCGTAGAGCGTGCGGAACTCCAGCACCTTGCCGATGTAGATCGCGGCCAGCAGCTGGTTGGCCAGGATGAGGGCGCCCGCGACGATGCCGCCCACGGCCGCCGAGGTCCAGCGCACGCGCGCGTTGGGGAGCAGCCGGTAGAGGCAGGCCAGGCCCGCGGCGAGCAGGCCGAGCGTGACCAGCTCGGGGCCGGCGCCGCGCAGGAACTCGACCAGCCGATCGCCCCCCGGCAGGCGCGCGATCCAGCCCGCGAGGCCAGCCGTGGCCGTGCCCGCCCGCTCGACGATGGCGCCGACGGAGAACACGGCGAGGCTCGCGCTGCCGAGCAGCAGGAAGAGCACGAGGAAGAGGCAGTAGCGGGCGAAGCGCTCGCCCCAGGGCCGGCCTCGCTCCGCGCGCCAGGTCGCGTTGAGCGCGTCCTCGACCCGGCCGAGCATGAGCACCGCCAGCAGCAGCACGAGGCCCAGGCCGATGGCGCCCGCGGTGCCGTTGGCGGCGTTGGCGAGCAGGCGGTCGACCATCGCGTCGAGGTCGCGGTTGACCTCGGCCAGCGTCGGGTGCGCGCCCTGGGCGCCGCCCGCCACCTGGGGCGCGGCGTACTGGATCGCGGCCACGAGCGCCTGCTTGGCGGGGTTCTCGCCGCCGGCGGCCTGGCGCGCGAGGATGAAGCCCGAGACGGTGAGCGCGAGCGCGAGCACCGGGCCGACGGCCATCAGCGAGTAATAGGTGAGCGCCGCCGCGCGCTGCGGCAGCTGGTTGGACACCGTGCCGCGCAGCGTCGAGACGAGCGTGCGCCAGGCCCCGGCGGCCTTGCCCGCGAGGTCGCGGCGCGCGAGCCAGGCCGGACCCCAGAGGGCGCGCTCCGCGGCATGGGCGCGGCGGGGCAGGGAAGGGCGGTCGGCCGGGGTGTCCATGGGGGCGAGATTGGCCCCGCATCGCCCCCCGGGCAACCTCCCGGAGGGTGAACAAGTCCAACAACCCCCGATTGCAAGCGGGGTTGGCGGGCCTAGGGTCCCTTTCCCACCCGCCCGATGGATGTTCTTATCAAATTTCCGTCAAAAACAGGGGGTGTGAATAAAGTTTCTTTCGCAAGTACCCCATTTTCAAACGCTTAGGCCAAACCACTACATTTAGTGCCGAAAACCACTTGCTGCCACAATAGGTAGTGTTATCTATGGGCTCACACCAAGGTTTTGTCGTCCCCGACGACAGGAATCCCTTGCCCCTCCCTCCCCAAATACCCTCTCCCCACATGGAAACCATCACCCTGAAGGTCGGACCCAAGACGTTCACCCTGGACAAGGCCAAGGCCGAGGCCGCCATCGCCGCGAAGCGCGTCATCAACGGCCGCGAGACGATGTTCTTCAACATCCTCCCGCTGAAGTACCAGTGGGCGTACGACCTCTACAAGACGATGAAGGCGAACCATTGGGAGCCGGAGGACATCCCGATGGGCAAGGACCGCGACCAGTGGGTCGATTCCTCCGGCCAGATCACCGAGATCGACCGCTGGATCATCAAGATGGCGATCGGCTACTTCTCCGCCGCCGAGGGGATCGTGGGCGACAACATCATCCACGTCGTCCGCGAGATGATGACCGCCTCCGAGCTCAAGCTCGTGCTGGGCCGCCACGCGCACGAGGAGAACATCCACGCCGACTCGCTCGTCTACATGATCTCCTCCCTCGGCGTGAACCCGCACGAGTGCGAGGCCATGTTCGCCGACATCCCCACCATCGACAAGAAGGCGAACTTCGTCGTCTCCAACTC
This sequence comes from uncultured Enterobacteriaceae bacterium, assembly GCA_964472585.1. Taxonomy (GTDB): domain Bacteria; phylum Verrucomicrobiota; class Verrucomicrobiia; order Opitutales; family UBA953; genus UBA8828. The sequence goes on along the minus strand of CAYYLJ010000033.1, from coordinate 4,033 downwards.
CCGCGCGCTCCGCCGCGACATGGACATGGAGCTGACCGAGAACAAGCAGGCCCTCGCCAAGAACATCTTCCTCTTCGGCCAGTGCATGGAGGGCACCCAGTTCTACGGCCTCTTCGGCATGGTGCTCTCGCTCGCGCGCCAGAACAAGTTCCCGGGCATCGGCCAGATGTTCCGCTACACCCTCCGCGACGAGTCCAACCACATCGACCTCTTCCGCCAGCTCCTCGCCGAGCTGGTGGCCGAGAACCCCGACATCTGGACGCCCGCCTTCCGCGAGGAGCTCCGCCAGCTCATGGGCCAGGCCGTCGCCCTCGAGAAGGAGTTCATCCGCGACTGCCTGCCGGTGAACGCCCTCGGCCTCTCCGCCAAGGAGTTCGAGCAGTACATCGACTACATCGCCGACCGCCGCCTCCGCAACTGCGGCCTCGAGCCCCTGCTCGCCGCGGCGCCCGCCAACCCCTTCCCCTGGCTCTCCGAGATGATGGACCTCAAGAAGGAGCAGAACTTCTTCGAGGGCCGCGTGACGGAGTACAAGAAGTCGTCCTCCATCAAGACCGCGAGCGACGACGAGCTCTGATCCGAACCCCAGGCTACCCCCGGTTCCCACCCCGACCCGCCGCCCACGGCATATCATCCGTTTTCTCCACGCTTCCCGCCCCCTCTATCCCCCAATCCTTCCATCCTTTCTATCCCTTTTATCCTTTCATCCCTTCCACCCCCTAGTCCCTTCCCTCCCTTAATCCCCACCCCACCCCTTAGCCCATGCGCAACGACATTCCCTATTTCCACGAGGACATCGCCCTCAAGAACACCATCGCCGCCCCCGCCGACACCAAGCCCCGCTTCAACTGGCGCGAGTCCGTGCCCGCGACCGGCCTCGGCCCCGTCGCCCACCCGGCCGCCGACCCCGCCGCGCTCGCCGACCTGATCGGCGAGGCCCTGACCAACCTCCTCGTCGCCCGCCGCGAGCTGGATGACATCTACACGCCCCAGAACCGCGACTTCGTCGTGGCCGTCGCGGTCGAGGTCGCCCACAAGCTGCAGCAGGCCGGCGCCGAGGTCACGCAGGCCCAGGTCCTCGCCGCGCTCGAGAACGCGCTCGTGCGCCACAACCGCCACGACATCGCCAAGAGCCTGCTCTTCTCCCGGGCCGCCGCCGAGGCGCCCGCCGCCTCCGCCAAGGTCGCGACCAAGCTGATGCGCCGCAACCACCAGGTCGTCGCCTGGCGCCAGGACAAGGTCGAGATCGCCGTCCGCAAGGCCTTCCTCTCGCTCAACCTCGACTCCTCGCCCGCCGAGGCCGTCGCCGCGGGCGTCTCGCGCCGCGTCGCCGCGTCCGGCCTCGCCCTCATCGGCATCGAGGAGGTCCAGGACCTCGTCCAGGAGGAGCTGATGGCGCAGGGCCACTACAAGGTCGCCACCGCCTACATCCTCTACCGCTCCGAGCGCTCGCGCCGCCGCGAGGAGGAGGCCGCCGCCGGCCCCGCCATCGAGGACCGCCAGGAGTCCATGCTCGTCGTCAAGCGCGACGACGGCACCACCTACTTCTGGGACGGCGCCTCGCTGCGCGCCCGCATCGCCTTCGCCGCCGCCGGCCTGGAGCTGGGCATGCCGGTCGACGACGTCGAGCAGGCCCTCCGCGCCGGCCTCTTCAACGAGATGTCCGAGGCCGACCTGCGCAAGACCCTTGAGCTCAACGCCAAGACCCTGATCGAGAAGGACGCCGACTTCGCCCGGTTCGCCGGCCGCCTGATGCTCACCTTCATCTACGAGGAGGTCCTCGGCTGGGACATCCTCCGCGACGGCCCCGCCCGCCTGCCGGAGTTCCACCGCAAGGCCTTCGCCGCCTACGTCGAGCGCGGCATCGCCATCCACCGCCTCTCGCCCGACCTCCGCAAGTACGACCTGGAGAAGCTCGCCGCCGCCCTCGACCCCGCGGCCGACCTCGAGTTCGACTTCCTCGGCGTCCAGACCCTCTACGACCGCTACCTCATCGTCGACAAGACGGTGAAGCCCGCCCGCCGCCTCGAGACGCCCCAGTTCTTCTGGATGCGCGTCGCCATGGGCCTCTTCCACAACGAGCCGAAGGACCGCGAGGACTGGGCCATCCGCCTGCACGCCCTCTACAAGGGCCGCCGCTTCTGCAGCTCGACCCCGACCCTCTTCAACTCGGGCACCCTGCACAGCCAGCTCTCCTCCTGCTACCTCTACAAGGTCGACGACTCCATCGAGTCCATCATGCAGCGCGGCATCGCCGAGAACGCCTACCTCTCCAAGTGGGCGGGCGGCCTGGGCGGCTCCTGGACCGCGGTCCGCGGCACCGGCTCCTACATCAAGGGCACCAACGGCGAGTCCCAGGGCATCATCCCCTTCCTCAAGCTGCACAACGACCAGCTCGTGGCCGTCAACCAGGGCGGCAAGCGCCGCGGCTCCGGCTGCGCCTACCTCGAGACCTGGCACAACGACATCGAGGAGTTCCTCGAGCTGCGCCGAAACACGGGCGACGACCGCCGCCGCACCCACGACATGAACACGGCGAACTGGATCCCCGACCTGTTCATGAAGCGCATGGAGGCCCGCCAGAACTGGACCCTCTTCCACGCCAACCAGGTGCCCGACCTCCACGAGACCTACGGCGCCGAGTTCGAGCGCCGCTACGTCGCCTACGAGGCCCAGGCCAAGGCCGGCAAGATCTTCGGCAAGGAGGTCCCCGCCATCGAGCTCTGGAAGAAGATGCTCTCGATGCTCTTCGAGACCGGCCACCCCTGGATCACCTTCAAGGACCCCTGCAACGTCCGCTCGCCCCAGGACCACGTGGGCGTCGTCCACTCGTCCAACCTCTGCACCGAGATCACGCTCAACACCTCGGCCGACGAGACCGCGGTCTGCAACCTCGGCTCCGTCGTCCTCGAGCAGCACCTCGACGCGCGGGGAGAGATCGACCACGACCGCCTCCGCGAGACCGTCCGGGTCGCCGTCCGCGCCCTCGACAACGTCATCGACATCAACTTCTACCCGACCGAGGCCGCCCGCGTGTCCAACCTCCGCCACCGCCCCGTCGGCATGGGCGTGATGGGCCTGCAGGACTGCCTCTACCGCCGCGACGTCTCCTTCGCCTCCCAGGCGGCCGTCGAGTTCAACGACGAGATCATGGAGGCCGTCGCCTTCCACGCCTACGAGGCCTCGTCCGACCTCGCCGCCGAGCGCGGCGCCTACAGCACCTACAAGGGCTCGAAGTGGTCCCGCGGCCTGCTGCCCCAGGACACCGTGGACCTCCTCGCCAAGGAGCGCGGCGTCGACATCGAGGTGCCCCGCGGCGGCAAGCTGGACTGGGCCCCGGTCCGCGAGAAGATCGCGCGCCAAGGCATGCGCAACTCCAACGTCCTCGCCATCGCGCCCACCGCGACGATCTCCAACATCGTCGGCAGCACGCCCTGCATCGAGCCGACCTACAAGAACCTCTTCGTGAAGAGCAACCTCTCCGGCGAGTTCATCGAGCTCAACGGCGCGCTCGTCCGCGACCTCCGCAAGCTCGGCCTGTGGAATCCCGAGATGGCCGAGATGCTCAAGTACGCCGACGGCGCCCTGACCGACATCGACACCATCCCCGCCCACCTCCGCGACAAGTACCGCACGGCCTTCGACATCGACCCCAAGTGGGTCGTCGACGCCGCCGCGCGGCGCCAGAAGTGGATCGACCAGGCCCAGTCCGTGAACCTCTGGCTGGCCAGCGACGACATGAAGGCGCTGTCCCACATGTACCGCCACGCCTGGCGCGCCGGCCTCAAGACCACCTACTACCTCCGCACCCTCGGCGCCTCGAACATCGAGAAGGCGACGGTCAAGGTGCCAGAGGCCGCCAAGCCCGCCCCGGGCAAGAAGGTCTACACCGAGGCGGAGAAGGCCGCCTGCTCGCTCGAGGCCATGGCCCGCGGCGAGACCTGCGAGGCCTGTCAGTGATCGGCGACGCGGCGCGCTGACGCGCCCGCGGGAGGGATGACGGGCGACCCGGAAGGGTCGCCCGGTTATTTGG
>CAYYLJ010000032.1:0-7717 GCA_964472585.1 uncultured Enterobacteriaceae bacterium | reverse complement strand
CGGCCTCCGGCCGCCTCACTTCAGCGGATGCTCGGTCAGCAGCTCCTTGGGCGTGTACTGGCCGCGGGCGCCGATCCGCTTGCGGACCTCGGCGACCTGGGCGTCGGTGACGGGAGGATGATTGTTGCCCCAGGCCTGGTTGATGTAGGTCACGATGTGGGCGACCTGGGCATCCCGGAGCGCGGCGCCGATGGCGGGCATGTTGCCGTTGTAGGTGTTGCCCTTGACCTTCATCTCGCCCGCCACGCCGGCGAGGACGAGCTTGAGCGTGCGCTCGTTGTCGCCGTCGATCCAATCGGAGCCGGCGAGCGGGGGGAACACGCCCGCCAGGCCGAGGCCCGTGGGCTGGTGGCAGGAGGCGCATTGCGCCAGATAGAGCTCCTGGCCCTTCTGGGGGTCGGGCACGAAGGCCTTGGGGGCGGCGGAGGCGACCATCACGGGCGCGTTGAGGTCGAAGGTCTTGGCGGAGAAGCCGCCCGCGGTGCGGGTCAGGTAGACGCCGGCCCAGAAGCCAAGGGCGCAGACGAGGAAGACGAGGAAGACCGGGGTCGAGGAGAAGCCCTCGGCGGGTTCCTCCTTGTCGCGGGCGAGGCGGGTGTGCACCTCCGTCAGCTTATGGTCCGAGAAGGCCTCGGGCGGGAGCGAGCCAGGGGCGTCCTCGCGGCGGGGAGGGCGGCCGTCGCGGCGGGGGCCGCGGTCGGAATTGCGGTCGTTCATGGAATCACTCGGGGAGCGGGGCCTCGGGGGAGGCATAATCCGCGCGCAGGGACCTCAGGTAGGCCACGAGGGCGATGGCGCGGTCGGTGGGCACCCACTCCATGCCGGAGGCGGGGGTCAGCGGGTGGCCGGAAGGAAGGCGGATGGGATTGCGGGCGCGCTCGGCGGGGACCTGGCGGTAGAGGTGGGCGAAGCCGGGCTTGAGGGAGCCGGTCGCGGCGGCATCGGGCGCGAGCAGGTGGAGGTGCAGCTTGGCGTCGTCGGCCAGGCGCGTGCCGACGTCGGCCAGGTCGGGACCGATGCGATGGTCGCCGAGCAGGACGCGGTCCTGCAGGACATAGTCGCGGGCCACGGTCGGGCGCTTGCCCCAGCCGCGGGTGATGTCGGAACCGACGCCGGCGGGCCGGACCTGCTGGGTGTGGCAGGCCTGGCAGCCCTGGGCGACATAGACGTCCTTGCCGATCACGGCGAGGCCGGGAGCCACGGCGGGCCTGAGGGGGCCGCCCTCCTCGGTGGGAGCGGGAGCGAGGTGCGCCAGCTGGACCTGGGTGGTGAGGACGACGCTGCCCCAGGAGAGGGCGAGGCAGGAGAAGACCCCGGCGAGGATGAGGGTGAGATTGTTCATCGGGCGGACGCGTGGGCGATGTCGCGGCGCGCGGGGCGGGCGACGAGGAGGAGGGCGAGGTTGAGGAGGAAGGCCAGGCCGCCGAGGAGCAGCAGGGCGCGGAAGATCGAGGCGGCGGCGTTCCAGCCGAGCGAGGCCCGGCCGAGCGCCTCGGGCGAGAGCGAGGCGGCGCCGGCCTGGACCCAGCCGTGGCAGGCGAGCACGACGACGAGGCCGAGGAGGCCGAGCAGCGAGGACCAGTAGTGCGCGGCGACGAGGCCGGCGGAGGGCCAGTCACGGCCGGTCACGCGGGGAAGCAGGTAGTAGAGTCCGGCGAGGAGGGAGAAGCCGACAAACCCCTGGAGCCCGAGCGCATGGAGCGCGAGCTCGGCGTCGGTGAAGCGGAGCAGCCCGCTCACGGAACGGAAGGGCATCGCGGCCGTGGCGGCGCCCCAGAGGACGAACGCGAGCGCGCCGAGCACGGCGAAGCGGAGCGCGGGCGAGCCCTTGCCCGAGGGGCCGCCCGCGGCGAGCGTGGGCAGGAGGCTCAGGCTGATGATGAGGACGGGCACGAAGAGCATGGCCGCGCCGACCACGCCGACCGACTGGGCCCAGGCCGGGACTGGGCTGCCCACGAGGGACGCGGTGCCGGCCCAGGTGCCGAAGGACAGGAAGGTCCAGAATCCGACAGGGGCGAGGTAGTAGGAGCGGATGGGCGCGCCCTGCGACTTGGGGATGACCAGGTAGAGCGAGGCGAGGGCGAGCGAGCCGAGGAACAGGACGGCGAGGTGCTGGGCGTGCCAGGCGGCGGCGACGGCCTGGACGACCCCGGGCGAGGGCCACCAGAGGACCATCGCCTGGGAGACGAGGTGGACGACCGGGAAGACCACGATCGCGGCCAGGATGTACCACTGGGAGGCGAAGACGTTGCCGGTGTGGCGGCGCGAGAAGGCGGAAGCGACCCAGAGGGCGATGACGAGGAAGCTGACCGTCAGGAACGGGCCGAAGGAGCGGGGAAGCTCGAGCCAGGCCAGGCCGTTGCCCCGGCCAGCGAGGAGCGCGGCGGCGCCGAAGAGGAGGGCGACGTTCCAGCCGAGCGCGCCCAGCACGGGGGCCCAGCCGACGCGGAGCTCGACCTTGCCCAGGCGATGGGCGGCCCAAAGGGCGAAGGCGAGGCCGGCGTTCGTCAGCCAGCCGTAGGCGAGCAGCGTGTGCTCGGCGGCGCGCAGGCGGCCGAACAGGAAGGGCTCGCCGGCCAGGAAACCGGGGAGATGCAGCTGGAGCGAGGCGGCGAGGCCGGCCAGCGCGGCGACGACGAACCAAAGGGCGCCGAAGGCGGTCAGCAGCAGGACGGCCGGGGCGACCGAGCGGTCGATGGGCGCGACCCGGCCGGGCTGGGTCTCCTCCAGGACGGAGGGACGCGCGGCGTCGGCGGTGGCGGAAGTGGCGAGGGACATGGTCGGTTCAGTTGGCGGGGCTCACTGCTTGGCGGCCTGCTCCTTGACGGCCGCCTGGCGGAAGGCCTCGAAGCGGGCGTTGTCGCGCGCGAGGAGGTCCATCGCCTGCTCGATGGGGACGCGGTAGGTGCCGTCGGCGTTGCGCGCCGGGGTCGAGAGCGCCTCCTTGGCCTTGGCCTCGAGCTCGAGGCGCAGCCGGACCTGCGCGTCGCGGGAGGCGGCGAGCGGGGACTGCGCGGGGCGGGTGGCGAGGTGCGCGGCGAGCAGGACGCCGAGGGCGGCCAGCACGAAGGCGGCGACGCCGATCCAGGTGCGGGACTGGGCGCCGACGAGCGGCTCGGGACGGCGGTTGCGGTCACTCATGGTAGTCGAGGGATTCCTGGATGCGGGGATCGTGGATGGGGAGGCACTCGGCGCGGCCGGCGGAGCGCAGGAAGACGGCGGCCACGATCGCGCCGAAGCCGAGCACGCTCAGGAGGTCGAGCGCGAGGTAGGGCGTCAGGAACGGGTCGGCCACGACCGGCCCGTAATGGGGCAGGCGGGGAATCGCGTTGAACTGCATGTCGGCCAGGCCGCCGACCAGGATGAGCCAGGCCACCGCGACGAGGCGGGAGGCCACGATCTTGGTGCGGTAGAAGAGCAGCGCGACGAACGGCAGGAGGAAGAAGCCGAAGACGAGGAACATCGAGACCCACCACCACTGGTTCTTGTCGCCCGTGACGCCGTCGAACTCGCGGAGGTTGTACCAGACGGTCTCCTCCGGGATGTTGGCGTTGTAGATGATGAAGTACTGCGAGAAGCTGATGTAGGCCCAGAAGACGGTGAAGGCCAGCATCAGGCAGCCGAGCACGTGCCGGTGCGCCTGGTTGAGGACGCCCGAGAGCCAGCCGCGGGTCGCCAGGTGGTGGGTGACGATGACGGTCAGGGCGAGGGCGAGGCGGATCCCGAGGGCGAAGAACCACACGCCGTACATGGTCGAGAACCAGTGGTAGGTCAGGGCCATCAGGCAGTCGAAGGCGAGCAGCGTGAGGGCCAGGGCGGCGAGGGGCACGCCGGCGGCGGAGATGCCGTGCAGCGAGTGGGTGTGCGCCGCGGTGCGGTCGGCGTCCTGGCGGAAGGAACCCCGGCGCAGGGCCCAGGCCAGACCGGCGAAGAACACGACGTAGAAGGCCAGGCGGGCGAGGAAGAACGTCTCGTTCAGGAACCAGGACTTGGCGTGGATCGCGTGGTCGTGGGCCACGGTCCAGTCCCACACCGCGTGGCGGTGGGCCGGGCTGAGCGCGAGGGGCACGACGCCGAGCAAGAGGACGATGGGGAGCGCGGGGAGGGCGAACTCCCACGAGCGGCGGATGACGGGGGCCCAGCCGGCATCGAAGAGCCGGGTGATCATCGTCAGCATCATCACGCCGATGAGGGCGCAGGCCCAGAACATCGCGCCGAAGAGCAGCGAGAGCTGGGGGCGGGCGCCGTGGTGGGGCTCGCCGAAGGCGAGGGCGTAGACGCCCGCGAGGGCGAGGGCGCCGGCGACGGCGAAGGTCGGCCAGCGGGCGGACCAGGCGGAGGGGGAATGGGAGGCGCTCATGTCGCGGGGTTCACTTGGCGGTCGCCTTCACGGACTCGGGCGCGAGCTCGGGCGGGCAGGCCTGGGAAAGCTGGAGGGCGCGCAGGTAGGCCACGACGGCCCAGCGCTCCTCGGGGGTGAGATACTCGCCGTAGGGCTTCATCGTGTTCTTGCCGTTGGCGATGACGTCGTAGACCTGGCCGGCAGGGTAGGCGCGGTAGAGGGTCGTCTGGAGGTTGGAGATGGTCGGCATCGACTCGGCGCCCTCGATGGCGGAGCGCGCCTTGAGGATGCCGTTGCCGTCGGCGACGGCGCCGTGGCAGACCGCGCAGTAGATGCCGTAGTTCTTCCGGCCGAGCGCGAGGACGTCGGCGTCGACCTTGTAGGGAAGCAGCTGGCCGTCGGCGCCGACCTTGAGCGACAGGCGGGGGAAGGCGGCGAGCCAGGCGCCGGCGGCGTCCTTGCCCGAGACGAACTCGGGATTCATCGACTCGGCGCGGCGGAAGCCGGGATCGAGGACCTTGGCCGGCTCCAGGCCGGTGGCGCGGGCGACCGTGCCGGGGACGGCGGGGCGCGAGGCGCGGCCGTCGGCGAAGAGCGGCGAGGCGCCCTGCGGGTCGTACTTCGACTGGTTGTCCATGTCGTCGAAGACCTGGATGGGCGGCTCCTTCGAGACCTTGCCCCGGAACTCGAGGAAGGAGACGGTGGCGACCGTCACGAGGGCCAGGATGGCGAGGGCGAGGCGCATGGGAGGGTCAGTCGCGGACGAGGGTGATGTCCTGGCCGCCGAGGGAGGCGAGCAGGTCGCGGGCGTCCTCGGGGCTGCGGAAGCGGGGATCGGCGGCCTCGAGGACGACCATGAAGGTGTCGTCGGTCACCCGGGCGAACTGGGGCACCTCGAAGAGCGGGTGATGGTGGCGGGGGAGCCGGTTGGCGAGGAACTGGCCGAAGAAGGTGCCGAAGGCGGCGAAGAGGATGGTGCACTCGTAGAGCACCGGGAAGGGGTAGATGACGCTCCAGAAGGGCTTGCCGCCGACGATGAGCGGGTAGTCGAGGCTGTTGGTGTACCAGGTGAGCAGGCAGCCGGCGATGAAGCCGGTCACGCCGCCGAGCAGGGTGAGCCGGGGGATGGACGAGCGGGGGAGCCCCATGGCGGCGTCGAGGCCGTGCACGGGATAGGGCGTGTGGACGTCCCACCGGGTCCAGCCGAGGTCGCGGATGCGCTCGGCGGCATGGTAGACCTCGGGGGCGCGGCGGAAGGAGGCGATCACGCCGTGGACGCGGGGGCCGCGGTCGTCGCGGGAAGGAAGGTTCTGGTCGTTCATCGGTGTGGGGTCCGGCGCTCAGCGCCCGTGGGGATCGGCCTGCGGGGTCACCATCTTGACCTCGGCCATGGGCAGGAGCGGGAGGAAGCGGATGAAGAGCAGGAACAGCACGGAGAAGAACCCGAACGTCCCGAAGAAGGTGAAGATGTCGACGATGGTGGGGCTGTAGTAGCCCCAGGACGACGGCAGGTAGTCGTTGGCCAGCGAGGTCACGGTGATGACGAAGCGCTCGAACCACATGCCGACGTTGACGAAGAGGCAGATGATCCAGACCAGGGCGTGGTTCTCGCGGACGGCCTTGAACCAGAAGAGCTGGGGCGAGATGACGTTGCAGGTCACCATGATCCAGTAGGCCCACGCGTACTGGCCGAAGGCGCGGTTGATGAAGGCGAACTTCTCGTAGGGGTTGCCCGAGTAGGCCGCGATGAAGAACTCCGTGGCGTAGGCGTAGCCGACCATCGTGCCCGTCGCCAGGATGATCTTCGTCATGTTGTCGATGTGGTACTGGTTGATGACGTCGTGCAGGCGGTAGATCGCGCGCAGCGGGAGCATCAGGGTGAGCACCATGGCGAAGCCGGAGAAGATGGCGCCGGCGACGAAGTACGGGGGGAAGATGGTCGTGTGCCAGCCGGGGAGGATGGAGACCGCGAAGTCGAAGGAGACGATGGTGTGCACCGAGAGCACGAGCGGCGTGGAGAGGCCGGCCAGCAGGAGGTAGGCCATCTCGAAGTTGCTCCACTGGCGGTTGCCGCCGCGCCAGCCCATGGCGAGGAAGCCGTAGACGGCCTTGCGCCACCAGGTGCGGGCGCGGTCGCGGATGGTCGCGAGGTCGGGGATCATCCCCATGTACCAGAAGAGGGTCGACACCGTGAAGTAGGTGGAGACGGCGAAGACGTCCCACTCGAGGGGCGAGCGGAACTGAGGCCAGATCGCGTTCTGGTTGGGGATGGGGAAGAGCCACCAGGCGAACCAGACGCGGCCGACGTGGAAGAGCGGGAAGATGCCCGCGCACATGACCGCGAAGATGGTCATGGCCTCGGCGGCCCGGTTGATGGACGTGCGCCAGCGCTGGCGCAGCAGGCAGAGGATCGCCGAGATCAGCGTGCCCGCGTGGCCGATGCCGACCCAGAACACGAAGTTGACGATGGCCCAGCCCCAGCCGGCGGGGGAGCGGAGGCCCCAGGTGCCGGTGCCGGTCGAGACGAGGTAGGCGAGGCCGACGCCGGTGAACGACGCGAGCAGGAGGGCGACGACGAAGGTCACCTTCCACCAGGTGGGCGTGGGTTCCTCGACGATGCCGCAGACCTTGTCGGTGATCCAGTGGAAGGAGCGGTTGTTGAGGACGAGCTCGGGGCGGGGAAGCTCGGCCGGGCGGACGCGCGCGAGGGCCTCGGGCGGGTTGCCGGCGGGTTCGGGGCTATGGGCCATGTACGGTGAGGGTCGTCAGGTTGCGCGGCGTCGGCTCAGTGTCCCTTGCCGGCCTTGCCGGCGGGGGCGGGATGCGAGCCCTCGCGGCCGGCCAGCTCGAGGCGGGACAGCGGCGCGGCGGACGCGCCCGGCATGCGGGGGTTGGGGTTGCGGAGCTTCGCCTGGTAGGTCGTGCGCGGGCGCACGTTGAGATAGGTGAGGAGGCCGTAGGTGCGGGGCGAGGCCTTGGCCTTGGCCACGCGGGAGCCCTCGTCGGTGATGTCGCCGAACTCGATCGCGCCGGCGGGGCAGGCCTGCTGGCAGGCGACCTGGAGGGCGCCGTCGCGGATCTTGGTGTCGCCCGAGGCGCCGGCGCGGACCTTCGCCTGGATCTTGGCCTCCTGGATGCGCTGCACGCAGAACGTGCACTTCTCCATGACGCCGCGCATGCGGATCGAGACGTCGGGGTTCTTCTGCATCTTGAGCGGCTCGCTCATGCCCTTGGGGCCGAGCGGGCCCTCGTAGAAGCGGCCGATGTGGCGGTCGCTGTAGTCGAGGTAGTTGAAGCGGCGGACCTTGTAGGGGCAGTTGTTCGCGCAGTAGCGGGTGCCGATGCAGCGGTTGTAGGCCATCGTGTTGAGGCCCT
>CAYYLJ010000031.1:0-7962 GCA_964472585.1 uncultured Enterobacteriaceae bacterium | reverse complement strand
ACTTTATGCCATGTTAGTTTCCAAACAAGCCGATTCGGCCAAGTTTTGGAAACTGACCGAAAACCCTTTGTAGTCCCTGCCCCACCGGACCGATCAACCCGTGCTTGCGGGGCGCTCGAGTTGCGACATACAAAGTAAGAGCAACATGGAGCGCGTGCTTGTCAGATGCTGGCCCTTGCAGCTGCCCTCAGGCGACGGCCAGCTCGAAGGCGGCCACTTCATCACCTACCCAGACGGATTCGGTGGGCACGATCTGCTGACCTGTACGGGTTGCGGCCATCTCTACGCGCTGGATGTCGACAACAGGGCCAATGCCGACAGGTCGGTCTTCCAAATCGCGGGCGACCGCGCATGCGTCAACTGCGGCAAGGCTCTCGCTGACACCCTTCAAGCCTACCCGGAGGCCTACCTGGACAAGAGTGGCCGAATCCTCCGGCACAAACGCCAGACGATTCTCCCGGCTGACAGCGAGAGTGTCGTCCGCGAGTTCGATAGCATTGGTTGAGAGGAAGGGCTCAGAAGTGAGCGCAAAAAACTTTTGCGCCTTGGCCTTGTGGACAACTTCCGCCCACACGCGCAAAACCTGCCTAAATCTGCCAACGTTTCCGCAAAAACCACCCCGGTTCAACGGGGGTTTGGGGCCTTAAAGTGGCGGAGAGGAAGGGATTCGAACCCTCGATACCCTTTTGGGGTATACCCATTTAGCAAACGGGCGCTTTCGGCCACTCAGCCACCTCTCCGTGTCTGGTCCTCAGGGAACAGGCCCGCCAGCCTGCCGAGGGGCAGGAGGTAGGCAAGGCGGAACCGCCGGCCGGCTCAGTGGGGCCTGAGCTCCAGCTCGGCCGTCAGGCCCTCGACCGTCAACCGGACCGGGGAACGGAAATCCTCGCCCTTGAGCCAGGAGGCGTCGGCGCCCGTCTCACCCGGGAAGACGAGGTAATGGGTGCTGCCGTCGGCGACCGTCGCCCTGCCCCGCTCGTCCATGTTGGTCACCGAGTCGCGGGCGCGCAGCTCGACGGCGCGGCCGGGACCGGCCAGGTCGAGCCGTGCCACGGTGCCGACCGGCACGCTCAGCGGCGAGCTGAGGCGGATGTCCCTCGCCAGCCAGATCTCAAGGTCGCCGGCATCGCCGTGCAGCTTGACCTCGGCCCAGCCGACGGCCTTGCCGGAGGCGTCGCGCAGCTCCGCGAGGACCCCGCCGGAGGGGCCGGCGACATAAGTGGGAGCGACGGCGGGGGCGGACGACGCGGGGTCGAGGCGACGCGCGAGACGGAGGACCTCGAGAAAACGGGAGAGGGGCTCCCCGATGTCGGCGCCCTCGTCGGCCTCATGGGCGAGCTGGCCGGCGGCCCGGGAGAGATTGGCGATCATGCCGGCGGCGCGGTCGGGGTCGGCCGCACCCGCGGCAAGCGGCTCGAGCGCCGTGGCGAGCGCGGCGAGATTGGCCGCGTCCGACGCGAGGGCGGCGCGGCGCTCCGCGGGCAAGGGCGACGCCAACCCCGCCGTCAGGGAGTTGACATGGCCCCAGAGCCGGGCGGCGTCGCCCTCGACGCGGATCGTGACGACTGGGCCGCCATGGCCATGGTCGTGATCATGGCATTCGAGGACGGGGCCATGGTCATGGTCGTGGTCGCCGCAGGCGGCGAGCAGCGGAAGGAGCAGGAGGGGCGCGAGGCGCATGTCAGTTGCGGGGTTGGAAGGCTTGGGGAACGAGATGGGCGACGGCGGGGCGGCCAAAATGCCAGAAGACGAGAGGCGTGACGACGAGGTCCAGGAGGGTGCTGGACAGCAGGCCGAAGAAGATGACGACGGCCACCGGGTGGAGGATCTCGCGGCCGGGCTGGTCGCCGCCGAGGACGAGCGGAAGCAGCGCCAGCGCGGCGGTGAAGGCGGTCATCAGGACGGGCACGATGCGCTCGCGGCTGCCGCGGCGGACCATCTCCCAGTCGAACCGCTCGCCCTCGTGGCGCATGAGGTGAAGGTAGTGACCGACCATCAGGATGCCGTTGCGCGAGGCGATGCCGGCCAGGGTGATGCAGCCGACGAGCGTGGCCAGCGACAGCACGCCGCCGCCTGCAACCCAGGCGCCGAGGACGGCGCCAATGAGGGCGAGCGGGAGGTTGAGCAGCACCTGCGCCGCAAGCCGCCAGCTGCCGAAGTGGGCGCGGAGGAGCACCAGCACGCCACCCACCGCGAGCACGGCCAGGAGGGCGAGGCGCGCGCGGGCGGCCGCCTGGCTGGCATATTGTCCGTCCACCGCGAGGTGAACGCCGGCGGGGAGCGCGCCGGACGCGGCGAGCCGGGCCTTGGCGTCGTCGACAGCCCCGACGAGGTCACGGCCGGCGACGTTGGCCGAGACGACGATGCGGCGCAGGCCGTTCTCACGCTGGATGAGGTTGGGCCCGGCCGCGACCTCGAGGTCGGCCACGGCGCCGAGGACGACGGGGCCGAGGGGCGAGGCGAGCGGTAACTCGGCCATGGACGCGAGGTCGGCCCGGGCGTCGCCGTCGAGCGCGAGGACAAGGTCGTGCGAGCGCCCCTGGCCGAAGAGGGCGCCGAGCACGCGGCCGCGCAGGGCCGTCTCGGCCTGCCGGGCGACGTCGGCGGGGTTCAGGCCGGCGGCGGCGGCCCGGACGGGGTCGACGCGGACATGGACCTGCGGGATCTCCGTCACGGCCTCGACCTGCACGTCGACCATGCCGGGCGTGCCGCGAAGGACGTCGCCGACGCGGGCCGCGGCCTCGCGGAGCGCGGGGAGGTCGTCGCCGAAGACCTTGACCGCCACCTGGGCCTGGACGCCCGAGAGCACGTGGTCGATGCGGTGCGAGAGCGGCTGGCCGATGCCGACGGCGACGCCGGGCAGGGTGGCGAGGCGGGCGCGGATGTCAGCCTCCACCTCGGCGCGGGTCCGCGCGGAGGGGGCGAGCGTGAACTCGAGCTCGCTGACGTTGGCCTCGAGCACGTGCTCGTCGTTCTCGGCGCGACCGGTCAGCCGGGCCACGGAGCGCACCTCGGGGACCTCGCGCAGGAGCGCCTCGGCCTGGCGGCCGACGCGCGAGGACTCCTCGAGCGAGGTGCCGGGGGCGGCGTTGAGGAAGACGGTCAGCGCGCCCTCGTTGAGGGAGGGCAGGAACTCGCGGCCGAGCCGCGAGGCGCCCCAGCCGGCGGCGGCCAGCAGGACGAGCACAAGGGCCGCCAGGGCGAGCGGGCGGGACTTGGCTCGCTCGAGGGCGCGTCCCTGCAAGGACTGGACGGCACGCACGATTGGTCCGGGGTCGGCATGGCCGAGGCGACGCAGGCCCGGCAAAAGCAGGGCGCAGAGGGCGGGGGTGACGGTGAGCGAGACGACGAGTGATGTCAGGATGGCGGCGATGTAGGCCAGCCCGAGGGGGGCGAAGATGCGCCCCTCGACGCCCTCGAGGGCGAGCAAGGGAAGGAAGGCCAGCACGACCAGGCCCGTGGCGATCACGACCGAGCCCCGGACCTCGCGCGAGGCCTCGACCACGACCTCGGGGGCGGGCCTGGGCGCGGCCGAGAGGCGGTTCTCGCGCAGGCGGCGGAAGACATTCTCCACGTCGACGATGGCGTCGTCGACCAGCTCGCCGATGGCGACGGCGAGGCCGCCCAGCGTCATGGTGTTGATGCCGAGGCCGAGCAGCCCGAAGACGCCGAGCGTCGTGAGCAGCGACAGCGGGATGGCGACGAGCGTGATGGCCGTCGTGCGCAGGTTGAGCAGGAAGAGCACCAGCACCAGGGCGACGAGCAGGGAGCCGTCGCGGAGGGAGCCGAGGACGTTGGCGATGGCGCGCTCGATGAAGTCGGACTGGCGGAACAGGTCCTCGCGGATCTCCGCGCCTGCCGGGAGCCGGACCCGGGCCTCGGCGACCGCGGCCCCGATGGCGCGCGTGAGCGCGACGGTGTCGGCCCCGGGCTGGCGCTGGACGGCCAGGAGCACCGCGGGCGAGCCGTCGAGCCCCGCGTCGCCGCGCGGACCGAGGGCGGAGGCGAGGCTCACCTCGGCCACGTCGCCCAGCAGGAGGGGCGGCCGGCCGGGCTCGGCGCGCACCACGAGGCCGCGGAGGTCCTCGGCGCCACGGGCGCGGGCGAGGAGGCGGACGAGGCGCTCGGAGGGGCCGGAGGCCTGGAAGCCGCCTGTGGCGTCGAGCCCGGCGCCCTCAAGCGCGGCCTCGAGCTCGGAGAGGCCGACACCCGAGGCACGGAGGCGATCCGGGTCGGCCAGGACCTGCCATTGGAGGCGCTTGCCGCCGACGACGGTGACCTTGGAGACGCCGGGGACGGCCAGCAGGCGGGGGCGCAGCTCCCACTCCGCCACGTCGCGCAACGCGCCGGGGTCGACCTTGCCCGAGGGCGAGACGAGGCCGAGCACGAGGATCTGCCCCATCAGCGAGGAGGCGGGGGCGAGCGTCGGGGTGACACCCTCCGGGAGCGCGTCGCGGACCTCCTGGAGGCGCTCGCCGACGGCGAGGCGCGCGTCGCGCGGGTCGGCGTCCCAGGCGAACTCGACATGGACGAGCGAGAGGCCGATGCCGGCGGAGGAGCGGACGCGCTCGACGCCGGGAGCGCCCGTCACGGCGCGCTCCAAGGGCAGGTTCACCCGCGCCTCGACCTCCTCGGGGGCGAGCGAGCCCGCCTCGGTGAAGATCGTGACCGTGGGCCGGTTCAGCTCGGGGAAGATGTCGACGACCTGGCGGCGCAGGCCGAGCAGGGAGAGGACGAGGAGGAGCGCGGCGCCCGCGACCACCGCGAGGCGGTGGCGGACGGCGAGACGGATGAGGGTGTCGAGCATGGGGCTCAGTGGCCGTGGCCGTGGTCGTCTGCGGGAGCGGCGGCGGCGCCGGCGAATTGCAGCTGGTAGGCGCCCTTGGTGGCGACAGCCTCGCCGGGCAGGACGCCGCGGACGACCTCGACCCAGCCGCCCTCGCGCCGGCCGAGGGCGACGACCCGGCGCTCGAAGCGGCCGGGCTCGGACTCGACGAAGACCGCCTCGCGGCCGGGCTCGCCGACAATGGCGGCGAGGGGCACGGCGATGGCGGGGGCGGGCGCGCCGGCGCGGACGCCGAGGCGGGCGGAGGCGCCGAGGTCGCCCGGCGCGGCCAGCACGAGCGCGACCTCGAAGTCGAGCGCGGGCAGGGGACTGTCGGCCGCGGGGGCGGCGAAACGGACGACGCCCGACAGGGTCCGGTCGCCGAGTCGCACCGTGACGGCCTGGCCCGGCCGCAGCGCGGGCAGCGGGCGCGACATCGCGCGGCCGCGCACGGCGAGCCGGCCGAGGTCGGCCACCTCGGCGAGGGGCTGGCCCGCGGCGAGGACCGCGCCGGGCTCGGGCAGCGCGCCGAGGACCGTGCCGGGAATCGGCGCGGCGAGGACGACCTTGCCGGCGCCGGCCACAAGCGGCTGCACGACGGCGATCGGCGCGCCGGCGTGGACGGTCCGGCCGGGCTCGACGGCGAGCTCGAGCACGCGCGCGGCCACCGCAGGCGCGACCGTGGCGCGAGCGCCCGTCGCAGGTCGCACGACCCCGCGCAGCGGGAGCTCATCGGCCAGCTCGCGCACCTCGGCGCGGACCGTCTCGAGGGCGAGGTTGCGGCGGGCCTCGGGGCCGAGGACGACGGGACCCGCGGGCGCGGCGGCGGGCTGGGAGCCGTGGGCATGGCCCTCGCCGCCGAGGCAGGCGGCGGCGAGCAGGAGGGGAAGGAATCGGGAACGCATGGGATCAGGGAAGGGCTTGCTCGAGGCGGCCGCCGAGGGCCTCCTCGAGGCGGGAGCGGGCGCGAAGGGACTCGAGGCGCAGCTCGAGCTGCCGCCGGCGGGCGTCATCGAGACGGGCGAGGACGTCGGCGTGCTCGGGAATCGTGGCAAGCCCCTCGTCGAGCGCCCGGGCCGAGTCCTCGGCAGCGCGCTCCCGGGCGGCGAGCGCGAGGCCTTGGGCGTCGGCGGCCGCCGCGGCGGCGCGGGCGGCTTCGAGACGGGCGCGGACCTCGGCGGCGACCGCGTCGGGCTGGGCGAGGAGGGGATGGGCGCGGACGGCCCGGAGCTCGGCGTCGGCGACCGCGGCGGCGGCGCGGCGGCGGCCGGGCACGGGAAGGTCCATCGAGAAGCCGATGCCCACGCCCCAGGACTCGCCATCGGCCCGCTGCTCGGCGAGCACGCCGACCTCGAACGGGTTGTCGGCCTCGGCGCGGTCGACCTCGCGGCGGCGGCGGGCGGCGGTCTCCCGCGCGGCCAAGGCGGCTCGCACCTCGGATCGCCGCAGGGCGAAGTCGACCAAGCCATCGGCATCAGCCGGGAGCGGGGCGAGGGACGGCGCGGCGGCGACGGGGAGCGCCGAGGCGCCGAGGCGGCGGGCGAGCGCGGCGGCGGCCTCGAGGCGCGAGGCCTCGGTGGCGGCGCGCGCGGCCCGGGCATCCTGCGCATCCGCCTCGAGCCCGGCCAGCGCGGCGGGGGCGACCAGGCCGTCGGCGGCGGCGGCGCGGGCGCGCGCGGCGAGACCGGCGACCTCGGCCTCGCGGGCAAGCGCGGTGGCGGCCGCAGACTGGGCGGCCCACAGGGCGACATGCGCCTGGAAGGTGTCGTTGAGGGCCCCGAGGAGCCGGGCCTTGGCCTCGGCCTTGGCGGCGGCGCGCTCGGCGGCGGCGTAACGGGAACGCAGGCCGAGGTCGCCGCGGCGCAGGGGTTGGACGAGGCGAACCTCGGCGCCGCCATCGCCGCCGAGGTCCTTGGCCTCGGCCTCGAGGCGCGGTGCCGCGCGTTGCTCCGCGGCGAGGGCCTCGGCGAGGCGCAGGCGCGAGCCGGCGTCCGCCGCGAGCACGTCGGGATGCCGCTCCAGCGCGAGACGGAGGGAGTCGTCGAGCGACAGCTCGGCGGCGGCCGAGAGGATGGGCAGGGCGAGGAGGGCGAGGAAGGGGCGCATGGGTGGGGAGGGCCGTTTCGGGCGCGAGCCCCCGGCCGGCGGCCGGATGCGGCTGGTGTGACGCGGCATCGCGCCGTCATCCGACGACGCCGCGTTCCCCGGAAGGGAAAGTCCGGCCGCGCTCAGATCAGAAGCGGGGCGCACCCGCCCCAAAGCACCCATGGAGGACGCGCCATCGGCGGGTCCGCGGGAAGCGCGAGGTCGACCGGCGTATCAATAGACCAGGAAACGAACGGGGCGGGGGGCGCCGCGAGGTCGCCGGACGGCGAGGGAGCCGGGTTGACCGCAGGGGCAGGGACGACACCCGTGCCGAGGCCATGGCACTCGCAGCCAGCGGGAGCATGCGAGTGGGCGGGACAGGTCGACTTGGAGCCGGGACAATCCTCGCAAGTGTCGCAATGGAAGACACCCTTGATCCAACCTTCATGCTCGGCGGCATGGCCGAAGACCGCGCCGAGGATGAGCAGGGCGAGTGTCAGGAGGAGACGGCGGGGCTGCTGGGACACGCGGGAAAAGTCGCAGGGTGATGGCAGGAGTCAAGGGAATTGGCTATCCCCATGAGGGAGGATTCCGAGGACAAGGAAACTCCCGGGTGCCTCATATCCTTAGTCTCCTTGGCATCCTTGGTTTCATTGGCATCATTGGAATCCCCATCCTGCTTAGTCTCCTTAGCATCCTCGGAATCCTTAGTATCCTAGCCCCCCTTGGCTCCCATGCGCCCCGCCCTACCCCTCCTGGCCGCCGCCGCCTGCCTCGCCGACACCGGAAGCTGGCTCGGCGGCTCCACCCAGCGGGGCGGCAAGGCGACCTTCGCCACCGAAGGCGATGAGCTCGTCGGCACCGCCGTCGCGGGGACGCCGAACAGCTTCCTTTGCACCGACCGGACGCACGGTGACTTCACCTTGGAGTTCGAGTTCAAGGTCGACCCGCGCCTCAACTCGGGCGTGCAGATCCGCAGCGCGGCGCACGCCGCCGTGACGCGCTTCACCGACGCCGCCGGCAAGGAGCAGGTCATTCCCGCCGGGCGCGTG
>CAYYLJ010000030.1:0-8201 GCA_964472585.1 uncultured Enterobacteriaceae bacterium | reverse complement strand
CCATCACGGCCAAGAACTGCGCCGTCCGCTGGAACGACGCCCGCACCGGCAAGGATTACAAGCTGAACCTCATCGACACCCCGGGCCACGCCGACTTCGGCGGGGAGGTCGAGCGCGTGCTCAACATGGCCGACGGCTGCCTCCTGGTCGTCGACTCCTTCGAGGGACCGATGCCCCAGACCCGCTTCGTGCTCTCCAAGGCGCTCGCCCTGGGCCTGAAGCCCATCGTCGTCATCAACAAGATCGACAAGCCCTCCGCCCGCCCCGACGCCGTCGTCGACGAGGTCTTCGACCTCCTGGTCGCCCTCGACGCGCCCGAGTACGCCCTCGACTTCCCCATCGTCTACGCGTCGGGCCGCGAGGGCTGGGGCACGCTCGACCGCGCCAAGACCGAGGAGGGCAAGCGCCCCAAGGACCTGCTCGAGCTCTTCCAGGCCATCGTCGACCACATCCCCGCGCCCTACGCCCCCGGCTCGCCCCGCGGCTCCGCCGCCGGCTTCAAGTCGCGCGAGGAGGCCCTCGCCCACTCGCTGCAGATCATGGTGACCTCCATCCTCTACAGCGACTACGTCGGCCGCATCGCGGTCGGGCGCGTGACCGCCGGCACCATCCGCCCCTCCATGCCCGTCAGCCTCGTCTCCCGCTCCGGCGAGGTCTCGCGCCAGCGCGTCCTCAAGGTCGAGGTCTTCGAGGCGCTCGGCCGTTCCGAGGCCAAGGAGGTCTCCGCCGGCGACATCTGCGCCGTCATCGGCCTCGACCACGTCGAGATCGGCGCGACCATCACCGACATCGAGAACCCCCGTCCGATGCCGCCCGTCAGCGTCGACGAGCCCACCGTGACCATGGCCTTCCGCGTCAACGACTCGCCCTTCGCCGGCCGCGACGGCAAGTTCGTCACGGGCCGCCAGGTCGGCGACCGCCTGACCCGCGAGCTCGAGCGCAACGTCGCCCTGCGCGTCGAGCGCGAGCCCGGCGCCGACGCCTTCCAGGTCTCCGGCCGAGGCCTCATGCACCTCGGCGTGCTCATCGAGACCATGCGCCGCGAGGGCTACGAGCTCCAGGTCGGCAAGCCCCGCGTCATCCTGCGCACCATCGACGGCGTGAGCTGCGAGCCCGTCGAGACGCTGGCCGTCGACTGCCCCGAGGCCTCCCAGAGCGACGTCATGGCGCTCGTCCTCGGCCGCCGCGGCGAGCTCCGCTCCATGGACGCCAAGGCCGGCACCAGCGGCTGGATCCACATGGAGTTCAAGATCCCCTCGCGCTCCCTCTTCGGCCTGCGCACGCAGATGCTGACGACCACCCGCGGCGAGGCGGTGATGTACCACACCCTGCTCGGCTACGAGCCCGTCAAGGGCGAGCCGCCCCGCCGCCAGGCGGGAGTCATGATCGCCGGCGAGCCCGGCCAGGTCTTCGCCTACTCGCTCGACCGCCTCTATGACCGCGGCGACTTCTTCGTCAGCCCCGGCGACGAGGTCTACGAGGGCATGGTCGTCGGCGAGCACTGCAAGGACAACGACCTCGTCATCAACCTCTCGCACAACAAGAAGCTGACCAACGTCCGCGCCGCCGGCTCCGACGACCTCGCCCGCATCAAGCCGCCGCGCAAGATGTCCCTCGAGGCCTGCTTGGAGTACATCGAGCACGACGAGCTGGTCGAGTGCACGCCCAACTTCATCCGCATGCGCAAGCGCCACCTGACCGAGAACGAGCGCAAGCGGTTCGACAAGGAGCCCGCCCAGGCCTGACCGTCAGCCGGGTCCGCCGTCCCTCCGGGGCCGGGGCAGGTTGGCCACGGCGAAGGCGATGGCCAGCGCCGAGGCGTGCAGCAGGGCGGGATGGCGCAGCTCGGACGCGCCGAGCGCCGAGGCAGGAGCGGCCGCGTTGGCCGAGAGGGCGACCGTGACGCCCACCGCCCCCAGGGCCCCCAGCGCGCGGCAGGCAAGGAGGACCCGCCCGCGGTCGCGGGTGGGCAGGCGCAGGGCCAGCCCCGCGAGAAGGGCGACGACGGTGAGCGTGGCGGCCGCCACCGCGCCCAGAACGACGCCGAGCGCGGCGTCAAGCGGGTCGTGCATCCAGTCGACCGACATCAGCTGGGCCCCGGCGAGCGGGAGCGCCGACAGCGCCCAGGCGCGCAGGCCCTGCCGCCGCAGGTGGTCGGCGCTCGCCTCCATCTCGAGATGGCTTCGTCGGCTGGGCATGTCCGGGGTGAGACCCGTCCAATTTCCCCATCGCACGCCCCGCCGCAAGCCTCGGTTTCGCGGCCGCCTCAGCGAAGCGTCAGCCGCCTGCCGCCGCCCGTCTCCTCGATCCGCAGCCGCAGGGCCGGCCTGGGCGCGCGCCGGCCCAGGCGCTCGGGCCATTCGACGACGAGCAGGTCGTCCGGCCCGACGATCTCGTCGAGCAACAGGCCCTCGGCCTGGCGGGGGTCCGCCAGGCGATAGGCGTCGACGTGCACCAGCTGGCGGCCGCCGGCGCAGGGGTGGATGTTGATCAGGGCGTAGGTCGGGCTCGTCAGATCGCCGGTGATGCCCAGGCCGCGCGCCAGCCCGCGGACGAGCGTGGTCTTTCCCGCCCCCATGGGGCCCTCCAGCAGCAGGGCCGTCCCCCTCGGGAGCAGTTGCGCCAGCTCGCGCCCCGCCGCCTCGGTCGCCGCGGCGTCCGGACAGGCGAGTCCCGCGCGCCACGGCGCCAGGGGGTCGGCGGTTTCCATGCGCCGATGTTCGCCCCGCCCCCGCGGCGGGCAAACGCAAAGCAAGGGGCCCGGCTCGCGCCGGGCCCCGGGGTTGGGATGGGCGCCGGCTCAGCTCACCACGCCGAGGGGCTTCTGGCCTTGCCAGCCGCCGCGCGTGAAGTCGGGGCACTTGACGGGCATGCTGCCGTTCTTCACCGAGCAGGCGGAGATCTCGAGGATGCAGGACCAGTCGGCGGCGTCGTAGACGGTCATGTCGGGCGTGATTCCTTGGCGCACGCAGTCCAGGAGGCGGTAGTTCATGATGAAGTCCATGCCGCCGTGCCCGCCGACCTTGCGAGCGAGGTCGCCGACCTTCTTCCAGAGGGGGTGGGCGTTCTCCTGCTTGAACTTGGCCATCGACGCGCCCTCGTAGGTCCAGCGGTGGCTGTCGCCGTCGACCGCCATGCGGTCGGGGAAGCCGAAGAAGGTGGCCTTGGTGCCGCAGAGGGCGTTGATGCGGGAGTAGGGGCGGGGGCTCACCACGTCGTGCTGGATCATGATGGAGCGCCCGAGCTTGGTCTTGAGGAGCGACGTGTTCATGTCGCCGCAGATGTACTTCTCGTCCTTGTGGCGGCCTCCGTTGGGCTGGTGCTTGTCGCGGAACATCGTCAGGTTGTGCTCCGGCGACGACATGGAGACGAGGTAGTCGAACGCGTCGCCGCGGTTCGTGCCCAGGTACTGGGCGACGGGCCCGAGGCCGTGGGTCGGGTAGAGGTTGCCGTCGATGAAGGTGTGGTAGTTGCGGCGCCAGGCGCCCTCGGCGCCGAGGCGGAACATCTGCTCCTCGCGCAGGTCGTGGATGTAGGCGCACTCGGCGTGCTTCATCTCGCCGAAGAAGCCCTGGCGGGCGAGGTTCAGGACGAAGAGCTCGCTGTCGCCGTAGCAGCAGTTCTCGAGCACGACGCAGTGCCGCTGGGTCAGCTCGGAGCAGTCCACCAGCTGCCAGCACTCGTCGACCGTGACCGCCGGCGAGACCTCGACGAAGGCGTGCTTGCCCTCGCGCATGGCCTTGAGGCACATCGGCACGTGCCATTCCCAGGGTGTGCTCACGTACACCACGTCGATGTCCGCGCGCTCGACCATCTTCTCCCAGGCGTTCTCGTCGCCCGCGTAGATGGCGGGCGCCTTGCCCGTCTTGGCCTTCACCTTGTCGGCGGCGCGCTGGGCGCGGTCCTGCAGCAGGTCGCAGACCGCCACGACCTCGACGAAGTCCAGGTTGATGCTGTCGCTGACGTGGGTCATGCCTCGGGCGAGGCCGATGTGGGCGACGCGCACCTTCTGGAGCGGCTTGGTGGTGAGGTTCCAGACCGGCTTGGCGCCGGCGGGCCGGGGACGGGCGCGCCCCATGTCCTCGATGCCGGTGTACTTGAGGGCGCGGGGATCCGGCGCGGCCTCGGCGCTGGCGGTCAGGCCGCGGGCCATGCCCAGGCCCAGCCCGGCCAGGGCGGCGGTGCGGAGGAAGTCGCGGCGGGAGTTGGAGGCGTCGGGTGAGCTCATGGTGGGAAGTCCTGTGACAGGGGAAGGGCGGGAAGGTTTCCTCGTCAATTCCAGGCGACGAAACCCTGGGCGTCCTTGATCCCGAAGACGGCGAGGTTGCGGACGGCGTGTCCGGCCAGCGCGGGGGCCAGGGAGCGGCTGGGATTGAGGGGGTTGAACCGGCAGAGGTAGAGCCAGCAGGAGACGGCGAACGCCGAGCCCGCGGAGACCAGGGACTTGGGGTCGTCGTGGATCCTCAGGCCGCCGTCGGCGAAGGTCACGATGTGGCCGTGGAGCAGCATGAACACCAGCGAGCCGGCCAGGACCGTGGCCAGGAGGCGCAGGCCCGCCAGCGAGGCGGGCGCCGCGAAGCCGCGGAAGGTCACCTCCTCCACCACGGCGGCCCCCATCATGGCGAAAAGAAAGGAGGCCTGGATGGTCGATTGCTCGTCCTCGACCCCCAGGTGGATCTCCAGGCCGGACTCCACCAGCGTCAGCAGAAGCGCGCCCACCCCGGCCAGGGCCACCGGCTGCCACGCGCAACGGACGGCGCCCGGCCAGAAGGGCTCAGGGGCGGGCTCGTTGCCGGCGGCCGCGCCGCGCGCCTCCTTGGACCAGAAGAACAGGACGCCCAGGCCGAGGGCGAGATAGACGAGGTGGCCTAGGGCGGAGGAATCCATCAGGAGCGGTTGCCGCGGACCCAGTCGAGATAGGCGGGGGAGGCGGCGGCGGCGAGCACAACCCACTGGGGCGTGCGGTAGGGGTGCCGGGCGAGCGCCCATTCCCTCAGGGCCGGCTCGGCCCCGGCGGCGACCTTCAGCGTCACCCGCCACTCCTCGTCCTCCCGCGCCTCGCCCTCCCATCGGTAGTGCGAGCGCAGGGGGCCCTCCACCTGGGCGCAGGCCGCCATCCCGGCGGCCACGGCTTCGCGCGCGAGGGCGCCGGCCGACTCCCCCGAGGGCAGGGTCGTGAGGATCACGCGGAGGGGGTCAGTCCCGGGGGCGTCCATCGGGGGAGAGGTGCAGCCGCTTCATCTCCTCGATGAGGAAGTCGCGAGCCTCCTCGACGCTGTCCACGTATCGGTAGAGCTCCCTGTCCTCGGGCGACACCATCCCCCACTCGTGCATCACCTCGAGGTTCATGACCGCCTTCCAGTACTCGGAGCCGAAGAGCAGGATGGGGATGCGCTTGCGGGTCTTCTTGGTCTGGACCAGGGTCAGCATCTCGAACAGCTCGTCGAAGGTGCCGAAGCCGCCGGGGAAGACCACCATCGCCTTGGCGAGGTAGAGGAACCAGAACTTGCGGATGAAGAAGTAGTGGAACTCGATGTCGAGCTCGGGGGTGATGTAGGTGTTGTGCGACTGCTCGAAGGGCAGGGCGATGCCCAGCCCCACCGAGCGGCCTCCCGCCTCGGAGGCGCCGCGGTTCGCCGCCTCCATGATCCCCGGTCCGCCGCCGGAGCAGATGTAGAACCGCTGCCACTCGGGAAGCGTCAGGGACCAGCGCGTCAGCTCGGCCGAGAGCCGGCGGCAGGCCTCGTAGTGCTTGGAGGCGCGCACGGCCGCCTCGGCCCGCTCGAGCTCGGCGGAGGTGGCGCCGCGGGCCCGGGCGGCGGCGAGCCGCTCCTTCGCCACGTCCATCGGCAGCGTCCGCGCCGAGCCGAACATCACGAAGGTGTTGCGCACGCCATGGCGCTTGAAGCGCATGTAGGGCTCCTGCATCTCGCACTGCACGCGGATGCTCCGCGCGAAGGTCGAGTGCATGAACTCGGGGTTGTCGTAGGCCTTGGGCGGGGGCTTCCGGAAGGCCGGCGCGGGCTCGGCGGGGTCGGTCATGGCGGGAATCCTGTGGGGAATTCGGCCCTAGCCAAGCGGTAAGGGCATTGTTGCCCGCTTGACATGGGGGTAGGGCGGCTCTTGTCTCGCCCCCACAAGGCCATGCAACCCACCTATCGCCCTTCCAAGATCGCCCGCGCCCGCAAGGTCGGTTTCCGCGCCCGCAAGAAGACCAAGGGCGGCCGCAAGGTGCTCCGCAACCGTCGCCGGACGGGTCGCAAGCAGCTGACCAAGGTCTGAGGACCCGATGCGCCTTCCCCGGGAGCGGCGCCTTCGCCTCCAGGGGGACTTCGACCGGCTGCGCGCCAAGGGCGTGCGCCTCGAGTGCGGTTCCTTTTTCCTGAACGCGGGCAAGGCTCCCGCCGAGATGCCCGCCCGCCTCGGCATCGTCGTGGCCAAGAAGCAGCTGCCCGGGGCCGTGGACCGCAACCGGGCGAAGCGCCTTTTGCGCGAGGCCTTCCGCGCCGCGGGCGACGAGGTCCCCGCCGGCTGGGACGTGGTCCTCGTGGCCCGGCGGTCGCTGCCGGGGCAGCCGCTGGCCCGGATCATCGCCAGCCTGCGCGAGGGCCTCGCCCGGGCTCGCGCCGCCCTCGATGCCTGAGGACAGGCCGCCCTCCTTGGCCGCGCGGCTCCTCTTGGCCGCCGTCGGCCTGTATGCCCGCTTCCTGTCCCGCCCGCTGCACGCGCTGGTGCCCGGCTCGGGGTGCCGATTCCACCCGACCTGCTCGGCCTACGCCGCCGAGGCCGTGCGCAGGCATGGCGCCCTGCGGGGCGGCTGGCTCGCCTTTCGGCGCATCGGGCGCTGCCACCCCTGGGGCGGCTGCGGCGAGGATCCCGTGCCCTGAGCCGGCCGCGCTCAGCGGCCTGACCAGCTCGTGATGTTGTCGGACCGGGTGAAGGTCGCCCCGTCCTCGAAGTAGGAGGGCGAGACCGTCCCCGCGATCGTCATGTTGAAGGTGGCGGCGCCGGAAGGCAGGGAGGCGTGCCAGTACTCCTCCATGGCGGGCACGTGGGGCTTGGAGGAGTCGGTGGACCCGATGAAGTCGCGGCCGCAGCTGACCAGCAGGAACTCGGGCGAGCGCCAGCTCGCGAACTTGTTCGCGCCGCTCGCGTTGGTCGCCTCGCCGGGCTGGCAGGCGATGCGGTAGCGGTAGTCGTAGGCGTTGCCCCAGGGGTCGATGAATTCCGTGAACTGGGCCGCGTCCACGTCCTCCTTGCCGGTGGCGTCGCAGGCGGGGACGATGGAGGGCCCGAGCAGGGGGCGGACGACGCGCTTGGAGGCGCGCGCCCCGAAGACGGGGTCGTTGTGGGCCACCAGCTGGATGGAGGGCGCGCCGGTGGCGGTGACCGTCGAGAAGAGCACCTTGGTGCCCGTCAGCTGGGCATAGAGGTCCTGCCGGAAGGCGGGGTAGTCCGTCGTCATCGTGGAATAGGTCCCGGGCCGCACCAGGGGAAACTCGCCATGGAGCTTGCGGTAGGCGTCGCAGGCGCCGGCGATGGCGCGGATGTGCCCGGTCGCGCGGGCCTTGCGCTGGCTGTTGAGCGCGCCCGTGGCCAGGGGTATGATGGCCGCGGCGAGGATGGCGATGACCGCCATGACCAGCAGGAGCTCGACTAGGGTGAAGCCTCGGCGTCGGGACGGGCGCATGGTCTCAGATGTGGCGGGAGTCGTCGGCGTCCTTCTTGGCGTAGCCGGAATCCTGTCGCTGGTGGTTGACGGCGTTCTTCTTGACGTAGGCCTGGTGCAGGTCGTCGGCCGACATGCCCAGGACCTGGGCGGTGGAGATGAGGAAGTGGAAGAGGTCGATGACCTCGACCCGCGCGTTCTGCTCGTCGAACTTCTGGTACTTCGCCCACCACTTCCAGGGGACGGAGTCCGTGAGCTCGGCCATCTCCTGCTGCATGGCGCGCACGTAGTTCAGGGTCCAGCGGATCTTCTCCTCCTCGGTCATCGCGGAGGTGTCCACGCCGATGCGCCGGTTGAGCGCCTCCTGCATGCGGAAGATGTCGTCGAGCTTGTCGGCCATGCGTCCATTCAAAGCCCGGGCGGGCGGGGTGGGAAGGCGGAAAGCCGCGCCTTGCGTCCCCCCGCCCCCCGGGCGGGCGGGGGGGGGCCCGGGCCGGGGGCGGCGCCGGGGCCCGGGGCGCGGGCGGGGGGC
>CAYYLJ010000029.1:2802-8405 GCA_964472585.1 uncultured Enterobacteriaceae bacterium | reverse complement strand
GGCGCCGGCTCCGGCACCCTCGGCATCGCCGAGGCCGGCTCGGCCACCTTCTCGGGCAACGTGACCATCCACGGCGCGGCGACCCTGACCGCCGCGGCCTCCGGCACCGCCACCTTCTCGGGCGTGCTCTCCGGCGGCGGCTCCGTCACCAAGTCGGGCGAGGGCCTCGTCGTCCTCTCCTCCGCCAACACCCACGCGGGCGGCACCACCGTCTCGGCCGGCACCCTCCGCATCGGCGATGTCGCCGCGCTCGGCTCCGGCAATGTCGCCGTCTCGGGCGGCGTGCTCGACCTCAACAACCTGGCGCCCACGAATGTGATCGTGGTCTCGGGCGGCTCGCTCCTCAACGCCTCGGCCTGGGCCGCCCTCGGCGCCGTCCAGCTCACCGGCAACGTCGGCTCCGAGCAGATCAACAACCTCGGCGCGGATATCACCGAGGTCAAGGTCGCCGCCGGCGCGACCGTGAACCTCGCCGGTGTCACGAAGGACATCGTCTTCGAGGGCGGCAACCTGACCAACCTCGGCTCCTTCGGCAGCGGCCGAAAGGTCAAGGTCAAGGGGGCCCTCGATGTCAGCGCCGGGGACCACGGCGGCGAGCTCGAGGTCGCCGCGGGCGGCTCGCTCGACTTCGGCGATCGCCAGACCAACCGCACCGTCAAGTTCTCCGGCGGCGCCATCACCGGCGCCAACTTCACCGGCACGGTCGACGTCGACGCGGCCGCCGGCTCGGTCAGCCTCACCTCGGCCATCGGCGCTGGCAACGTTCGCCTCGGCAACGGCGCCTCGGCCTCCATCCAGGCCGGCTTCAACCGCGCCCTCCGCCTCGAGACGGGCGCCACCCTCTCCGGCCTCGGCAATTACTCGGGCGAGCTGACCGTCGCCGCCGAGAGCTTCTCCACCACCGGCATCACCACCTCGGCGACCATCGCCGTCGAGTCCGGCAGCAAGCTCACCGGCTCCGGCACCGTCGGCTCGGTCGTCCAGGCCGCCGGCTCGACCCTCGCCCCCGGCAACTCGCCCGGCCTCCTCACCACCGGTTCGGCCGTCCTCGCCGGCGGCGCCTCGATGGAGGTGGAGTTCTTCGCCGCGGCCGGGGACCGCGGCACGGCCTATGACGCGGTCACGGTCACCGGCGAGCTGGACCTCTCCGGCCTGAGCGCGGGCAACCGCTACACCCTGAACCTGGTCTCGCTCTCGGAGCTGCCCTCCACCCAGGGGGCCCTGGCCGGATTCGACGCCGGGACGGCCTACATCTACGAGCTGTTCACCTATGCCTCGTTGACCCTGCCGGAATCCTATGCCGGCAGCATCTCGGATCTCTTCACCATCGGCACCGTGGCCTTCGATGATGCCGACGGCAATCCGGTGACGGGCAACTGGACGGTGTTCAACAACACCGGCACCAACACCCTCGAGCTGCAGTACGCCCCCATCCCCGAGCCCTCGACCTACGGCCTGATCCTCGGCGGCCTGGCCCTCGCCGGCGCCGCCGTTCGCCGCCGCCGAGCGCTGAAGGCGAAGGCCGAGGCGGAGGCTGCGAAGTAAGCCGACACCCTCGACCTTATCAGGGCGGCCTGCGGGCCGCCCTTTTGTTTTAGGCGCGCCCCAACTCGGGTGGCCATTCCTGCGGTAACTGCGGTGCCAGCGGAGACTGCGGTGACTGCGGAGCGGAACTCACCTCCGCGATTCCGTGCCGCTGTGAACCCGCGAAGCTGCCCGCTCCATTGAGCCATTAAGCGATCAAGCCATTAAGCCCCGCCTTCCGTGCCTCTGTGCCGCCGTGAAGCCGTGCTTCCCGCGCCGACAGGCGCCCAGGTAGGGAGGTTGCTGCGGAACCTCCGCGGAGATTCCGTAGGAATCTCCCTACCCGGGATAGACTTCAGATGACAGATTTCAAAGGCCATGGGGTGTCCCGAAATGCATTTCCTGTCCTTTGGAGTCTGTCCTTTGAAGTCTATTCCCAGCGATTTCCCGTCCGCAGTCACCGCTGATACCGCAGTCACCGCAGAGATGACAGGTTGTTTATGGGCGTGGCCATGACCCTGCCTCGTCCTTCGTCCTTTCCGTCTCCCTTCGTCCCCTTTAGTCCCTTTCGTTCCCTTTCGCCATTCCTCCTCAGTGAAGCCATTAAGCCGTTAGGCCAGACCCGCATTCCCCTTGATCCCCCGTTCCCTCATCATCCTCCGCGGCCTCCGCTGCGCTTGCCCCAATTGCGGGCAGCGCGGCCTGCTGGCGTCCTGGTTCCGCCTGAACCCGGCCTGCAAGGGCTGCGGCATGGATCTCGCGAAGTCCGACGGCTTTTACACCGGGACGACCTCCATCGGCTATGTGGCGTCCATCCTCGTCGTGCTCATCCCCGCCTGCGTGCTCGTGGTGAAGAAGGTCCTCAGCGTCCCGATGGGCATCGCCGTCGGCATCGGCGGCAGCTTCCTCTTCGTGCTCGGCCTCTACCCGGCGATGCTCTGCTGGATGGTGATGGCCTACCATGTGGCGCTTCCCGGCGAGCTCCCCGCCAACCGCGACGCCTGAGCGATGGGCTTCTCCCTGCTCACGGCCCTCCTCTTCGCCTGGTCGGTCACCTGCGCCCGCCAGAGCACCCGCCATCACGGCGCCGACCTGGCCAACCTCGGCCGCATCCTCGTGGCGTTCGTCGCGCTCGGCGCCTGGGTCCTGCTCTCGGGCCGCGAGCCCATCGCCCCGGGCTGGGCCTGGCTTGTGCTGAGCGGCGCCCTCGGGCTGGGCATCGGCGACATCGCCCTCTTCCACGCTCTGCCGCGCATCGGTCCCGGCCTGACCATCCTGCTGATGCAGTGCCTCGCCGCGCCCTTCGCGCTCGTCATCGAGTACCTCATGCTCGGGACCACCCTGAGCTGGTCCCAGGCCGGCGCCGCCGCCGTCATCCTCGGCGGCGTCGCCCTGGCGCTCGGCGCGCCCGCCGAGGGCGACCCCGCCCATCGCCGCGTCGGCATCGCCCTCGCCGTGCTCGCCGCGCTGGGCCAGGCCTGCGGCGCCGTCAGCACGCCCCTCGCCAAGGCCGCCTGCGTGGCCGCCAGCCATCCGGTGCCGGATGGAATCAGCCAGGGCTTCGTGCGGCTGCTCGGCGGCGTGCCGGTGATCGTCGCCTTCGTGCTCTGGCGCGCCCGCTCGCTCCCGGGCGGCCTCCTCGGCGAGGTGCGCCGCCCCTATGTCGTCTGGGTCGCCGTGGCGTGGCTTCTCATGAACGGGCTTTCCGGGCCCTCGCTCGGCATCGCGTGCTACCAGCAGGCGCTCCTCGACCAGCCCTCGGCGCTGGTGCTCAGCATCGTCGCCCTCACGCCCATCCTGGCCCTGCCCATGCAATGGGTCACGGAGGGGCGTCGCCCCGGCGCCCGCAGCTGGGCAGGCGCCGCCGTGGCGGTCGGCGGCGTCATCCTGCTGCGTTGGGCCTGAGTTTATAATGCAAAATCCCCGATTGTAAGGCGGCCGGATTGACAACCGGGTGCTGGGAGGCCAGTTTTGCCCGGTCGGCTCAACTATGTCCCCGCGCCACACGCCGAGCCGACATCCCCGCAACCTCCACCCCCAAGCGACGACCCCCGGCTCCCTCGTCCGCCATCCCGCCTCGGCGACCCTTCGCACGGTCGCCCTGATCGGCTAAGGCAACCGGCGCGCCCAGGTCTTCCGCAAGGATCGCCCGCGCGCCGAAGCCTACCCAAGGCCATGGCGACGACCACCCACCATCGTTTGGCGAAGGAGACGTTGCGCGCGCTGCGCGACCTCGCCTCGGCCGAGGAGCCCGCGCTCGCGGAGCTCCGGCACCCCGACCAGGCGCGCGAGCCGCATTGGCGCTCGTCCGGGCTGCAGGTGCTGCCCAACGAGTCCTTCGAGCGCCCGGCGGCCGACGGGCCCCAGATCACGCTCTTCACCCGCCATGCGGCCGTCCTCGGCTGGGCGCTTCACTCCATCCGCGACACGCTCGCCCCCTATCTCAGCCCGGACAACGAGGGGTTGATCTTCGGCCAGCTCGGCCTGGCGCTCCGCCGCGCCCAGGCGTCCGACGGCGGCTCGACCGCCCGCGGTCTCCTCGCGGGCTTGCTCGACGCGGCCGACGAGGTGCTCGAGGCCGCCGCCGAGGCGCACCGCATGGCCCGCCGCCGCCGGCCGCGCTGAAGGCCCTCAGTCGTCGAAAAGCCCCATCACCTCGAGGCCGACGGCGTCCGCCACGAGACGTCCCTCGAGCGTCAGGGCCAGGGTCCGTCCGTCCCAAGTCGCCAGGCCTTCCTCGGCGAGGCGCCCGACGAGCGTCTCCCAGCCGCGGGGAAGGGCGGCGCCGAAGCGCGCCGCCAATTCCGCGGGGACGACCCCGCGGTTCATGCGCAGCCCGAAGACGAGCGCGTCGCAGAGGAGCAGGGCAGGGGAGAGGGCCACCACCTGCTCGATGGCGGGCGCGCGTTCGGCGACGCCCTTGGACCACCGGTCGAGGTCGCTCACGTTTGCCCAGCGCCGCCCGGCGTGCTGCGAGGCCGCCGAGGGGCCGAAGCCGACCCACTCCTGCATGTCCCAGGTGGCCAGGTTGTGGCGGCACTCGTGTCCGGGCCGGGCGAAGTTCGAGATCTCGTATTGCGCGTAGCCGGCATCCTCGAGCACGGACCAAGTCCGGCGGTAGAGGCGCGTCTCGAGGTCGCGGTCGATCCGCACCTTGCCCTTGGAGAGCTTCACGAACATCGCGGTGTCCTCCTCGAAGGTCAGGCAGTACGTCGAGATATGGTCGGGGCCGAGCCGCACGGCCTCGCGCAGGTCGGCCTCCCAGCGCGATTCATCCTGGCCGGGCACCGCGAAGATCAGGTCGAGGTTCACGCTGCCGAAGCCGGCGCCGCGCACGAGCTCCCAGGCGTCCATGACCTGCTTGAGCGAGTGGCGACGTCCGAGCGCCTCCAAGGTCGTCGGATCGAAGCTCTGCACGCCCATCGAGACGCGCGTCACGCCCGCTTGCCTGAGGGCGGCGAGCTTGTCGGCCCGGACCGACGAGGGGGCCAGCTCGACCGACCATTCCGTGGGCCGCCCCAGCCTTTCCACCATGGAATTGCCCAGCCGCAGCAAATCCTCAGCGGGCAACAGGCCAGGAGTGCCTCCTCCCCAAAAAGCGGTTTTCTGGCCTATTGTTACCCCGCTGGCGGCCATCTCGGCCTCAATAGACGTCAAAAAACCCTCAATTTTTGACCTTTCTGGCTGTTCTTGGTAAAAAGCACAGAAATCGCAGCTCGAGGCGCAGAAGGGGACGTGGAGGTAGGCGGAGGGCATCGAGCACCTATAAAGTGGGGTTTGGGCGGGATTTAACCACGCCAATTTTTGTGCTGTTTTTTCAAGAATTGGTGAAATGCGCTTGCGGCTGACTACTTAAGGTGGATTGTTCAATTCATCCAACCCACATGCGCACCTCCCTCTGCCTCCTTCTCGCCGCCGCGGCCTCCGCCTCCGCTGCCACGATTAGCTTCAACAACACGGCCACCGCCTCCGGCCTCAATTCCTTCTCGAATCTGACGCTCTCCCAGTTCGATTCCGCCCTCGGCGAGCTCACCGGCGTCACCGTCACGGTCAACAGCCTGTCCTACGGCGGCTCCTTC
>CAYYLJ010000029.1:0-2702 GCA_964472585.1 uncultured Enterobacteriaceae bacterium | reverse complement strand
CACCCCCGCCCCCATTCCCGAGCCCTCGACCTACGGCCTGATCCTCGGTGGCCTCGCCCTCGCCGGCGCCGCCATCCGCCGCCGCCAGAAGGCCGCCAAGTAATCTCGGCCTGCTCGCCAAATCGGGCGACCTTCGGGTCGCCCTTTTTGTTTGGCGCCTCCGGCGCGGGCTTCACAGCTTCACGGCGGCACGGCTTCACGGAAGCCTGTGGTCACGCAGTCATCTCTGGAATCGCCCGCTTCCTGCTGACATCGCTGACACCGCGAAGTCCGCTCCCGCCAAACCAAGGTCAAGGGCGTGCCCATGACCCTGCCCGTTTCCTTCGTCCCTCCCTCCGCCTTCATCCTTCCCGTCCTCCTGCCTCCCCCTTAATCCCCTTGGGTCCCTTTTCCCCCTTAATCCATTAAGCGATTAAGCCCGCCTCCGCTCCGCCCCATGTCCTCCCCCTGGTTCAATCCCGCCCGCGAGCTCGACGCCCTCATCCGTCGCGTCGCCGCGGGCCTGCCGTCGCTCGGCGCCGCCTTCGATCCCCAGGTCCGCCCCGCCACCGACGCCCGCCATGGCGACTTCCAGGCCAACGGCATCCTCGCCGCCGCCAAGGCCGCCAAGGCCAATCCTCGCGCCCTCGCCACGGAGCTCCTCGACGCGCTCAAGGCCGAGGGCACGCTCGCCCAGGCGGGCCTCGAGGTCGAGGTGGCCGGACCGGGCTTCCTGAACTTCCGCCTCACGCCCGCCGCGCTGCACGCGTGGATCGTCGCCTACCCCGACGCCGCCGCCTGGCGCCGCGGGGCCTCGTCCCTCTACGCCGGCCGCAAGGTCGTCATCGACTACCCCTCGCCCAACACGGCGAAGCAGATGCACGTCGGCCACCTGCGCCCGATCGTCATCGGCGAGGCCGTCGCCCGCCTCCTCGAGTTCTGCGGCGCCGACCTCACGCGCGACAACCACATCGGCGACTGGGGCACGAACTTCGGCATCCTCATCCTCGCCATCAAGCGCAAGGGCTTCGTGCTCGACGCCTCCAGCCCGACCGCCCTCGAGGACCTCGAGGCGCTTTACAAGGAGGGCAGCGCCCTGACCAAGGCCGACCCCGCCGCGCTCGACGCCGCGCGCGCGGAGCTCGCCCGCCTGCAGTCGGGCGACGCCGAAAGCCTGGCCCTCTGGGAGCGCATCGTCGCCGTCTCCAACGCCGCCTGCCAGCGCATCTACGACCAGTTCGGGCTCCGGTCGGACGTCGTCCTGGGCGAGTCGTTCTATCGCGACAAGGTCGACCAGGTCTACCGCGAGCTCCAGGCCTGCGGCCTGGCCGAGGCGAGCGACGGCGCCCTGGTCGTCTGGCACGACGAGGTCCCGCGCTACTCGCGGGAGGCCGAGACCAAGCTCCCCTTCATCGTCCGCAAGAAGGACGGCTCCTCCAACTACGCCTCGACCGACCTCGCGACCGTCCTCTACCGCGCCGAGGTCCTGAAGGCCGAGGAGGTCGTCTATGTCACCGACGGGCGCCAGCAGGACCATTTCCAGCAGCTCTTCCTCACCGCCGAGAAGTGGTTCAAGGCCACCGGGCGCAAGCTCCCGCGCCTCCGGCACGTGTGGTTCGGCACCATCCTCGGCGAGGACGGCAAGGCCATCAAGACGAAGTCCGGCGACCCCGTCCGCCTCCAGGCGCTCATCGACGAGGCCACGGCCAAGGCGCTCGACAAGGTGAACGAGAAGAGCGGCGACATCCCCGAGGCCGAGCGCCGCGACGTCATCGCGCCCCGCCTCGGCGTGGCCGCCCTCCGCTACGCGGACCTCGTCTCCAACCGCACGATGGACTACCGGTTCTCGTGGGACAAGATGCTCGCCTTCGAGGGCAACACCGCCCCCTACCTCCTCTACCAGGCCGTCCGCGTGCGTTCCGTCTTCCGCAACGCCGGCCTCCAGGCGGGGCAGGGCGAGGCGGGCGCCACGGCGCCGGAGACCCCCGGCGAGATCGCGCTCGCCCGCAAGCTCCTGGGCTTCACCGCCGCCCTCGACGAGGCGCGCGACGATCTCCGCCCGCACATCCTCTGCACCTACCTGCACGACCTCGCCGGCGCCTACAGCTCCTTCTACGCCGACAACAAGGTGCTGGTCGACGACCCGGCCGTGAAGGCCCGCCGCCTCGCCCTTTGCGCCCGCACCTCGGCCCTGCTCGAGTCCGGCCTGCGTCTCCTCGGCATCGAGCCGCTGGAGAGGATGTGACGCCGGCGGGTGCATGGCGGAGCCATGCGCCGCCGGCGGGCGGATCAGCGGGTCGGCAGAACAGGGGCGCGGAGTTCCTGGCTTCCTGGCTTAATCGCTTAATGGCTTAATGGGGGGGCATGGCTTCACAGCTTCGCGGCTTCACAGGGGCGCGGAATCGCGCAGGGAACGAGCGGACGCGAGTTGATCGCCGCCTTCACCGCAGGAATGGCAGCCTCGGGTAGGGAGATTCCTGCGGAATCTCCGCGGAGGTTGCGTAGCAACCTCCCTACTCAAGACAGGGCCAAGCCGGGCGACACAATGACTTCACGGCTTCACGGCGGCGTGGGGGCACGGAATCGAGGAAGCACGGGATGCTGGGCTTGATGGAATGGGGAGAAAGACGAGCTCCGCCCGGCGCCCACTTTTAATTTTTAATTCTTAATTTTTAATTCCCTCCCCACCTCCACCCACTTCCCCTTTTACTCGCAACATTTTA
>CAYYLJ010000028.1:0-8449 GCA_964472585.1 uncultured Enterobacteriaceae bacterium | reverse complement strand
AGAGCCAGCCCTACCCGAGGCGGATTTTAGATGGCGGACTTCAGAGTCCAAGAAATGACCCGCCTAACGGCCTTTTAGGGGTGGATTTTCTCCCAAGCCCCCGTTTTTCCGTGCCGCCGTGAAGCGGGCAAGCGGTTAGCCCGCGTAGCCGTGAACGGGCGCGGAAAGCAGTCAGGCCCGTAGCCACAGCCCCCCTGTAGCTACCGGCTCGACCCCTTCCGGGGCACCCTGCGTTCATATCTTTTTAGCAAGAATCAGGATACTATTTTTGCCAACGTTTCCCACATGTCACTTGCAGGGGGCGGAGGCACCCTTAGTTTACCACCAACCCCAAGTCTATCTATGCGCACCGCACGGACCTCTCTGCGTACCCTTTTGGCCGCCGCCCTCATCGGAGGCGCTGCCTCATCCGCCCCTGCGGCGACGCTCCACTGGGACGGCGCGACCACGTCCGCCGACGCCGACGGCGGAGCCGGCACCTGGAACACCACCAACACCAACTGGGACAGCCTTGCCACGGCCGGCCTCGATTCCACGTGGAGCAACGCCAACCCCGACGACGCCATCTTCGGCGGGACCGCCGGCACCGTGACCCTCGGCGCCTCGATGACGGCCGGCACGATCACGCTCAACACCGCCGGTTACACCCTCGCCAGGAACGGCTTCAACCTCTCCCTCGCCAGCCTATCCGGCACGGGCGGCGTGACCTTCCGCGGCGCGGGCACCGTGTCGATCTCCGGCGCCAGCTCCGGCTATTCCGGCAATATCACCCTCGGGCCCGGCTCCGCGGCGCCCACCGAGTTCCTGACCGTCGGCAACAACGCCTCGCTCGGCACCGGCACGCTCAACATGCGCGGCGGCATCCTCCAGGCGTCCACGGCCGGCCTCAGCCTCTCCAACGCCATCAACGTGGCCGCCGGGGGCTTCCGGGTGGGCGGGACCAACAACTTCACGCTGAGCGGCCTCATCACGATGGACGGCGCCTCGCGCACGTTCGCCAACTATTCCAGCAACGCCTCCACCGTCACCCTGTCCGGCGGCATCAGCACGACCACCAGCTCGGTGGTCTCGTTTGACAACGCCCAGGGCGTCGCGACCGGCGCCCCCATCATCGTCTCCGGCGCCATCACGGGCGCCGGCGCCCTCGAGAAGACGGGCGCGGGCACCGTCACCCTCTCGGGCAACAACACCTACACCGGGAACACCCTCGTCTCCTCCGGCACCCTCAAGATCTCGGGAGCCGGCGCCCACCTTTACAACGGCGCCTGGACCAACTCGACGGTCATCACCATCAGCGGCACCGGCATCCTCGAGCTCGATTCGTTCGCCTACCAGGGCGCGGGCGGCACCGGCCAGCTCGCCGACTACGGCGCGCGTCGCGTGATCAATGGCGGCACCATCAACGTCGTCGGCTCGACGCACAGCTCCGGCAACAACTTCCAGGTGGCCAACGGCGGCTCGGGCACCTTCAACTACAGCGCCGCCGCCGGCCAGACCCTGACGCTCAGCGGCAACGGCAACGACAACATCGCCATCGGCGGGGCGCTCACCTTCG
This sequence comes from uncultured Enterobacteriaceae bacterium, assembly GCA_964472585.1. Taxonomy (GTDB): domain Bacteria; phylum Verrucomicrobiota; class Verrucomicrobiia; order Opitutales; family UBA953; genus UBA8828. Next base: position 6,894 of record CAYYLJ010000028.1, on the reverse strand, counting down.
GCGGCACCGGCAACATCACCGTGTCCGAGACGATCCAGAACAACACCGGCGCGGGCAGCATCATCAAGGCGGGCTCCGGCACCCTCACCCTCAGCAGCACCTCCAACAGCTTCAGCGGCTCCGTCACCGTCAACGCCGGCACCCTCACGGCCATCGGCTCGACGAGCAACACCAACACCGCCCTCGGCCTCTCGAGCGGCTCCCGCAGCGTGACCGTCAACAACGGCGGCACGCTCCTCATCTCCGGCAACAACGTCCTCGGCAGCGGCACCCAGACCCTGGCCAACACCATCAAGGTCGTGGTCAACGCGGGCGGCATCCTGACAACCAACGCCTACAACGTCATCGGCAACGTCGACCTCAACGGCGGCACCATGACCGCGAGCGCCGGCTCCGGCGCCAGCTACCAGACCTGGGAGTTCAATGGCAGCACCGTCACCGTCGGCGGCTCGGCGGCCTCCACCATCTCGAGCACCGCAGCCTCCAGCGGCGCCTATCACCTGGCCGGGTCCCAGACCCTCACCCTCGCCGTCGCCGACGCCACCTCAAGCTCGGCGGCCGACCTGACGATCTCCGCCGTCCTGGCCAATGGCTCCAACGACCGCTCGGGCGCCGGCGCCCTCCTCAAGACCGGCGCGGGCACCGTGGCGCTCTCCCGGCAGGCCACCTACACCGGCGGCACCACCGTCAACGCCGGCGTCCTCGACCTGACCGGCGGGGGCGGCAGCGGCGGCACGATCCGCGGCACCGCGACCATCAACACCGGCGGCACCCTGCGCCTGAGCACGGGCGACGCCACCGGCTGGGGCTCCGGCTCCGACCGCCTCTCCGTCATCAACATCGCGGGCGGCGCCCTGAACGTCAACACGACGGTCAACCAGACGTTCTCGAACGTCACCATCAACATGACGGGGGGCAGCATCACGGGCATCGCCAACTCCAACATCGACTTCTTCAGCGGCTCCACCGTCCTCAACACGCTCGCCTCGGCCACGACCTCGACCATCTCCGGCGTCGCCCTCTCGCCCTTCCGCCAGGGCAGCGCGACCTTCAACGTCGCCGACGGCGCCGCCGCCGTCGACCTGGACATCCAGTCCGTCATCAGGGTCTCCCCCTCCGGCGATGCCGCCGGTGCCGTCCTCACCAAGGCGGGCGACGGCCTCATGCGGCTCTCGGGCACCAATCTGTACCAGCGGGCCACCACGATCCGGGCGGGAACCATCGTCGCCGCCAACTCGGGCGCGCTCGGCGCCGGCACCGGCATCAATGTGACCCTCGGCGACGCCTCGACCGGCGCCTCCAACACGTCGCTGCTCATCGACGCCACCGCCGCCGATGTGACCATCTCCCGCGGCATCGTCGTCTCGGCCAACGGCACCGGCACGGCCACGCTCGGCTCCGCCGCCACCGCCGGCACCTTCCAGGCCACCTTCTCGGGCGGCGTCGCCCTGTCCCGCAACGTCATCCTCGACGGCGGCCCGCTGGTCGGGACCAACGCCCGGCTCAACTTCGCGTCCGCGATCACCGGCACCGGCAACGTGACCGTCGCCGGCACCAACCGCGTCGTCCTCAACTCGGGGGCCAACAACACCTACGTCGGCGACACCACGATCAACGCCGGCGCCATCCTCCAGCTGAGCGACGGCAGCTCGACCTCGGTCGACTTCCTGCCGAACGGCAACGCCGTGACGGTCAACGGCGCCCTGCGCCTCGCCAAGGGCGGCAACTCCGAGACGATCGGCGGCCTCGCCGGCTCCGGCACCGTGACCGCCATCGCCGGCGCCGACACCCTGATCGTGGGCTCGGGCAACGCCACCGCCTCCTTCGCGGGCAGCCTTGCCAACTCCGGCGGCACCCTCGCCCTCACCAAGACCGGCACCGGCACCCAGACCCTGACCGGCGCCGGCACCTACACCGGCGCCACCGCCGTCAACAACGGCACGCTCGCCCTCGGCACCGGCGGCTCGCTCGGCAGCACCGCCGTGTCCGTCGCCTCGGGCGCGACCCTCAGCCTGGCCCCCGGAACCTCCGTCGCCGGCGCCACCACCCTCTCCGGCACCCTCTCCGGCTTCGGCACCACCGCCGCCGTCACCGTCCAGTCGGGGGGCAGGATCGTCGCGGGCAACGGCACTTCCGGCTCGCTCACGGTCGGCAACCTGGCGTTCGCCGACGCCGCGACCGTCGACATCGGCGCCTTCACCAATTACACGTCCGCGTCCGCCATCACCGCCGGCACCCTCACCGCCTCCGGCGCCGCCGGCACCGTCACCATCAACCTCGGCGGCGGCGGCGCGGTCAACGGCGCCTACAACCTGATCACCTTCACCGGCGGCTCCGTCGCGGGCACCGGCCTGTCGGCGTTCGCCCTGGGCGCCAAGCCCACGACGTCCTCGCGCCAGACCGCCGACCTCCAGGTCAACGGCTCCGTGCTCCAATACGTGGTCTCCGGGGCGACGCCCTACTGGACGGGCCTGCAGTCCGCCTCCTGGGGCACCGCGACCGTCGGCGGCGACGGCAACTGGAAGCTCGATACCGACGACTCCGTGACCCAGTACGAGGCCACGGACGCCGTCCTGTTCAACGACAGCGCCACCAACACCACCGCGACCATCGACCAGGCGGCCATCACGCCCACGAGCGTGACCGTGACCGGCTCCAAGAACTTCACCTTCGACGGCGCCTTCGGCATCGCCTCGGGCCTGATCGCCAAGTCCGGCACCGGCTCGCTCACCATCCTGACCGCCAACGCCTATTCCGGCGGCACCACCCTGACGGGCGGCCGCATCCGCGTCGGCACGGACACCGCCCTCGGCCAGGGCGTGGTCGCCCTGAACGGCGGCGCCCTTTCCTCGGATTCGACATCGGCCCGTTCCCTGGCCAACAATCTCGCCATCGGCGCGGCCGTCACCCTGGGCGACGCCTCCGACACCGGCGCGCTCACCCTCTCCGGCACCGTCGGGCTGGGCGGCGCCAACCGCACCCTCACCCTCGCCTCCGACGTCACCCTCTCCGGCATCGTGTCGGACGGCGGGATCACGAAGGCCGGCTCCGGCACGCTCACGCTCAACGGCGCCAACACCCACTCGCTCGGCACGGCCATCAACGCCGGCGCCGTCCGGCTCGGGTCCGACACGGCCCTCGGCTCGGGGGCCGTCACCCTCAACGGCGGCCAGCTCGACCTCAACGGCCGGACGATCGCCAACAGCGTCACCCTGACCTCGGGCTCCATCACGGGCACGGGCGCCATCAACGGCGCCCTCGACCTCGGGGCGGGCGCGCTCGCCTGGTCCGGGCCCGACCTCGCCCTCGGCGGCGTCGTCTCCAACGGCTCCATCACCAAGACGGGCAACAACACCCTGACGCTCACCGGCGCCAACACCTACTCCGGCGGCACCACCCTGACCGCCGGCGCCATCCGCGTCGGCTCCGCCACCGCCCTCGGCAACGGCACGCTCACCCTCAACGGCGGCCGCCTCTCCTCGAACGGCGGCACCGCGCGCACCCTCGGCAACGCCGTCAGCCTGACCGCCTCCTCCACCCTCGGCGACGCCTCGCTGAGCGGCGCCCTGACGTTCTCGGGCGCCCTCGACCTCGGCGGCAACGGGCCCGTCCTGACCACCGACTCCGCCGTCACCCTCTCGGGCGTCGTCTCCAACGGCACCCTCCGCAAGGCGGGCTCCGGCACCCTGACGCTCTCCGGCGCCAACACCTACACCGGGGGCACCGTGGTCAACGCCGGCATCCTCGAGTTCGCCACCCTCGCCGACGGGTCGGCCTCGAACCTCGGCGCGGGCTCCGGCTCCACGGGCTTCATCTCCCTCTCCAACGGCACCCTGCGCTACACCGGCGCCGGCCCGGCCTCCAGCTCGCGCCACCTCTGGGCTGACACCGGCACGGGGACGATCGAGGTCTCCCAGGCGGCCGGCACCCTGACCCTCACCCCCGGCGGCGGCACGTTCAACCGGGCCTTCACCAAGTCCGGCGCGGGCACGCTCGACCTCGGGGGCTCGCTGTCCATCTCGGGCGCCGGCAACACGCTCACGGTCGCCGCCGGCAACCTGGTCCTCCGCTCGACCCATTCCTACACCGGCGCCACCACCGTCGCCGCGGGCGCCACCCTCACGATCTCGACGCCCAATTACACCAAGTCCCTCGCCACCTCGGGCATCACCCTGGGCGCGGGCTCGACCCTGGTGGTCACCGGCCTCAACGTCCTGTACGACGGCTACGGCGAGATTCCCATCACCGTCAACGGCGGCACGGTCCGCATGTCCTATACCGGCGCCGGCTTCCACCAGCACCTTGGCGTGCTCAACCTCAACGGCGGCACGCTGACCGGCACCTCCACCGGCGCGCCCTTCAACAACGAGTACTCCGCGCTCGACGGCGCGGTGAACGTCGCCGGCTCGTCGCGCTCCGTCATCTCGGCCTCGCAGGCCGCCTATAGCTACGCGCTCAACATGTCGGGTCTCGGGCGCGGCGCCAACGTGTTCAACGTCGCCTCCACCGGAGATGCCTCCGGGGTCGACCTGCTCGTCTCCGCCGTGCTCAACAGCGCCGGCTCCCTCCGCAAGACCGGCGCGGGCGTGATGTCGCTGACCGCCGCCAACACCTACACGGGCGGCACCACCGTCGACGCCGGCACGCTCAGCCTCGGCCTGGCCAACACGGCCGGCGGCACGCTCGCCGGCGCCGTCACCGTGAACTCCGGCGCCACGCTCCGCATCGCCGCCCATGACGCCCTGGGTTACACCGCCGGCCGCGGCGCCATCACGGTGAATGCCGGCGGCACGATGCGCGTCGTCTCCGGCGTCCGCGCCACCCTCGCCAACAACCTGACCCTCAACGGCGGCACGCTCGTCGGCACGGGCAACGGCGACACCTGGGGCCACGTCTCCTTCTTCGGTTCCGGCGTCGTTGCAACCTCGGACGTCTCAGGCAACGCCGCGGTGATCGACGCCTTGGTCGGCCTGCAGGACAGCGGCGGCCTCACGACCTTCAACGTCACGCGCGGCGCAGCCTCGCCGGCCTCCGACCTCAACGTCACCGGGCGCCTGCTGCAGATGAACGGATCGACCAACGGCATCCGTAAGACCGGCACCGGCGTCATGACCCTCTCGGGCACGAACACCTTCGTGGGCGGCACGACGGTCGACGCCGGCCTCCTGCGCGTCGCCGCCGGCGGCCGGCTCTACCACGGCACCTACTTCGGCGCCGCCTCGTCGGTCGTCACCGTCAATACCGGCGGCACCCTCGAGCTCCAGAACTGGTTCTATGGCGAGACCACCCAGTCGCTCGGCGGCCTGAACGCCATGGCGAGCGCCTTTGTCATCAATGGTGGCACCGTCCGCATCGCCGGCACCCAGGCCACCAGCTACGGCCGCGGCGCGACCGTCAACTCCGGCGGCGCGACCCTCGAGGCCGGCGCGGGCGCGGACTGGACGATCGACACCGCCACCGACTCCAACGCGTGGGTCTACAACGGCAACCCCACCATCACCCTCACCGGCTCCGGCAACGGCACCTTCCAGAAGGTCCTCGGCCAGGGGACGGGCGCCCTCGTGAAGAACGGCTCGGGCACCTGGATCCTCTCCGGCGCGAACACCTTCTCGGGCGGCACCACCGTCAACGCCGGCACCCTGCGCATCACCGACCTCCTCGCGCTCGGCACCGGCGGCGTCACCGTCGCCGGCGGCTTCCTCGACCTCGGCGGCCTCAACCCGACCAACCTGATCACGCTCGCCGGCGGCGAGCTCCAGAACGCCCAGAACTGGGCGCCCGCCCAGGTCGTCCTCGCCGGCAACGTCTCGGCGGCGACCATCAACAGCCTGGCGGCCCCCGTCGTCTCCTTCGGCGACGGCGCCACGGTCAACCTGGACGGCGTCAACAAGCAGGTCGTGCTCAGCGGCAACGTCTCGGTCTCCAACCTCTCGACCTTCACCGGCAGCCTCGCGGTCGCGGGCGCCCTCGACCTCTCGTCGGAGGCGAACCGTCCCGGCCAGGGCGTCGCGATCGAGCTGCGCTCCGGCGGTTCCATCAACCTCGGTTCCGGCGCGGCCTTCGGCGGCGACATCACGTTCAAGGGCGGATCCGTCACCGGCAACTTCGCGGGCAACCTGAACGTCGCCGTGGGCGAGAACCCCGTCTCGCTCGCCGGCGTCTCCACCTCCGGCGGCAAGGTGGTCGTCGGCGCCGGCGCCTCGGTCGACATCGCAGCCTTCGGCGGCGCGCTCCGCCTGACGGGCGACGGCTCCATCGCCTCCGGCCTCGACACCTTCGAGGGCGAGCTCGAGCTCGCCGAGGGCGCCGCGCTCGACCTCACCGCCGCCGACGCCCCCAGCGCGACGATCACCGTCGCCAGCGGCGGCGTCCTCCGCGGCGTGGGCGAGGCCGGCGACACCACGATCGCCTCGGGCGGCACCCTCGCCCCCGGCAACTCGCCCGGCATGCCCACCCTGGCCTCGCTCACCCTGGCCGACGGCTCGTCCCTGGACATGGAGCTGCTCTACGCCTACAGCGGCACGGTCCCGCTGACGAGGGGCGTGGACTACGACTCGCTGTCCGTCACCGGAGCCCTCGCGCTCTCGGGCGTCACGGATCTCAACCTGATCTCGCTCAACGCCAACAACGGCGGCGCCGCCGGCGCGTTGCAGGACTTCGACGACACGATGACGTACACCCTCGACCTGATCAGCTACGGCGCGATCAGCAGCTACGAGGGCTCGATCTCGCAGTACTTCAACCTCGTGCTCACGAGCTTCACCTATGGCGAGGGCCTCGTGGCCGACCCGGCGTTCTTCTCCCTGGTCGACCTCCGCAACGGGGACGGCTCCGGGGTGATCCAGCTCCAGTACGCGCCCATCCCCGAGCCCTCGACCTACGGCCTCATCCTGG
>CAYYLJ010000027.1:0-8655 GCA_964472585.1 uncultured Enterobacteriaceae bacterium | reverse complement strand
TCTTGCGCTGGGTGAAGATGCGCTGGATGTCGCCGTAGAGGAGGTCGCGCGTGAGGGCGTCGAGGGCCGAGAACGGCTCGTCCATCAGCAGCACCCGCGGGTTGGGCGCGAGGGCGCGCGCGAGGGCGACGCGCTGGCGCATGCCGCCGGAGAGCTCATGCGGGCGGGCGAGCTCCTTGTCGCCGAGCCCGACGATGTCGAGGTAGTGGCGGGCGACCTCGAGGCGCTCGGCGTCGCGGAGGTTGGGCTTCAGGCGCAGGCCGAAGAGGACGTTCTCGAGGACGTTCAGCCAGGGAAAGAGGGCGTCCTGCTGGAACATCACCATGCGGTCGCGGCCGGGCGTGCGCACGGGCTCGCCATCGAGCAGGATCGAGCCCTCGTCGGCCTCGTCGAGGCCGGCGACGAGGTTGAGGAGGGTCGACTTGCCGCAGCCGGAAGGGCCGACGAGGCAGATGAACTCGCCATGGCCGACATCGAGGTCGACCGAGTCGAGCGCGGTCACGGTGCCGGCGGCGCCGCGGAAGCGCTTCGTCACCCCGCGGAGCGCGAGCTGGACGGGATTGGGCTCAGCGGGCTGGGTCATCGACGAGGTCCTCGAGCAAGGGTTCGACGGGGTGGGTCGAGCGGAGGATGCCGGCGTCCCGCGCGTCGCGCAAGGATTGGTCGAGCTGCGCGGCGAGGCGGCCGCGGCGCGCGGCGGCGTCGGCGGCGGGCTTGGCCAGCGCGATCGTCCCCAGGGCCTGGCGCAGGAAGGCCTCGGAAGGGGGCTCCGACTTCAGCTCGGCGCCGAGGCCGGCGCGGACGAGGCGGAGGCGCTCGGCGGGATCGGCCTCGAGGCGGTCGCGCAGCGCGAGGACGGCCTGCGAGAGGCCGAGCACGGCCTCCTTGCGCACGGAGAGCTCGAGGGACTTCGAGGAGGCGGCGAGGACGGTGATCAGGGCGTCGTCCTTGCGGTGGACGACCTTGCCGCCGAACTCCGTGGTGAGGCGCGTCACCCAGGGCTCGACCGTCCAGACCGCGTCGAGGTCGCCCTTGGCGAAGAGCTGCAGGAGCTCGGGATTGGCCATGGGAAGGACATGGACATCGCCGCCGCGCAACGAGACCTTGAGTCCGCCCGAGGCGAGCCAGGCGCGGGCATCGACATCCTGGGTGTTGCCGAGCTGCGGCGTGCCGACGCGGCGGGCCTTGAAATCGGCAGGTCCCGCCGGGGCGAAGCCGGGGCGGACGACAAGGGCGTTGCCGCCGTAGGCGATGGGGAGCAGGAGACGGATGCCCTTGCCCTGGGTGCGGACATGGGCGGAGAGCAACGGGGAGGGGCCGATGAATGTGGCGTCGATCGAGCCGGCGAAGAGCGCCTCGACCGCCGAGGGGCCGGCATTGTAGGCGAACCACTCGACCTTGGTCCCCTTGGGCACGTGGGCGCCAAGCCAATCCTTGCCCTCGCGCTCCATCTGGCGCGCGGCCAAGGCGGGGGCGTGGGTCAAGTTGGGGAAGAAACCGACGCGCAAGGTGACCGGCTCGCCAGCGGAGACGGAGAGGACGCAGAGCAAGACAAGGAGGAGACCGCGCATGGGCGTTGCTAAGACTTCAGAGGGCAGAGTCCAAAGGACAGGCGAACGGAGGGCAAGTTTAAAAGATGATAAGATTACCTAGGATATTGGGATTATGGGTTGGTCGGCGGCACGGCGGCACGGCGGCACGGCGGCACAGGGGCACGGAGATGCGGCTTCACGGCGGCACGGCTTCACGGAAGCACGGAGAATAAGGGCTTAATGGCTTACCGGCTTAATGGCTTAATGGGGGAGGAGACATGGCTTCGCGGCGGGACGGAGGCAACGAGCTCCAGCGAGTTCTCTCCCGCCGACACCGCAGGGACGCCACACCCCGGTCATGGACGTAGCCATGACCCTACCCGATGCAGCCTGCTTTTAATTCTTAATTTTTAATTTCTGCCTCTCGCTGACTTTCCTGGCCCTTGAAGTCCGTCCTTTGAAGTCTACTTCCCCGTCGGCCTCAGGATGAGCACGCTCAGTCCCGGCAGATGGAGCTCCAGGGACTGCGCCTGGCCGTTCGCCGGGATCGGCTGGGCGTGCACGCCTCCGAGGTTGCCCTGCCCCGCCCCGGCGTAGATCGCGGCATCGGAGTTGAGAATCTCTTCCCATCGACCGCCCTCGGGCACCCCAAGCCGATACGTCCGCGCGACCGGCGTGAGATTGGCGACGACCAGCCAGTGGGCGATGCCGGCGCGGCGGCGGAAGGCGAGGACGCCCTGCTCCGCGTCGTCGGGCTGCACCCAGGCGAAGGCCGAGGGGTCGAAGTCGGCGGCCGCGAGCTCGGGATGCCCGGCCATGAGGCGATTGAGGTCGCCGACGAGCCGCAAGAGGCCGGCGTGCTCGGGGACGGCGAGGAGGTGCCAGTCGAGCGAGCGCTCGTGGCTCCACTCGGCGGGCTGGCCGAACTCGCAGCCCATGAAAAGGGTCTTCTTGCCCGGCCAGGCCCACTGCAGGGCGAGGAGGCAGCGGAGGTTCGCGGCCTTGGCGGCAAGGTCGGCGCCGGCCATCTTGCCGAGGAGGGAGCCCTTGCCGTGCACGACCTCGTCATGCGAGAGGGCCTGGACGAAGCGCTCCGTCCAATGGTAAAGCATCCCGAAGGTGAGCTTGTCGTGGTGCCAGCGGCGATGGATCGGGTCCTGGCGGAAATAGGCGAGCCAGTCGTGCATCCAGCCCATGTTCCACTTGAGGTCGAAGCCGAGGCCGCCCTCGGCGACCGGGCGGGTGACGCCCGGGAAGGCGGTGGATTCCTCGGCGATGGTGACGGCCCCCGGGGCGACGTGGTGGACGAGGGCGTTGAGCTGGCGGAGGAAGGCGATGGCGTCGAGGTTCTCCCTGCCGCCGGCCGGGTTGGGCACCCACTCGCCGTCCTTGCGCGAGTAGTCGAGGTAGAGCATCGAGGCCACGGCATCGACCCGGAAGCCGTCGACGTGGAAGCGGTCGAGCCAGGAGAGCGCGGCGCCGACGAGGAAGTTGCGGACCTCATGGCGGCCGAAGTTGAAGACGAGCGTGCCCCAGTCGGGATGCTCGCCCTGGCGCGGGTCCTCGTGCTCGTAGAGCGCGGTGCCGTCGAAGCGCGCCAGCGCGAAGGCGTCCTTGGGGAAGTGCGCGGGGACGAGGTCGACGATCACGCCGACGCCGGCCTGGTGCAGCGTGTCGACCATCGCCATGAAGTCGGCCGCCTCGCCGAAACGCCGCGTCGGGGCGTAATAGCCCGTCACCTGGTAGCCCCAGGAGCCGTCGAACGGGTGCTCGGCGGGCGGCAGCAGCTCGACATGCGTGAAGCCGTGCTCGCGGCAGTGGGCGGCGAGCGCGGCGCCGAGCTCGCGGTAGGTGAGCGGGCGGTCACCCTGCTCCGGCACGCGCCGCCAGGAGCCGAGATGGACCTCGTACACGCTCATGGGCGCGCGCAGCGGGTCGCGGCGGGCACGCGCCGCCATCCACGCCGCATCCTGCCAGCGATGGGCGGCGAGGTCGGCGACGAGCGCGGCGTGGTGGGGCGAGGGCTCGAAGGCGACGGCGCAGGGGTCGGTCTTGAGGAAAGGGGTGGGAGAGGCGGGCCCGACGATCTCGTACTTGTACCGCGCGCCCGGGCCGAGGCCGGGGATGAAGAGTTCCCAGATGCCCGAGGCGCCGAGCAGGCGCATGGGGTGATAGCGCCCGTCCCACCCATTGTGGTCGCCGACGACCGAGACGCGGCGGGCATGGGGCGCCCAGACGGCGAAGGCGACGCCGCGCACGCCGTCGATGACGCGGACGTTGCCGCCGAGTTTCTCGTGGATGCGATGGTCGTCGCCCTGGGCGAGCAGGTGGATGTCGAGGTCGCCCAAGGTGGGCAGGAATCGATAGGGGTCGTCGACCTCGTGGGTCCGGCCCGAGCCGTCGGTGATGCGGAGCCGATGCCGGAAGGGCGCGACCTTGGGCAAGGCGGCCTCGAAGAGCCCGCAGGGGTGGACCTTCTCCAGCGGGTGGGCGTTGCCGGTCGCGGGGTCGACCGCCGAGCAGGCGACGGCATCCCGAAGCAGGGCTCGGACGACGCAGCCCTTGCCCGAGGGATGCAGGCCCAGCCGGTCGTGAGGCGCCCCGTGGCGGGCCTCGGCCAAGGCGGCGATCTCGTCGGCGCTCAGGCGCATGCCCTAGGCTCGCCGCCGAGCCGCGGGGCCGCAAGCGGAATGCCGAAAAAACCTTGTCCGCACGGCCTTCCGGACAAGTCTCACGGGGATGTCCGGACGCCGCCCCTGGTTGCTCGCCGCCGCCCTCGCCCTGCCCTTGGCGGCCGGAGCGAAGGACGGCGTGGCCGCGGCGTTGGCGAGGACGCCGCAGCTCGAGGGCGAGAGCTTCGGCTCGGAGGACGGCGGCCGGGTGACCGTGGCCCGCAAGGCGCGCTTCATCAGCGGCGACGCCGAGCTCAGCGCCGACCTGATCCGCATGGACGTCGCGGCGGGGACGATCGTCGCCGAGGGCAACGTCGCCTACACGTCGCCGAAGCTCCGCCTCCTCGGCGAGCGCGCCCGGGTGGACGCGCGCAGCGGCGTCGTCGAGGCGGAGAAGGTGCGGGTCGGCCGCTTCCCCGCGTACTTCTACGCCGGCGGCTTCCGCATGGACCGCGACAGCCAGGTGATGACCGACGTCCTCGCCTGGCGCAACGAGCCGGCCGACGAGGGCATGGCGGTGCGCGTCGGCGAGATCCGCTACGTCGAGGACACCGACCGCCTGACTCTCGACAGCGTCCAGCCGCTGCTCGGCGGCGTGCCGATCCTGCACATCCCCCACTACGGGCAGAAGGGCTACCGCGAGCTGCCGGTGGATGTCTACCTCCGCGTGCGGAACAACGACCGCCAGGGCGCGGCCATCCAGACGACGGTGACCGTCGCCGCCGACGGGCCGCTCGGCCGGGGCCTCCTGCTCGACGGCTACACCAAGTCGGGCATCCTCGCCGGCCCCTCGTTCACCTACGACAACCGCGAGGTCGCGGGGAGGGACATGACCTGGGTCGCCTCGCTCAAGGCGGGTGTCATCGACGACCGCTCGGACCTGGCGGCGCAACCCGACGCCTACGGGCGCATCCCGGACTCGCTCCGCCACTTCGTGCTCGCCGACGCGGTCGGCAGCCGCGCCGACGGGCTGCAGGTCGCCGCCCAGCTCCAGTCGCTGGGCGACGCGAGGGTGCTGGAGGATTTCCGATCGAAGTGGAGGGAGTCGGCGCGGTTTCCCCAGAGCTTCGCGGAGGTGTCCGCGCCGATGGCGGGCGGGCGCGGATCGGTCCTGGTCAGCGGGAAGACGGACGACTTCAGCGACACGGTCCAGCGCCTGCCCGAGGTCCGCTGGGACCTTGCCGAGACCAACCTCGGGCCTCGCCGGCTGCGGGGCCGGGCCTGGGTCTCGGTGGCGCAGCTGAGCGAGCGCCCCTCCGAGGACCTCCCCTTGGTCGCGACCCTGCCGGGAGGTCCGGATTTCGCGAGCTCGACCGGCTCGGCGAGCGCCCTGGAGCTCACCCGCGTCGACGGCTACGCCGGCTTGGTGCAGACGGTCCCCCATGAGGACTGGCTCGCCATCCGGCCGGTCCTCGGCGTCCGCTCGACCTGGTGGGACGAGGGACTGGGCGGCGCCGCGGTGGGCCGCACCCTCGGCCAGGCGGGATTCGACGCCGAGATGACGGCGACGGGCACCTGGGATGTGGACAGCCCCGCCTGGGAGGTTCGCGGCCTTCGGCATACCCTGCGGCCCTTCATGGGCTGGAGGGCCTTCCCGGAGGTCGACGGCGAGCTCGCCGGCATCCCGAGGATGGACCGTCGCCGCGGCCCCACCCTGAACCTTCCCGACCTGGACCTCGCCGACCGAAGGGACACGGACACCCTCGATGATCGCCAGGCCGCGCAGGTCGGCGTGCGCAACGCCCTCGAGACCCGCGACGCCCGGCTGGGCACGCGCGAGGTGCTGAGGGCGGATCTCGTCATGGACTGGCGCGACCGCCGGGGCGGCGACGAGTCCAGCGCCCTCCACGCGCATCTCGGATGGAATCCCACGGGCTGGCTTTCCCTCGAGACCCTTGTCAGGTCGGCGACCCACCCGGATGGCGAGTCCGGCACGCTGAGCTGGGCGACGATCCGCTCGGGCGACCTCTGGACGGCCAGGGCCGGCTACGCCGAGTTCGGCGGCGCCTCGCCCGACCATCAGGTGTTCGCCGAGCTCGACCTCAGGCTGAACTCCGCCTTCGTCCTCAAGCTCGGCGGCGCCTACGACCTCATGGGGGACGGCTTCCTGGAGCGGCGGGCCACGCTCGTCCAGAAGATCGGCTCCAGCTGGGACCTCGAGTACGGCGTCAGCTCGCGGCGGGCGCCGTCGGGCGACGACGACCTGGGCTTCACCGTGCGCGTGCGTCTCTTCAAATTCTGACCATGGAACCCCCCTCCCCCGAGCCCTCGCTGCCCGTCGACGGCCTGCTGCCGCCGCCCGAGCACCCCATCCGGCTCGATGTCTTCGAGGGCCCCCTCGACCTGCTGCTCTTCCTGATCCGCAAGAACGAGATCGATATCTACGACATCCCGATCGAGACCGTCACCCGGCAGTACCTCGGGGTGCTGCGCAACCAGGAGAAGGGCAACCTGGAGCTCGCGGGGGATTTCTTCGTGATGGCGGCCACGCTGATGTACATCAAGAGCCGCATGCTCCTGCCCGCCGCGGAGCGCAAGGAGGACGAGGCCGCGGGCGACGAGGGCGGCCAGGACCCGCGCTGGGCCCTCGTGCAGCAGCTGATCCAATACAAGCGCGTCAAGGAGACGGCCGGCATCCTGCGCGGGCTGATCGACGAGCGGCAGGGGCTGCTGCCCCGCGAGGTCAACGCCCCCAACCCGGAGGACCTGCCTCCCCGGCCCGTGGCGCCGACGGACCGCATCGAGCTCTGGAACACCTTCAACCTGATCCTGCGCCGGCTGGCCGAGCGGATCCTGCCCGGCGACATCGCGGGCGAGACGGTCACCGTGTCGGACCGGATGGAGACGATCCTGGATCGGCTCGGCAAGGAGACATCCTTCACCTTCACGTCGCTGCTTCCTGAGCGCCCGACCATCCCGATGCTGGTCTCGACCTTCCTTGCCTGCCTCGAGCTCGCCCGCCTCGGGCATCTGGCGCTCGAGCAGGACGACCAGTTCGGGGAAATCCTCTGCCAAAGGGCCCTCGCCGCCCCGGTCGCCTCCGCGGCGCAGGAGGGGTCGGAGTTCGACGCCCCTTCCCCCTCGGAGGACCCGGCGTGACTTGAAAGGGCGCGGAAATCGCCCAAGTTGTCGGCGTGGCACGAAGAAAATCCGCCCCCAAGGCGCCGGCGACGCGCCTCATCGGCCTCGGTCTCGATGGCAAGGACGGCCATAAGCGCGTGACCAAGGGCGAGGGCTTCCTCCTGGCAGGGGGCTCGGAGGAGACGCACGAGCGCATGGCCGGCACTGTCATCCGGACGGTCGAGGACCTGGGGCGGAAGGGTCGCGACCTAGGCTCGGCGGAGCCGGCGGAGGTCATGGACCTGCTCAGGAAGAACGCGGAGCGCGGTTGAGCCCACAGATGCGTTGACTCCCCCCTGCGCCGCCCCAACTTTGGACTTCCTTCCATGAGCACCGAGGTCCCCCCTCCGCCGCCCCCCGCCGACCCCGCGGGCGGCTCCACCCCTGGCGCCGCGCCTCAGCCGCCCAAGCTCAAGCTCCAGCCCCGCGCTCCCGGCGCTCCCGGAGCGGCCATCCCTCCCCCTCCGGGCGCCCCGCTTCCTCCTCCCCCGGCCCCTGGCACCATTCCCCGGCCCCCCGTCGTCGCCCCCGCCCCCGGAGCGGCCGCCAAGCTCTCGCCCACCACGGGCCCTGCGGTCGTGCCGGCAGATCCCACCTGGATCGTCGCGATCGACGTCCTCGCCGCCCTGACCTCCCTGGGATGCGCGGTCTTCCTCGCCATCGAGATCTTCTCCAAGACCCACGCCTGAACCATGGCTTCCCCCAAGATCCTCGAGCTCGAGGCCTCCAACTACGAGGCGGCCGTCAAGGCCCCCGGCAAGCTCGTCCTCGTCGACTTCTGGGCCAGCTGGTGCGGCCCCTGCCGCGCGCTGGCGCCGGTGCTGGACCAGCTCGCCGAGGAGCAGCCGGACGTCGTCCAGATCTGCAAGGTGAGCCTGGACACCGACACCAACCTCCCCCTCGCCCAGAACCTGGGCGTCAGCTCGATTCCCGCCCTGTTCCTTTACAAGAACGGCGTGGTGGTCGACAAGATGGTCGGCGCGCCCCCGAACGCGAAGAAGCAGATCGGGGACCTGATCAAGAAGCACGCCTGAGGGAAGCGGGACAGCTGAACGGCTGAATAGCGGATCGGCTGGAGAGAACTCGCTGGCGCTCATTGCCTCGGGTAGGGAGATTCCTAAGGAATCTCCATGGAGGATGCGTAGCATCCTCCCAACCAGCCTCGGGTAGGCCCGGCTCGCCCAGCCGGCCACGGTACCTCGGAGAAACCACCTCGCCCATTGCATCGGACGCCTCGGCGAGGCGCCCCTACCCAATCATCCTGCACCGCCATCAAGCCATTAAGCCGGTAAGCCATCCCGTGCTTCCGTGAAGCTGCGAAGCTGTGCCCC
>CAYYLJ010000026.1:0-9198 GCA_964472585.1 uncultured Enterobacteriaceae bacterium | reverse complement strand
GGACTCAGGCCTTAGCGGCGGCGGGGCGGATGACCTCGTCGGCGCGGAAGAAGCGGCGGATCTCCGCCTCGGCGGCCGCGGGGCTGTCGGAGGCGTGGCAGACGTTGCGCATCATCTCGGTGCCGAAGTCGCCCCGGATCGTGCCCTTGGGCGCCACCTTGGAGTTGGTCGGCCCAAGCAGCTCGCGGACGCGGGCGATGACGTTCTCGCCGCCGAGGGCGAGGACGAGGACGGGGCGCGAGGACATGAAGGCCTCGATGTCCGGGTAGAAGGGCTTGTCGGCGACGTGGGCGTAGTGCTCGCGGAGCAGCGCCGGGGTCAGGGTCATCAGCTTGGCGCCCTGGATGTCGAACCCGGCCTGCTCGAAGCGGAGGAGGACGGTGCCGTAGAGACGGCGCTCCATCGCGTCGGGCTTGAGGATGACGAGGGTGGTTTCCATAGGGGTCGGCAAGGCCGATAAGGGTCGAACATACTCACAGATTGGCCCCGGCCGCGGCAAGGCAAAAAGCCGTCCAAATGCCCCAAACGGGCAGTTTTCAGGCCTTGAACAGCAGGATGACGGCGTGGCAGGCGATGCCCCTGCCCTCGCCCACCGCATCCAAACCCTCCTGGGTGGTCGCCTTTACCCCCACCTGGCCGACCTCGACGCCCAGGAGCTGGGCGAGCCGGGCGCGCATGGCCGGCACATGGCGGGCGATCTTGGGGCGCTCGGCAAGCAGGGTCAGGTCGAGGTTGCCGACCTGCCAGCCGAGGGCCCGGGCCTCGCGCAGGGCGCGCTCGACGATGCGGGCGGAGTCCATGCCGGCAAGGGAAGGGTCGGTGTTGGGGAAGAGCTGGCCGATGTCGGGAAGACCGGCCGCGCCGAGGATGGCGTCGGCCACGGCGTGCAGCACGACATCGGCGTCCGAGTGCCCGTCGGGGCCGACCTCCGAGGGGATCTCCACGCCGGCCAGGACGCAGCGCCGCCCGGGGACGAGGCGGTGGATGTCATAGCCCAGGCCGATGCGAAAGGGAGGCTGCACGGGGAAAAGCTAGGGCAAGGAGGGGGTGATGGGAACGGCGAAGTTTTCCCCTTGAAGCGGACAAATCAGCGGGGCATCCTCGGCTTCCCAGGTCACGGTGCGGTAGCCAAGTGGTAAGGCCGGGCTCTGCAAAAGCCCCATTCGTCGGTTCGATTCCGACCCGCACCTCCACCTGGGAAAGACAACGGGCCGCCCGAAGGCGGCCCGGGAAGGTCGCTCGCGACCGCGCTCAGCGGGCGGGGCGGCGCAGGCTGTCGGGACCGTTGACCTTGGCGTTGACGCGGAGGCGCAGGCCGTTGAGCCGGATGAACCCGGTGGCGTCGTCCTGGTTGTAGGCCTTGGTGGGGTCGGCCTCCATCGTGGCGATGTGCGGGTTGTAGAGCGAGCGGGGGCTCTTGCGGCCGGCGACGTAGAGGCCGCCCTTGTAGAGCTTCACGCGGACGGTGCCGGTGACGTTACGCTGGGTCTCCGTGACGAGGGTCTGGAGGGCGAGGCGCTCGGGGGCGTACCAGAAGCCGTTGTAGACGAGGCCGGCGTAGCGGGGGATGAGCGAGTCGCGCAGGTGCATGACCTCGCGGTCCATGGTCAGCGACTCGACCTGGCGATGGGCGAACTGCAGGATGGCGCCGCCCGGGGTCTCGTAGACGCCGCGGCTCTTCATGCCGACGAAGCGGTTCTCGACCATGTCGACGCGGCCGATGCCGTGCTTGCCGCCGAGGCGGTTGAGCTCGCGCATGACGCCGAGGGGGTCGAGGCGGCGGCCGTTGACCGCGACGCAGTCGCCCCTGCGGTACTCGAGCTCGACGAACTCGGGCCGGTCGGGCGCGTCCTCGGGGGCGACGGATAGCTTGAACATGTCCTTGTGCCTGGCCGAGAAGACGTCGAGCCAGGGGTCCTCGAGGATGCCGGCCTCGTACGAGATGTGCAGGAGGTTGCGGTCGGAGGAGTAGGGCTTCTTGGCGCTGGCCTGCACGGGGATGCGGTGGCGGGCGCAGTAGGCGATCATCTCGGCGCGGCCGGGGAACTCGGCGCGGAAGCGCTCGTCGCGCCAGGGGGCGATGATCTCGAGGTCGGGCGCGAGGGCCGCGGCGGTCAGCTCGAAGCGGACCTGGTCGTTGCCCTTGCCGGTGGCGCCGTGGGCGATGGCGGTCGCGCCCTCCTTGCGGGCGATCTCGACCATGCGCTTGGCGATGAGGGGGCGGGCGATGGACGTCCCGAGGTAGTACTGGCCCTCGTAGATGGCGTTCGCCTGGAGCATCGGGAAGATGAAGTCCCGGGCGAACTCGGCCTGGAGGTCGTCGACGTAGAGCTTGGCCGCGCCGGTCTTGCGCGCCTTGGCGGGCAGGCCCTTGAGCTCGTCCTCCTGGCCGACGTCGGCGCAGAAGGCGATGACCTCGGCGTCATGGTGCTCCTTGATCCAGGACAGGAGCACGGAGGTGTCGAGGCCGCCGGAGTAGGCCAGGACGATCTTCTTCTTGGGGGACTTCTTCTTCATGGAGGAAAGGGCTCAGCGGGAGGCCGCGAGGTGGGCGAGGATGGCCTTCTGGACGTGCAGGCGGTTCTCCGCCTGGTCGAAGATGATGGAGGCGGGGCTGTCGAGCACCTCCTGGGCGACCTCCTCGCCGGGGTGGGCGGGCAGGCAGTGCATGAACAGGGCGCCGGGCTTGGCCAAGGCCATCAGGCGGGCGTTGACCTGATAGGGCGCCATCTGGCGGAGGCGGCGCTCCTTCTCGGCCTCCATGCCCATGGAGACCCAGACGTCGGTCGCGACCATGTCGGCGCCGCGGACGGCCGCCTCGGGGTCCTCGTGGAAGCTCCAGGTGGGCGTCAGGCCCTCGCGCCGCAGCAGCTCGCGGATCTCGGGGCCGGGCTCGTAGCCCTTGGGGCCGGCGAGGGCGACCTCGACGCCGAGGAGGGCGCCGGCGAGGACGTAGGAGTTGCCCATGTTGCAGGCGGTGTCGCCGAGGAAGGCGACCTTCCGCCCGCGCAGCGCGTCGGCGTAGGCCTCAGGTCGGCCGGGTGCCCAGCGCTCGGCCATGGTGAACATGTCCGTCAGCAGCTGGCAGGGATGGAGGAAGTCGGACAGGGCGTTGACGACGGGCATCGTGCCGGCCCGGGCGAAGGTCTCGAGCAGGGCGTGGTCGTGGCAGCGGATGACCATGCCGTGCAGGTAGCGCGAGAGGACGCGCGCGGTGTCGTCGGCCGTCTCGCCGCGGGAGAGCTGCATGTCCTCCGCGTTGAGCATCACGGGCTGGCCGCCGAGCTCATGGACGCCGACCTGGAAGGAGACGCGGGTGCGGGTGCTCTTCTTGAAGAACAGGAGGCCCCAGGACTGGCGCGCGAGCGCCGGCGGCGTGTGGCGGCCGCGCCCGGCCTTGAGGGCGGCGGCGGTGGCGAACACCGCGGCGACCTCGTCCCGGCTCAGGTCGGACTCCTTGAGGAAGTGACGCATGGAGGGGTGGGCGAAAGGGCGACAATGGCCGGGGGACGGCGGCTTGGACAGCGGAAAAACGGCTCAGGCCCGGGGCCAGGCGGCGAGGACCCGGCCGAGGATCGCGGTCGCCTCCTCCAGCTCGGCCGCGGTGGCGGTGAGCGGGGGCAGGAGGCGGATGGCGTTGTCGCCCGCGGGCACGGCCAGCAGGCCGGCCTCGCGCAGGGCGGCGACGACCGCGCGGGGCTCGGTCGTGAGGGCGACGCCGACCATGTAGCCGGCGCCGCGCACCTCGCGGACGAGGTCGGGGCGGGCGGCGGCGACGGCCCGGAGGCGGTCGTGCCAGACGGCCGACTGGCCGGTCACGCGGTCGAGGAGGTGCTCGGAATCGATGGTCTCGAGGACGGCGAGGGCCGCGGCGCAGGCGAGCGGGTTGCCGCCGAAGGTCGTGCCATGCGAACCGGGCTGGAAGAGGCCGTCGTGCGGGGGCGCCACCCAGACCGCGCCGATGGGGAAGCCGCCGCCGAGGCCCTTGGCCATGGCGATGGCGTCGGGGCGGATGCCCGCGCGCTCGAAGGCGAAGAAGGCGCCGGTGCGGCCGATGCCGCACTGGATCTCATCGATGAGGAGGAGGACGTCCCGCTCGCGGCAGATCCGCTCCAGTCCGCGGAGGAAATCGGGCGTCGCGGGGAACACCCCGCCCTCGCCCTGGATGGTCTCGAGCAGGACGGCGGCGGTGGACTTGGCATCGATGAGCCGGTCCCACGCCGCGAGGTCGTCGAGGGGGGCGGCCGCGAAGCCGCCGAGCAGCGGGCGGAAGCCGCCCTGGATCTTCTCCTGGGGCGTGGCGGACATCCCGCCGAAGGTGCGTCCGTGGAAGGCGCGCTCCGCCACCACGACGCCGACGCAGGCGCCCTCCTGGCCGGACTTACGGCGGCCGTGGAGCCGGGCGAGCTTGAGCAGGGCCTCGTTGGCCTCCGCGCCGCTGTTGCAGAAGAGGCCGCGGCCGGGGCCGCAGCGGCGCGCCAGCTCGGCGGCGAGGCGCGCGCCGGGCTCGGTGCGGTAGAGGTTGCTGACGTGGGCGAGGCGGCCGGCCTGCTCGCGCACGCGCGCGACCCAATGCGGATGGCAATGGCCGAGGGCGTTGACGGCGATGCCGGTCGAGAAGTCGAGGTAGGCCCGGCCGGCGTCGTCCCAGACGCGCGAGCCCTCGCCGCGGACGAGCGTGAGCGCGGGGGCGGCGTAGTTGCCCAGCAGGTGCCGGGCGTGGAGGTCGGCGGTGTCGTCGGCCATCAGGTGTGGACGATCTCGGTGCCGACGCCCTTGTCGGTGAAGATCTCGAGCAGCAGGCTGTGCGGCACGCGGCCGTCGATGAAGTGCACGCGGCGGACGCCGTCGCGCAGGGCCTTCACGGCGCTGTCGACCTTGGGGATCATGCCGCCGGCGACGACGCCCTTGCGCTTGAGCTCGTCGACCTCGCCCACGCGCAGGGTGGCGATGAGGGTGGAGGGGTCCTTGGGGTCGGCGAGCAGGCCGGGGACGTCGCTCATGAAGATGAGGCGGCGGGCGCGCAGGGCGCCGGCCACGGCGGCCGCGGCGACGTCGGCGTTCGTGTTGTAGGGCTGGTCGTCGGCGTCGAGCGCGATGGGCGAGATGACGGGCAGGTGGCCGTCGGCCAGGGCCTTCTTGATGAGCTTCGTCTTGACGAACTTGATGTCGCCGACGAACCCGACGTCGACCTCCCTGCCCTGCTCGTCGCGGACGGTCATCTTCTCGCAGAGGTTGACCGCGTTCCCGGGCATGCCGAGGGGGTTGGCGCCCTTGGCGCGGAGGGCGTCCACGATCTCGGCGTTGGTCTCCTCGTTGAGGGTGCGCTCGACGATCCTGACGGTGGCGGCGTCGGTCACGCGCATGCCGGCGCGGAACTCGGCCTTGAGCCCGGCCTTGTCCATCGCCCGGGTGATGGCCTTGCCGCCGCCGTGGACGACGACGACCTGGATGCCGACCGCGGCGAGGAAGGCGATGTCCCGCGCGACGCGCTCGCGCCCGGCGGGGTCAGGATCGTCCATGAAGCTCCCGCCGTACTTCACCACGAAGGTGGAGCCGCGGAACTTGTGGATGTAGGGGAGGGCCTCGAGGAGGACCTCGGCCTTCTCAGCGGGCGTGCTCATCGGTCGGGTCGCAGTCTCGCCCGGGGGCGCGGACGCGCAACAGGGAAAACGGGCGGCTCACTCGCTCTTGTTGAAGTTGACGTACGCCTCGGAGAGGTCGGCCGTGAGGAGGCGGTAGCGGCCGGGCCCGAGGTTGAGGTCGAGGCGGACCGAGAACCGGCGGCGGCGCACGACCTCCTTCCAGCGGGGCTTGTTCTCGGGCAGGGGGCGCCCCTGGGTGACGGCGGGGACGTCGTCGTAGGCGATGTCGAGGCGGGACTCGTCGAGCCCGACCTTGGCGTAGCCGGCGGCGTCGGCCAGGCGGCCCCAGTTGGGATCCTCGCCATACCAGGAGGACTTCACGAGGAGGGAGTTGCCGATGGCGCGGGCCACCGACTCGGCGTCGGCGTCCGTGCGGGCGCCGGCGATCTCGACCGAGACGACCTTGGTGATCTTCTCGCCGTCGCCGACGATCTTCTCCGCGAGGGCGTCGCAGACCTTGCCGAGGGCCTCGGCGAAGATAGCGGCCAGGCCGGCGGGCGCGCCCTCGAGCGAGACGCCCGAGGCGCCGGTCGCCATCAGGATGACGGTGTCGTTCGTGGACATGTCGCCATCGACGCTGACGGCGTTGAAGGAGGCGGCGTTGGCCCGCAGGAGCGCGGCCTTGAGCGTGGCGGGCGCGGCGTCGAGATCGGTCGCGACGAACGCGAGCATCGTGGCCATGTTGGGCTCGATCATGCCCGCGCCCTTGGCGATGCCGGCGACGACGAAGGTGCGGCCCTCCCATTCGAAGCGCGCGGTGACGGACTTCGGGCGGGTGTCGGAGGTCAGGATGGCCCAGGCGGCGCGGTTGCCCTCCTCCGCGGCGGCGGCGAGGCGGGCGCCGGCCTCGGCCACACCCTTGCCGAGGCGGTCCATCGGCATGGGCTCGCCGATGCGGCCGGTGGAGCAGACAAGGAAGGGCGCGCCGGGGCAGCCGGCGGCCTCGGCCGCGAGGCGAGCGGTCGCCTCGGCGTCGCGCAGGCCCTGCTCGCCGGTGCAGGCGTTGGCGTTGCCGCTGTTGGCGACGATCCCGCGGACGCGGCCGGCGGTGGCGGCGAGCACCGACTGGCAGAGGCGGACGGGGGCGGCCTTCACGTCGTTGGTCGTGAAGACGCCCGCCGCGGCGACATCGCGGTCGGCGACGACCAGCGCGGTGTCGAGGCGCGCGGGATCCTTGCGGCGGATGTCGCCGGCGCCGGCGCCGACGCGCAGGCCGGGGACGTCGGCGAGGCCGGGGGAGTTGTCGGTGAGGACGACGGGCATGGGAGGGGCGGTCAGGCGAGGCCCTCGGTCTCGGGCCAGCCGAGCGCGAGGTTGAGGAGCTGGACGGCCTGGCCGCCCGCGCCCTTGAGCAGGTTGTCGATGACGGACGTCAGGACGAGGTTGCCGGTGCGCGGGTCGGCCACGACCGAGAGCGCCGCGCGGTTGGAGCCCGCGACATGGGCGGTGTCGGGGAAGTCGCCGGAGCGCAGGACCTGGACGAACGGGCGGCCCGCGAAGGCCTCGCGCCAGCAGGCCTCGACCTGCGCGGCGGTCACGCCGGGGGCGGGCACGGTGATGGTGGTGGCGATGCCGCGGTGCATCGGGGCGAGGTGCGGGTTGAACTGGACCACGACCGGGGCGCCCGCGGCGCGCGCGAGCTGCTCCTCGATCTCGGCCACGTGGCGGTGATTCGGGAGGCCGTAGGCCTTGGCCGAGCCGTCGCGCTCGCAGAAGAGATAGGCGGCCTCGGCCTTCTTGCCGGCGCCGGAGACGCCGGAATAGGAGTTGATGACGAGGCGGCCGGGCTCGGGACGCAGCAGACCGGCGCGCAGGAGGGGCACCAGCGGCAGCTGGATGCTCGTGGGATAGCAGCCCGGGCAGGCGAGCAGGGGGACGTCCTTCCACGCCCCGGTGGGCTCGAGCTCGGGCACGACGTAGCGCGCCTTGGGCAGGAGCTCGGGCGCGGGGTGCTCGTGGCCGTAGTACTTCCGGTAGGTGGCGGTGTCGGCGAGGCGGAAGTCGGCCGAGAGGTCGAGCACGCGCTTGCCCGCGGCGACGAGCGGGCGGGCGTACTCGGCGGCGACGCCGTGGGGCAGCGCGAGGAACCACGCCTCGGTGGCCGAGGCGGCGCAGGCCTCGGGGGAGGAGGCGGAGAAGGCGAGCGAGGGGTCGACCACGCCGCGGAGCCGGGGCATCTCGTCGGCCACCGCCTTGGCGGCGAGGGATCGGGAGCAGACCTCGGCGAGGCGGACCCTCGGGTGGCGGGCGAGGACGCGCACGAGCTCCTCCCCGGTGTAGCCGGAGGCGCCGACGATGCCGACGGTGAGGCGTTGGTTGGCCATGGCGGTAATCTGGAAAAAAGGGGGCGGGCTGGGAAGGACGAAGCGGGCGCGCAAGGAAAAGACCCCGGCGGGGCCGGGGTCCGTTCGTCCGTCTCCTGGGCGCTCAGCGCTTGGAGAACTGGAAGCGCTTGCGGGCGCCCGGGCGGCCCGGCTTCTTGCGCTCCTTCATGCGGCCGTCGCGGGTGAGCAGGCCGGCCTTCTTGAGCGGGGGGCGGAGGTCGGCGTCGAGCTTCTGCAGGGCGCGGGCGAGGGCGTGGGAGATCGCGCCGGCCTGGCCGTTGGGGCCGCCGCCGTTGACGCGGATGAAGGCGTCGACCTGGCCGTCGAGGGCCGAGACGCGGAGGGGGGCGGTCGCCGTCTTGAGGAGGGCCTCGGTGTAGAGGTACTCGGCGGCGGGCTTGCCGTTGATGGTGATCTCACCCGTGCCGCGCTCGAGGTGGACGCGGGCGCTCGCGGTCTTGCGGCGACCGACGGCGGTCAGGGTGGTGGTCTTGGCGGAGCTCATTGGGTAAGGCTAGGGGGAAGGTTCAGACCTTGTAGGCCACGGGATTCTGGGCGGCGTGGCCGTGCTCGGCGCCGGGGAAGATGCGGAGCTTGGTCAGCATGTCGTTGGCGAGGCGGTTCTTGGGCAGCATGCCCTTGACGGCGTGGCGGAGGATGAACTCGGGCTTGCTCGCGCGCATGTGGGCGGCGTTGCGGCGGTAGGCGGTGCCGACCCAGCCGGTGTAGAACATGTACTCCTTGGCGTCCTCCTTGTTGCCGGAGAACTTCACCTTGTCGGCGTTGATGACGACGACGTAGTCGCCGGTGTCGACGTGGGGGGTGTAGGTCACCTTGTGGCGGCCGCGGAGGAGATTGGCGATCTTGACGGCCAGGCGGCCGACGACCTGGTCCTTGGCGTCGACGAGGAGCCAGGCGCGGTCGGTCGCCTTGACGTTCTTGGCAAGCGTGGTCTTCATAAAAAGGAAAGTCGGACGATGGAAGCCGCCACGGCTCCGTCAACAACGGAATTGGGGGGTTTCAGGGGTCTTTCGGCCTCAGAAGGTCCGCTCCCAGCCCAGGGAAATCCGGCCGTCGAGCCGACCCGGGGACTCCGTGGCCGCCTGGGTCTCGCCTCCTATATAGAGAAGGGTGCCCGGGGAGGGGGTCCAATTGAGCACCAGGCCCAGCCTGCCATAGGACCACCCCTCCACCCTGCCCTGCCCATCGCCGTCGGCATCGGTCGCCCG
>CAYYLJ010000025.1:0-9451 GCA_964472585.1 uncultured Enterobacteriaceae bacterium | reverse complement strand
GTGACGTCGCCCGTGCCGCCGATGCCGCCGGTGAAGGTCAGGCGGTCCGAGTTCGAGGAGCCGTCGAGGATGACCGCGCGGTTGAGGGTGATCGCGCCCGAGAACTCCGGAAGCGCCACCGCGCCGTTCGCGCCGAGGGTGACCGTGCCCGTGCCCTGGTTGGCCACCGTGATCGCGCGGGCGACGGTGACCGAGCCGAGCAGGATGGCGGTGTTGCCCGAGCCGGTGTTGGCATCATTCACGGTGACCGTGCCACCGGATCCAAGCGCGGTCCCATGGTTGGCAATCAGGGTTCCCTGGCTCAGCAGCACCCCGCCCGTGTAAGTGTTGCCGGTGCCGGCGAGGGTGAGCGTGGCGGCGCCGGTCTTGATCAGCCCGATGAACCGGCTTCCACCGCCGTCCTGGATGTTGCCGGCGAACGTGCCGTCGGTCGTCTGGTTGACCTGGAGGGTGCGGACGCCGGTGTTGGCGGCATACTGGGGATTGATGATGCCTGCCGTGCCGGTGAGGTTGCCGATCGTGGCGACCTGACCGACGAAGGCGGAGGCAAGGATCAGGCGGGCACCGGCGCCGTTGAGGCTGACCGACGCGCCCCCCTCCTCCGACTGGAGCTCAAGGAAGACGATGTCGCCGCCTTGGATGTCGACCTGTCCGTCGAAGCTGTTGACGCCCGTCAGGAGGGTGATGCCGGAGAGGTTGGTGAGCGTGCCGCTGCCGGAAATCGCGCCCGCGAGGGTAAGGTTGCCGGTGCTTTGGCCGGTGCCACCGAGGGAGAGCGCGCCGTTGACCGCGATATTGTTGGAGACCGTGCGCGCGGCGTCGCGACCAAGCGTGCCGGAGGTGACCGTGAGGGCGCCCGTGCCGAGGGAGGAGTTGTTGGTCAGGCGCAGGAGGCCGGAGACAAGGGAGGTGCCGCCGTCGTAGGTGCTGGCGGCGGACACGGTGTAGGTGCCTCCGCCCGAGTAGCTCACGGAGCCGCTTCCCGAGATGGCGTTGGCGACGGTGACGGCGTCCGAGCGGTTGAAGGCGAGCGTGCCGGAGTTGGAGACGGCGCCGGAGCCGATGGACCCGACGGTGCCACCGGAACCGACCTGGAGGGTGCCGGCGGACACGGTGGTCGCGCCCGAGTAGGTGTTGGCCGTGGACAGCACCAGGGTGCCGTTGCCGGTCTTGGTGAGCGACCCGTTGCCACCGAGGACGGCGGAGAAGGTGCCGGAGGAGACGGTGAGGGCCGCGACCAGCGTGCCGTTGGTGATCGTGCCGCCGGAGAGCGTTACGGCTCCGGTGGTCTCGGAGAAGCCGCCCAGGTCGAGGGTGCCGTCGGCCGCCACCGTGAGGGCGGCGGTGTCGGACACGCTGCCCGCGGAACCCAGGGCCAGGGTGCCCTGCGAGAGGGTGGTGGTGACGCCGAGGGAATTGGAGCCGGAGACGGTGAGCGTGCCGGACCCCGACTTGACCAGGGAGCCGTTGGAGATGACGGAGGAGACCGTGACCGCGGAGAGCGCGGTGAGCGTGCGGGAGCCGCCGCCGAGATTGACGCCGCCGGAGAATGTGAGCGCGCCGCTGTCCGCGGCGTCGCCGAGCGTGACATCGCCGGCGAGGCTGACCGCGTTGGCGATCGCGCGGGACTGGGAGCCGACCGAGGACAGGGAACCGCCGCGCAGGGTCAGGGTGCCCGAGCCGAGGGCGGTGTCCGCGCCGGCGCGGAGGCGACCGGAATCCAGGGTGACGCCGGCGTGCGAGCTGGAGCCGGAGAGGGTCAGGACGCCGTCACCCGACTTGGTGAGCACGTCGCCGGTGATCGCTCCGGAGAGGGTGGAGTCAACGACCAGGTTGAGCGCGGCGGCGCCGGAGACGACGACGGCTCCGGAGAAGGCAAGGCGACCGGTGTCGGCCAAGTCGCCGAGGGTCACCGTGCCGGACAGGGATAGTCCGTTGGCGAGCGAGCGGTCCGCGGCGCCGTCGGAGGACAGCGCGCCGCCCGACGCGGTGATGACGCCCGAGCCAAGGGCGGTGTCGGAGCCGATGCGGATGCGGCCGGAGGCGAGCGAGGTCCCTCCGGCGTAGCCGTTGGCTCCGGTGAGCGTGACCGAGCCGGTGCCCGACTTGATCACGGAACCCGCGGCGATGCCGAATCCACCGGCGCTGCCGACCGTGTAGTCGACCGCGGAGTTGGCGAAGGTGACGCTGAGCGGCGAGACGTCGGCGGTGAGGTCGACGGCTCCGGAGGCGGCGGTGTCGTCGAACAGCACGGTGTCGTTGGCCAGGAAGGCGGTGTCGGCGGAGGTGCTGTTGAGCTTCCATGCGGCGCCGTCGGACCAATCGGAGGTCGTGCCCTTCCAGATCGGGAATGCCGCGGAGACCGAGAGCTGGATGGCGTTGGCGCCATTGACCAGCGCGACGCCCTGGCGGGCGCCGGTGGTGCCGGTGTACCTGAACGCCTCGATGTCGGCCAACTGGGCGCCGGAGTAGGTGATCAGGTCGTAGACGACGGGGTTCTCGGCGGTGCCGCCCGCGAGGGTGGCAAGGGCGGAGCCGAAGACGAAGGTGACGCCCCCGGCGCCGGTGTTGGCCGTGATGTCGCCGTTGACCTGGAGCGACGAGGCGAACGTGGCCGAGCCCGAGACGCCGGAGATGCCATAGGTGAGGTTGACCGAGTCGGAGACCGACTGTCCAAGGGAGAGCGGGCCGACGGCAAGGGTGCCGACGCCGGAAGTCCCCGTGGCGAGGGTGGAGCCGCCGGCCAGGGTGACGGCGCCAAGGGTGCCGGCGCCGGTAAGCGTGGCGCCCGAGGCGATCGACACGGCGCCGGAGACGACCCCGCCGGCGAGCACGGACAGCGTGGCGCCCGAGGCGACCGAGACCGAGGTGTCGGAGCCGAGCGAGCCCGTCGACCCGACGATGAGGGTGCCGTTGGAGACGGTGGTGAGGCCCGAGTACGTGCTGGCCCCCGTCAGGGTGACGCTGGAGGCGCCGAGCTTCGTGACGCTGCCGGAACCGGAAATGACGTTGCCGACGGTGATCGCATCCGAGCGATTGAAGACGAGGGCGGCGTTGTTGATGACCTCGCCGGAGCCCAAGGTGCCGGTCGTGCCGGCGTTGCCGACGCGGACGGTGCCGGAGGTGATGGTCGTGGTGCCGGAGTAGGTGTTGGCGCCGTTGAGGCTGACCACGCCCGAGCCCTCGTTGACGATCGAGCCGGTGCCGGAGATGGCGTTGCCGACGTTGGTGTCCGCGGTGCGGTTCCAGACGATGCGGGCATTGTTGGTGACCGTGGCGGAGTTGCCGATGAAGCCCGCGGTCGTGCCCGCGCCCAGCTGGAGCGTTCCCGATGTGACCGTCACGGCGCCGGTCAAGGTGTTGTTGTTGGCGAGGACGAGCGTGCCGCCGTCGACCGTGACGTTGCCCGAGAGGGAGGCGATGCCCGAGAGGGTGAGCGTGCCATTGCCGGCCTTGGTCAGGCTGCCGGCACCCGAGACGGTCCCCGAGAGGGTCTGGGTGGCCGAGCTCTCGAACCGCATCGCGCCGGCGTTGATGGTGGTGTTCCCTGAGTAGGAGTTGGCGCCGAGGAGGGTCAAGGTGCCCGCGCCCGACTTCGTCACCGCGCCGGCGCCGTCGATGGCGCCGCCGAAGCCCTGGTCGACGGCGGAATTGAAGGTCAGCGTGCCGGCGGAGACGGTGGCCGTGCCGATATAGTTGGTGGCGTCCCCGCGGAGCTCGACGCCCTGGGCGCCGCCGATGCTCAGATTGCCGGAGCCGCTGAGCGAGCCGGTCAGGCGCAGGTTGATGAGGAACGTGGTGTTGTTGCCGATGAGCGAGCCGCCGTTCGAGGTGACGCTGATGTTGTTCCTGAGGATCGTGCCGGCGCCGCCGCCATTGTTGCCGGCGATCACCGCGGTGGACAGGGTGCCGCCGTCGAGCACGATGTCGTGGACGGACGTCATGGCGGTGTTGTCCGTGTCGCGGGTCTCCATGCGCCCCCCCGACCTGACCGTGATGGTTCCCGACGCGGATGTCAGGGATCCTCCCGAAAGCGTGTAAAATGTGCCGCCGCTGGCGACCTCGATGTCGCCGTTGGTGATGCGGCGCGCGTCGACCGAGACCGCGCCGGAGGCGACGGTGAGCTTCTTTCCGTTGAGGTCGAGGTTGCCAAGGGTGAGCAGGCTGCCCGCGGCGGTGGTGGAATTGCCGGCGGTGGCGTCGGCGGCGAGCGTGATGGCCCCCGCGATCGTCACGCCGGTGGCGGCGCTGTTCCAGAGGGCAGGGTTGGCGCCATTGCCCGAGCCGGAGAGGGAGATGGCGTTGGCGGGAGCCACGCCGGCCACGTCGAGCGTGCCACCCGAGACCGTGACCGTGCCCGAGCCGAGGGCGGAGGCATTGCCGATCCTGAGCGTGCCGGCGGAGATCGTGGAGCCGCCGGTGAAGGTGTTGGCGGCGGAAAGCACCAGGGTGCCGTTGCCGGACTTCGTGAGCGCCGTCGCCCCGGCGATGGCGGTGCCGGAGAAGGTGTAGGCGTTCGCGGAGTTGGAGACGGTGACCGAACCCGGGGCGATGGAACCCGCCAGGGTGATCGCGGCGTCGGACGCGATGTCGCCGAAGACGACGGCGTCGCCGCCGAAGAACTTCAGGTCACCCTCGGCGAAATTGGCGGCGCCGTTCTGCTCCCAGGTGCCGGTGGTGGTGCTCCAGGTCCGCGTGCCGCTGCCACCTGCGGTGAAGATATACTTCTTGTTGGCCGTGTCGTCGGAAAGGGTGCCGCGCCAGGCGACCGTGAGATTGGCGATGCCGGTGACGGCGCCGTTCCCGTACGTGAACACATCGTAGACCGTGTTGGCGGTCGCGGGATTGAGGAAGGTGACAAGGTTCGACCCGGAGAAGGTCGCGCCATTGACGGTGAGGCTCGTCGTGGTGGCGCCGCCGGCCAGGGCGAGGCCCGAGCCGCTGGAGAGGGTGAGCAGGCCGGTGGTGCTGCCGGTGCCGGAGATCGAGCCCGAGTTGTCGACGGTGATGGCCGAGGTGAGCGAACCCGTAAGGTTGAGCCGGCTGCGGCTGACACGCGTGGCGCCGGTGTAGGTGCTGGCGCCGGAGAGCGTCACCACCTGGGAGGCGGTGGCGGCAAGTTCCGTGGTCGTGCCACCAATGAAAACAAGACCGGATCCGCTGATGACGTTTGCAACCGTATGGGAATCCGTCCGCGTGAAGGCCAACTGCGAGGTCGCATCCAGCAGCGAGACACCGCCTGTTCCGAGACTGCCGCGATTGCCGGCGTCAAAACCGCCGGTTCCGAGGTTGTTGACTGAGTTTCCGCCCACACGTACCCGTGTGTTTGTCGAAATAACAGTGTTGCCGTAAGTGGAAGCTGTATCACCGGCCAAAAGGAAACCGGCGTTCTGATTTTGCCCCGAACCCCATTGGGCACCGCCGTTGTTGTTTGTGAAGGTGATCGCGGAGGAATTGGCCGACGTCAGGTTGCCGATAAGCTTCAGGGTGCGCCCACCGGACTGGTTGTTTGCGGAATCATTTCCAATCACCGAAGCCGATGTGATGCTGAAATTGTTGGCGAAAGTCCAATTACCGCTGGTCTGGGTGACCTGTCCGCCGTTGAGGATGACATTGCCGGTCCCGAAGGCGGCGGCGGCGTTACCCTGGGACAAGACCTTTACGTTGGCGCCGATGGTGATGTTGCCGGAGTAACCGGACCAGCTGGCATTGTTGCCATTCTGGCTCCACAGGATGTTGGCCACGCCGGTGCCTGATTGGGAAACGCTGATGTTCCCCGTGCCGGTGGCATTGCGGTTGGCGGCGATGAGCGTGAGGGTGCGACCTCCCGCGATGGACCAGGACTGGTTCGCCGTGAACGCGAGGCTGGAACCGAGCGTCAGATTCCGATTGCCGGCAAGCGTGATTCCCGAGGAGCCGATGCTAAGTACAGGTGTCGCGCTGCCCGCGTTGATGGCGATATCACTGAGCGCACCGGTGACATTGATGCCTTGCCAAGCAAGATTGGACGCGAGGGTAAGACCGGCTCCAAGCGACGTGGACGACCACTCGGCAACGTTGCCCGATCCGGGGACGGCGCCACCGGTCCAGTTGGCAGCCGTTGTGAGCTCCGTGCCCGTGCCGGCCTTGGTGATCGTCTGAGCCGAGGCGTCGGGCGACAGGAGGGCGGCGGCGGCCAAGAGGGCCGCGCCAAGGGAATTGGGACGGGACATGCGGACAGGGTTCTCCACGCCTCCGAGGGTATGGGCTTTTCCCGGCTTGAAAACCCTGTTTTCTGGACAATTTATAGGTCCAGATACCCATGTCCCTCCGCCGACCCACCCTGGCCTCCGTGGCTGCCACCCAGATTCGCGCGGCCATCGAGGGCGGGGAGTGGGGCGAGCGCCTGCCGGGCGGGCGCGAGCTGTCCAAGGCGCTCGGCATCAGCCGACCCGTGGTCTACCAAGCCCTCCGGGAGCTGCAGGCGGCGGGCCTGCTGGTCGGCTCAGCGAAATCCGCCCGCGTCGTGAGGCGATCCGACGCCGGCTTCAGGCCGCCCGCCAACAAGGTGGTGTTCCTGTCGCCTTACCAGGTGGAGGAGCTCGAGGAGCTTCCGGCGCGGTTGGCGCCGCGGCTCGGGCGCGAGCTTGCCGACGACGGGCTAAGGCTGGAGTTCGTCCGCGTAGCCAGGGTCGACCATGGCGCGAGCCCGAGGTCGCTTGGGGGGCTGCGTCGACTCCACAACCCCAGGGCGTGGATCCTCTATCGCTGCTCGCCGGAGGTGCAGCGCTGGTTCGCCGAGCACGCCCTGCCCTGCCTCGTCATCGGAAGCCGACCCGAGGGGCTGACGCTGCCGCGCGTCGACGTCGACTACGCCGCGGCGGGGCGACACCTGCTCGGGCGGCTGCGGGCCCTGGGCATCCCGGAGGCGCGCACCCTGCTGCTGACACCCGCGGAACGGCTCGCCGGCCATGGGCTCACCGCGGAGGCCCTGCTCCCCCCCGGGCTTCGCGAGACCAACTTGATCGGACTGGTCCAGGATCCGGATGCGATGGCCAGGCAGATCGACGCCGCGCTGGACCGGCATCCGGGTGTCATCGTCACACAGAGGGCGCTCCACGCCAAGGCGGTGGTCGCCCGGCTCTGGGCGCGCGGCCTGCGATGCCCGCAGGACCTCTCGCTCGTGTCGCTGCAGGACAGCGCGGGCCTGGCCGTGCTCCGCCCCGCCATCAGCCGATACACCGTGAGGCAAGCCGCCGTGTTCGGCGCGGTGAGGCGCTGCCTGGGCCAGCTGCTGAAGGGCGACCTTGGCCACGGCGCCGGCAAGCTGCTGCTGCCGGAATTCCAGGCAGGCGACACGCTGGGCCAGCCGGGCTGAGCAAAGGAAAGACCCCGCCCAGCGGGCGGGGTCTCGCGGTGCCGGAGGACCCGGTCAGCCCTTCTTCTTGGCCTTGGCGGCGGCGCGCTTCTCCTCGATGGCCGCCTGGGCGGCCGCGAGGCGGGCGACCGGCACGCGATAGGGCGAGCAGGACACGTACGAGAGTCCGACGCGGTGGCAGAACTTGACCGAGTCGGGCTCGCCGCCGTGCTCGCCGCAGATGCCGAGCTTGATGTCGGGGCGGGTCTTGCGGCCCTTCTCGATGGCGATCTGGACGAGCTGGCCGACGCCGGTCTGGTCGAGCGAGGCGAACGGGTTCTTCTTGAAGATCTCGGCCTCGGTGTAGGCGCCGAGGAACGAGCCCATGTCGTCGCGGCTGACGCCGAGGGCGGTCTGGGTGAGGTCGTTCGTGCCGAAGCTGAAGAACTCGGCCGTCTGGGCGATCTCGTCGGCGGTCAGGGCGCCGCGGGGCACCTCGATCATCGTGCCGACCTGGTAGGCGATCTTCACCTTCTTCTCGGCCTGGACCTCGGCGGCGACGCGGTGGATGACCTCGACCTGGAGGTCGAGCTCGCGCTTGAAGCCGACGAGCGGGACCATGACCTCGGGCTTGACCTTGATGCCCTTCTTCTGGACGTGGGCGGCGGCCTCGAAGATGGCGCGGGCCTGGGTCTCGGTGATCTCGGGGTAGGCGATGCCGAGGCGGCAGCCGCGGTGGCCGAGCATCGGGTTGAACTCGTGCAGGGCGGCGACGCGCGAGGCGACCTTCTCGACGGGGATGCCGAGCTTCTTGGCGAGGTCGGCCTGGGACTTGGCGTCATGGGGCACGAACTCGTGGAGCGGGGGGTCGAGCAGGCGGATGGTGGCGGGCAGGCCCTTGAGCGCCTCGAAGATGCCGATGAAGTCCTCGCGCTGGTAGGGGAGGATCTTGGCGAGCGCCTTCTTCCGGCCCTGGACGGTCTCGGCGAGGATCATCTCACGGACGGCGTCGATGCGGTCGCCCTCGAAGAACATGTGCTCGGTGCGGGTGAGGCCGATGCCCTGGGCGCCGAAGGCGATGGCCTGGCGGGTCTGCTCGGGGTTGTCGGCGTTGGTGCGGACGGCGAGGCGGGTGGCCTGGGCGCACCACTTCATCAGCTGGACGAAGTTGCGGAACTTCTCGGTGGCCTGCGCGGCCTTGTCGCCGCTGATGAGGCCGGTGATGATCTCGGACGGCGCGGTCATGATCTGGCCGGCGTAGACCGTGCCGGCGGTGCCGTCGATGGAGAGGTAGTCGCCCTCCTTGAAGGTGTGGCCGGCGATGACGGCCTTCTTGGCGTCGTAGTCGATCTCCACGGCGGCGGCGCCGCAGACGCAGACCTTGCCCATCTGGCGGGCGACGAGGGCGGCGTGCGAGGAGACCCCGCCGCGGGCGGTGAGGATGCCCTCGGCGGCGATCATGCCGCGGAGGTCCTCGGGCGAGGTCTCGACGCGGACGAGCAGGACCTTCTCGCCGCGGTCGGCGGCCTGGACGGCGCGGTCGGCGTTGAAGTAGATGCGGCCGGTGGCGGCGCCGGGGCCGGCGGGGAGGCCGGAGGCGATGGACTTGGCCTTCTTGACCTCGGTGAGGTCGAAGATGGGCGCGAGGAGCTGCTCGAGCTGGTCGGCGGGGTTGCGCAGCACGGCGGTCTCCCAGTCGATGAGCTTCTCCTTCACCATGTCGGCGGCGAACTTCAGCGCGGCGGCGGCGGTGCGCTTGCCGTTGCGCGTCTGGAGCATGAAGAGCTTGCCGTCCTGGATGGTGAACTCGACGTCCTGGACGTCCTTGAAGTGGCGCTCGAGGATCTGGCGGACCTTGAGGAGCTCGGCGTAGGACTTGGGCATGACGTCCTTGAGCTTGATGACGGGCTCGGGGGTGCGGACGCCGGCGACGACGTCCTCGCCCTGGGCGTTGACGAGGAACTCGCCGTAGAACTCGTTCTCGCCGTTGGCCGGGTTGCGGGTGAAGGCGACGCCGGAGCCGGAGGTCGATCCGGTGTTGCCGAACACCATGGCCTGCACGTTGACGGCGGTGCCCCACTCGGCGGGGATGTTGTACTTGCGGCGATAGACGAT
>CAYYLJ010000024.1:0-13947 GCA_964472585.1 uncultured Enterobacteriaceae bacterium | reverse complement strand
GCGGTCGAGGGCGCGAGGGTGAGCGCGGATCCGGCGGCGATGAGGAGGGCGGCGGTGAGGCGCATGGATTTTTTTAAAGCGGGGGTGAGAGGGTGGGCGAGGTCCTGCCTGCAGATTGGAGGGAAAGGACGGGGGGTGGGGAGGTTTTTTTTGGGACAAAATGGTGACGGCGCGCGATTGGACAAAAATCCGCCAAAGTGAGGTGAAATCGGCAGCGTGAATAACCCTCCTGGTCCTTTACAGGGTTTTGACCCCAAGGCGGACATGGACCCCGGACCGAAGGCGAAATTTAACACAAAACCCCAGAAATGGGGTGGTCACCCCGCCCCGCCCTTCCTACGAAGGTAGCATGCTTCGCCCCCTTCTCCTCGTCCTTGCGACCGGGATGGCCCTCGCTGCCTCCCGGCTGACGGCCCAGGACCCCGGCTTCACGGTCATGGCCTTCAACGTCGAGAACCTCTTCGACGCCGACCGCAAGTCCCCGTACGACGACTTCCAGGTCGACGGCACCGGGCTCGATGTCTGGTCGCCCGAGGAGCTCGCGCGCAAGCTCGGCGCGGTCGTCGAGGTGCTGCGCTCGGTCGACGGGGGCAAGGGCCCCGACGTCGTGGTGCTCAACGAGATCGAGGTCGACCAGACGCCCGACTCGACCTTCGACGTGGCGCAGTTCCTCGCCAGGCACCAGGGCAAGGACTACCGCCGCCTGCTGAGGTCCGACATGCCGGAGGACCTCCGCGGCGCGCCCGCCGAGGCGTGGCTCGCCAAGGCCCTGGAGGACGGCGGCCTGGGCGGCTACCGGCTCATCCTCGGCGAGGTCGGCGCGGGCTCCAACGATGCGATCCGCAACGCCGTGCTGACGCGCCTGCCCGTCCGGGCGACCCGCCAGCACAAGATCGAGGGCGCCAGGGCCATCATCGAGGTCCGGCTCGACCTGGGCGGACGCATCGTGACCGTCTTCGCCAACCACTGGAAGAGCGGCGCGGGCAACGCGACCGCCGAGCGCACGCGGATGCAGAACGCCCACGTGCTGCGGGAGCGCATCGGCGAGATCCTCGCCGAGGAGGCCGAGGCCGAGCTCATCGTGGCCGGCGACCTCAATTCCCATCACGACCAGTCGCGGCGGTATCCCTACCTGATCGAGACCGGCATCAACGACGTGCTCGGCTCGCAGGGGGACCCCTGGAAGCTGCGCGCGAAGGGCGGCGCCGACCTGTACAACCTCTGGTATGACCTCGAGCCCTCCCGCCGCCGCTCCGACTGCTTCCGCGGGGAATGGGGCACGCTCATGCACCTCATCATCTCGCGAGGGCTGGCCGACGGCCGGGGCGTGGAGTATGTCGCCGGCTCGTTCCGCACGGTGGAGATCCCGGGGCTGACCTCACACCCCGCGACCGGCCTGCCCTGGGAGATGACGCGCGTGGGCCCCGGCGCCGGCGTGAGCGACCACTTCCCGATCGTGGCGCGCTTCCGCGCCCTGCCCGCCGACGCGCCCGATGCCGGCAATCCGCTGCGCCGGCCGCTCCAGGAGGCCGACCGCCCCCTGCCCTGCTTCCCGGAGCTGGACCGCGCCAACCTGCGCTCGGCCGAGATCGTCAACGCCCTGGACACCGCCTCGCTGGCCAAGGCCGTGGGCGAACCCTTCCGACTGCGCGGCGAGTGGGGCGGCAACCGCATGACTCTCCGAATCGGCGACCAGGTGTTCCCCATCTATGCCGGCGACACCAACATCGCCGCCGGGCTGAAGAGCCTGCCCGCGGGCACGAAGGTCGACTGGATCGGGCTCCTCTCCGTCCACAAGGGGCGCCTGCAGTTCACCATCGAGACGGCGGAGTGGCTCAGGTGAGCGGGGCGGGAGCACGGCGTCACAGCTTCACGGCTTCGCAGGGGCACGGAGTGCCAGGCTTAATGGCTTGATGGAGCGGGCAGCTTCGCGGCTTCACAGCGGCACGGCTTCACAGCGGCACGGAATCGCGGAGGCGAGTTCTACTCCGCAGTAACCGCAGATACCGCTGACACCGCAGTCACCGCTGGTACCGCTGTCACCGCAGAAATGGCGACCCGGCCCTACCCGATGCGCCCCGCGAAGACAATACAGGCGGCCCCGTGGGGCCGCCTGAGAGACGCGGGCGCGCGAGCCGCGCTTACTCCGACTTCGCCTCGCGCTTGGGGCGACGGGGCTTCTTGGGAGCGTCGTCGCGGGTTTCCTCCTCGGGGGCCTCGGAGGCCTCGACGATGGGATTCTCGGAGACGATCTCGAAGGGCAGCTCGAACGCGATGGTGGCGTGGAGCTTCACGTGGGCGACGTGCTTGCCGAGGAGCTTGACGGGGCCCTGGCCGAGGTGGACGCGCTTGCGGTCGACCTCGACGCCCTGCTCGGCGAGCTTGGCGATGATCTCGGGCACGCTGATGGCGCCGAACATCTTGCCGCCCTCGCCCGTCTTGACGGAGAAGACGAGGCTGGCGCCCTGGATCTTGGCGGCGAGCTCGTTGGCGACCTTGAGGTCCTGGGCCTCGCGGGCAACGCGGGCCTTGGCGAGGGACTCCAGGTACTTCTTGTTGGCGCGGTTGACGGGGAGCGCGATGCCCTGGGGCAGGAGGAAATTGCGCGCGTAGCCCGCCTTGACGCGGACCTGCTCGCCCTCGGCGCCGAGGCCGTCGACGGGCTTGATGAGGAGAACTTCGGTGGTGGACATATGGGTATCTTGGTTAAGGGGATTGGGTTGTCGGGATCAGAAGGGGACGTCGTCCTCGGGGACGTCCGAGGAGGGGGCCGGCGAGGCGCCGCCGCGGGCGCCGCCGGAGCGGGGGGCGGGGCTGTCGCCCTCGGCGGCGCCGGGGGCGCGACCGCCGATGAAGGTGAAGTTCTCGAGGATCACGCCCAGCTTGGTGCGCTTCTCGCCGGTCTTCTTGTCATCCCAGCTGTCCTGCTTGAGGCGGCCCTCGACGAGGATGCCGGAGCCCTTGGAGCAGTACTTGGCGATGACCTCGGCCTGCTTGCCGAAGGCGTCGATGTCGACGTAGGTGACCTCCTCGCGCTTCTCGCCGTCCTTGGTCGTGTAGGAGCGGTTGATGGCGAGGGAGAACTTGGTGAGGGGCTGGCCGCTGGGCAGGGCGCGCGACTCGGGGTCGCGGGTCATGTTGCCGGCGAGGATGACACGGTTGAAGGACGAGGCCATGGGAATGCGGGGTTGGGGCTGGGGTTGGGGGTCGTTGAAGGTGGCCTCGCTCCGGTCCTCAGCGGGACTGGAAGAGGACGCGGTGGACGGTGCGGTCGAGGCGGACCTTCTCGCGGAAGGCGACGGGGAGGGTCGGGCCGCCCTGGACCTCGAAGCGGACGTAGATGCCGGCGGGGAACTTGCGGTCGATCACGCGGGTGAAGTCGCGCTGGCCGAGGTTCGTGACCTCGCCGACCTTGGCGCCGAGGCCCTTGAAGGTGTCCTTGAGGCGGTCCACGACGGCCTCGGGCGCGTCGGTGACGCCCCGGAGGTCGAGGATGGCGGTGGCGCGGTAGGCGCGGGTGTCTTTCTTGGTGGTGGGCATGTCAGGTTCGCTTGTTGGTGAGATTCTGGGCGGCCGGGAGGCCTTGGGTGAGGAGGGCGGTGAGGCCGTCGATGAAGTCGGGGAAAGCGGCGCGGAGGGCGGCGAGGTCGTCGGGCGGGATCCTGCCGAGGACGTGGTCGGCGAGGTCCTGGGCCGGATGGCGCTTGGGGCCGATGCCGACGCGGGCGCGGATGAAGCCGGGGCCGAGGTGCTGGATGCAGCTCGCGACGCCGTTGTGGCCGCCGTCGGAGCCTCCGACCGTCAGGCGCAGGACGCCGGGCGGGAACGCGATGTCATCGTGGAGCACGGCGCAGTCGGCGGGTTCGATGCGGTGGAACCGCAGGAAGGCCGAGAGGGGCTTGCCGGTCTCGTTCATGAAGACGAGGGGCTTGACCAGGTGGACGGTCGCGCCGCGGAGCTCGGCCTTGGCCACCATCGCCGGGAAACGGCTCTCGGCGCGCCAGGCGCAACCCGCCTTCTCGGCCAGGGCGTCGATGACCAGCCAGCCCGCGTTGTGGCGGGTGGCGGCGTATTCGGCGCCGGGATTGCCGAGTGCGGCGAGGACCGCGGGAGGCATGGGACTTCAAAGAACGGGAAAGGAAGCCGGGCGCTGCCCGGCGCGGGATCACTTCTTGGCCGGCGCGGCGGCGGCAGCGGGGGCTGCGCCGGCGGCGGGGGCCGCGCCAGCCGCGGGGGCGGCGGCGCCATCGGCGGCGGGAGCGGCGCCCTCGGCGGGGGTCGCGCCGGCGGCGGGGGTCTCGGCGACCTCCTCCTCGGCCATCTCGGTGACGACCGCGATGACGCGCTTCTTGTCACCGACGAAGGTGATGCCGGCGGGGGCCTTGACCTCGCCGACGTGGATCGACTCGTTGACCTTCATCTCGGCGACGTCGACCTCGAGGAACTCGGGGAGATCCTTGGGGAGGCAGCGCACCTTGACGGTCTGGGAGACCTGGTTGAGCGTGCCGCCGTCCATCTTGACGCCGACGGGCTCGCCGACGAGGCGGACGGGGATGTCGGCCACCATCGGGGAGGCGGGGTCGATCTCCTGGAGGTCCAGGTGGAGGAACTTGGAGGTGATGGGGTGGCGCTGGAACTCCTTGATGAGGGAGAGCAGCTTGCCGGCGCCGTCGACGGAGAGCTCAATGAGGGCGGCGGAGGGGCCCTTGGCGCGCATCAGGAGGCGGAAGTCGTTGGCGTCGACGGACACGAGCTTCGTGCCGGACTTGCCGTAGATGACGGCGGGGATGGAGCCGGCGACGCGGAGTCGGCGCGAGGCGCCGCGGCCTTCGCCGGTGCGGTTCTTGACGGTGAGTTGGAGCTGCTTCATGGTTGAATGGCGTCCCGGTGAGTCACGGGCCCGGAGGTTCCGGCCGCGCCTCGCCCGAGGGAAAGGGAAGGTCGAAGTTGATGCCCGACCCATGGGCTGGCAAGGGCAAATTGCCCCCTCCGCCCCCTAGGATGCCCACGGAAAGGGTGAAATCTTGTTTGACAGAACCCCCAAGCAGCGGTGTCAAAGAGGCACTCATGCGCCCGATCATCCCCGCCCTCGTCCTTGCCGCAGGCAGCGTCAGCGCCGACCCCGGCTACAGCTTCGTCCTCACCAGCGGCAACTACGACTACAACCAGGACCTGCTGGCGGCGGTCCAGGGCGAGTTCGGACCCAACGCGACCGTCGCGGACTTCAACGACCTGAAGGCCGCCTACGACAACGACCCCCAGGGTCTCCTGACGGTCCTTGGCGGCGTCGGCCCGCTTCTTTGGTACAACGGCAGCCAGTATTTCACCCCGACCCGCGGCTACTTCCTCGCGATCGTGAATGGCAACGTCCCCGGGGGATGGCTCGTTCATGGCGAGATCGCCAACAACACGGTGATCATGGGGTCCTACGCCGTCACTGGCGCCAAGGTTCTCGCCTACGCCCCCGTTCCCATTCCTGAGCCCTCGACTTATGGCTTGGCCCTGGGAGCTCTCGCGCTCGGCGTCGCCGCCATCCGCCGTCGCAAGAAGGTCGCCTGACTCCGGCCTCCCGCGCCACGAGACGCCCGCCCCCCCCGGCGGGCGTTTCCATTTAGGCTTCTTTCCCGCCCTGCCCTTTGCCAGATTGCGGGACACTCCCGGCCGGAGTGGCGAAATGGCAGCCGCAGCTGACTCAAAATCAGCCGCCCTTAAAGCGTGTGGGTTCGAGTCCCACCTCCGGCACCGGGGAGGCGCATGACCCGCACGCTGACCAGCCTCCTGCTCGCCCTGACGGCCTCGCTCGCGTCCGCGAACCCGCCTAGGCTGGTGGGTTACCTCCCCTACTGGGCGGCGGCGAGCATCGAGGCGGGGGCGCATCCCGGCCTGACCGACCTGATCCTGTTCTCGGCTGAGCCGCGGGCGGATGGCTCGCTGGACGCGACAAGCTTGGAGAAGACGCCCTGGGACAAGGTCGCGGCGGTCCGCGCCGCGGGTGTGCGGGTGCACCTGTGCCTGGGCGGCTGGGGACGGTCGAAGCACTTCGCCGTCGTGACGGGCGAGGCGCGGCTGCGCGCGCGATTCGTGGCGGAGACGGCCGCCTTTTGCTCGCGGCACGGGCTCGACGGGGTGGACCTCGACTGGGAACACCCGAAGGGGGAGGCGGAGTTGGCGGCCTACGGGAAACTGGTGGATGAGCTCAAGGCGGCGCTGGCGACGCGCCGGGGCGAGGTCACCCTCACGCTGGCGGGGGCGGCGCAGCTGCCGCCGGATGGCGGGCGGCGGGCCGACCGCGTGCAGCTGATGGCCTACGACCTACCGGGAAGGCATGCCACGATGGAGGAGACGGTCGCGCGCGCGGAGGCCCTGCTCGCGGCGGGCGTGCCGCCGGAACGCCTCGTGCTCGGGGTGCCCTTCTACGGCCGGGGCGTGACGGACCGGAACCGCACGCTGCCCTACCGCGAGATCCTCGCCCGGCATCGTCCCGAGCCCGGGCAGGACGACGCGGACGGGCTCCACTTCAACGGCCCGGCCACGATGGCGCGCAAGGCCGGCTGGGCGCGGCAGCGCGGCTTGGCGGGCATCATGGCATGGGAACTGACGCAGGACGCGCCGGGCGAGGCGAGCCTGCTGCGTGTGCTCAGGACCGAGCTGGACAGCGCGCGCTGAGTCCTGCCGGGTTGCCAAGACGCGGGCGGCAGTTGTCGTGGGTCCATGCGCCTGACTCCCCTCCGCCTCTGCCTGACCGGCGCCGCGCCCAGCGCGGCGGCCCCGGTGGCGTGCGCGCACGGGGCCGGCCGGGCGGCGATCGTCATCGTGGCGCGCGACCTGGGCACGGCCGAGCGGGCCGCGGAGGAGACGGGCCACCTGCTGAGGCTGCTGGCCGGCGAGGCGCCCTCGCTGCGCGCGGTGGGCGAGCCGGACGCGGCGACGGCGACCTTCGAGGCCGACTGCGACCTGCTCGCGGCCCTCGCCGAGCTTAGGCACGGCGGCGCCGCGCCGGGTCGGCCGCTGGTGCTGGCCTGCCTGCCCGGGGCGCTGTCGCGCGAGACGGCCGGGGGCGACGGGGGCGACGAGCTGCTCGTCGCGAAGGGCGACCGCATCGACCTCCGTCGCGCGGCCTCCCAGCTCGCGTCGATGGGCTACTCCTCCGAGAGCGCCTGCGAGCGCCCCGGTGAGTTCGCGCTCCGCGGCGGCATCCTCGACGTCTATCCGGTCAACGCGCACCAGCCGCTGCGCATCGACACGTTCGGCGACCTGGTGGAGTCGGTCCGCGCCTACGACCCCTCGACCCAGCGCAGCGAGGCGGAGGTCGGCCGGCTGGTGGCGCTCGCGCTCCCGGGCCACGGCAAGGGCCGCGGCCGGCTGGACCGCGCGCTGCCCGGGGGATCGTTGGTCGTCGCCCTCGGCGGCGCGGGCGAGGACGCCCGCCTGTCCGACCTGCTCGCCGACCCGGGCGTCGACTGGGTGGCGCTCGAGGAGACGGACGCGCCGCCCGCGGGCATGGAGGGGGCGCCCTGCCCCGTCGGCGGCGCCGAGGACCTCGCGGTGGGCGCGGGCGCGGCGGGCGAGGCCGAGCGCGCGCACGTGCTGCGGGGCGCGGCCTCGCTGGGTCGCGACGGGCGGCCGACGCTCCTCGCGGTGGACACGGCGGCCTCCGTCGAGCGCGCGCGGGCGGAGGCGGGCGGCATCGCCGGCTTCGCCCCGCGCGTCGAGCAGGCGCGCTTCGGGGCCGGGGCGATCGTCGCGCCCGGCGCGCTGCCGGGGCCGCTGGCGCGGGGCCTCACGCTGCTGACGGAGCGCGAGCTCTTCGCGCGGCGCAGCCGGACCCTGGCGTCACTCCCCCGCCGACGCTCGGCCCAGCGCTCGCGGGTGGGCCAGCTGCTCGACTTCTCGGAGCTGGCCGAGGGCGACGCGCTCGTGCACGCCACCCAGGGCATCTGCCTCTTCCGCGGGATCCGGACCTTCGACGTCGAGGGGCGCCCGCAGGAGTACCTCTCGCTGGAGTTCGCCGAGAAGGCGATGCTGCACCTCGCGCTCCGCGAGTCGCACCTGCTCAGCCGCTACGTGGGCCTCGGGCGCGGGGCGCCGCGGCTCTCGCGGCTGGGCGGCGGGGGCTGGGAGAAGGCGCGCAAGGCGGCGGAATCCGCCACGATGGACCTCGCGGCGGAGCTGCTGCACACCCAGGCCCTGCGCCAGTCGCGGCCGGGGGCGGCGCACCCGCGCGACGCGGACAACGCCTGGATGGGCGAGTTCGAGCGGGCCTTCCCGCACCGCGAGACGCCCGACCAGGCGCGGGCCATCGCCGAGACGAAGGCCGACATGGAGCGGCCCGCGGCGATGGACCGGCTCGTCTGCGGCGACGTGGGCTTCGGCAAGACCGAGGTCGCGCTGCGGGCGGCGTTCAAGTGCATGCTCGGCGGCCGCCAGGTGGCGGTGCTGGCCCCGACCACGGTGCTGGCGCAGCAGCTGCACGCGACCTTCCGCGAGCGCATGGCGCGCTGGCCGGTGACCGTCGAGCTCCTGAGCTCCTTCCGCAGCCCCGCGCAGCGCGCGGCGGTCCGCCGGCGCGCGGAGGAGGGGCGGGCGGACATCGTGGTGGGCACGCACGCGCTGCTGGCGGACGGCGTCCGGTTCGCGCGGCTCGGGCTCGTCGTCGTCGACGAGGAGCACCGCTTCGGCGTGCGGCACAAGGAGCGGCTGAAGCGGCTGAGGGCGGAGGTGGACTTCCTCGCGATGTCCGCCACGCCGATCCCGCGCACCCTCTACCTCGCCCTGGTCGGCGCGCGCGACCTGAGCGTCATCGAGACGCCGCCGCGGGAGCGGCTGCCCATCCGCACGGTCGTCCGCGGGTACGACGAGCGGCTCGTGGCGGACGCCATCCGGGCGGAGCTGGCGCGCGGCGGCCAGGTCTTCTACCTGCACAACCGCGTCGACACCATCGAGGAGGCGGCCTCGCGGGTGCGGGCGCTGGCGCCGGGGGCGCGCGTCGCGGTCGGCCACGGCCAGATGGGGGCGGGCGAGCTCGAGTCGGTGATGGCCGAGTTCGTCGACGGCGAGGCGGACATCCTCGTCTGCACCACCATCATCGAGACGGGCCTGGACATCCCCAACTGCAACACGCTCATCCTCGAGGGCGCCGACCGGCTGGGCCTCGCGCAGCTCTACCAGATCCGCGGCCGCATCGGCCGCTTCAACCGGCAGGCCTACGCCTACCTCTTCCTGCACCGCCACGGCGGCCTGGCCGACCGCGCGCGCGAGCGCCTGTCGGCCGTGCGGCAGCACAACCAGCTGGGCGCGGGCTTCCGCATCGCCCTGCGCGACCTCGAGCTGCGCGGCGCGGGCCACCTGCTCGGCGCCAGGCAGAGCGGCCACATCGCCGGCGTGGGCTTCGAGCTCTACTGCCAGATGCTCCGGGAGAGCGTGCGCCGGCTCAAGGGCGGCGGGCCCGCGGCGCGCGCGGAGGTGGCGCTCGACTGCGTGCGGCACGCCGACACGCCGATGGGCGCCGCCGGCGCCGGGGACGAGGAGGGCGCGCTCGTCGCGGCGCTCCCGGCCGAGTGGATACCCGACACGCGGCTGCGGCTCGAGGCCTTCCGGCGCATCGCGCTCGCGGCGACGCGCGACGAGGTGGCCGGGCTGCGCGACGAGCTCAAGGACCGGTTCGGCCGGCCGCCCAAGGAGGCCTCCGCCCTGCTGGACCTGGCGGACCTGCGCTGCCTGGCG
The DNA here is from genome assembly GCA_964472585.1 of uncultured Enterobacteriaceae bacterium. Classification (GTDB taxonomy): domain Bacteria; phylum Verrucomicrobiota; class Verrucomicrobiia; order Opitutales; family UBA953; genus UBA8828. The sequence continues at coordinate 4,224 of CAYYLJ010000024.1, read as the reverse complement.
TCCTCCCGCGGCGTCGTCCGGGTCGAGACGGAGGGCCCGGTGCTCCGCTGCCACCGCGCCGGCAAGGGCGGGGCGGAGGAGCCGGTGCTCCAGATGGGGAGGTTTCCCCGCTTGACCGCGCGGGAGCCGCTGCGGAAACTCGCCGAGATCCGCGCCTTCCTGGGGCGGATGCCCGAAATCGCCGCATGCCCGCCCTCCTCCTGACCGCCGCCCTGCTCGCCGCGAACCCGGCCCCGGAGAACCGGGGCTGGTCCGAGCGCAACGGCGACCGCGTGGTGGCCGTGGCGGGCGACCAGATCGTCACGGTCTCCGACGTCCGCCGCGAGCTCTCGCCCCTGCTTCGCAACCTGAAGGGCAGCGCCGCCGAGCAGGAGGCCGCCGTGCGCCAGGCGTCGGGCGACATCCTGCGGTCGCTCTCCGACCGGGCCATCGTGCTGCGCGAGTTCCGCGAGAGCGGCATGACCATCCCGCCCGCCATGCTGCAGTCGGAGATCGACGACCAGGTGCGCCGCCTGCACGGCGGGGACCGCCTGAGGTTCTTCGCCGCGCTGCGCGAGTCGGGCACGACCCCCGCCGAGCACCGCCGGCAGGTCGAGGAGAGGATCATCTTCGACTACATGGTCTCCAGGGTCCGCCGGTCGATCGGCGAGGCGAGCCCCGCGCGCATCCAGGCCTTCTACGACGCCAACCCCCAGCTCTTCGCCCGCGCCGAGCGCGTGCGCTACCGGCAGATCTCCGTCCTGCGCCGCGCGAGCGAGTCGCCCGAGGAGACGCTGGCGCGGGCGAAGGCGCTCGAGGCCAGGCTGGCCGGCGACCCCGCCGGCGCGGCCGCGCGCTTCGAGGCCGCGGCCCGCGAGGGGAGCGACGACGACTATCGCGCCCAGGGAGGCCTCGCGGGCTGGCGCGACCTCGAGGAGCTGGCGGGACCCGTGGCCGAGGCGCTCCGCAAGGTCGCCGACGGCGCCGCCACGCCGCTGCTGACGCTCGACGCCGGTCCCGACAAGGCCCACTTCCTGCTCCTGCGCGAGGAGCTGCGGCCGGCCGGCCAGGCCCCGATCGAGGAGGTCCGGGCGGTGATCGCCGACCGGATCCGCAACGAGCTCTCCAACCAAGCCGTCCAGGAGTGGCTCGAGCGACTGCGCGAGAAGCACGACGTCGTCCTGCGCTGAGACGCCGATGGCCGAGGCACGCCCCGCCCTGCCCCGCCGCGCGGCCGGCGTCGTCCTCCACCTGACCTCGCTGCCCGGCCCCGGCCCGCTCGGCGGCATGGGCCCCTCGGCGCGGCGGTGGGTCGACTTCCTCTCGGAGGCCGGCTTCGGCTGGTGGCAGGTCTGCCCGCTGGGACCGACCGGCTACGGCGACTCACCCTACCAGCCGCTGTCGGTCTTCGCGCTCAACCCCCACCTCATCGACCTGGGGGAGCTGGCGGAGGAGGGCCTGGTGAGCGAGGAGGAGCGCCGCGACCTCGGGCCCGGCGGGGCGGCGAGCGACCACGGGCTGGCCTGGGAACGGCTCCGCCCCCTGCTCGACCGGGCCGCGTCGCGCGGCATCGCCGACCCGGCGCGCCTGCGCCGCTGGGGCGACCTCGCCGCCTATCGCGAGCGCGAGCGCGCGTGGCTGGACGGGTGGGAGCGGTTCGCGGCGCGGCGCGAGGCCAACGGCTTCGCGGCGCCCTCGCGCTGGGGGCGCGAGGAGGCGGACCCCGCGTCGCGCGGCCGCGCGGCCGCGCTGCAGATGGTCGCGGAGTCGCAGTGGCGCGCGCTGAGGGCCCACGCCGCCGCGAGGGGCGTGCGCCTGCTGGGCGACGAGCCCATCTACGTCTCGGCCGACGGCGCGGACCGCTGGTCCCGGCCCGAGCTCTTCGCGGCGGGCGCGGTGGCGGGCGTGCCGCCCGACTATTTCTCGGAGGACGGCCAGCTCTGGGGCAACCCGCTCTATGACTGGGATCGGCATGCCGCGGACGGCTTCGCCTGGTGGCGGGCGCGCGTGCGCCGCGACCTCGGCCTCTTCGACGCCGTGCGGCTGGACCACTTCCGCGGCATCTGCGACTACTGGGCCGTGCCCGAGGGGGCGTCCTCGGCGCGGGCCGGCGCGTGGCGGGAAGGCCCCGGCATGGCCTTCTTCCGGGCGCTGGGCCCCTGCCCGATGGTGGCGGAGGACCTTGGCCTGCTCAGCCCGGGCGTGCACGCCTTGCGGGCGGAGGCCGGGCTCCCGGGCATGTCGGTCCTGCAGTTCGGATTCCCCCGGACAAGGGAGAACCCCCACCACCCCTCGGCCATCACCCCGGACCGCATCGCCTACACCGGCACCCACGACAACGACACGACCGCCGGGTGGTTCGCGGGCCTCGCGGCGGAGGTCGCGGAGGAGGTCCGCGCCGCGCTCGGCGACGGCCCCATCGCGCCCGCCGTCTGGCGCGCCGCGCTCGCCTCGCCGGCCATCGGCGCCTTCGCGCCGGCGCAGGACCTGCTCGGCCTTGGGAGCGAGGCGCGGCTCAACACGCCGGGCACGGCGACCGGGAACTGGACCTGGCGGCTCGGCCGCGGCCAGCTCGAGGCGCTGGAGGCGCGGGCGGCGGAATTCCGCCAGGAGATCGGGTCGGCGGGGAGACTTGGGGAAAATCCGCGGGGGAGCTGAACAGCGGAACCGCTGATCAGAGGGGCGGAATGCCAGGCTTAATGGCTTTATCGCTTAATCGCTTAATGGAGCGGGGAGATAGGGAGACTCGCTGACGCCCGGAGCGGACTTCAAAGGACAGATTTCAAAGTCCAGGTGGAGAGACATGCGGCGGTCTTTCCTGTCCTTTGAAGTCTGTCATCTGAAGTCTGGCGGCAACGGCACCGCCGCCGCTGTTCAGCCGTTCAGCTGGCCAGCCGTTCCGCTCGGCGGCGGTACAGCCGCCGCCGTCACGCCTGCCTTGGGATGAGCCCCTGGGTCTCGAGCTTCAGGTAGAGCTCGCGGCCGACCCAGGCGTCGTTGGCGGCATACTGGACCTGGCGGCGATCGAGGCGCTTGGACCAGTCGGAGCACTGGACGCGCTTGGACTTGCGCATCTGGAAGCCGAGATAGTGGGCGGCGAGGGCCCGGAGGCCGGTGTTCTCGACGCCGGCGCGGCGGGTGAAGTCGGAGATCTCGACGAAGCAGCGGTCGTCGAAGGGGGCGCGGCGCTGCAGGTTGCGCACGTCGTCGCGGACGGCCACGCCGACCTTGGCGATGCGCGGGTTGCAGAGGAGCGGGAAGGCGAAGGGGATCCCGCCGCAGGCCTCGAGGCGGAAGACGAAGACGCGGTCGGCGGAGGCGAGCTGGAGGATCGAGGGGAGGTGGTTCTCGCCGCGGCGATGCGAGGGCTTGGTCTCGGTGTCGAAGCCGAGGACGCGCTCGGAGAGCATGGTGCGCACGGCGAGCTCCGCCTCGGAGGGCTTCTCCACCAGGTCGATGGGGCCGCGCCACTCGTCCTCGGGGAGGCCCTCGATGAAGGTCTTCTCGATGCGCAGGGCGCCGGGCCGGGCGGCCGCCGCGGGCTCGCTGGGCTCCTCCTCGCCGGCCTCGCCGGGGCTGTCCTCAGGGTCTACCATTGCCATTAGGCAAGCCCCGCCGCGGGCCGTTGGCAAGCGGGGAGGCGCTCGGCCGCAAAATAGGTTTGACCGTGGGAAGCGGCGGGGGTTTGTTGGACTTTCTCAGTCCAAGAAAGGGGCCATAGCTCAGCTGGTAGAGCGCTTGCATGGCATGCAAGAGGTCGTCGGTTCGATCCCGATTGGCTCCACCACTTTCCGGAAGGTCGGATAAACCCCTCATCAGGGGATTACCCGCCTCTTGCTGCCACGCGCCGCGTGAGCATTCGCAAGAGGTCGTCGGTTCGATCCCGATTGGCTCCACCACTTTCCCGAACGGCAATGGCCGTCCGGGAAAGTGGTGCGCGCGGTGCGCGCGGCACGGAAGCACGGCTTCACGGAGGCACGGAAAGGTCGGCACACATGGCGTCCGCGGCACGGAAGCACGGCTTCGCGGAGGCACGGCTCGCGGAGGCACGGAATTACGGAATCCCAAGGTCGGGCCTAAAAGGACTGAAACTCCCTGCATCGGATGCATTTCCTGGACTTTGAAATCTGTCCTTTGAAGTCCAGTCTCGCCGCCGTTCAGCGCTTCCGCTGCTCCGCCATCCAGCTAGGCGGCGGCGGCGGATGCCGCCGCCCCGCCTTCACTTCCCCAGCTTGGCGAGCAGGG
>CAYYLJ010000023.1:11460-14460 GCA_964472585.1 uncultured Enterobacteriaceae bacterium | reverse complement strand
CCGCAGACACCGCAGACACCGCAGACACCGCAGATACCGCAGTAACGATTGATAGGTCATGGACGCAGCCATGACCCCGCCTCGGACCCCTGCGAATTTGCGTGATAGCACCTTCCTGTCCTTTGAAGTCTGTCCTCTGAAATCTATCCCCCTCCGCCCATAAGGCTTCCCCAAGTCCGCCGATTCGCCCACACTCGAAGGAGCGACCGTGAGCGTCCATCCCGACCAGGCGACCTTCCTCGAATTGGCCAAGACGGCCGACGTCGTCCCGGTGTGGCTCGACCTCATGGCCGACCTCGAGACCCCGGTCTCGGTCTATTCCCGGCTCCGCCGCACGGCCCCGGCCTTCCTCTTCGAGTCGGTCACCGGTGGTGAGCGCGTCAGCCGCTACAGTTTCTGCGGCTCAGACCCCGCCTTGACCCTGACCTCCTGGGAGGACCGCACGGTCCTCACCCGCCGAGGCGGCGCCACGGAGACCCTCCCGACCCCCGCCGACCCCCTGGAACTCGTCCGCCAGGAGCTCGCCGGCCTTAGGGTCGCGAAGGTGCCCGGCCTACCCCCCTTTCATGGCGGCATGGTGGGCATGGTCGGTTACGAGTACATCCATCGGGTCGAGCCGACCGTACCCGTGGCCAAGCCCGCGGCGAGCGACCTCCCCCTGACCCATTTCATGCTGGTAGACCGGCTCGTCGCCTTCGACCACGTCCGCCAGGTCCTCCGCCTCATCGTCAACGCCCGCATCGGCGCCGACGGCGCCCAGGCCGCATGGGAGCGCGCGCAGGCCGATCTCGCCGCGCTCCGTCGCGCCCTCGCCGCCCCGCGCGCCGCCGAGCCCGCCGAGCTGGAGACCGACGCCCCCCTCGCCACGGGCAAGGCCAACATCGACCGCGAGGCCTTCGAGGCCAAGGTCGGCCGGGCCCAGGAGGCCATCCGCGCCGGCGACTGCGTCCAGATCGTCCTTTCGCGCCGGACCGACGTCCCCCATGCCGGCGACCCGCTCGCGCTCTACCGCGTCCTCCGCCAGGTCAATCCCTCGCCCTACATGTTCGCGCTCGAGACGGGCCGGGGCTTCGACCTCGTCGGCGCCTCGCCCGAGGTGAACGTCCGCCTGACCGGCCGCCGCTGCGAGATCCGCCCCATCGCGGGCACGCGCCATCGCGGGGCCGACGCCGCCGAGGACCGCCGCCTCGAGGCCGAGCTGCTCGCTGATCCCAAGGAGCGCGCCGAGCACCTCATGCTCGTCGACCTCGCCCGCAACGACCTCGGCCGCGTCTGCAAGGTCGGCTCCGTGCGCGTGCCCGACTACGCCGTGGTCGAGCGTTACTCGCACGTGATGCACATCGTCTCCCAAGTCGAGGGCGAGCTCGCCGAGGGCAAGGACGCCTTCGACCTCTTCCGCTCCACCTTCCCCCAGGGCACCCTCACCGGCGCGCCCAAGGTCCGCGCCATGCAGATCATTGCCGACCTCGAGCCCCAGCGCCGCGGCGCCTACGGCGGGGCGGTCGGCTATTTCGGCTACGATGGCGGCCATGACTCCTGCATCGTCATCCGCACCGCCGTCCTTCGCGACGGCATCGCCGGCATCCAGGCGGGCGCCGGCGTCGTCGCCGACTCGGTCGCGGCCTCGGAGTTCGAGGAGACGGTCAACAAGTCCAAGGGCGTCCTCCGCGCCCTCGGCCTAGCCGCGCGCCTGCGCGCCACCGGCTGATGGCCAAGCGCAAGCCCAAGCCGGTGGCGAAGCCGAAGGCCAAGGCCCGGGCTTCCGCCAAGCGGCCGCCTGCCCCCAAGGCGAACGCCAAGCCCGCCAAGACCAAGGCGGCCAAGCCCGTCGCGAAGGCGACCAAGCCCCTGGCCAAATCCCATCCCAAGCCTGTCGCGAAGCCGGTCTCGCCGGAACCGCGCAAGCCCGCCCCGTCCGCGGCCGCATCCGCGCCCCAGCCCGCGCCCGCGCCGACTACTGCCATCGCGCCGCCCTCGGCGCCCGTCGAGCCGGAGGAACGCACCGAGCCCGGCCTTCCCTGGGACCAGCTCACGCCCGACGAGCGCTCGCCGCTCCGCTATTACCTCGACCAGATCGGCAAGACCCCGCTGCTCACGCCCGAGCAGGAGGTCGCCCTCGCGCGGCGCATCCAGAAGGGCGACGACGCCGCGCGGCAGGCGATGATCCAGGCCAACCTCCGGCTGGTCGTCCGCATCGCCCGCGACTACGAGGACTTTGGCCTGCCGTTCATGGACCTCATCAGCGAGGGCAACCTCGGCCTGATCAAGGCGGTAGAGCGCTTCGATCCCGACAAGGGCGGCAAGCTGAGCACCTACGCCGCCTGGTGGATCAAGCAGTCCATCAAGCGCGCGCTCGCCACCCACGGCCGGTCCCTGCGCCTGCCCGTGCACATGGTCGACCGCATCGCCGCCATGCGCCGCGTCATCCAGCGGCTGACGGTCGAGCTGGAGCGCGAGCCGACCAACGAGGAGCTGTCGATGGTGATGGAGCTGCCCATCACCAAGATCGCCCATCTCAAGACCCTCGCCAACCGCTCGGCCTCCCTCGACGCCCCCGTGGGCGAGGAGGGCGACGCCACCCTGGGCGACCTCGTGCAGGACGACCGGGCGGAGAACCCCTACGAGAGCCTGCGGAGCAAGTCCGACCGCTCCGACATCGACGACCTGCTGCGCGGCCTGGAGCCCCGCGAGGCCGAGATCATCCGCCTCCGCTTCGGGCTCAACGGCGACATTCCCCTCACGCTCGAGCAGGTGGGCGTGCGCTTCAAGCTGACCCGCGAGCGCGTGCGCCAGCTCGAGCACCTCGCGCTCATGCACCTGCGCCGGGCGATGGCCGACAAGGAGCGCCTGCGCACGCACGACGAGGCCAAGGCCGAGCGCCAGGAGGAGGCCCGGCGCGAGGTGCTGCGCGAGTTCTTCCGCGCCCAGCAGGCCCGCGACGCGGCCGACGAGCGCCGCCACAAGGACGAGCGCAAGGGGCTGTGAGGGCGGCGGAGGGGC
>CAYYLJ010000023.1:0-11360 GCA_964472585.1 uncultured Enterobacteriaceae bacterium | reverse complement strand
CGACGAGCGCCGCCACAAGGACGAGCGCAAGGGGCTGTGAGGGCGGCGGAGGGGCGGAACAGCTGGTCTGCTGAACGGCTGGGGGTGAGCTCGCCTTCGCTTGTTTCCCGGGCAGGTCAAGCAAGGGGCGCGGCTTCACGGCTTCGCGGCGGCACGGAATCACGGTAGGGCTTAATGGCTTACCGGCTTAATCGCTTAATCGGTCTGCAGGGGCGCGGGATCTCGGAAGCGCAGGAGTTCGAGGTGTAAAATGCATCGGGTAGGGCTGGGTCTCCGACCCGGCCGCGCCTCGGGTAGGGAGGCGGCCATTCCTGCGGTGACAGCGGTGACGGCGGTATCTGCGGCGTAGAACTCGCGTCCGCTCGTTCCCTCCGCGATTTCTTGCCCCTGTGCCGCCGTTAAGCTGTGACCCTGTGCTTCCGTGCCGCTGTGAAGCCGCCTCCCCGTGCAGCCGTGAAGCTGTGAAGCCGTGAAGCCGAAACCTGTTCAGCCGTTCCGCCGCTCCGCCCGTCCGCTCACTTCCCCACCCACCGCCCCCAGAGCGACAGCGGCAGCAGGCGCGCGTCGCCGTGGTGGCGCAGGGCGAGCTCGCCGATGTCGACCTTGCCGGGCAGCCCGCGCGTCATCTCCGAGAGCAGGTTGCCGCAGAGCACCGACGAGGCGTCGATGGTGTAGACGGTGAGGAGCACGAAGCGGGCCCCGGGCGCGAGGATCTTCCGGCACTCGCGCAGCAGCGGCGCGAGGTCGCGCTCGATCTTCCAGAGCTCGCCGTTGGGCCCGCGCCCGAAGGCCGGGGGGTCGAGCAGGATGGCCTCGTAGGCGTTGCCGCGCTTCGCCTCGCGCTGCACGAAGGTCGGCGCGTCCTCCAGGATCCAGCGGATGGGGGCCTCAGCCATGCCCGAGAGCTCCTGGTTGCGCCGGCCCCACGCCACGGCGGGCTTGGAGGCGTCGACATGCGTCACGGACCAGCCCGCCTGCGCCGCGACGAGGGAGGCGGCGCCGGTGTAGCCGAAGAGGTTGAGCAGCCGCGGCTTCTTGGCGGCGTCCACCGGCTGGGCCGCGACCCAGTCCCAGTGCGGCGCCTGCTCGGGGAAGACGCCGACCTGCTTGGAGTTGTCCATGAACCGCAGCTGGAGGCGGATCTTGCCCAGCCGGGTCTCCCACTCGCGCGGCGTGCCGGGGCGGAGCCGCCAGCGCCCTTCCTTCCCGCCGTCCTCATGCGTCGCCACGGCCTTCTGCCATTCGGCGTCGGGCAGGGCGGGGCTCCACCAGGCCTTGGGCTCGCTGCGGATGACGCGCACGCCGCCGAACGACTCGAGCTTCCGGCCGTTGCCGGAGTCGAGCAGCCGATGGCCGTCCCAGTCGCTCGCGAGCACCTCGATCTGCATGGCCGGACGTTGGACGGCTTTCCCGCCGAGGGCAAGGTTCCCGCTTTGTCCTTCCCACCGCGGCGTCGTCGCGACTTGGATGCCCCATGGCCAATGGCATCGCCGGCGCGCGCTGGGAGACGCGGACCTCGGGTCTCGTCGCCCTGCGTCGCGACTGGCCGGGCCCCGGCCTTCCCCCGATCCGCATGGAGGAGCCCGCGGCGCTGTCGCTCCTCGAGCCGGCGGACCCGCTCCACCATGCGCCGCTGGCGGGGCATTGGATCCAGGGCGACGAGGTCCATTTCTTCCTCTGGAAGCCCCTCCTGCCCGAGGGCGTGGAGGGCGCCGCCGTCGTGGCCGGCCCCTTCAACGGCTGGGGCCGCGCCGCCGACATGGCGCGCTGGACCCTGCACGAGGCCTGCATCGCCGGCGCGGACGGCTATGTCTGCGCCGCCCCCGCCCGCGACATCGTCGGCTCCGGCGGCGTGGCTCCCTTCAAGTTCCGGCTTCCCGACGGCCGATGGATCGAGCCGCCCCATGACGCCGACGGCATCCTGCGCGACTGGCAGGGGCATCGCAACCTGACCGTCGACCTTCGCCGCACCGGCCGCCACCTCTTCCGCTTCGTCGCCACCGGCGCCGACGCCCTCGGCGGGCCGTGGCGCCTGCACTGGGACGGCGGCCAGCCCGCCGAGATCCTCGCCTGCGGCCCGCTCGACCACCTGCGTCCCGCCGGGCGTCTCGGCGCCCTGTCCGCCGACGGCCGCACCACCTTCCGCGTCTTCGCCCCCCGCGCCACCTCGGTCTCCGTCCGCTGGCGTCCGGTCGCCGGCGAGCCGGGTCGCGCCGAGCTCCGGCCGGAAGGGCAGGGCGCCTGGTCCGCCGTCGCGCCCGCCGACCTCGCGGGCGCGGCCTACTCGCTCGAGGTCGACGGACGCGAGGGCCTTGTCGACCCCTGGGCCCTGCGCGTCAGCCGCGAGGGCGACCGCGCCTCCGGGCATGTGGCCGCCGCCGCCGAGCTGCGGCCGCGCGCCGACGGCTTCGTGCCGCCGCGCCCCGAGGACCTCGTCGTCGTCGAGGCCCACCTCCGCGACCTGCTCTCGCTCCGCGGGCCCTCCCCCGCGGCCGGCTTCCGCGAGCTCGCCGACTGGGTCCGGCGCGACGGCGCCTATCTCCGGTCGCTCGGCGCGAACGCCCTCGAGCTCCTTCCCTGCGCGGAGTTCGAGCGGGGGCCCGATCCCGCCGAGTATCACTGGGGCTACATGCCCACCTCCTCCTTCGCGCCGGCGACGGCCTACGCGCCCGGCGCGGAGGGCCCCGAGGCCTTCCGCGAGCTGGTGGAGGCCTGCCACGGCGCGGGGCTCGCCGTCATCGTCGACCTCGTTCTCAACCACTTCGGCTCGCCCAACCACCTGCTCGCGCTGGACGCCGACTACTGGTTCCGCCGCGAGGCCTCCGGGGCGCTGAGCAACCACAGCGGCTGCGGCAACGACTTCCGCTCGGAGTCGCCCGTCGGGGCGCGCCTCGCGGCCGACAGCGTCCTCCACTGGCTGCTGGTGCACGGCGCCGACGGCGTCCGGCTCGACCTGGCCGAGCTGCTCGGGCTGCCCGTCCTCCGCGACATCGAGGCCGAGGTCCGCGCCCGCGCCCCCGGCAAGATCCTCATCGCCGAGCCCTGGAGCTTCCGCGGCCATGTCGGCCCGGACCTCGACCGGACGTCGTGGACGGCGTGGGACGACGGGTTCCGCGAGTTCCTGCCGGCCTACGTCCGCGGCCGCGCCCGCGCGTCCGACCTGCTGCACCAGATGGCGGGCCTGGGCATCCGGCCCTGCGCGCGCCTGCGCTATTTCCAGTCGCACGACGACCACGCCTGGGTCGACCGCATCACCGTCCGCCCCGGCGGCGACGGCTCCGACCCCGCGCCCGAGGACGTCCTCCGCACGCGCCTCGCGCACCTCATCCTGCTCGCCTCGGTGGGCGTGCCGATGCTCGCCGCCGGGCAGGACTTCCTCCACAGCAAGCGCGGCGTCGCCAACACCTGGCGCCGCGGCGACCTCAACGCGCTCGCCTCCGACCGCCTCGCCCGCTTCGCCTCCGAGCACGCGTTCGTCGCCGCCCTGGTCCGCTTCCGGCTCTCGGAGGCCGGCGCCCCGCTGCGACCGCGGGCCGCGGTGACGCCGGGCTGGATGCGCCCTTTCCTGCCCCCCGATGGCGAGGCCTTCGCCGCGGAGCTCAACGCCGACGGCGCGATGGGGCCGGCCCGGGTGCTCGTCGCCGCCAACCCGCACCCGTGGGAGGTCGCCCTCGACGTCCCCTCCGGCGGCTGGTCGCCGGTCGCGCTCTCGCCCGTCCCCGGTTGCGCCCATGCTCCCGGCCCGTCCCCCGCCTGGAAGGAGGGCCGGCTCGTCCTCCCGCCCCTCGGCGGAGGGCTCTGGTCGCGCTGACCGTTTCGGCGCTTGCCTTTTCCTTCGGGCGTGGGCTTTGCTGACCCTTTCCGCACCATGGCCATCAACGTCGCTATCAATGGATTCGGCCGCATCGGCCGCCTCGTCTTCCGCGCCCTCGTCGAGCAGGGCCACCTGGGGACGAAGTTCAACGTCGTCGCCGTCGGCGACATCGTCCCCGCCGACAACCTCGCCTATCTCCTCAAGTACGACTCCACCCAGGGCCGCTTCCAGGGCACCGTCGCCTCCAAGAAGTCCTCGCCCGACAAGGCCGAGGACGATGTCCTCGTGGTCAACGGCCATGAGATCAAGGTCGTCTCCGCCAAGACCCCCGCCGAGCTCCCCTGGGGCGCGATGGGCGTCCAGGTCGTGATCGAGTCGACCGGCCTCTTCACCGAGGCCGCCAAGGCCAAGGGCCACCTCGAGGCCGGCGCCAAGAAGGTCATCATCTCCGCCCCCGCCAAGGACGAGGACCTCACGGTCGTGATCGGCGTCAACGACGACAAGCTGACCGCCGACCACAAGATCATCTCGAACGCGTCCTGCACCACCAACTGCCTCGCGCCCCTCGTCCACGTCCTTCTCAAGGAAGGCTTCGGCATCGCCGAGGGCCTGATGACCACCGTCCACGCCTACACCGCCACCCAGAAGACCGTCGACGGCCCCTCCAAGAAGGACTGGAAGGGCGGCCGCACGGCGGCGACCAACATCATCCCCTCCGCCACCGGCGCCGCCAAGGCCGTCTCGCTCGTCTGCCCCGAGGTCAAGGGGAAGCTGACCGGCATGGCCTTCCGCGTGCCCACCCCCACCGTCTCGGTCGTCGACCTCACCGTCCGCACCACCAAGGACACCTCCCTCGCCGAGATCAAGGCGGCCATGAAGCGCGCCTCCGAGACCTACCTCAAGGGCATCCTGGCCTACACCGAGGACGAGGTCGTCTCCTCCGACTTCATCCACGACAAGAGCTCCTCGATCTTCGACGCCGGCTCGTCCATCGAGCTGAACAAGAACTTCTTCAAGCTCGTCAGCTGGTACGACAACGAGTGGGGCTACTCCAACCGCGTCGTCGAGCTCCTGACCAAGGTCTCGGCCAAGCTCTGAGGCTCCGGCCCGGTTCCGCCCGACAGGCGACCCGACCGGGTCGCCTGTTTTGTTTCCGCGACCCTCCCGACCCGGCCCCGCTTCTTTTCTTCCCCAACTCCCCCTTCTCCCCTAATCCCCTCCCTCCCGAACCCTTCCCCCCATGCCCGTCCTCACCCTCCGCGATCTCGGCGACCTCAACGGCAAGCGCGTCCTCATGCGCGTCGACTTCAACGTCCCCCAGGACAAGAAGACGGGCGCCATCACCAACACCCAGCGCATCGAGGCGGCCCTGCCCAGCATCCGCCACGTCCTCGACGCCGGCGCCAGCGTCGTCCTGATGTCCCACCTCGGCCGCCCCGACGGCAAGCGCGTCGACAAGTTCTCGCTGCGCCCCGTCGCCGCCGAGCTCCAGCGCCTGCTGGGCCGCCCCGTCGCCTTCGCCGAGGACTGCGTCGGCCCCGTGGCCGAGTCCGCCGCCGCCGCGCTCAGGCCCGGCCAGGTCCTGCTGCTCGAGAACCTCCGCTTCCATATCGAGGAGGAGGGCAAGGTGAAGCAGGAGGACGGCTCCAGCCTCAAGGCCGACCCCGAGAAGGTGGCGGCCTTCCGCGCCTCGCTGAGCCGGCTCGGCGACGTCTACGTCAACGATGCCTTCGGCACCGCGCACCGCGCGCACTCCTCGATGGTCGGCGTCGCGCTGCCCCGCAAGGCCGCCGGCTTCCTGCTCGAGGCCGAGCTCAAGGCCTTCGACGCCGTCCTCCGCAACCCGCGCCGCCCGCTGCTCGCCATCCTCGGCGGCGCCAAGATCGCCGACAAGATCCCGCTCATCCGCAACCTCATCGCCCAGGCCGACGAGATCATCATCGGCGGCGGCATGGCCTACACCTTCCGCAAGATCTGCGACGGCATGGAGATCGGCAACTCGCTCTTCGACAAGGAGGGCGCCCTCATCGCCCGCGAGCTGCTCGACAAGGCCGCGGCCCGCGGCTGCCGCGTGACCCTGCCCGTCGACTTCGTCTGCGGCGACAAGTTCTCGCCCGACGCCAACACGCGCCCTGCCGACATGGCCTCGGGCATCCCGTCCGGTTGGGAGGGCATGGATGCCGGCCCCCGGTCCATCGCCCTCTACGAGGAGGCCATCGCGCGCGCCGGCACCATCATCTGGAACGGCCCCTGCGGCGTCTTCGAGTTCGACGCCTTCGCCGGCGGCACCAAGGCCATGGCCCTGGCCGTGGCCAAGGCCACCGAGCGCGGCGCCCTCACGGTCGTCGGCGGCGGCGACACCGCCACCGCGGCCAAGAAGTTCGGCGTCGACACCAAGGTCTCCCATTGCTCCACCGGCGGCGGCGCCTCCCTCGAGTACCTCGAGGGCAAGGTCCTGCCCGGCGTGGCCGCGCTGGATCAGGTGTGAGGGGCTCCGCGGCTTCACGGCGGCTGAGCTTCACGGCTTCACAGGGGCGCGGAAGCCGAGGGGCTTGATGGCTTACCGGCTTAATGGCTTAATCGGGAAGGGCGCTAGGTAGGGGCGCCTCGCCGAGGCGTCCGTGAATCGGGTGGGGCGCTTTCTCCGACGCCGCCATGGCCGGCTCGGCGAGCCGGCCCTACCCGAGGCAACGACCGCACGCGAGTTCTCGCCCGCAGTCACCGCATTGACGGCTTCACAGTGTCACAGCTTCACGGAAAAGCCCCGCCCCGGCGTCAAAGCTCCCTCCTTTCCTCTTTTTATCCTTTCTATCCTTTCCATCCTCCCATCCCCTAATCCCCCTTTACCCTAATCCCCTGCGAACCCCCATGTCCCTCCGCATCCCCCTCATCGCCGGCAACTGGAAGATGAACAAGACGGCCACCGAGGCCGCCGACCTGGCCAACGCGCTCAAGGCCGCCATCGGCACCGAGTCGCAGGTGCACGTCGTCGTGTGCCCGCCCTTCACCGCGCTTGATCGCGTGGGTCGGCTGCTCGAGGGAAGCCACATCGCCCTGGGCGCCCAGAACCTGCATGAGAAGGCCAACGGCGCCTTCACCGGCGAGGTCTCGGCCCCGATGCTGCGCGACCTCCACGTCACCCACGTCATCCTCGGCCACAGCGAGCGCCGCGCCCTCTTCGGCGAGACCGATGCCGTCGTGAACCGAAAGGTCCTGGCCGCCCTCGAGGCCACGCTCCGCCCCATCCTCTGCGTGGGCGAGACCCTCGCGGAGCGCGAGGCGGGCAGGACCCTCGAGGTCGTCGGCACCCAGCTCGAGGCCGGCCTGGCCGGCGTCCCCGCCGCCAAGGCCGACCAGGTCGTCATCGCCTACGAGCCCGTCTGGGCCATCGGCACCGGCAAGACCGCCACCCCGGCGATGGCCCAGGAGGTCCATGCCTTCATCCGCGGCCGTCTCGGCCAGCTGATCGGAATCGAGACGGCCTCCCGCACCCGCATCCTTTATGGGGGCTCGATGAAGCCCGATAACGCCGACGCCCTGCTGGCGGAGGCCGACATCGACGGCGGCCTGATCGGCGGGGCCGCCCTCGAGGCCAAGAGCTTCACCGACCTCGTCCGTAGCGCCGCCCGCTCGCTCAAGGCCTGAGGATTAGTCCTCCTGAGGTTTCGGGAATGCCCGGCTAATAAGTCGGGCATCTCCTTTTTGAGCCAAGGCACTCCTTGACGCCAAAGCAGGCTTCATTAATGTCACAAGTTATTGATAATTATAGTTTTAAGAAACTATTGGTCGATGCTTTGCTAAAAAGGCGTCAATTTCGGCCATCCAACGCCGTTTTGAAGCCCAGAAATCCGTCAAAATAGGGTTGCGAAGGGGGGCGGCGGAGGGGATTCCAACAGGTATCATCATGCCGTCATCCCGGTACCGGACGTTCCTTGCTCCCACGAGCGCCCTTACCGGGTCGCGGCTCACCCCGACCCTCCCTCTCGGCCGCTAATTCCGCAGCTCCATGCTCCGTCGCATCCTGGATTTCCTGAACCAGCCCGCCCGGCGCGGCAACCCGTTCCCCCGCTGGTCCAACGCGGCCCCCGCCAAGATCCTCGCCTTCCTCGCGCTCTCCGGCGCCCTGGTCGTCGCGGCCATCAACCATTACGCGACCAACGAGTATCTGAACGTCGGATACACGCCCGACCAGCCGGTGGCCTTCGACCACGGCTTCCACTCCGGCGTGCTCGGCCTGGACTGCCGCTACTGCCACACCAACGTCGAGAAGTCGCCGCACTCCAACGTCCCCTCCACCGCCACGTGCATGAACTGCCACAGCGTGGTGAAGAAGGACTCGCCCGCGCTCCAGCCCATCCGCGACAGCTACACGACCGGCGAGCCCGTGCCCTGGGTCAAGGTGCACAAGGTGCCCGACTACGTCTACTTCCCGCACTCCGTGCACGTCAGCCGCGGCATCAGCTGCGTCGAGTGCCACGGCCGCGTCGACCAGATGGAGGTCGTCGGCCAGAGCAAGTCCCTCAGCATGTCCTTCTGCCTCGACTGCCACCGCAACCCCGAGAAGGCCATCCGCCCGATCGACAAGGTGACCGACCTGGCCTGGAAGGCCCCCACCCCCGAGGCCCAGCGCGAGATGGGCTCCAAGTTCGTGCACGACTGGAAGGTCCTGCCTCCCCAGAGCTGCTCGGGCTGCCACCGCTGATCCCCAGAGAACCTTTCCGATGAGCAAGCGCGTCTTTGTCCACCCCGAGCCCCAGGAAGGCGAGCCCGCCCGCTGGCGCAGCCTCGAGGAGCGCAACAAGTCCCCCGAGTACCGCTCGCGCGCCGAGCGCGAGTTCCTCGACGGCGCCGCCACGTTCGACCCCGTCGACCGCCGCGCCTTCCTCTCGCTGATGGGCGCCTCCTTCGCCCTGGCCGGCCTCGGCCTCGCCGGCTGCCGCGAGCCCCGCCAGCTCACGCTGCCCTACGCCCGCACGCCGGAGATGACCATCCCCGGCATCCCGACCTTCTTCGCGACCTCCTTCCCCGGCGAGCTCGCCAACCAGCCGGTCCTCGTCGAGACGCACTCGCGCCGCCCGACCAAGGTCGAGGGCAACCCCAGCCATCCCGCCTCCGGCACCGCCTCCTCGAAGCTCGCCCAGGCGAGCATCCTCGACCTCTACGATCCCGACCGCGCGACCGTCTCCGTCGGCCCCGACGGAGCCGCGCTCTCCGCCGCCCAGGTCCGCGACCGCCTCGCCGCCCTCGGCAAGTCCCTCGAGGCCTCCGGCGGCGCCGGTCTCGCCTTCCTGGCGCGCCCCTGCACCTCGCCCACGCGCGCCCGCCTCGTCGCCGCGCTCAAGGCCCGCTTCCCCAAGGCCCTCTGGGCCGAGCACACGCCCGTCGACCAGGCCGCCGGCGACCGCGCCATCGGGCCCGGCATCCGCGCCCTCCCCAACCTCGCCGCCGCCAAGCGCGTCGTCGCCCTCGACGCCGACTTCCTCGGCGCGGGCGACGCCCAGGTCGAGGCGACCCGCGCCTACGCCGCCGCCCGCCGCGCCGACACGGCCGAGCAGGCCAAGGGCATGGTCCGCCTCTACGTCGCGGAATCCCTCTTCACGCTGACCGGCGCCGCCGCCGACCATCGCCTGCCGCTCGCCACCTCGGCGATCCCCGCGCTCGCCCTGCACCTGCTCGACCAGGTGCGCCGCCAGCTCGGCCAGCCCTCGGTCGGCGAGCTGCCCCGGCTCGACGTCGACCCCGCGTGGGTCCGCGAGTGCGCCGCCGACCTCGTCGCCAACCGCGGCGCCTCGCTCGTCGTCGCCGGCCCCCACCTGCCCGCCGCCGCGCACGGCTGCGTCCAGGCCATCAACGACCTCCTCGAGGCGGTCGGCCGCACGCTCGAGTACGTCCGCACCGACGCCGCGCCGGCGGCCACCCTGCGCGACCTCGCCCTCGCGCGCCCCTCGACCCTCGTGATCGTGGGCGGCAACCCCGCCTATGACGCGCCCGCCGACGCCGGCCTGGCCGACGTCCTCGCCGCCGCCAAGACCCTCGTGCGCGTCGGCCTCCACGGCCCGGACCACGACGACACCTCGGCCGCGGTCCGCGCTCGCGGCGGCCTCCTCGTCGCCTCCACGCACTATCTCGAGTCCTGGGGCGACGGCCGCGCGCTCGACGGCACCTACGTGCCGGTCCAGCCGATGATCGCGCCGCTCTACGACGGCGTCTCCGAGCTCGAGGTCCTCGCGCTCCTCGCCGGCCAGCCCGCCGACCCGCTCGGGCTCGTCCGCGCCACCTTCGAGTCCGTCGCCCGCGCCGTCGGCCGCGACGCCTCCGCCGCCGCCTTCGACGCGTGGCTCGCCGAGGGCGTGCTCCCCGGAACGGCCTTCCCCCGCGCGCTCGCCGGCACCGTCTCGACGCCCACCGCGCCCGCCGCGCCCGAGCTCTCCCGCGCCAACCTCGAGGTCCGCCTCGCGCCCAGCGCCCACGCCGGCGACGGGACCTTCGGCAACAACGCCTGGCTGCTCGAGCAGCCCGACCCCATGTCGAAGACCTGCTGGGAGAACGTGGTGCTCGTCAGCCCCGCGCTCGCCAAGGCCCTCGAGATCGAGCCCGAGCCGATGCTCATCAACCGCATCGGGCAGCTCAACCGCAACATCAACCAGCTCGAGTTCGGCCGGCTCACCTGCCGCGTCGTGCGCGTCACGCTCGGCGGCCGCGCGGTCGAGGGCCCCGCGTTCATCATGCCCGGCCTGGCCAAGTGGACCATCGGCCTCCAGCTCGGCTTCGGCCGCAAGGCCGTGGGCCGCTCCGGCGCCCGCGTGACCGAGCGCCTCTCCGAGAACCGCGTCGTCGGCATCGGCTTCGACGCCTACCCGCTCGCCTCGTCCGCCGCGCCCCTCGGCGCCGCCGGAGCGACCCTCGAGCTCACCGGCGAGTCCGTCGTCGTCGCCAACACCCAGGACCACTGGTCCATGGAGGGTCGCGACCTGATCCGCGAGGGCACGCCCGAGGAGTTCGCCAAGAACCCGGGCTTCGCCGCCCGCCTCGGCCTCGACGGCCACCTGCCCTCGCCCCTCGGCAAGGGCAGGGACGCCGCCACCCCGCTCGCCGTCGCCGCCGTCACCACGCCCCGCGGCAATTCCGCCTACGAGCACCCCGACCACGCCGTGCCGCCCAACGTCCCCGTCTGGCAGGGCAGGGCGGACGCCCCCGTCCCGCAGCAGTGGGGCATGTCCATCGACCTCAACACCTGCACGGGCTGCACCGCCTGCATCACGGCGTGCCAGTCGGAGAACAACATCCCCGTCGTCGGCCGCAGCCAGGTCCTCAAGGGCCGCGACATGCGCTGGCTCCGCCTCGACCGCTACTTCTTCGACGGCCGCGAGCAGGCCGGGATGGAGATCCCCGAGAATCCCCAGGTCACCTTCCTCGGCGTCGCCTGCCAGCACTGCGAGAACGCGCCCTGCGAGTCGGTCTGCCCCGCCAACGCCACCGTGCACGACGAGGAGGGCCTCAACACGATGGCCTACAACCGCTGCATCGGCACCCGCTACTGCGCGAA
>CAYYLJ010000022.1:3580-15190 GCA_964472585.1 uncultured Enterobacteriaceae bacterium | reverse complement strand
CCGGGCAGATCGACCCCGCCGAGCTCTTCTACCTGCGCGCCCGCGGCATCCCGCTGGAGGCCGCGCAGGAGCTGCTGGCCTTCGGCTTCCTCGAGGAGATCGTCGGCAAGGTGGCCCACGAGGGCCTGGCCGGCGTCGTCCGCGGGCGCCTGCAGGCGAAGTTCCGAAAGCCCTGAGGGGCCGGCGAGGGGGCGAAAAACGAAGGACGAAAGGAGAGAAAAAGCGCAAAAAGCCCGGTGCGGCCCGAGACACTTTCTGCCCTGCATCCCTAGTTTCCTCAGCATCCTCAGAATCCTCTTCTTCCCTTCCCTCCCTTCATCCTTTCCATCCCCTCCGTCCAATGTCCTCCGACCCTTCCACCTCCGGCCAGCGCCACGCCCCCGGCCCCCACGACCGGGTGCTCGCCCGCGACGTCGCCGCCACCGTCATCCCGGCCGGCGAGCCCGCCATCCTGCCCGCCGGCACCAAGGTGACGATCACCCACCGCCTCGGCGGCAACTTCACGGTCGTGTGCGACACCGGCATGTTCCGCATCAACGGCACGGACGCCGACGCCCTGGGCGAGCAGCCGCCGACCGAGGCGACCTCCGGCACCGGGACGACCGACGTCAACGGCTCGCGCGGCACCGCCGAGCACCCGGGCCACTCCGGCCCGCCTTCCGAGGAGGCGCTGTGGAAGCAGCTCAAGACGGTCTTCGACCCCGAGATCCCCGTGAACATCGTGGACCTCGGCCTGGTCTACTCCCTCGTCGTCGAGCCCGCGGAGGGCGCCGACCGGCACCGCGTGAAGGTCGCCATGACCCTCACCGCTCCCGGATGCGGCATGGGCCCCACCATCGCCGAGGACGCCCGCAACCGCCTGCTCGCGGTGCCCGGCGCCCACGAGGCCGAGGTGACCATCGTCTGGGACCCGCCCTGGACCCAGTCGATGATCTCCGAGGACGGCAAGATGGAGCTCGGGCTGATCTGAATCTCCGCCCGGATCGGGCGGAGGGGAGGCAGGGGGATGAAAGGGAGGAGAGGATGAAAAGGATTGATGGATGTGAAGGGTGCCGAGGACCCCAAGGCAACCAAGTGGCCCAAGGACCTTGAGAGGCAGGTGTCCCGGTCCTGCCACTACCTCCTGCTTTTGCGCCCTTCTCTCCCTTTCGTCCTTACTTTTTCATTTTTCGCGCGAAGCCAAAGCCCGTATCCGGCCGCGACCCTGCCGCTCCGCGAAGCTTTCAATCCGTGAAGCCGCGACGCAGCGAAGCCGTGAAGCAGTCAACCCGCGCTCACCGAGACTTCCTTGGACGGAACTTGGCGCGCTTCTCCGCCGGCGCGGGCTTGGCCGCGAGGGCGAGGAAGGCATCCTGCACGCCCGGGGCCGACCTGCCCTCCGGCGAGGCGGGCGCATGGGACCCATCGGACCGCAGGAAGGTCGCGTCGCCGAGCCGACCCAGGTACGTGGCGATGATCTCGGACTCGAGCCGCCGCCTCAGGCCGGGCTCGCGGACCGGGAAGACGCACTCCACGCGGCGCACGAAGTTGCGCTGCATCCAATCGGCGCTGCCGAGGTAGAGCAACGGGTCGCCGCCATGGTTGAGGAATCGGAAGATGCGGCTGTGCTCGAGGAAGCGGCCGAGGACGCTGCGGACGCGGATGGTCTCGCTGCGGCCGGGGACGCCTGGCACGAGGCAGCAGATGCCGCGCACGACGAGCTCGACCGGGACGCCGGCCTGGGAGGCGCGATAGAGGGCGTCGATGACCGAGGGGTCGACGAGGCTGTTGACCTTGGCGAAGATGCCCGAGGGCTTGCCGGCCCGGGCGGCGGCGGCCTCCGCGTCGATCAGCTCGACCATGCGACGATGGAGGTCGAACGGGGCCACGATGGCGTGCCGGAAGGAGGGCGAGGACAGGTTGCCGGTGAGGACGTTGAAGAGCAGGCCGACGTCGGCGGTCAGCTCCGGGTCCGCGGTGAAGAGCGAGAGGTCGGTGTAGACCTTGGCCGTGCGGGGGTTGTAGTTGCCCGTGCCGAGGTGTGCGTAGCGGCGGAGCACCCCGCCCTTCTCGCGCCGCACGACCAGGCAGGCCTTGCAGTGGGTCTTGTAGCCGACGAGACCGTAGACCACGTGGGCCCCGGATTCCTCGAGCTGGCGGGCCCAGGCGATGTTGTTGAGCTCGTCGAAGCGGGCCCGCAGCTCGATGAGCGCGGTGACCTGCTTGCCGGCCTCGGCCGCGGCCTTGAGGGCCTCAACGACGGGCGAGTCGCCGCTCGTGCGGTAGAGGGTCAGCTTGATGGAGACGACCTCGGGGTCGCGGGCCGCCTGGCGGATGAAGTCGACGACGGGCGAGAAGGACTCGTAGGGGTGGTGCAGGAGGACGTCGCCCTTGGCGATGCGGGCGAGGAGGCTGTCGCCCTCGCCCATGCCCGGAGGCACGGAGGGCTGGAAGGGCGGGTAGGCGAGGTCGGGACGCTGCACCGCGTCGATGAGGGCGCCCAGCCGCAGCAGGTTGACCGGGCCGTGGATGCGGAAGACGCCCTCCGCGGGAAGGTCCAGCGCGCCGCGCAGCCAGCCCACCAGGTCGTCGGGCGCGTCGCCGGAGATCTCGAGGCGGACGACCGCGCCCTTGCGCAGGCGATGGATCTCCTCCTCGATCGCCTCGATGAGGTTCCCCTCCTCGTCCTCGTCCACGTACAGGTCGCTGTTGCGGGTGATGCGGAACGCCCAGGAGCCGAGGACCTTGAGCCCGGGGAACAGGCGGGACAGGAAGGCCTTGATGACGTACGAGAGGAAGGTGAAGCGCAGCGACCGGCCCTGCTTGGAGAGCACGAGGACCCTCGGGAGGATGCGCGGGACCGGCACGACCGCCACGCGGGGAGGCTCCCCCTTGGTCCCTGCCAGCCGGACGGCGAGGTAGAGGTTCTTGTTGGTGAGGACGGGGAAGGGGTGCGCGGGGTCGACGGCCAGCGGCGTCAGGGCGGGCAGGATCTCGCGGTCGAAGCGCTCGCCGAGCGCCTCGAGCTCGGCCGCGTCGAACTCCCCCTTCTCGCGGGCGACGATGCCCTCCGCGGCCAGCGCCGGGCAGACCTCCTCGCGCCAGATGCGATACTGCTCGGACACCTGGGCATGGGCGCGGCGCAGGACCTCGTCGAGCAGTCCCGAGCCCTGGGCGGCGGACGCGGACTCGGCCTGCTGGAGGAGGCCGGCCACGCGGATCTCGAAGAACTCGTCGAGGTTGGAGCTGACGATGGAGAGGAAGCGGACCCGCTCGAGCAGGGGGACGGACGGCTCGCGCGCCAGGCCGAGCACGCGGCCGTTGAAATCCAGCCAGCTGAGCTCGCGCTCGAATCGCTCGGCAAGGTCGGCGGTCGCCTCGGACATCCCGACACCGTGACAGGCCGGGGCCGCGGGGGCAAGCGGAGGCGGGTGACAACGCGGTGACGGCCCCGCCTTTGGCCTTTTCCCGGGCCGGCCGGCCCCTAGAAACATCCCATGCCCACCCCCGGCGCCGCCAAGGACCGGGCCGCCTCGGCCCTCCACCTCCGCCTGCTGCGCCTCCAGCGGCGCCTCATCGCGGACGGCCGCGGCGCGGTCATCCTGGTCGGGGGCAACGACCGCCTGGCGGCCAGCGGCTTCGCCAACCGGCTCCAGGAGTGGTTCGACGCCCGGCTGGTCGATGTCTGCGCGCCCGTCGCGGGGGACCCCTGCCAGGGCGGACGCCCCTTCCTCTGGCCTTATTGGACCAAGATGCCGGCCAAGGGGCGCATCACCGTGGTCGTGGGCGACTGGGTCACGCGCACCGCGCTCGAGGCCGCGCGGGGCGAGCTGGCCAAGGAACCCCTGCGGGACCGCCTGCGCTCCCTGCGGCAGCTCGAGGAGATGCTCCTGGCGGACGGCGTCGCCCTGTCGAAGGTCTGGATCTCCACCCCTCGCAAGTCGCTCCGCCGGCGGCAGCGGGAGAGCGAGGGGACCGAGGCCGAGGGCTGGGCGGCGACGAAGGAGGACCTCCTGATCGCGGACGGCGCGGCCGCGCGGATCGCGGGGGATTGCCGACGGCTCGCCTCGCCCACCGGCCATGGCTGGCGGCTCGCGCCCGGCGCCGAGCCCAAGTCGCGCGACCTCGCGGCGGGACGCATCGTGGCCGACCAGCTGGAACGGCCGCGCGCCCGCCTCGCCAGGCCGCGGAAGGCCTCGCGCCTGCGCCCCCGGGGCCTGCTCGAGGCGGCGGGACACCAGGAGCTGTCCAAGGAGGAGTACTCCCGCCTCATCCGCAAGTGGCAGGCGCGGCTCGGCCAGCTCACCCGCCTGGCCGCGCGGCGCGGCATCGCCTCCGTGGTCGTGCTCGAGGGACCTGACGCCGCCGGCAAGGGCGGCGTCACGCGCCGGCTCGCGGCGATGATGGACGCGTCGCACCTGTCGGTCCACCCCACGCCGGCCCCGACGCCCGAGGAGAAGTCCCGGCACTACCTCTGGCGCTTCTGGACCAAGGTGCCCGCCGCCGGCCGGATGGCGGTCTTCGACCGCTCGTGGTTCGGCCGCGTCCTGGTCGAGCGCGTCGAGGGCTTCTGCAAGCCCCTCGAGTGGCAGCGCGCGTACGCCGAGATCAACGCCTTCGAGGCCCGCCTCGCCGAGTCCGGCGCGGTGGTGCTCAAGTTCTGGCTGCACCTCTCCAAGGAGGAGCAGCTGCGGCGGTTCCGCCTGCGCTGGGACTCCCCGCACAAGCGGCACAAGATGACGGCGGAGGACGAGCGCAACCGCGCGAAATGGGACGTCCATCTCGAGGCCGCCGAGGACATGGTGGCCCGCACCGACACGCCCCACGCCCCCTGGCACGTCATCCCGGCCGACGACAAGCGCGCGGCGCGCGTCGCCGTGCTCCGCGCGGTGGCCCGGGCGCTCGCCGACCGCCTGGAGCGATGAGCTTCAGGCCCGACCTTCTCCTGCGGTCGGCGCGCGGGAGGTGCCCGCGCTGCGACGCGAGGCTGCCGGACGCGCCCCCCTGGGACATCGCCCCGGCCTGCGCCGCCTGCGGCCTCGTCCTCCGGCGCCCCGGAGGCTTCTACCTGGGCGCCCTGGTGTGGAACTACGGGCTCATCGCCTTCGGCTACCTGCCCTTGCTGCTCATCCCGGGGCTCCTGGGCTGGCTGGCCTGGAAGACGCTCGCCTGGGCGGCGGTGGCGGGCGGGCTCATCCTTCCCTGGCTGCTGCACGGGCTGGCTTGGCGCCTCTGGATCGGGACCTACTACGGCTTCCTGCCCGGCCAGCTCGGCGGACGGACGGATGACTGACCGCCGCCTGGCGGCGGCGAGGGAGCACGGCTTCACGGCTTCGCAGCTTCACGGAGGCGCAACGGAACAGCTTCACGGCTTCGCGGAAGAACGGCTTCACAGGGTGAACAGCACGGATGAAGGAGGCCGAGCGTCGGTTTTGGCGTGATACCATGAAGCCACGTCTCCCGCAGATAAAGCCACCTGACTCCCGCATCCGTGTACGGCGCGGCAGTAAAGCTGCGTTCCTGTGAAGCCGTGCCACCGTGAAGCCGTGAAGCCACCTTCCCGTGACTCCGTGCCCCTGTGAGGCCGTGACGCCGTGAAGCTGTCCTCCCGTGCAGCCGCGCCGCCGCGAAGCCGTCTCCCGACGGCACCGGCGCAAAAAAAGACCCGCCTTGAGGCGGGTCCTTGCGTCGGCGCGGGCGCTCAGGCCGACTCGCCGACCGCGTAGCGGTGGAAGGCGACGACCTTGACGGCGCCGCCGAGGGAGGCCTTGGCCTCGTCGAGGAGCTGGGAGACCTTCTTGTCCGGGTCGCGGAAGAAGGGCTGGTCCAGGAGGCAGCGCTCGGCGAGGAACTTGTCCACGCGGCCGGCCTTGATCTTCTCGATGTTGGCGAGCTGGCCGACCTTGCGGGCCTCGGCGGCCTTGGCGGCCTTCTCGGAGTTGGCGATGCGCTTCTCGAGCTCGGCGATGATGGCGGCGTCGTTGCCGCCGGCCTTCTGCTCGGCGAGCTGGCCCTTGTAGTCCTCGACGATGCGCAGGGCCTCGGCGATGGCCTTGTCGGCCTCGGACTTGGTGAACTCCTCGGCGATGACGCGCTCCTTCTCGAGGCGCTCGGACGGGACGTCGTCGCGGCGGACGTACTCGGCGCCGTTGGCCACGACCTGCATGGCGAGCTGGCGGGCGAGGTCGGCGAGGCCGGGGCTGCCGGCGGCGGCGCCCTCGGCGGCGACCTCGAGGAGGACCGCGATCTTGGAGCCGTTGTGGACGTAGGAGGCGAGCTTGCCGCCGGGGCCGGCCTTGACGGTCAGGCTGCGGGAGACCTTGAGGTTCTCGCCGAGCTTGGTGACCTGCTCGGTGACATGGTCGTTCACCTTCTGGCCGGTCTTGTGGAAGACCTGCTCGGTGAGGTTCTCGTGGCCGTGCTTCTCGACCTGGGCGAGCAGGTCGTTGGCGAGGGCGACGAAGGCCTCGTTCTTGGCCACGAAGTCGGTCTCGCAGTTGAGCTCGAGGACGGTGGCGGAGAGGCCGTCGGCGGCGACGCGGAGCGTGAGCACGCCCTCGTTGGCGGAGCGGCCGGACTTCTTGTCGCGGGTGGCGATCCCCTTGATGCGGAGGATCTCCACGGCCTTGTCCATGTCGCCGGCGGCCTCGGTCAGGGCCTTCTTGCAATCCATGAGGCCCGCGCCGGTGCGGGAGCGGAGCTCGTTGACGGTCTGGGCGGTGATGGCGGACATCGTCAGTCGGTCACTTGGAGGCCTTGCGGGGGGCGGCGCGGCGGGGCTTGGCGCCGGCGGCGCCCGCCTCGCCCTCGGGCTCGGGGGCGGCGTCGACGGCCTGCTGCAGGTCGGCGGAGATGGTCACCTCGGGCTGGTCGGAGTTGCCGACCGAGACGGACGAGACGGACACGCGCTGCTGCACGGGCTGGGACTTGGAGCGGCGGGCGAGGCCGGCCTGCACGGCCTGGGTCAGCGTCTCGACGACCAGGCGGATGGCCTTGGTGGCGTCGTCGTTGCCCGGGATGGGATGGGTGCAGCGGCTGGGATCGGAGTTCGTGTCGCAGAGCCCGATGACGGGGATGCGGAGGCGGTTGGCCTCGGCCACCGCGATGGCCTCATGGTGCGTGTCGATGACGACGAGGGCGCCGGGGAGGTTGCGGAAGTCGAGCAGGCCCTCGAAGTTGCGGGACATGCGCTGCATCTCGCGCTTGATGACGGCGGCCTCCTTCTTGTGCATCTTGGCGAGGGAGCCGTCGCGCTCCTTGACGAGGTAGCCGCGGTACTTGTCGAGCGAGACCTTGACGGTCGCCCAGTTGGTGAGGGTGCCGCCGAGCCAGCGGGTCACGGCGAAGGGCATGGCGGTCGACTTGGCGGCCTCGCGGACGATCTCCTGGGCCTGGGGCTTGGTGGAGACGAAGAGGACGTCCTTGCCGGAGGCGACGATCGTCTCGACGGCCTCGACGGCCTTCGCCAGGCAGGCGTGGGTCTTCTCGAGGTCGATGATGGAGACGCCGTTCCGGTGATCGAACACGTAGGGACGGGACTTGGGGTTCCAGCGACGCGTCTGGTGGCCGAAGTGGACGCCAGCGTCGAGGAGGTCTTTGACGGTCAGGTTCATGGTGGTTTTGGGCTCCTTATCTCGCTCCCGGCCGGACGGGTGAGACATCGGATTTCAGTGCTTTTGTGTCTGGTGTTTTGCCCCGACAAGGTCCGGCTGACCGAGCGGGAGTGGAAGGTTCGAAAAAGCGGCTCAGCCCCCCTCTTGGCAAGGGTAAAAAGGGGGCGGGCGGGACGGTTTTCCGGACTGACACACCCCCCCTCCTGCCCCACCGTGGCCACGGATGCCGCTCCTCTGGGCCTATCGCCTGCTCTTCCTGCCCCTCTTGCTGGCGGCCTCCCCTTACTACGTCTGGCGCATGGTGCGCCGGGGGGGCTATGCCGAGGGGTTCGGCCAGCGGCTCGGCTTCTGGCCCAAGCTCCCCCCCCGCAGGGCCGGCAGGCGGCGCGTCTGGATCCAGGCGGTGTCGGTCGGCGAGGTCGAGGCGCTGGGCCCGCTGCTCGCGGAGCTCGCCTCGGGCGGCGCCGAGGTGGTGCTGACGACCACCACGAGCACCGGCCTCAGGGTGGCGCGCGAGCGGCACGCCGCGGCCTGCCTGGCCATCGGCAGCTTCCCCGTCGATTTCTGGCCCTGCAGCGCCGCCGCCTGGCGCGCGATCGACCCCGACATCGCCGTCCTCACCGAGGGCGAGCTCTGGCCGGAGCACGTGCGAGGGCAGGCGCGCGCCCGCGGGGTGCCCGTCGCCCTCGTGAACGCCCGGCTGTCGGACCGCTCCTTCGCGCGCCATCGCCGCCTCCGCGCCCTGTCCTCGCGACTCCTGCGGTCGCTCGCCTGGATCGGCGCGGGCAGCGAGGCGGACGCCATCCGTCTCCGCGATCTCGGGGCGGAAAGGGTCGAGGTGACGGGCAACCTGAAGTTCGACGTCGCCGCCGAGGGCGCGCTGCCGGGCGCCGAGCGGGAAGCGCTCAGGGCCGAGCTCGGCCTGGCCGACAACCCCGGCGCCCTGCTCATCCTCGGATCCTCGACCTGGCCGGGCGAGGAGACCCTCCTGCTCGGGGTCGTCGCGCGGCTGCGGGCCGCGGGCGCCGACGCGCGGCTGCTGCTCGTCCCGCGCCATGCGGAGCGGCGCGACGAGGTCGCGCGCGAGCTCCGCGCGTCCGGCCTGGCCTTCCACCGCCGCTCCGCCGAGGGAACGCGGGCGGCGCCGGGCACGGTGGTGCACCTGGCCGACACCACGGGCGAGCTCCGCCGCCTCACGCGCGCGGCCGACCTCGCCTACTCCGGCAAGAGCCTGCCGCCGCACGACGGCGGCCAGACGCCGATCGAGGCCGCCGCCGCGGGCGTGCCGCTCGTCTACGGCCCCGCCATGACCAACTTCCGGGCGATCTGCGAGGGCCTCGAGGCCTCCGGCGCGGCCCGGCGCTGCCGGGACGCCGACGAGGTGGCGCGGGCGCTGGCCGGGCTCGCGGCCGACGCCGCCGCGCGGGCCGCCATGGCGGCGGCCGGCCCGGCCTGGCTCGCCCTCAACCGCGGCGCGAGCGCGCGCACGGCGGCCGGCATCCTTGGCCTGGCTCAGCGACGATAGGCGTCGCGCAGGGCCTGGAGCGTGTGCCGGACGTCGCCGCAGGCCATGGCCTCGCGGGCGCGGGCGATGCCGGCGACCGGGTCGGGCGCGGCGCCGGCCACCCAGAGCGCGGCGCCCGCGGTGTAGGCGACGGAATCGGCGAGGCCGTCGGGCGCGGCGCCGACGAGCAGGTCGCCCCAGAGCGCGAGGTTCCGGGAGGGCGACCCGCCGGCCAGGTCGGAGACCGGGCACGTTCGCAGGCCGAAATCGCCGGGCAGCCAGGTGGCGTCGACCTTGGAGAGCTCACCAACGCCCCTGACGAGGGCGGGGCCGGCGGCGGTGAGCTCGTCCATGCCCTCGCCGACCTGCCCGTGGACCACGAGGCCGCGTCGCGTGCCGAGGGCCCCGAGCGCGCCGGCCACGGGGGCGATCCAGCGCGGATCATAGACGCCGACCATCATGTGGGCGGGCCGACCGGGATTGATGAGCGGGCCGAGGACGTTGAAGACCGTCTTGCGGCCGAGGTCGGCGAGCCGCTTGCGGGCGGGCCCCACCGCGCGGAAGGCCGGATGAAAAGCCGGGGCGAAGAGGAAGCAGAAGTTCGCCTCCCTTAGCGCGCGGCGCAGCGTGTCGTCGTCGGCCTCCAGGTCGACGCCGAGCGCGGCGAGGAAGTCGGCGCTGCCCGACTTGGAGGTGATGGAGCGGTTGCCGTGCTTCATCACGGGCACGCCGCAGGCGGCGACGACGAGGGCGGCGCCCGAGGAGAGGTTGAAGCTGCCGGACCGGTCCCCGCCGGTGCCGACGAGGTCGATGGCGCGCGAGGGGAGGTCGCCGAGGTCGATGGCCCGGGCCATGCCGCGATAGGTCTCGGCGAAGGCCGCGACGACCTCGGCGGTCTCGCCCGCGTCCGCGAGGGCGAGGAGGTACGCCGCCTTGTCGTCGTCGGACAGGTCGGGGGAGGCGAGCAGGCGCGCGGCGGCGGCGGCGGCGGCCCGGTCCGGATAGGTTCCGGCCCGCAGGTCGGCGGTCAGCTGGGCGAGGGTGGCCACGGGCCGATAAATCGCCCCCCGGGCGGCTTCCCTCAAGGATAATGCGTCCGCGCTTGCCCCGCCCCGGAACGGGGGCACCCTGTTGCCATGCGCGACGAGGACCTGCCGCAGGGGGACTCCGACAACTCCGGCTCCGCCTCCTGGAGCGAGAAGGACTGGGCCGCCTACCTCAGGCAGCAGGACCTCGAGGTCGCGCGCTTCCTCTCCTTCTACCATGAGGCCCGGGGACTGCCCGACCGCCTCGACGTCGTGGCCCGCCGCATGGGCTGGGAGCCCAATGAATGGTCGCCCGGGGCGGAACCCTCGGAAATCGAGCCCGGCTCGGACGTCCCGGCCGACATCCCCTACTGCATCCACCAGCACCCGGTGTTCGTCGCCGCGCGGGCCCTGACCATGGAGGCCTCGACGGCCTATCGCACGCTGGTCCGCGACTCCGGGGCGGCCGTGCCCCCGCTGCTGGCCGCCGAGACGATGCTGGCCCTCTGGGACCTCCATCACCAGGTCGTGCTCGCGGTCAACGCGACCGACACGGGCGACCTGCCCCTGGCGATCGTCCACCTTCGCCGGGCCCACGGCTCGCTCAACACCGCGCTGGGTCTCCTGCAGCAAGTGCCCGCCGAGGCGCGCCTGGGCGCGGTGGCCGCCTTCGACGCCGCGCACGCGGCCCTGTTCGACCTGCGCGACGTCTGCCTTCGCGTCCAGAACGACTGCCGTTGGGGATCGGGGGAATAAGGGGTGAAGGGGATGGAAGGATAGAAGAGATGGAAGGGATAAAAATCGATTGAAGGGATGGAGGGATAGGGGAATTCACCGACGACTGCTCGGAATCACGGGGTCTCGGAATCACGGGAAGATGATCGCCCAAGAATCGGGCGATCGCATCCAAGCGAGGCAACGTGTGCGCACCCTCCCATAGCCTGCGCGCTTCCGTGCCTCTGGGCTTCCGGGATTCCGTGCCCCCGTGCCTCCGTGCTTCCGGGATTCCGTGATTCCGTGCCCCCTGCCTTCAATTCCCCTGCTTGGCCTGCATGTGCTGGATCAGGCGCTCGCTGAATTCCCGGGCCGAGTCGTGGCCCATGCCGCGGAGGGCCTGCACCATCGCGGCGACCTCCGCCAGGCGGGCCATGTCGCGGCCGGGCCTCACGGGCAGGGTCATGTGCGGCACCTTGCGACCGAGGATCTCGAAGGACTCGATGTCGAGCCCCGTGCGCTCCTCGTCCATGCCAGGCTGCCAGAGGCGGAAGGTCAGGACGAGGTCGATGCGCTTCTCGCGCCGCACCGAGCGGACGCCGAAGATGGAGGCGACGTTGATGATGCCGATGCCGCGGCACTCCATGTAACCGCGGTTGAGCTCCTTGGAGGTGCCGACGAGCTCGCGGTCGGCCACGAGGGTCACCCGGACATAGTCGTCGGCCACCAGCGAGTGGCCGCGCTCGACGAGCGCGAGGGCGCACTCGCTCTTGCC
>CAYYLJ010000022.1:0-3570 GCA_964472585.1 uncultured Enterobacteriaceae bacterium | reverse complement strand
ACGCCGGAGGAGCCGCGGAGCAGCACGCCCACGCCCTTGACGTCGACCAGCGTGCCATGGATGCCGACGCGCGGGGCGAACTTCTCCTCGAGCAGGACGGTGGCCTCGGCCGAGAAGTCCTTCGACTTGAGCTCGGTGCGGAAGAGGGGGACGGCGTGGGTCTCGGCCAGGCGGACCAGCAGGTCGTCGGGGTGGCGGCCGCCCGTGATGACGAGCGCCGGGATGTCGTGGCGGAGGATGGCCTCCAGGCGCTGCGCGCGGACGTCGGGCGTCTGGTCCTGCAGGTAGGCGATCTCGCCGGCGCCGAGGACCTGCAGGCGGCGATGGGCGAACTCCTTGAAGTAGCCGGTCAGCGCGAGCGCGGGGCGATTGAGGGACTTCTCGGAGATCACCTTGTCGAGGCCGCGGTCGCCGGCCACGAGGTCGAGCCGGAGGAGGTCGCGGTAGGTGTCGTGGAAGTCGCGGACGGAGACCTGCTCGGTCGGACGGATCTCTTGGGGCTCGGGCATGGTCGGTATCAGAGCTTGAAGCCGTCGCCCAGGTAATGGCGCCGGCTCTCGGGGTTCTCGAGGATGTCCTTGGGCGAGCCGGAGACCAGCACGCGCCCCTGGTGGATGAGGTAGGCCCGGTCGACGATGGCGAGCGTCTCGCGCACGTTGTGGTCGGTGATCAGGACGCCGATGCCCCGGTCCTTGAGGCGGCGCACGATGCCCTGCACCTCGGCGACGGAGATCGGGTCCACGCCGCTGAAGGGCTCGTCCATGAGCAGGAAGCGAGGGCCGGTGGCGAGGGCGCGGGCGATCTCGAGGCGGCGCCGCTCGCCGCCGGAGAGCGTGTAGGCGGGCTGCCCCGCCAGGGCGGAGAGGCCGAGGTCCTCGAGCAGGGCGTCGGCGCGGGCGCGGACCTCCCTGGGCGGCAGGCCGAGGGTCTCGAGCACGGCCATCAGGTTCTCGCGGGCCGTGAGCTTGCGGAAGGCCGAGGCCTCCTGGGGGAGATAGCCCACGCCGGCGCGGGCCCGGCGCCACATCGGCAGCCCGGTGATGT
Source organism: uncultured Enterobacteriaceae bacterium (assembly GCA_964472585.1). Taxonomy (GTDB): domain Bacteria; phylum Verrucomicrobiota; class Verrucomicrobiia; order Opitutales; family UBA953; genus UBA8828. The sequence goes on along the minus strand of CAYYLJ010000022.1, from coordinate 2,526 downwards.
CCTTGCCGTCGAGCAGGACCTTGCCGCGGGTCGCGGGGACGAGCCCGACCACCATGTAGAAGGTGGTGGTCTTGCCCGCGCCGTTGGGGCCCAGCAGCCCGACGACCTCCCCGGTCGCCACCTCGAGGGAGACATCCTGGACGGCGAGCTTGCGGCCGTAGTGCTTCGCGAGCGACTCGACCCGGACCACGCCTGACGGAGGTGCCGCGGACATCGCCGACCATCATCCTCGGCGGCCGCGGGGTGTCGAGTCCTAACGGGGCAAGGGAAGGTCCAGCCCGGTGCCCGGGAGCAGGATCCGCGGCCTCACCACCTCGCCGCCGGGGCCGACAGGCGCGGACTCCATCGACCAGTTGCGGCTGCGCAGGTCGTAGCCGATGGCGTCGGCGGGAAGGCCCAGGCGGCCCTGGCGGTCGACCACCCTCGCCTCGCCCCGCAGGTAGAGGCGCTCCTTGGAAGCGTCGAGCTCGAGCCGGCGGCCCGTGGCGCGGTTGCCCGCGCCGACGAGCTCGACGCCCTCCTCGCCGAGCGCGGAGACGACGGCCAGCCGCCCCTTGTCGTCGCGGCGGGCCAGGCCCTGCATGCGGCCGCAGGCCGCCTCCGCGCCGGAGGCGCCGAGCCGGACGCCGCCCTCGGAATGGAAGCGCGCGGCGTCGCGCGAGAGGAGGACCTCGTGGCGCGGCGCGGCGACGGCGACCACCGAGTCCCCCTCGGCGATCTCGAGGCGCGGCGGCGCGGCGTCGTCGCCCTCGCCCGGAAGCAGCACGAGAAGCCGCGCGGCGCCCCCGAGCTCCGCGGCGACGGGCGCCTCGAGCCCGACGGCCGGGTGGAGCTCGGCGCGCCCGGCTCGGGCGGAGAAGCCCGGGGAGCGATAGGTCACGTCGCCCTCGAGCCGCAGGCGGTCGAGCTCGGCGGGGCCGTCCTTGTCCTTGGGGCCCGCGCCGCGGACCTCGAGCCGGTCCGCGGAGGCCTCGGCCTCGCCCATCCGGAAACGGACCTCGCCGGAGAGGCGCGCCGTGACCAGGGCGCCCTCGCGGACGACGTCCAGCCGGTCCGACTCGAGCTCGACCGGCTCGCCATCGGCGACGGCCCGGAGCGCGGCGCGGCGACCGATGCCGGAGAGCACCTCGGCCGTGCCCGCGCGGGGACGCGCCCTCACCTGGAAACCGGAGAGGACGAAGCCGCGCCGCTCGGCGAGCCGGGGCTCGCCCTGCAGCAGCAGCTCGTCGCGGGCGAGGTCGGAGCGCGCCTGGCCGGCCTCGAAGGCGAGGTCGCCATCCGTGCCGCGGACGCCGCCGAGGCCCTCGACCCAGCCGCGGCCCTTGGCGGGCGCGGAGACGCGGAGCGTCTCGGCCTGCAGGCGCGAGAGGCCGGAGGCGTAGTCGGCCGAGCCGCGCGCCTCGATGAGCGCGCCGCCATCCGCCGTGGGCTGGGCGGCGAGGGCGCGGGCGGCGAGCGTGGCGGCGGGACGGCCCTCCGCGGCGGGCAGCTCGACCCGCACGAGGTCGGGATCCTCCGCGCCCCAGGAGCCGTCGGGCCGGCGGACGACGCCCGAGGCGACGAGGCGCAGCCTCGGGTCGGCGGCCTCGACCTGGCCGAGGAGCCGCATCTCGCCCGTGGACTCGTCGCGCCGGATCTCGTCGGCGCGCGAGCGGCGCCCGTCGGCCTCGTGGACGACGCCGCCCGTGGCGACCCAGGAGCGCAGGTCGCCGGAACCGTCGAGCGTGAGGACGAGGCGCTCGGTCGAGAGGCGCTCCGCGCCGCGCGTCATCTCGACGCCGCCGGCGAAGGTCAACGAGGTGCCGCCCCCGGTCGCCGGAACGGCGTCCATGCGCGGCGCGGCGACCTTGGCCGGGCCTCCCGCCCCGCCCTGCCGGCCGACCAGGCCCCGGACGAGCGAGCGCAGCGCGAAGGTGTCGCCCTGGGAGGTGCCGCGCCAGTTCCATCCGATGCCCTCGAGGCGCAGGCCGTCGCCCTCCAGCGTCAGGGCGCCGTCGCCGTCGGCCGAGCGCTGGTCGGGGCGGGCGACGCCGGAGGGCGTGCGCAGGGTGCGGAAGGGCTTGCCGTCGCGCAGAGTGACGAGCTCGAGGGCGTCGAGTCGCCAGACGCCCTCGGGCGCGCCGGGCTCGGGCCGCACGGTGGCGGCGCGGATCTCCCAGACCTTGCGGGCGTCGGCGTCGTCGCCGAAGCCCGAGAAGGAGGCGCCGCTGGCCTGTCTCAGGCCCGAGGCGCCCTGCGCGGCGCAGAGCGCGGCGAGGAGCAGGGGCGCGAGGGCGCGGCGCATGGAAAATCCTCCCTCGCGGGCGAGGGGGAGTCAATGCGGGTTAGCGAAGGAGAAGGACGAAAGACGAAGGACGAAAGGGATCAAAGGGATAGAAGGGATGGAAAGGAGACGAAGGGAACTGGGGATTCCAAGGGGACCGAGGAGAGTAAGCATTCCCATCCGAGGAAATTTCCTTATGAGACGACCGATTAAGCCATTAAGCCATTAAGCCATTAAGCCATTAAGCCATTAAGCCATTAAGC
>CAYYLJ010000021.1:0-20345 GCA_964472585.1 uncultured Enterobacteriaceae bacterium | reverse complement strand
CGACGTTCTGCGCGACCGTCATGTGGGGCCACAGGGCGTAGCTCTGGAAGACCATCGCCGCCTCGCGCAGGTGCGGCGGCAGGCGCGTGACGTCGCGGTCGCCGAAGCGGATGGCGCCGGAGGTCGGCGTCTCCAGCCCGGCGATGCAGCGCAGGAGCGTCGTCTTGCCGCAGCCCGAGGCGCCGAGGAGGAAGAACAGCTCGCCGGCCTCGACCCGCAGGTCGATGCCGTCGAGCGCGACGTGGGGCGCGGGTTCTGCGGGGAAGACCTTGCGTACGGCCTCGGCGGTCAGGGCTTGCATGGAGGGGTGAGGGGTTTGTCGCTCAAATCTGGTCGGGCGCAAGCCAGCGCGCCGACAGCACCTTGAAGCGGCGGCCGAGGGCCCGGTTGACGGGCGCGAGGGCGGGGTCGGTCAGGCGGGTCTCCGGGGCGTTGCGGGGGTCGACGAAGTCGGGCACGCGCTGGACGACGAGCTCGAGCACGGCGGTGGCGGGCCGCAGGCCGGTGCCCGACTCGGCGAGCGTCGCGCCGTCGCCCGCGGCGCGGATGACGAAGGTGTCGGAGCGGGTGGCCAGCGCCGGCCCGAGCGCCTGCAGGAGGTCGCCCTGGAAGAGGCAGCCCGGCGCGCCCATGCCGTTGTGCGAGCGGTTGGCGGCGGCCGAGGTGTCGGTGTCGGTCGCGTCGGGCGCGGGCACCTGGACGTTGCGCATGAAGTAGCCGATGGGCATGCCCGTGCGGCTGCCGCCGCCGCCGGAGGGGAGGCCGGGGCTGGCGTAGTTCCAGTTGTGGGAGACGGATGCGACGATGGCGGACGCCCCCGAGGGCGGACCGGCGATGGCGGCGCTCGCGCCCAGCGCGCGGTCGGCGCGGGCGATGGCCGACTCGAGCGTGCCCGAGCCGAAGGTCCAGAAATACTTCCTCGCCGCCGCCGGCAGCGAGGGGCTCGGGGTCTCGGCCGCGTCGGCGCGGATGGGGTAGAGCGAGCGGGCGATGTGCGCCCCGGCCTGCTTGGTGGGCCCGAGGTAGCGGTTCACGAACTCCGTCAGCCCCAGGAAGGGCGTGCCGGGCTCGAGCGCGGCGGGGAAGCCGAGGAAGCGGCGCGGGCCCGTGCCGCCGGGGGGCGTCGCGGGAGGGTATTCCTGGTCGCGCTCCGTGCGCTGGTGGAAGCGGGCGCGCGCGCGGACCTCGTCGACGATCCCCTGCGCCAGCGCGCGCAGCTGCGCGTCGTTGAGCCTGGCGAAGCCGTTCCAGTAGGACGAGGCGGTGAGGCTGCGCGCCGCGGCCTGCTGGCCGGCGGTGCCGATGACGCGCGGGAAGCGATACCCGTCGGAGCCCGCGGCGTCGGCCCCGAGGCCGATCGAGCGCACGGAGGCGAGCAGGGCGGTCCACGCCTCGACCGAGGTCGAGTTCACGTTGAAGGCGCCCTCGTTGAGGAGGAAGGCCGCCATCCGCCGATGGCCGTCGGGCGCCTGGCCCGCGCCCGCCGGCTGGTGGAAGCCGGCCGCGGTGAGGGCCAGGTCGGGCGAGGGCTGGCCGACCGGGCGGTGGAGGCGCAGGCGAGGGTTGGCCAGCGTCCCCTCGCCGGTCGCGAACTCCTCGAGCACCTGCTGGGTCGTCTTGGACCGCACCGAGCCGTAGGCGCCGTTGCGCGAGGCGGCGAGCCGGGGCGCCGCGCCCGAGAAGTAGAAGCTGTCCCACAGCGCGTGGTTCATCAGGTACGCCATGTCGGGCATGGTATGCCCGCCGCGCCGCGAGCTGGGGTTGGGGTCGATGCTGTGCACCCAGGCCTTGTCCCGAGGCACCGCGACCGTGGGGAAGGAGTTGCCCACCGTGTGGTAGGGGAACCAGGCCCAGACGCTGACGTTGGCGTGCATCAGCTGCCCGAGGGAGATCGGCGGCGTCATCGGCACCTCCACCTGGGTGACCGACGTGCTTCCGTTGGTCGTGTGCGACGCGCCACCGTAGGCGCGGCGTCCGTCCGTCGAGCCGGCGTCGGTGGCAAGCAGCTGGCTCCAGGACAGGGTCGCCCCGTTCAGGTTGAGCTCATCGCCGCTGAAGAATTGGGTCCGAAGGTTGGGGTTGCCAATGGAGGTCGACATCTCGACGAACGGCGGGCCGCCCATGTCGACGAACCTGTGTCCGGGCGACCCTGAGGTCTGCGCCAGCGGGTTCATGTAGACCCAGTTGGGGTGCGGCGCGGGCACCGGATTGGCCTGGGCCTGCGAGAGGCTGAGGACGCCGCGGTTGAAGGTCGTCGTCCGGGCCGTATCCGCCACGCGCATGCGGGTGTCGATGACACCGATGACGCTGGGCGGCTTGCCGGGCTCGGCGAAGTCGCGGATGTTGGCCATGGGGCCGATGCGGACGGGCAGCGTCTGCGAGCCAGGGTCGCCGAAGAACAGGCTGCCGTCGGGATTGAAGTTGCCGAGGTTCAGCATCAGCGCGTGGCTCGCTCGAGAGGCGATCTTGCGGGCACCCAGCACCTCGTGGAGTCCGTTTGGCAGATCGGCCATGGCATCGCCTGTGCGGCTCTGCCTGCGGAAGGAGCTCAGGTAGAGCCAGTGGCGCCAATACATGTCCTCGGCGTTGAACCAGGTGTCGATGTTGTCGCCATTCGGGAAGGCGGCGCTTCGCCCGGGAGCGAGGAACTTGGAGTTCTGCGGCAGGGTGCTGTGGTTGGGGTTTCCGGCCGAGGAGAGCCCGTAGGTGACGAGGTCGGTGTGGAAGCCGCCGGTGATGAAGAAGCCCGGGGATAGCCGAAGTAGGTTGCCGGTTGCGCCGGCGATCTCGGTCGAGGAGAGCGAGTCCTTGGAGGAGAGCACCACGGTCTCGCCGGGCGCCAGGGTCATCTCGGGGATGAGCGCGCTGAAGTTCTCGTCATTGACGTTCGTGGTCCCCGCGCGGATGCCGAAGGCATAGTCCAGGCGCGTGCCCCGGGTCTCCATCGCCGGGTTCATCGGGTCGTTGCCGACATGCGTCCTCAGGAGGATCTTGAGGTCGTAGAATCCCGAGAAGCTCAGTCGCGCCGCGTGGCCCACCGTCCGCGCGTCGGTCTCGTTGGCCGGCGCTCGGAGGCGTAGGCTGACGTTGTAGGGGTTGTGCAGCGCGATGACCGGCGTGCAGAAGAGCTTGAGCCGGAAGTCCGGCCCGTCCGCCACGCGCTTGAACGACATCACGAGCGACAGCCGGTGCAGCGCCGGCATGTAGCCGCCGCGCACCGCTCGCGGTTGGAAGCGGAAGGCCTTGGTGCCATTCAGCACGCCCATGGGATCCGGCGTGTCGCCGAAGCTGTTCTGGGTGTCTCCGGCGGCCCCCCCGTTGGACCAGTAGGCGTTGTCGATGTCGTAGCGGCTGAAAGGGTCGGTGCCCGGGTTCGGCCGATAGCCACCGCGGACGTAGTGGTCGACGTTCGGGTAGAAGGCGCGGGCGTCGAGGCGCGGCGAGCCTCCGACCCAGTCGACTTCCTTGTACAGCCGGTAGTAGTCGCGCACCAGGTGCCAGAGCGGGCCGACCAGGCGCCGGGGCCTATTGTAGGGCGCCTCGAGGTTGAAGTTGGGGAGCGTCAGCGGATCCTTGAGCGCCTGGCCCATCTCGTCCTCGCGCAGGAAGACCGGCGACCACGCCTTGTAGCGCGAGCCCGAGGTCGTGATGTCGCGGCCCGGGTTGTCGGGGTTGCCCTCCCAGATGGGCACCCACACGCGCGGCCGCGGGTCGGAAGACGAGATCGTGCCGTCGGCTCCCGAGGGGAAGGAGGGGAACCACGAGGTGCGGTTGCGCAGCGCGCCGCCGTCCACCGACACGAAGGTGGTGTAGACCTCGGTGGCGGCGCCGCGGCCGGAGGCCTCGCCGGTCGCGTTGCCGTATTCCGAGACGTCGAACTCGCGGTCGTCCATCTCGAACGCCAGGGAGAGGTCTCGCCTCAGGCCGCCGCGATAGCTGTCGGCCAGCACGCCGGCGGACCAATAGGTGTGGTCATGGTAGGTCGCCCGGAGGGTCGGAAGGCGCAGCGAGGGCTCGGCCGGCTGGTAGCCGGGCACCAGCGCGACCGAGCCGCGCTCCGCGGCGCGGAGGGCGGGGCCGGAGACCGCGAGGTTGATCCCGCCCAGGCCGAGCATGAGCGCGGTGCCCGGTCGCCCGGGCGCGCGGAGGGCGTCGATGGCCTGGAGGTTGTTGGGCGCGGCGGCGGCGAGGTCGCGGGGCTCGTCGAGGTTGACGCGCGCCTTCACGCCCTCGTCGCCGACCCAGTAGGAGAAGCCGCCGATGACCGAGCCGAGGGACGGGCCGGGGAAGGGCACGCGGGGCAGGGCGACGCGGAGGTCGGTGTCGTCGTTGGTGCCGAGGGTGGCGTCCGGTCCGGGGTCGACGCCCGCCGAGCCGTCGCCCAGCAGGAGCGTCATCGGCTCGCCGAGGGTCGCCGCCGGGTAGTTCGTCTGCCAGGGCGCCCACTGCTCGGCGGTGTAATTGTCGAGCCCCGCCAGGCTCTCCGACTGCGCGAGATAGCGCGTGGTGGCCAGCAGCGGGTTGCGCACGTTGCCCTTGCCGCTGACGAGCCACGCCGGCGGCTGGTCGGGCCGGTCGCTGCGCCAGACGCCGGTCCACCGGCGCTGGCCCTGGCTGACGCGCTGGGCGAGGGGCGTGCCGAAGGGCGAGGGGTTGGGCAGCGTGCTGTCCGCCGGCACGCCGGCGAGGTCGGCCGTCGCGGTGGCGCGGCGGTCCGGCCCGGCCTCCTGCTGGAGGTGGGCCAGCGCGAGCCGGCCCGACATCACGGCGTTGAGCCGGGCGCGGGTCATCTGCTGCGCGGCCTCGGCCCCGCGCGACTCGACCATGAGGAAGCCGGAGAGCGAGAGCAGGACGAGCACCAGCAGGGCCATCACCGCCAAGGCGAGGACCAGGGCGAAGCCGCCCCGGGTCGTCGCCTCGGCCGGCCGTCGTCGCATGCTCAGCGCGCGGCGGGCTTTCGGGCCGTGGCGGCGGCGCCGTTGACGGGAGGGGCGACGACGGGCTCGGGGGCGATGCGCTCCTCGATCCCGCGGAAGGCGACGGTGCCCGGCGTCGAGGGGTCGGGCATGACGAACCAGAGCGTGCGGACGTCCTCCAGCTGCAGCCAGCGCAGGCCGCCGGCGACCTTCCACTCCTCGCCGTCGGCGAGGAGGAACTGTCCCTGGCCGTAGTCCTCGGCCTTGACGGCCGGGCGCAGCAGGAAGTCGCGCCCGGGCGGCAGGACCTCGCGGGCGCCCGGGAAGTTCAGGCCGAGGTGGCGGTCGCAGAGGTTGAAGAAGCGCAGCGTGCCGCCGCCGGTGCGGTTGCCCGTGTCGGGGATGAGCGTCATGGCCAGGCGCTCGCCGCGGCCGGAGACGACGGCGAGGAAGGTGCCGCCCTCGGGCGGGACGGCGGCGCTGACGGCGGGGAGGAGGGTCGGCTTGCCCTCGGCGTCCTTGCCCTCGCGGAAGAGCGTCAGCCGGGCCTCGGGGCAGCGCACCTTGACCCCGTGGGTCAGGGCGTGGCTGTGCAGGACGAAAGGCTGGGGTTTGCCCGAGTCGTCCTCGACCGAGAGGGCGATCCTGGGCTCGTCGAAGCTCAGCGCTCGCACCTCGACGACGGGGGCGGCCGGCGTCGCGGCCAGCAGGGCGCTGAGGAGGAGCGGGAGCACGCCATACTATGAAAAGCGCGACCCCGATTCCTCCACCCCAAACTTCATTTTTCCCCGCTTTTTTCCGGCCCGGGTCCCATCCGTCACCCGACCGTCGCCCGCCCGCCGCCGAATGGCCGATTTTCGGCATTCCGTCCCCGCCTTCGGGGAGTTATTCACATCGCCTTGGGCATAATTGACGCTGTCCAACCCCCTTTTCCCGTCCAGCATCCCCCGTCCCATGGCCGAAAGGACCGCCAAGCGCCGACTGCCCGACCCCAACGCCCCGTCCGACGGGCGGGTGCCCCCTCACAACCTGGACGCGGAGCGCGGGCTCGTGGCCAGCATCCTGATCGACGGCGGCGACACGCTGCAGGCGTGCCTCCAGGAGCGCCTCGCCGCCGAGCACTTCTTCAGCCCGGCGCACCAGGACATCTTCCACGCGGCCGTCGCGCTCTCGCAGCGCAACGTCGGCATCGACGAGATCACCATCGCGGAGGAGCTGCGCGCGCAGGGGCGGCTCGAGTCCGCCGGCGGCGTCGCCTACGTCAACGAGCTCTCCAGCCTCGTCGCCACCAGCGCCAACGCGCGCCACTGGCTGGTCATCGTCCGCGAGAAGTTCTACCTCCGGCAGCTCATCGCGACCTCCGTCGCCACCGTCGAGAAGGCCCACGGCCACGCCGAGGGCATCGACCGGCTGCTCGAGGACGTCGAGCAGGCCTTCTTCCGCATCAGCGAGTCGCGCATCGCCGAGAGCGTGCAGCCCGTGGACAAGCCCATCGGCGAGGCGATGGACCTCGTGGAGCGCATCATCCGCGACCGCAACTCCGCCCAGGGCATCCCCACCGGGTTCCCCGACCTCGACGCGCTCACCTTCGGCTTCCAGCCCGGCCAGATGGTCGTCGTCGCCGCCCGCCCCGGCATGGGCAAGACCTCCATCGCCCTCAACTTCATCGAGGCCGCGCTCTTCCCTCGCCGGCCCGGCGTCCGCCCCTCGCGCATCCTGCTCTTCTCGCTCGAGATGCCCGCGCGCGAGCTCGCCCTCCGCCTCCTCTGCTCCCGGGCCCGCGTCAACCTGACGAAGCTGCGCAGCGCCCACCCCGACGCCCAGATGCAGCGCGACCTCGCCGAGGCCGCGCTCGAGTACAAGGGCCGCCCCCTGCTCATCGACGACAACGGCGGCCAGAACATCCTCGAGATCCGCGCCAAGTGCCGCCGGGCCCACTCCCGCGAGCCGCTGGACATGATCGTCATCGACTACATCCAGCTGATCAACGGCCTGGACGCCTCGCTCCCCCGCGAGCAGCAGATCGCCGAGGTCTCGCGCAGCATCAAGGCGATGGCCAAGGAGTTCTCCGTGCCGGTCATCGCGCTCGCCCAGCTCAACCGAAAGTCCGAGGACGAGGGCCGGCCGCCGCGCATGTCGGACCTGCGCGAGTCCGGCTCCATCGAGCAGGACGCCGACATTGTCATGCTCATCGCCCGCGCCTCCTCCGCCGACCGCAAGGCGATGGAGGGCGAGGCCGAGTCCCCCGGCGAGGGCGGCATGTTCCTCCGCGACCTAATCGTTGCCAAGAACCGCAACGGCCCCACAAACGACGTGAAGCTCTACTTCAACGCGGGACTCACCCGCTTCGAGGTCCCCGCCCGCGACACCCCGCACGCCCAATGATCCCCGCCTCCTCCCGCCGACTGGCCCGCCTGCTCCTGGCCGCGGCGCTCCTGCCGGCCGCCGCGCTCGCCGCCGAGCCGACCGTGAGGGAGGTCCGCGTGGAGGTCGCCGGCAAGGGCGCCGTCGCCGAGGCCTTCGTGCTCGGCCACGTCGCCCTCCGCCCGGGCCAGCCCTATTCCCGCGAGGCGGCGGCCGACACCGTCCGCTCCCTCTACGCCACCGGCCGCTTCGCCCAGGCCGAGGTCCTGCCCGAGCTGGACGCGGGCGGCGCCTCCGCCGTCGTGCGCGTGATCGTCGAGACGCGCCCCGTCGTCGCCGAGGTGCGCGTCGAGGGCCTGGAGGACAAGGTCGACGCCGACGACCTGCTCGAGGAGCTGGGCATCGCCGCCGGCGACCCGCTCGACCCCGTCCGCCTCACCCAGGGCCGCAACAAGGCCGTGCAGTTCCTCCGCAAGCGCCGGCCCTTCGCCGCCCTCGAGGTGACGCCCGCGCCGCGCGAGGACGGCCGCGTCGACCTCGTCGCGCGCGCCATCCTGACCCCCGAGCTCCGCGTGCGCCGCGTGCGGGTCGAGGGCGCCTCGCAGATCCCCGAGGGCGAGCTGCTGGAGGCGGTCGAGCTCAAGGCCTCCACCTGGCGCTGGTGGAAGCTGTCCGGCCTGACCGGCGGCGGCCGCCTCTCCGCCGACGAGTACCGCGACGACTGCGAGCTGCTGCTCGAGCACTACCGCGCCCAGGGCTTCCTCGACGCCGAGCTCGTCACGTCCGACGCCGCCGTGGCCTGCCCGGTCGTCGAGGTCGACGGCGACGAGGGCTGGGTCGACGTCGTCTTCCGCGTCCGCGAGGGCCGCCGCTACGCCGTCGGCACCGTCTCCGTGACCGGCAACGAGCTCGGGCGCGCCCCGGGCTCGCCCTTCTCCTCCGAGTCGCTGCTCGCCGCCGTGGCGCGCCCCTCGGCCCGCTCGGGCCTGGTCGTCGCCGCCACCGACCGCCTCGAGAGCGGCTCCTGGTACAGCGCCGCGGCCGTCGAGGTCGCGGTCGAGAAGCTCCGCGAGGCCTACGGCCGCCGCGGCCACCTCGACGTCCAGATCGGCGTCGTGCGGACGCCCAACCTCGCCACCGGCGCGATCGACATCCGCTTCGAGGTCCGGGAGGGCGCGCCCAGCTCCGTCCGCCAGGTGGTCATCGAGGGCAACACCAAGACCCGCGCCACCGTCATCGCCCGCGAGCTCGCGCTCCAGCCCGGGGACCTCTTCGACCTCGAGGCGGCCCGCCGCTCCGAGTCCCGCCTGCGCAACACGCGCTTCTTCGAGACCGTCCGCGTCACCCCCGTCCCCACCGCGGTGCCGGACCAGCGCGATGTCCTCGTCGCCGTCAAGGAGGGCCCGACCGGCCAGGTCTCCTTCGGCGCCGGCTTCAGCTCGGTCGAGCAGCTCGTCGGCTTCGTCGAGTATTCCGAGGGCAACTTCGACTTCACCAACCCCGACGCCTGGTTCCGCGGCGGCGGCCAGAAGTTCCGCCTCCGCGTCTCGGCGGGCAACCTCTCGAACTCCATCGAGCACAGCTTCGAGGAGCCCTCCCTCTGGGAGCGCGACCTCGCCGTCGGCTACAACCTCTACCAGCGCTTCTCGGGCTTCCAGTCGAGCTACTACGACCTGGTCAGCCGCGGGGCCGATGTCTACGCCCGCCGCAACATCCTCGGCATCCAGGCCCGCCTCTCGCTCGGCGTCCGCACCGTCGAGCTCCGGGATGTCAACAGCGCCATCGTCCCGCCCGACGTCGCCCTCCGCAACGGGCTGGTGACGGACATCCCCGAGCTCGCCCTCTCCCTCGCCCGCGACACCCGCGACGACCTCATGTTCCCGACGCGCGGCTACCGCGTCGCCCTGACCAACACCCTCGCGGGCGGCGGCCTCGGCGGGGACGTGGACTACCTCAAGACCGACCTCCGCGCCGGCACCTGGTTCCTGATCTCGCGCGAGGCCAACCAGACCCTCGGCCTCGTCGCCCGCGCGGGCACCTACCAGGCCAACGCGGCCGTGCCCTTCCATGAGCGCCAGTTCCTCGGCGGCGCCTACGACCTCCGCGGCTTCAAGTACAACCATGTCGGCGCGGCCGACACCTTCCAGGCCTTCGACGAGCTCACCGCGAGCCCGCCCGCCGGCCTCCAGCAGCCGGTCGGGGGACTCTCCTACGGCCTGGTCAGCGCCGAGTACCTGATCCAGGCCTCCGACAACCTCCGCTGGGCGGCCTTCACGGACTGGGGCTTCGTCAACCGGGAATCCAACGATCTCTCCCCCGACCAGATCAACGGCAACGCCGGCGTGGGTCTCCGCATCCTGCTGGGCGGGGCCGTCCTCCGCCTGGACTTCGGCTTCCCCCTCAAGGACACGCTCAAGGACGGGAAGTCGGTCAACGACGACGGCATGCAGCTTAACTTCAGCTTCGGCACCTTCTTCTGACCCCCCGGGGGTGGCTTTCTGCTGTTGCCAAGGCCCGAAGGGGGGCCTTCCTTGGGGGGCATCACCCATCCCAACATGAAGTCGCTCGTCGCCCTCCTCGCCCTCGCCGCCACCCTTTCGGCCAACCCGCCCAAGGTCGGCGTCGTCGACTCCTCGGAAATCGCCAAGAAGTACACCAAGGCCGTCGAGCAGCAGGCCAGCATCCAGAAGTCCATCGACAACGCCAAGGTCGCCGTCCAGGAGAAGGTCGACGAGGTCCAGCGCCTCCAGGCCGACCTCCAGGAGACCCAGAAGCGCGCCCAGTCGCCCCTGCTCTCCGACTCCGGCAAGCAGCAGATCACGCAGGAGCTCCGCGGCAAGGAGGACACCTTCCGCCAGCGTTACACCGCCCTCCAGCAGCTCGACCAGGAGGCCCGCAACACCATCCAGGGCCGCGTGCAGGAGATGTCCCGGGCCATCGAGGCCGACCTCCGCCCCGCGGTCGAGAAGGTCGCCAAGGCCAAGGGCCTCCAGCTCGTGGTCCCCAAGGCCGGCACCTTCTACGCCGACGGCGCCCTCGACATCACCGAGGCCGTGATCGCCGAGCTCAACGCCAACTACAAGCCCTCCGCCCCCGCCGAGGCCCCGAAGGCCGAGGCGCCCAAGGCCGACGCCAAGAAGTGACCTGAAGCGCCCCTGCCCCGCAGGGGCGCCTCCTTTGGCCCATGTCGATCGCGCTCTCCCTCGACGAGCTCGCCCGCCTCACCGAGGCCCAGGCGGTCGAGGGTGACGCCGCCGCGCGGGCCCGCCGCCTGACGGGCATCGCCGCCCTCGCCGACGCCGGGCCCGGCGACCTGTCGTTCCTCGGCAATCCCCGCTACGCCGCCGAGGTCGCCGCGACCCGCGCCGGCGCCGTGCTCGTGCCGGCCGACCACGCCGGCGCGCCCGCCCCCGGCCAGGCCTTCGTGCGCGTCGGGCGCCCCTCGTACGCGCTCGCGCTGGTCTGCGCCGCCGTCGAGGCCTCGCTCTGGCCGCGCCCCGCCGCCGGCATCCACCCCTCCGCCTCGGTCGACCCCGCCGCGTCCGTCGACCCGACCGCCCACGTCGGCCCCGGCTGCACCCTGCTCGCCGGCGCCAAGGTCGGGCCGCGCGCCGTCCTCGAGGCCCAGTGCCACCTGGGCGCGGGCGCGTCCGTCGGCGCCGACAGCTGGCTCAAGCCCCGCGTCACCGTCGCCGACCACTGCGTCGTCGGCGAGCGCTGCCGCCTGCAGAGCGGCGCGGTCGTCGGCTCGGACGGCTTCGGCTACGAGCCGTTGGGCGACCGCATCGAGCGCATCCCCCAGGTCGGCACCGTCGTCCTGGAGGACGACGTCGAGGTCGGCGCCAACACGACCCTCGACCGCGCGCGCTTCAGCCGCACGGTGGTGGGCCGCGGCACCAAGATCGACAACCTGGTGCAGGTGGCCCACAACGTCCGCATCGGCCGCCAGTGCCTCATCACCGCCCAGGTCGGCATCGCCGGGTCGACCGTGCTGGGCGACGGCTGCGTCCTCGGGGGCCAGTCGGGCGTGGCCGGCCACCTCCGCCTCGGCGACGGCGTCCGGCTCGGCGCGCAGGCCGGCCTCTTCGAGGACGTCCCCGCCGGCGGCTTCATGAACGGGTCGCCCGCCGTGCCCTTCGGGCTGGAGCGCCGGATGGCCGTCCTCTCCCGCCGGCTGCCCGAGCTCTTCAAAAAGGTTGATTCGCTGGCGGCCGCCTTGGACGCTCTCCGGAAGGACGCGCCATGAACCTACCTCCGCTCAAGGTCTTCACCGGCAACGCCAACCCCGCCCTCGCCAAGGAGATCTGCGACGGCCTCGGCGTCCCGCTCGGCGCGGCCACCGTCCGCCGCTTCCCCGACGGCGAGACCTTCGTCCAGATCAACGAGAACATCCGCGGGTGCGACGTGTACGTCGTGCAGCCCACCTGCATGCCGGCCAACGAGTGCATCATGGAGCTGCTCATCATGGTCGACGCGATGCGCCGCGCCTCCGCCAACCGCATCACCGCGGTGATGCCGTTCTTCGGCTACGCCCGCCAGGACCGCAAGGACAAGCCCCGGGTGCCCATCACCGCCAAGCTGGTGGCCAACCTGCTGACCGCCGCCGGCGTCAACCGCGTCCTCGCCGTCGACCTGCACGCCCAGCAGATCCAGGGCTTCTTCGACATCCCGGTCGACCACCTCTTCGCGTCGCCCGTCTTCTACGCGCACATCCGCAACAAGCCCTGGGTGCGCGAGGCCACGGTGTTCTCGCCCGACGTCGGCGGCCTGAAGTACGCCGCCGCCATCGCCGACCTCCTCCAGCTGCCCTTCGGCTTCGTGGCCAAGCGCCGCACCAGCGACACCACCGTGCAGGCCACCAGCCTCGTCGGCGAGGTCGAGGGGCGCGACATCATCCTGGTCGACGACATGACCGAGACGGCCGGCACGCTCACCGCCGCCGCCGAGCTGCTCAAGAGGAGCGGCGCCCGCTCCGTGCGCGCCCTCGTCTCGCACTGCATGCTGCAGGAGCCCGCCTACCCGCGGCTCCGCGGCGGCGCCATCGACGAGGTCATCACGACGAACTCCGTGCCGGTCGAGGCCAAGGGCCTGCCCATCACCGTGCTCTCCATCGCGCCGCTCCTGTCGGACGCCATCAAGCGCATCCACGGCAACAGCAGCGTGACCGACCTCTTCAAGGTGAAGGGGTTCTGAGGGGCGCCCTCACGGCTTCACAGAGGGTAGATTCACGGTAGACAGCTCCACGGCTTCACGGCGCGCGGCTTCAGGGACGTCAGCACCGTGGTGAGGTTTGGCAGTAAGGCAGGCCTGGTAGGGATTCTGAATCCAGGAGTGAGGTGTCAATATGACAGGCGATGGCTTTCGTGGGCCAGTGAGGGCGCGCCCCTCTTCAGCGCGTCCGTGAAGCTGTGAAGCCGCGAAGCTGTTACCTCAGCGTCCCCTCGCCGCCAGGTGCTCCAGCACCACCGCGGCCTGGTCGCCGGTGGACGACTTGGGGTCGATCCACACGCACTTGCCGTCCTCGAAGAGGTAGGCCGTGCGCGGCGAGAAGCCGAGCGTCGTCGAGAGGCCGAAGGCGCCGAGCACCTTCTTGTCGGCGTCCGCCAGCAGGCGGAAGGGCAGGCGGTACTTCTCGCGGAAGGCCTTCTGCGCCGCGGGCTTGTCGGTGCTCACGCCGAGGACGGTCACGCCCTTGGCCTGGAGCTCGCCCCAGCTGTCGCGCAGCGAGCAGCCCTGCTTGGTGCAGCCCGGGGTGTCCGCCTTGGGGTAGAAGTAGACGAGCAGCAGGCCCTTCGCGCCCTCCTTGGCGAGGTCGACCGGGCGGGCCTCCTCGTCGGTGACGGTGACGGCGGGCAGGGCGTCGCCGACCTTGAGGGGGCCGGCGCCGGCGGGGCCGGAGCAGGAGAAGAGCGAGAACATGAGGGTGGCGAGGAAGAGGGCGCGCATCGGAAGGGGAGGGGCGGGCGGGATGCTACGTTTCTAAGTGACTATGAGGTGAGGAAGGGGGACTAAGGACGAAAGAGGACTAAGGACGAAATGGGACCAAACAGGACAAAAGGGACGAAGAAGGACGAAGGCGGACTAAAATGGACGAAGGTGAAGGGTTGTCTGTAGCTGGATTTCTTCCCGAGGCAAATGCCCGACCTGGCTTCGACCATACCTGCTTGCCCATAAGTTCGCCCAGTCACCTCGGGATTAGGCTCCCGCCGGCCCTTCTTAATTCCTTTCGTCCCTTTTGTCCTCCTTCCCCCCCCTTCGTCTCTCTTAGTCCCTTTTCGTCCTTAGTCCCCTTTCGTCCTCCTTCATCCTCCTTGGTCCCCGGCCCCCCTTTTTAATTCTTAATTTTTAATTCTTAATTTCCTCCCCCGCGCCTACCTTCGTCCCCGGCTCTCCCCCTTCCCCCTCCCTTTCCCATGCTCCCCTCCCCGGCGTCCGTCATCCCCCATCGCCCCCCGTTCCTGTTCGTGGACGAGGTCCTGGAGCTCGACGCCGAGCACGCGCTCTGCGCCCGCACCTTCCGGGCCGAGGAGCCCTTCTACGCCGGCCACTATCCCGGCAACCCGATCACCCCCGGCGTCCTCCTCTGCGAGGCCGTGTTCCAGGCCGGGGCGATCTTCCTGACCCGCCGCCTGGAGTCCCAGGGCCAGTCCGCCGAGGGCAAGACCCCGGTCCTCTGCCGGATCGAGGAGGCCAAGTTCAAGGGCATGGTGCTGCCCGGCGACCGGGTGACCATCGAGGTCCGGCCGACCGAGACCCTCCAGCAGTTCCATTTCATGACCGGCACGGTGCGCAAGGAGGGCAGGGCGGTCCTGACCCTCCGCTACGCGCTGGCGCTCGTCGGGAAAACCGCCTGAGATAGCCCCATGTCCTACCTCGGCGTCGCCGGCCGCACCTACCTCGTCACCGGGGTCGCCAACCGCAAGTCCGTCGCCTGGCACGTCGCCAGGACGCTGGAGGACGAGGGCGCGAAGGTCGTCTATTCCGTCCGTTCCGAGGCCCGCAAGGCGTCGCTCGACAAGCTCCTCGCGGGCAAGCCCGTGCATGTCTGCGACCTCGAGCGCGAGGCCGAGACGGTCGCCATGGCGGCGGCCGTCGGCCGCGACCACGGGCCGATCGACGGCGTCCTGCACAGCGTGGCCTTCGCCAACTACTCCAAGGGCATCGTGCCCTTCCACGAGACGGACCGCGCGGACTTCCTCCAGGCCACCGCCATCTCGGCGTTCTCGCTGGTCGAGCTCGCCCGCGCCCTAAAGCCCCACCTGCGCAAGGACGCCTCGGTCGTGGCCATCGGCATCTCGTCCCAGGTGACCGCCGCCAACTACGGCTACATGTCGCCGATCAAGGCCGCGCTCGAGTCGTGCGCCCGCTTCCTCGCGAAGTCCTTCAGCGCCGACACCGAGGTCCGCTTCAACACCGTCAACGCCGGCCCGCTCAAGACGAGCGCCTCCGCCGGCATCCCCGGCTACCTCGAGAACTACCTCTTCGCCGAGAAGCTCACCTTCCGCCGCCGCGCGCTCGCGACCCAGGAGGTCGCCGACGCCGCCGTCTGGCTCCTCTCGCCCAGGTCCTCCGGCGTCAACGGCCAGGGCGTCGTGGTCAACGCGGGCATGGACCTCAACTACTTCGACGAGGACGTCGTCAAGGCCGCCACGCGGCTGGGCTGAGGATGCGCTTCGCCCGCGTCGCCCTCACGACCCCCGAGGTCGAGCTCCCGCCCGAGGTCTGGACCTCCGCCGAGGTCGAGCGGCGCCTCGGCCCGCTCTACGCCCGCCTGCGGCTGCCCGAGGGCCGCCTGGAGCTCATGACGGGCATCCGCGAGCGGCGCTTCTGGCCCGCCGCGATCCGCCCCTCCGAGGCCTCCGCCGCGGCCGGGCGCCGGGCGCTCGCCGCCGCCGGCCTCGGGCCGGGCGACATCGACCTGCTCGTCCACTGCTCCGTCTGCCGCGACCGGCTCGAGCCCGCCACCGCCGCCTACGTCCACGGCCTGCTCGGGCTCGGCCCCCAGGCGCAGATCCTCGACATCTCCAACGCCTGCCTCGGCTTCGCCAACGCGACCGTGCTCGCGGCCGGCCTCGTCGAGTCCGGCCAGATCCGCCGCGCGCTGGTCTGCGCGGGCGAGGACGGCCGCCCGCTCGTGGAGCGCACGATCCGCACGCTCAACGAGGACCTCTCGCTCGACCGCGACGGCATCAAGCCCTTCTTCGCCAACCTGACCATCGGCGCCGGCGCGGCCGCCGCGGTCGTCTCGCGCGACGACCTCGCGCCCGCCGGCGGGTTCCGCCTGCTCGCCGCCGCCGCGGCCACCGACTCCGCCGCCAACCGCCTCTGCGAGGGCGACAGCGCGTCGTCCGAGCTCGACATGCGCACGGACTCCGAGGCGCTGCTGCACGCCGGCGTCGCCCTCGCCGAGGCCTGCTGGGCCGGCTTCCGCGAGGCCTCGGGCTGGGACGCCGCCGCGCCCGACCGCGTCGTCACCCACCAGGTCGGCCGCCGCCACGCCGCGCTCCTCTTCGAGCGGCTCGGCCTCGACCTCGCCAAGGACTGCCCGAGCCTCGCCGAGCTGGGGAACGTCGGCTCCGTCTCCCTTCCCGCCACCCTCGGGCTCGCCCGGGCCGCGGGGCGCATCGCCCCCGGCCACCGCGTCGCCCTCCTCGGCATCGGCAGCGGCCTGAGCTCCCTCATGCTCGCCGCCGAGGCCCGCTGATCGATGGAACGCATCCCCGAGTCCCTCCGCCACCTCTGGCCGCACGAGCCGCGCTGGCATGCCACCGACGCCGGCCGGATGCACCATGTGGACATCGGCCCGCGCGAGGGCCGGCCGGTCCTGCTCGTCCACGGCAACCCCTCGTGGGGGTTCCTCTGGCGCGACCTCGCCGCCGAGCTCGCCCGCCGCGGCCGCCGCGTGATCGTCCCCGACCACGTCGGCATGGGCCTCTCCGACCGGCCCGACCGGTTCCTGCGGCTCGAGGACCGCATCCGCCATCTCGGGTCCCTCGTCGACGCCCTCGGCCTGCGCGACCTCGACCTCGGCGTCCACGACTGGGGCGGCGCCATCGGCCTCGGCCTGGCCGGCCGCGACCCCTCGCGCTTCCGCCGGCTTCTCGTCACCAACACCGCGGCCTGGCCCTCGGCCGACATCCCGCGCCGCATCGCGCTCTGCCGCGCGCCGCTCATCGGGCGCCTGCTCGTCGAGCGGCTCGACGGCTTCGCCTGGCCGGCCACGTGGATGTCCACCGAGCGCGCGCTCCCCTCGGAGGTCCGCGCCGGCTTCCTCGCCCCCTATGGCGACGCGCGCCGCCGCCGCGCCGTGGCCGACTTCGTCGCCGACATCCCGATGGAGGACGCGCATCCGACGCGCGCGACCCTCGCGGGCGTCGAGCGCGGGCTCGCCGGCCTCGCCGATCATCCGGCGCTCCTCCTCTGGGGCGCGCGCGACTTCTGCTTCACGCCCAGGTTCGCCGAGGGCTTCGCGCGGCGCTGGCCGCGCGCGGAGCTGCGTCCGCTGCCGCGCGCGGGCCACTACCTGCTCGAGGATGGCGGTCCGGCGGCGGTGGCGCAGGCGGCCGATTTCCTCGGTTCCTGAGGGCTTTTTTCGGTCGGTGGCGGGGAATTGTGATAAACCCCGTTTCGCGTCCTGTGGATAACCTGTGAACGGCCCTGCGAGAATTCAGGGAAGAATTGATTTAAGCCATTGTAGGATAGGAACTTGTGTATAGTAAAAAAGATTCCCAGCAACCCCCTTTTCCCTTGCCACCCCGTTGACAAAAATCAGCATATTTTGACCCCGCCCCTGGGCGGAAAACCCCATAAATACCCCCGTTTTTCCATGAGCGAATCCGAATCCACCAAGGGCACCGGCAAGCACGCCGGCAAGGCCTCGTACGACGCCTCCGACATCAAGCGCCTCAAGGGCCTCAAGGCCGTGCGCGAGCGACCCGGGATGTACATCGGCGACACCAACGAGACCGGCCTCCACCATTGCGTGTACGAGATCGTCGACAACTCGATCGACGAGGCGCTCGCCGGCTTCTGCAAGCACATCAAGGTCGAGATCCACGGCGACGGCTCGCTCTCCGTCGAGGACGACGGCCGCGGCATCCCCGTCGCGATGCACCCCGAGGAGAAGGTCCCCACGCTCGAGCTCGTGCTGACGAACCTCCACGCGGGCGGCAAGTTCGACAAGGGCGCCTACCAGGTCTCGGGCGGCCTCAACGGCGTCGGCGCCAAGTGCGTCAACGCGCTCTCCTCGCGCTTCGTCGCCGAGGTCAGCCGCGAGGGCGAGGTGCACCAGATGAAGTTCTCGCAGGGCGAGGTCACCCAGAGGATCAAGGTCATCGGCAAGACCAAGCGCACCGGCACCCGCATCTCCTTCCTGCCCGACCCGGAGATCTTCACCGTCACCACCTTCAAGTACGAGACGCTGGTCCGCCGCCTCCGCGAGCTGGCCTTCCTCGTCCCCGGCATCACCATCGACGTCGCCGACGAGCGCGACGGCCGCAAGGACACCTTCCAGTTCAAGGACGGCATCGCCGAGTACGTCTCCTTCCTCAACGCCAACGAGGAGACGATGCACGACAAGCCCATCCTCATCTCCGCCGAGGTGGACTTCACCGACCCCTCCAGCCCCCGCGTGATGGCGGACGATGAGAAGCCCAAGCCCGGCCAGCGCCGCATGATGCTCGACGTCGCCCTGCAGTACAACGACCGCTACGACGAGACGGTCTTCTGCTACACCAACCTGATCTCCAACCCCGAGGGCGGCACCCACCTGTCCGGCTTCCGCTCGGCGCTCACCCGCGTCATCAACACCTACGCCAAGGCCAACAACCTCATCAAGGACAAGGACGCCAAGCTGACCGGCGACGACATGCGCGAGGGCCTGGTGGCCGTCGTGTCGGTCAAGCACCCCGACCCCAAGTTCCAGTCGCAGAACAAGACCCGCCTGACCAACCCCGAGGTCGAGGGCATCGTCACCTCCGTGGTCGGCGAGCAGCTCAAGTACTACCTCGAGCGCGACCCCAAGACCGGCAAGCGCATCGTCGACAAGTGCCTCAACGCCGCCCGCGCCCGCGAGGCCGCCCGCAAGGCCCGCGAGACCGTCCGCAAGTCCGCCATGTCCTCCGGCGGCCTGCCCGGCAAGCTGGCCGACTGCTCGGAGTCCGACCCCTCCGTCTGCGAGATCTACATCGTGGAGGGCGACTCCGCCGGCGGCTCCGCCAAGCAGGGCCGCGACCGCCGCTACCAGGCGATCCTGCCCATCAAGGGCAAGATCCTCAACGTCGAGAAGGCGCGGATGGACAAGATCCTCTCCAACGACGAGATCCGCACCATCATCACCGCCTGCGGCACCGGCATCGGCCGCCACGAGGGCGACGGCGCCTTCGACGTCACCCGCTGCCGCTACCACAAGATCATCATCATGACGGACGCGGACGTCGACGGCTCGCACATCCGCACCCTGCTGCTGACCTTCCTCTACCGCCAGATGCCCGGCCTGATCGACGCCGGCTACGTGTACATCGCCCAGCCGCCGCTCTACAGGATCAAGCGCAAGAAGCGCGAGCAGTACGTCGACAACGACGCCGACCTGAACCGCATCCTCCTCGAGCTCGGCTCGGAGGACGTGAACCTCGTCCGCCTGCGCGACAGGCACACCTTCCCCGGCCAGAAGGTCGACCGCATCGTCGAGTCGCTCGCCCGCCTCGAGGCGCTCGGTGCCGGCGTCGGCCGCACCGGCTGCCCGCTCGCCCTCTACCTCGACCAGCAGGAGCGCAAGACCCACGCGCTGCCCCGCTTCCTCGCCAAGATCCGCACCGGCAACGAGGAGGTGTTCGAGTTCCTGGCCGACGAGGACGCCCGCCAGGCCTTCATGAAGGAGCAGGCCTTCGACGACTTCCTGGCCACCCAGCTCTCGCGCGAGACCAAGGTCAAGGGCGCGACCGTCCAGCAGCGCATCAACCTCTACGAGATCCACGAGAACGAGGCCCTGTCCAAGCTCCTCAAGGAGCTCGACGGCCACGGCCTCGACGTCCAGCAGTTCAGCGCCGGCGAGGAGCCCCGCTACCACCTCGTCGAGGGCGCCGCCTCCGCCGAGGAGGAGCCCGCCGAGGCGGAGGCCGAGGCCGACGGCAAGAAGGCCAAGGGCAAGGAGAAGGCCAAGGAGGCCGCCCCCGCCAAGAAGGCCCGCAAGGAGGCCGAGCCCGTGCCGCTGCGCAGCATCCTCGAGCTCATCGGCCAGATCCGCGCCTTCGGCCGCAAGGGCCTGTCGATCCAGCGCTACAAGGGCCTGGGCGAGATGAACCCCAAGCAGCTCTTCGAGACCACCATGGATCCCGCGAAGCGCCGCCTGCTCAAGGTCGACATCCGCGACGCCGCCGAGGCCAACCGCGTGTTCGCCATGCTGATGGGCGAGGACGTCCCCGCGCGCCGCGCCTTCATCGAGGACAACGCCCTCAACACCTCGTACCTGGACGTCTGATCAGGGGCACGGGGGCACCGCTTCACAGGGGCACAGAGGCGCAGCTTCACAGAAGCACAGAAGCACAGAAGCACAGAGAAGACAGAACCAGCCAATAGACCCCCGCCCCCTCGGCATCCTTTCATCCCTTCCTCCTTTTAATCCCTTAATCCCTTCCACCCCTTCCACCCCTTCCATCCCTTAATCCCTTAATCCCTTTACCCGACATGTATTCCGAGAACGAGAAGCTCACGCCGGCCAACATCACCGACATCATGCAGACGGCCTACATCGACTACTCGATGTCCGTCATCATCTCCCGCGCCCTGCCGGACGCGCGGGACGGCCTCAAGCCCGTCCAGCGCCGCATCCTCTACGCGATGCTCCGCGAGGGCCTGCTGCACAACCGCGCCTTCGACAAGTGCGCGGGCGTCGTCGGCGAGGTGCTCAAGAACTACCACCCCCACGGCGACAGCTCGGTGTACGACACGCTCGTCCGCCTCGCCCAGTCCTGGGTCATGCGCTACCCGCTGATCCAGCCCCAGGGCAACTTCGGCTCCGTCGACGGCGACCCGCCCGCCGCCTACCGCTACACCGAGTGCCGCCTC
>CAYYLJ010000020.1:0-20978 GCA_964472585.1 uncultured Enterobacteriaceae bacterium | reverse complement strand
CGGTGCAGTCGCAGCCCTTGGCGAGCAGCAGGGCGGCGGCGGGCTTGCCGACGATCAGCGAGCGGCCGACCACCACGGCGTGCCTGCCGGCGGTGGCGACGCCGGAGCGCCGCAGGAGCTCGACGACGCCGCGCGGGGTGCAGGCGGCGAAGGCGCCGGGGAGCTCCTGGACGAGGCGTCCGATGGACTGGGTGCCGAAGCCGTCGACATCCTTGGCGGGCGAGACCCGGTTGAAGACCTCGGTCTCGGGCAGGTGGGCGGGCAGCGGCGCCTGGACGAGGATGCCGTGGACGGAGGCGTCGGCGTTGAGCGCGTCGATGTGGGCGAGCAGCTCCGCCTTGGGCACGTCGGCGGGGAACACCCTGAGGCTGGCGCGCATCCCGACCTCGGCCGCGGTGCGCTCCTTCTTCGCGACATAGGAGACGGACGCGGGGTCCTCGCCCACGCGGACGAAGGCGACGTGGGGCACGACGGGGGCGAGGGCGGCGACCTCGGCCTTGACCTCGGCGAGGACCTGCTGGGCGATGGCGTTGCCGTCGATGAGGCGCATGCGGCCATTAGGGGCGCGCGGAATGGGTTGGCAAGGCGCGACGTCGGGCGTCCGCGGGCGGTATTAAGCCGCGGTTGTCGGGCGGACGAGATGCGCTTATGGGGCGTGGCGGCGCGAGGAGGACGACGCGCAGGGCCGATGGGATGGGGCCGCGGCGAACTCCCATTTCGGAGTCAGGAAGACAGGATGCGCGCCACGCGCGCTGAACAACCGTTTGAAACAGCGTCGTCGGGCCGAATGGCGTTGAAAGCGTCCGGCCCGGCGCTAGAAAAGGTCGGCCGACCTCAGCATCATGGAAGCCCTGGCCCTCACCGTGCTCCTCTCCGCCGTCCTCGCGGCCCTGGCCGCCGTCGGCTTCGCGTGGGACCGCCGCAACCGCGGCGACGACGGGCTCGGGCGCGAGGCCCTGCGACCCCTCGAGCCGTACGGGCCCGCGCGCTCCGACGCCCCCCGCCCCTGACCTCTCCGACATGTCCGCCACCACCACCGTCACCTACAACGACCGGATCGTCCGCCAGTTCACCCTGGCCTCGATGGTCTGGGGAGCCGTCGCCCTGCTCGCCGGCGTCGTCATCGCCCTGCAGCTGGCCTTCCCGGCCCTGAACCTCGGGCTGCCCTGGACGACCTACGGCCGGCTGCGGCCGCTGCACACCAACGCCGCCATCTTCGCGTTCGTGGGCAACATGATCTTCGCGGGCATCTACTACTCCTCGCAGCGGCTGCTGCGGACGCGGCTCGCGCTCGGCTGGCTCGGCCAGGTTCACTTCTGGGGCTGGCAGCTGATCATCCTGCTGGCGGCCGTAACCCTGCCCCTCGGCCTGACGCGCGGCAAGGAATACGCCGAGCTCATCTGGCCCATCAACCTCCTCGTGGCCGCCGTCTGGATCGTCTTCGGCATCGTCTTCTTCGCGACGGTCGCCGCGCGCCGCGAGCGCAGCCTCTACGTGGCCATCTGGTTCTACATCGCGACCATCATCACCGTCGCGCTGCTCTACGTCGTCAACCACCTGTCGCTGCCGACCAGCCTGCTGCACAGCTACCCGATCTTCGGCGGCGTGCAGGACGCCCTCGTCCAGTGGTGGTACGGTCACAACGCCGTCGCCTTCTTCCTGACCACCCCGGTGCTCGGGATCATGTACTATTTCATCCCCAAGGCGGCCGGGCGCCCCGTCTACAGCTACCGGCTCTCGGTCATCCACTTCTGGTCGCTGATCTTCATCTACATCTGGGCCGGGCCGCACCACCTCCTCAACACCTCCCTGCCCCCCTGGCTGCAGGGCCTGGGCATGATCTTCTCCCTGATGCTCTGGGCGCCCTCCTGGGGCGGCATGCTCAACGGGCTGCTGACGCTCCGCGGGGCCTGGGACAAGCTGCGGACGGACCCCGTGATCAAGTTCATGGCGGCCGGCGTCACCTTCTACGGGATGGCGACCTTCGAGGGGCCGCTCCTCTCCATCAGCTCCGTCAACGCGCTCGGGCACTACACCGACTGGATCATCGGGCACGTGCACGGCGGCACGCTCGGCTGGAACGGCTTCATGGCCGCGGGGATGTTCTACTGGCTGGTGCCCCGGCTGTGGGGCGCGCGGCTCCACAGCGAGCGCTGGGCCAACATCCACTTCTGGCTCGGGATGGTCGGCATCCTCTTCTACGTCGCCTCGATGTGGGTGGCCGGCATCGGCCAGGGCCTCTCGCTCAACGAGGTGACGGCCGACGGCACCGCGGTGGCGAACACGTTCGTCGAGACCCTCAAGGACATCCTGCCGATGTACTACCTGCGCGCGCTCGGCGGCGCCCTCTATCTCGCCGGGTACGTCCTGATGCTCGCGAACCTGTTCCGCACGATCGCGGCGGGCAAGGCGGTCGACGGGACGCTCGAGGTGCGCGAGGAGGCGCCGGCCGCGGCGCCCCCGCGCTTCCGGACCTTCCTCAACGCGCCGGTCCTCTACAGCCTCGGCATCGTGCTGCTCGGCTGCGCCTGGCTCTTCGGCAAGGGGGCGTGGATGCTCGTCGGCATGGTCGGGACGCCGGCCTTGGCGCTGGCGGCGGTCGCGCACTTCGAGGTCAGGGGCTACACGTGGAAGCGCTGGCACGAGGAGCTCCTGCACAACGCCCTGCCCTTCAGCGCGCTGTCCCTCCTGGCCGTGGCCATCGGCGGCGCCGTGCAGATCCTGCCCACGGTCATCCTCTACCGCGGCTCCGGCAGCCCGCAGGACCTGGAGGGGCGCGTGCAGGTCCCCTACCGCCCGCTCGAGCTGGCCGGGCGGGAGATCTATGTGCGCGAGGGCTGCTACAACTGCCACTCGCAGATGATCCGGACGCTGAAGCCCGACATCCTCCGCTACGGCGCCGACCTGGGCTACTCCCGCCTCGGCGAGTCCGTCTACGACTTCCCCTACCAGTGGGGCTCCCGCCGGATGGGCCCGGACCTCGCGCGCGAGGGCCTGACCCGCCCCGACCTCGCCTGGCACTGGCGCCACATGATCGACCCCCGCGAGCTCGAGCCGGACTCGCTGATGCCCGCCTACCCCTGGCTGGCGACGGACCGGACGGACCGCGCCTCGCTCCCCGGCAAGATCACCGCGCTCCGCACCCTCGGGGTGCCCTACAAGCCGGAGAACTCCACGCCGGCGGCCATCCAGGCCGACTATGACGCGCAGTCCAAGGAGCTCGTCGCCGAGCTGGCGACCAAGGGCATCCAGGCCGACCGCGACGCCGAGCTCGTGGCGGTCCTCGCCTACCTGAGGTCCCTCGGCCGCAACTTCGAGACCACCAAGTGACCCATGTTCCGACGAATCCACTGGGATGAGCTGATGCGCGACGCGCAGACGCTCGGCCTGATCCTTCTCGGGCTCGCGACCCTCCTGCTCATCGCCCGCCTCCTGGCCACGCCCAAGGAGGAGATCCGCCGCATCTCCGAGCTCCCCCTCAACGACGACTGACCCTCCCCCGCCATGGCCAAACCCGACCGCGACGACCAACCCGTCCTCCAGCCGCACACGTACGACGGCATCCAGGAATACGACCAGCGCCTGCCGAACTGGTGGCTGGCCACCCTGCATGGCTCCATCGCCTTCGCCTTCCTGTACTGGGCCTACTGGTTCCAGCTCGGCATCGGCAAGCCGGACCGGGAGGTCCTCGACGCCGAGCTCGCGCAGCTGGAGGCCAAGCGCCTCGCCGCCGCCAGCACGCTCGACGACGCCACGCTCTGGAAACTGAGCCGCAACCCGGCCAAGGTCGCCGAGGGCAAGGCCGCCTACCAGGCCGCCTGCCTGGCCTGCCACGGCCCGAACCTCGACGGCATCCGGGGCATCGGCCACCGCCTGAATGACCGCGCCTGGGTCCATGCCAAGGGCCCCCTGGATGTCTACCGGGTGCTCAGCGAGGGCATCGTCATCGGCGGCATCCCGACCGGGATGGTCAGCCAGAAGCATCTGGGCAACGACAAGCTCGTCGCGCTGACGGCCTTCCTCGTCTCCACCCAGGAGGAGGGCGAGTGGGAGGTGATCCCGCGGGCCGAGGAGCCTTCCCAGCGCTGACCGGCCCATGGCGCACGTCCCGTCCCGCGAGCGCGTCACGACCATCCGCGAGGATGGATCGAGGCGCGCCTTGCACCCGGCGGACGTGCGCGGGCAATGGGTGCGGGCCCGCCGGGCGGTGGCGTGGATGCTCATCGCCTTCTTCGCCGCCCTTCCCTGGACCGAGATCGACGGCTTCCCGGCGGTCTTCCTCGACGTCGAGCACCGGCGCTTCCACCTGCTGGGCGCCACGCTGGGGCTGGGCGACGTCTGGCTGCTCTTCTTCGCCATCACCGGCCTCGGGTTCTCCATCTACGCCGTCACGGCCCTGCTCGGCCGCATCTGGTGCGGCTGGGCCTGCCCGCAGACGGTCTACCTCGAGCACCTCTTCCGGGTGGTCGACCGATGGATCGAGGGCGACCACCTCGCGCGCGCCCGGCTGGACGCGACCTCCTGGAAGGCGCCGGCCAAGCTCCTCCGCCGCGGCGGCCGCGCCCTGCTCTACCTCGTGCTCTGCTGGCTCGTGGCCCACATCTTCCTGGCCTACTTCGTCTCCATCCCCGGCCTCTACCCCATGGTGACCGGGGCGCCCACCGCCCATCCCGCGGCCTTCGTGGCGATGATGGCGATGACCGGCGTCCTCTTCTTCAACTTCTGGTGGTTCCGCGAGCAGCTCTGCCTGATCATCTGCCCCTACGGCCGGCTCCAGTCCGCGCTCATCGACGACAACTCGGTCATCGTCGGCTACGACGCGGGCCGGGGCGAGCCGCGCGGCAAGGCGGCTCCCGGGGCCGCCGCGGGCGACTGCGTCGATTGCCGCCGCTGCGTGCAGGTCTGCCCCACCGGCATCGACATCCGTCAGGGGCTGCAGATGGAATGCATCGCCTGCACGGCCTGCATCGACGCCTGCGACGACATCATGGCGAAGGTCCGCCGTCCGGCCGGCCTCATCCGCTACGCCTCTCTCAACGAGCTGTCCGGCGGGCGCACGCAGCTCATCCGGCCGCGGACGGTGATCTACGGCATCCTCCTGGTCATCGGCGCGGTGGTCGCCACGATCGCCGCGCTGGGCGTCGAGGCCGCGGGCTTCAAGCTCACGCGAACCCCCGGCGCCGCGCTCTATGCGGCCAACGAGCAGGGCGTGAGCAACGTCTTCCGCGCCAAGATCCAGAACAAATCCGACGCCCCGGCCCGGTTCCGGATCTCGGTGGCCGACGCGCCGGTGCCGGTGACACTGCCCAACCAGGAGGCGGGCATCGAGATCCCCGGCCAGGCGGAGCTCGCGGTGCCGGTGGTCGTCCTCGTGCGCGCGGAGGACTACCGGGGCGAGTTCGACCTCCGCCTCGCGCTGACCGACGAGTCCGGCAAGGTCCGCGTCATCCAGAAGGCCCACTTCATCGGGCCCGGGGCGCCGCCGCGATGATCCGCCTCCTGCGCGAGCGTCCCTGGATCCTGCTGGCCGCGCTGTTCGCCGCCTTCCTCATCGCCTGGGCGACCTGGCTCGGGATCGCCCTCGGCCACACGCCCGAGAGGGTCCCCCTCGAGGATGCCCGCCATGCTGCCCCTCGTTGAGACGGGCACCGCCGCCCTGCTGGCAGGCCTCGCGGTCTCGCCCCACTGCGGGGCGATGTGCGCCCCGCTGACCTGCGCCCTCGGACCTTGGCGAGGCTCCCCGGAGGACCGATTGGCCCACGCCAGCGCCTACCATGCCGCGCGCGTGCTCGCCTACGGCTCGGCCGGCATCCTCGCCGGATGGCTGGGCGCGCGGTTCGCCGGCCTGCTCGACACCCCCTTGGCGACCTACGGCCCGTGGGCGCTGGCGCTTTGGCTGCTGGCCCTCGCGCTCGGCCTCGACCGCGGCATCCCCCTGCCCGCGTGGGTCCGCGACCGCCAGGCGAGCGCCACGCGCCGGGTGCAGTCGCTGGGCCCGATGACCGGCGGCGCCCTGCTCGGCGGCATGAGCCCGCTCCTCCCCTGCGGCCCGCTGCACGCGCTGCTCGGGATCTGCCTGCTGACGGGCTCGCCCGCGAAGGGCGCGGAGCTCGCGGTCGGCTTCGCCCTGGGCACCATCCCGCTGCTCTGGGCCTCGCAGGTCGGCTACCATCGGCTGACGCTGAGGCTAGGGACAATCGGCGCCACCCGACTTCGACGCCTCGCCTGCGGACTGGCCGCCGTCGCGCTGGTCGTGAAACTCATCTGGTTCGCCCCTTCCACCGGTGTCTGCCTCTGAGACCGCCAACGCCTGCCTCCACTGCGGGTCGCCGATCACGGACCCCGCGGCGCCGGCAGGCCATTGCTGCCCGGGCTGCGCGCAGGTGCGACGGCTGATCCTGGATTGCGGCCTCGGCAAGTTCTACGAGCTCCGCGGTGAGGCCGTGCCTCCCGTCAACGCAACCAACCTCGAGATGGCCGACCTCGGCTGGCTCACGGAGGCCCAGCGGGGCGCGGAATCGGGCGGGCGGGGCGAGCTGCGGCTAGGCCTGCGCGGACTGGCCTGCGTCGGCTGCGTCTGGCTCGTGGAGGGGCGCCTCGCGGGCCACGCGGGCATCCTGGATGCCAGGGTGAACCCTGACAGCGGCACCGTCCGGCTTCGCTGGGGAAAGGGCGCGGACCTGGTCGCCGCCGCCTCCGACCTGCGGCGCTTCGGCTACCGGCTGACGCCGGACGACGGCGAGGCGCACGACAGGGATGGGCTCGCCCTGCGCCTCGGGCTGTGCGGCGCCTTCGCCATGAACGGCATGCTCCACGCCCTGCCCGGGTACCTGGGCATGCCGATGGACGACCCGATGGCCGGGGTCTTCCGGCTCATCAGCGTGGGGTTGGCGACGCTGTCGCTGCTCGTCGGCGGGGGATTGTTCATCGCGCGGGCATGGGCCGGCCTGCGCGCGCGGCAGCTTCACATGGACCTGCCGATTGCCCTGGGTCTGGTCGCCGCCTACGCCGCCTCGTTCGTCGGCTGGGCGGTCGGCAGGCCCGACCTGGAGTATTGGGACTTCGTCTCCGTGTTCACCTTCCTGATGCTGGTCGGACGCTGGACCCAGGAGCGCGCCATCGCGGCGAATCGCCGGCGCCTCCCCGAATCCGGACCGGTCGCGCGCAAGGTGACGGTGCAGGGCGTCGACGGCGTCGCAAAAGAGGTCGCACCCGAGGGCCTGAGGGGGGGCGACCGTATCCAGGTGACCCCCGGAAATCTCGTGCCCGTCTCCGGCCGGCTTCTCTCCGAGCCCACGGACCTCAGCCTTGCCTGGATCAACGGGGAGTCGGAGCCCGTCGCCTTCCCGACCGGCCGCCGCGTGCCCTCCGGCGCCCTCAACATCGGCCCCGCGCCCCTGAGGCTTGTCGTGGAGGAGACCTGGCAGGACTCGCTCCTGCGGCGCCTCCGTGACGCCGGGGGCGACGGCGCCTTCCGCCCCGAGGAGCTCGGCCGCATCCTGGGGCTCTACCTCGCCGTCGTCCTAGCCATCGGCCTCGGGGCCTTCGCCTGGCTCGGTATCGTCCATGGCGAATGGCCGGAGGCGCTGCAGCGGATGATCTCCATCCTGGTGGTGTCCTGTCCCTGCGCCATCGGTTTGGCCTTCCCGATGGCCACCGAGCTGGCCGTGGGCGCCCTTCGACGCCGCGGCGTCTATGTGCGCGACGCCAGCGTCTGGGAGCGCGCCCGCCGGATCCGGCGGGTGGCCCTCGACAAGACCGGCACCTTGACCCTCGAGCATCCGGCGCCGACGGATCCGGATTCGCTGCGGCGGCTCGCGCCGGAGGCGCGCGCCGCCCTTGCCCGGCTCACGGAAGGCAACCTCCACCCCTTCGCGCGCGGCATCCGCGAGCACCTGGGCGGCGAGCCAGTGGCGGCGGGGACGGTCGCCTTCCATGCCGGCCTGGGCGCCGAGCTGACGACGCCCGACGGCACGCGCTGGGCGCTGGGCAAGCCGGGCTGGCGCGGCTCGGCAGCGGGCGCGGAGGGCCTATCGGCGACCGAGCTGAGCCGCGAGGGCGAGCGGGTGCGCCTCATCGCCTTCCGCGAGACGCTGCGCCCCGGGGCCAAGGCGGACGTCGACCGTCTCCGCGCGCGGGGCCTCGAGGTGACGGTGCTATCCGGGGACAATCCGGAGCGGGTGCGGGAGCGGGTCCTCGAGCTCGGCCTGCCGGCGAGCGCGGCCATCGGCGCGATGGCGCCGGAGGACAAGGCGGCCTGGATCCGGCGCGAGGGCGACCGCACGCTGATGGTCGGGGACGGCGCCAATGACGCGCTGGCCTTCGCCGAGGCGGCCCTGCGGGGCACGCCCGTCGTGGACCTCAGCCTGCTCGAGCAAAAGGCGGACTTCTACCTGCTGGGCCGGGGACTGGGCGGCATCGCCCGGCTCCTGGAGGTGGCCGCCCTGCGCCGCAGGGTCCTGACCGAGGTCTTCGTGTTCGCGGTGGCCTACAACGCGCTCACCGTCGGCTTGGCGATCACCGGGCACATGTCACCCCTGCTCGCGTCCGTCATGATGCCGACCAGCGCCATCCTGACCGTCCTTCACGTCACCGCCCGCCTGCGGAAGGCTTAAGCAGGATTCGGTCAGCCCAAACAAAAGACCCCGCTTTCGCGGGGCCTCCTGAGTCGGACCTTTCCTTTGTCCTCTTTACTTCGAGGTCTTCCGTCGGCGGATAGCCGCGCCGACCAGCGCCAGACCGCCGAGCATCAGGCCGTAGGTGGAGGGTTCGGGGACGGGGGGGCCGGAAACCGTGAGGTAGGTGTCGAAGTTGATATAGGTATTTTGACTGTAGACCCACGACCCGGCGGAGAAGGTGGAGAAATCGATGTCCGAGAGGTAAGAGCCGCTCGTCGGGCCGGAAAGAACCAGCTCCTGCCCAGAAGTGGCCTCCAGTGCAGTCGTCATGTAGTCAGACCAACGGAACCCTATGCTCGCGAAAGTGGAATTACCGTGAATAGTGATCTCTGTAATCGACCTGCTTACACCAGTGACGGTGTTGGTAATCACCAAACCCGTCTCAAGGCTGGTAATCGCGGGAGGCGGGGAAGAAGCCAAGGCCGAGCCAGGCGTTCCTGTGGAGGATGAGTTCTGTGCAACATAGTTGCCGCTGTAGAATGTTAGGGCGCTGATACCGGCAGTGGGGAAAGTTGCGGTAGGCCCAACGGTCGGCGTGCCCGTGTAGCTCCAGGAGAAGAGCGTGTTCGCGCCGCCGTTGGCCGAGGTGAGCGTCATGTTCAAGGACGCCTCCTGTGCATACGCGGTGACAGATCCGAGGGCCAAAGCGGCGAGCAGGAGATTGCGGGGCATAATTTAGGAATAACCCCCACTCTTTTGTGGTCAAGCCGCGGAATCCCGGCCAAGGGGCAAGCCGCCACCTGCCCAAACAAAAGGCCCCGGCTCGCGCCGGGGCCCTGGTCGGTCAGCCGGGGTGGCCCTTAGCCGAGGTCGCCCTCGGGGGAGGGACCGCGGTCGCGGCTGTGGCGGCGCTCGCCGCGGTCACCGCGGGGGCGGTCGCCGAACGAGGGCTTGGGGGCGGGCACGTACTCGCGGCCTTCCTTCTCGGCGATGGCGGCGCGGCGCGAGAGGCGCACGCGGCCCTTGTCGTCGATGCCCACGCACTTGACGATGATCTCGTCGCCCAGCTTGCAGACGTCCTCCACGCGGTTGACGCGGAAGTCGGCGAGCTCGGAGACGTGGACGAGGCCTTCCTGGCCGGGGAGGCACTCGACGAAGACGCCGAATTCCTTCACGGAGCGGACGATGCCCTTGTAGGTCTTCTCGAGCTCGATCTGCGCCGAGATGAGGTTCACCTCGTTGACCGCGCGGGCGAGCTTCTCGCCGTCGGTCGCGAAGATGGTGACCCAGCCGGAGTCGTCCTGGTCGATGTCGATCTGGCAGCCGGTGTACTCGGTGATGCGCTTGATGTTCTTGCCGCCGGGGCCGATGAGGGCGCCGATCTTGTCGGAGGGGATCTTCACGCGGTGCGTGCGGGGCGTGTGCTGCTTGAGCTCCGCGCGGGTGGCGGGCATCGCCTTCTCCATGATGCCGAGGATGGCGTCGCGGGCGACCTTGTTCTGGGCGACGGCCTCGCGGACGATCGAGAACGGCAGGCCGTGGATCTTGAGGTCGAGCTGGAAGGCGGTGATGCCCTCGCGCGTGCCGCAGATCTTGAAGTCCATGTCGCCGAAGTGGTCCTCGGCGCCGATGATGTCGGTCAGGACCTTGTGGGCGACGATCTTGCCGCCCTGCTCATCCGACACGAGGCCGCAGGAGATGCCGGCCACCGGGGCCTTGATGGGCACGCCGGCGTCCATGAGGGCGAGGCTGCCACCGCAGACGGAGGCCATCGAGGTGGAGCCGTTGGACTCCATGATCTCGGACACGAGCCGGATGGAGTAGGGGAAGTCCTGCTCCGAGGGCAGCACCGACAGGAGCGCGCGCTCCGCGAGGTTGCCGTGGCCGGTCTCGCGGCGGCTGGTCATGCCGAAGCGGCCGGTCTCGCCGACCGAGAAGGGCGGGAAGTTGTAGTGCAGGAGGAAGGAGCGGGTCTTGGGGCCGCCGGTGATGGCGTCGATCTCCTGGGCGTCCTTGGAGGTGCCGAGGGTCGCGAGCACGAGGCCCTGGGTCTCGCCGCGCTGGAAGAGCGAGGAGCCGTGGACGCGGGGGAGGACGTCGACCTCGCAGCTGATCTTGCGGAGGTCGGCGGGGCCGCGGCCGTCGGCGCGCTTGCCGGCCTCGAGGATGGCCGAGCGGTAGACCTTCTCCTGGAGCTTCTCGAACGCCATCTTGACGTGGCGGGCGTCGAAGGTGGCGCCGATCTCGGCGGCGCAGGCCTCCTTGGCCTTCTCCATGACCGCCTTGACCGCGTTGCCGCGGGCGGCCTTGGACTCGATGAAGATGGCCTTGCGGAGCTGGTCGCCCTCGGCGGCCACGCGCTCGCAGATGGCGACGACCTTGGCGTCGGGCAGCTGGAGGGCGAAGGTGCGCTTGGCCTTGCCGATCTTGGCCGCGAGCTCGCGCTGGGCCTTGATCAGGGGCTGGATGGCCTTGTGGCCGAACTCGAGCGCCGCGAGGAAGTCGGCCTCGGAGATCTGGTCGGCCTCGCCCTCGATCATCATCATGTCGCGCTCGTTGCCGACGTAGATGAGGTTGAGGTCGGACTCGAAGATCTGCGAGTGGGTCGGGTTGGCGACGAACTGGCCGTTGACGCGGCCGACGCGGACGCCGGCGATGGGGCCGTTCCAGGGGATGTCCGAGGTGAACACCGCGGCGGAGGCGGCGGTGACCATGAGCGCGTCGGGGTCGTTCTCGCCGTCGGCGGAGAGGACGAGGCCGATGACCTGGACCTCATTGAGGAAGCCCTCGGGGAAGAGGGGGCGCAGGGGGCGGTCGCAGAGGCGGGAGGTGATAATCTCCTTGTCGGAGGGCTTGCCCTCGCGGCGGAAGTAGCTGCCGGGGAAGCGGCCGGCGGCGGCGAACTTCTCGCGGTAGTCGACCGTCAGGGGGAAGAAGTCCTGGTCGGGGTTGCGCAGGCCCTCGGCCGCCGTGGCGGAGACGAAGAGGACGGTGTCGCCCTTGCGGATGGTGACGGAGCCGTTGGCCAGTCGGCCGATGCTCCCGGTGCTGATGGTGATGCCGAGTTCCTCGACGGTCACGCTGTGTTCCTGTTTCATGTGTTGGTGTTGGGTTGTGCCCGGCGGGATGCCGGGCGGGTTTTTCTTTGGGGGAAAGGCGAGAGGGCCCGGGTGTCCGCGCCGGGGAAGGCGGGACCGCCCCGGGCCCTGGCTCAGGCGCTCACTTGCGCAGGTTGAGCTTGGTGATGATCGCGTTGTAGCGCTCGACCTCGGTGGACTTGAGGTAGTTGAGCAGCTTGCGGCGGCGATTGGTCATCTGGATCAGGCCGCGGCGGCTGTGGAAGTCCTTGCGGTGGCTGCGCAGGTGGTCCGTGAGATGGTTGATGCGGGCCGTCAGGAGCGCGACCTGGACCTCGGGGGAACCGGTGTCCTTGGCGTCCTTCTGGTGCTGCTTGATGACTTCCGACTTGTTGGTCGACATGGTGGTGGTGGGTTTGTTTGGGTTGGGGCCGTCCTGGGGTTGTTCCCGTGGGCCAGCTACACGCCGACCTCACCGTGTGGGAGCGGGGTTTCCGCCGGCCCTTGCGAGAGGGGCTCCGCCCCGCTCACTCACGAAGATTAGAGGGCAAAATGAGTGACAGGAGGGGGTAAGGCAAGGGAATAAGAGGGGGGGGGCGGCGGGCAGCTTCGCAGCTTCACTGCTTCACAGGGGGGGGCTTGATGGGACTGTGCCTCGGCGGTGCCCCCGGTGACTGCGGGCGAGACTGACACCGCTCGTAAACAATCCGTGAAGCCGTGAAGCTGCACCCTGGTTGCCCTCCTTGAGCCATCAAGCCCGTTGCCTACTTTGCCCTGCCCCCGAGCTCCCTCAGATGCTCCCAGATCGCGCCGAACTGGGCGGCGGCATCGCCGTCCTCGATGTCGGTGAGGGGCGTCAGGCCATCCTCATCGGCGAAACGCGGCATCTTGGTCGCGGGGTCGACGCGATTGGGAGCCAGCATCCAACGGTCGTAGTAGGTCCGGCGCAGCCGTGCCGTGGTGGAGGCCAGGTTGTTGCCAGGCGCCTCGAACGCGGCCGTGGCGGGGCGTGAGCCCGCGGCATGGCACTGGATGCAGTTGAAGCCGCCGGACGCCCCGAGGAGACGGGCGCCGACCGCGGCGGCGTCGGCATCCGGGGCGAGCTCGGGCGCGCAGGCCAGCGGGAACCCATGCTGGAAGGACAGCCCGGCGGCCAGGCCGGCGCCATGGAAGGCGTAGCCGGGCATGCGGGCGGCGAGCCAAGGCCTGGGTTTGTCCATGGGCTCGCCGGCGATGAACTTCGCCGACCAATCGGCCTTGAGTTTCTCGCCCAGCCACGTGAGCGCCGGGACGGCGCCATCGGGCAGCGGCTCGCCCTCCTTGTGGGCGGGCCCGCGGGCGAGCAACAGCTTCGCATCGTCCTTCAGCAGGGCGCGGCGGGCGACGGCGCCATCGTGGTCATGGCAGGCGCCGCAGCGGAGCTCGGCCACCTGCCGGTGGGCGAACTCGGCCGGGGTGTCCTGGCGCAGCGAGGCGAAGTCGGTCCTGGCGAAGGCCCTGAGCGCCTCGCGCTGGGCGGGAGTCAGCACGAAGTCGGGCGCCCTGCCCCGCCCCGCGGCGTCCTCGGCGACGCAGCCGCCGCGCCAGCCCTTGGCGAGCGTGTCCGCCAAGGAAGGTCGGTTGCCGACGGGCGCGCCGGCGTGGCAGTTGATGCAACCCTCGCTCACCAACAGGGCCGCGCCGCGGGCGGCGTCGCCCTTGGGCGCCGCGGCGACCTCGCCCTTGGCGGAAGTCAGCAGGTAGGCGGCCAGCTTCCCCGCCTCTTCGCGCGAGAGGCGGAAGTTGGGCATCTTGGTGGTGCGATAGTGGCGGGCGGGATCGAGGAGGTACTCGACCAGGGCGTCGCCGTGCCACTTCGCGGCGACGTGCGCGAGCGGCGTGCGGTCTCCGGCCTTGGCGACAGGCAGGTCGGGGGTGGCGTGGCAGGCCAGGCAGCCGAGGCTGGCGAACAGCGCGGCGCCCTCGCCCGCCTTGGAGGGGTCGACCGAAGAGGCCGCGGGCGGCGTGCCCTGCGAGACGAGGAAGGCGGCGAGGTCGGCGGCGCGCGGGTCGGGCGAGCCATCCTTGGTCGGGGCGAAGACCCGGGGCATGAGGGAGCCGGGGCGGAAGGCGTGGGGATCCTGGATCCAGTGGGCGAGGTAGGGCTCGCGGAAACGCTCGCCATAGTTGGCGAGCACGGGCGCGTCCTTGGCCAGTTCCGGCATGCCCTGCCCCGCCGTCGGGACCTTGTCGGGCCCGACGTGGCAGGTCGCGCAGCGGAGCTCGGCGAAGAGGCGACGGCCCTCGCGCAGCTGCATGCCCGCGGCGACCTTGGCGGGGTCGTGGCGAAACGCCTCCGGCGGGACCGGCTCCCAGCCGAAGCCGCGGCCGGCCCACTCGAGGCGAAGCGTGAGGTCGGACTTCCCGTCGGCGGCCGTCTCAAGGACGAACGGGTTCTCGCCCTTGTCCAGCGTGACATCGCCGCCCTCCGCCAAGGAGGGGACGGCCTTGCCGGAGATCGTCAGGGTCGCGGCGGCGCCGCCGACCACCCGGAGGCGAACCTCCTGGCGGACGTCCGAGACAAGCGAGCCTTCCCAACGCGCCTTGAAGGGGCCGATGGGGATGAACGGCGAGACCGGTTGGCCGGCCGGCACATGCAGGGCGGCGAGCCGCTCGCGCCGCGCATCCTGCCGCCCGCCTCCCTCCAGAAGGAGGGCGAGCCCCTGCTCGCCGGCGAGGGCGAGCGAGGTCGAAGCGAGCAGGAGCCAGGCGAGGCGCATGGGTCAGCGACGGGCGCACTTGCCGCAACCGCAGCAGCCGAACCTGAGGCGGAAGATCCAGGCGCCGAGGCCGAGAAGCCCGGCGATGGCGACGGCGACGCCGAGCCAGCCAAGGTCGGCGCGGGAGGCGGCGGGAGCGAGGGAGAGCACCTCCTTGCCCGGCGAGGCGGCGGGAGGCACGGCGTGGATCGTGTGGATGACCTCGTCCGGCACGCGTGAGCCGTCCTCCGCGCGCACGTTGAGCTTGATCCGGGAGGTCATGACGGGGACCAGGCCGGGCACCTCGAGGAAGACCGAGCGGCGGTCGGGAGCGAGGCGGGCGGCGCGGATGGGCACGGCGGTGGTGCCATGCGAGGCCTTGTCGCCGGCATCCTTCGCGCCGACCTTGAGCTCGGGCGAGCCGTAGTCGGCGGACCAGACATAGTTGTTCTGCTCGAGGGCGTAGTTCTGGACGTCGCCGGCGGTGGCGGCGTCCAAGGCGCCGCTGAAGCGGACCGTGATCCCGGCGTCGGTGACGGACACGGCG
Organism: uncultured Enterobacteriaceae bacterium; assembly: GCA_964472585.1. Taxonomy (GTDB): domain Bacteria; phylum Verrucomicrobiota; class Verrucomicrobiia; order Opitutales; family UBA953; genus UBA8828. Next base: position 5,998 of record CAYYLJ010000020.1, on the reverse strand, counting down.
GTCGGGAAGGTGACGGACTTGCCGGTATGCCGAACGCGGTGGATGGCACCGTCCTTCACGGCGTTGGACTGCCAGCCCTTGAGGCCGGCCACGTAGAGCTGCCCGTCGACCGGGCTGAAGCGCGGGCGCATGATGCCGGTGGTGAAGCGCAGGGGGAACTTCACGACGCCGCCCTGAAGGACGTCGCCGACGCGCTCCTGGAGGACGAGGAAGAGCGAGGACTTGCCGTAGGAGGTGTAGGTCATCCGGCCCTTGAAGGGGCCCCAGCGGTCGTCGGTGACCCAGGCCTGGCCGCCGTTGGAATTGTCGATGTCCATCGGCAGCCAGCAGAGCGGCCGAGGCACCTGCTTGTCGGGCTTGGGCGAGAGATGGGATAGGTCGGGAACCGCCACGAAGTGGGGCTTGGTGATGGCAGGGCCGGGCTCGGGAAGGATGTTAAGGTAATCGACCGGCACCCAGGTGCCCTGGTTGTCGCCGTTGGACACCTCGTCGTTGGGCCCGATGCCCATGCCGTTGGGGGCGCGCACGCCGGTCGCGATGATGTCGAGGCGCGAGCCGTCGGGAGGCAGCCGGAAGATGCAGCCGTGGTGGGGACTGAGCGGACCCCAGCCGCGGCCCCCCGGGTTCACGGGGCCGCCCTTGAGGAAGTAGAGGTTGCCCGCGCGGTCCACCTGGAGGTCGAAGGCGAACTCGTGGAAGTTCGAGGTGATCTTGACGTCGTTGTTGACGTTCTCGTACGCGTCGGCCTCGCCGTCGCCGTTCAGGTCGCGGAGGCGGGTGATCTGGTCGCGCCCCAGGACATGGATGTCGCCCTTGATCACCTTGAGCCCCAGCGGGTGGAAGAGGCCGGTCGCGAATCGCTTCCAGCGCACGGCGCCGTCCTTCGCCCCCAGGTCGGTGCTGACCCAGACATCGCCGCTCCAGGTGGAGAAGGCGATACGGTTGCCGTCCAGGAAATCGATGGCGCCGACGCGCATCCAGGAGCCGTAGGGGTTGGCCTCGGGCACCGGAAGGGTGTCCACGAGATAGGGGGCGGCCTCGAGCTCGCGGATGCGGGCGGGGTCGGGCTTGGCGGCGCGCTTGAGGCGCGCCATGGCCTTCTCGGTCTCGGCCTCGCCCATCTGCCAGCGGACCTCGGTGGTCTCGGTCCAGCGGGCCGGGCCGCCCTTGGTGAGGGCGACAAGATCCACGGCGGCGGCGCGCGAGATAGCCTCGTCCGCCGCGACCGCGGCCTGGGCGCGCTCGGCGACTGGGGCGCGGACATAGGCGATGCGGACCTTGGCCCCTGCCTTCAGGCCGCGCAGGTCGAGCGCGAGCCGCTGGCCGCCCGAGAGACGGGAGGAGGGGACGCCGGCGACGGCGACGACGGTGACATGGGCGCCGTCGGCGGACAGGATGGCGGCGCCGCCGGACATCGAGGCGCCGACCTTGTCACGGAGCTCGTCCGGCACACCCCCGGCGACCTCGAAGGCCCCTCCCGCCGGCAAGTCGGCCAGCTTGACCCAGGCGGCGAGCCCGCCCTCGGCCACCGTGAGATCGCGCACGATCACCTGTCGGCCATCGACCACCAGAAGGTCCGGTGACTCCAGGACGGCAGCCTTGCCGACGGTGTAACTGAGGATCACGCGCTCACCGTGGAGAAAGAGTCCTCGGTACTTGGCATGGGTGGCGGGCAGCGGGCCGAGCGGCCGCTGGGCATAGCGGGCATCGGGCGCCTCGACCTTGCGGGGATCGGCGAAGGCGCCGTCGGGGCACCAACCCGGCCCGGGATTGGTCTCGAGCAGGACCGAGGCGCCGTCGGGAGGCCCCGGGTTGTCGCCATGGACGGCGTCGAAGGTGACGCCGCGCAGGGCGAGCCAGCCGCCGGTCCATGCCCCGGAGAGGCGAAGCGTGTCGGTGTCATAGGCGGCCGCGGCCTCGCGCTTGCCGAGCCGCACGACCACCGCCTTGTCCGTCGCCGCCCCGTCGCCGTTGTCCGAGTTCTTGCGGCGGGGATTCTCGATGCTGGCCGTGAGGAAGGGGCCATAATCCATGGCCTCATGGCGAGGCGTCTCGGCCGCGAGGACGGCGGAGGCGACGAGCAAGACGGGGAGGAATCGGCTCATGGGCATAGGGAAGACAAACCCGCGGGGCTGTCCAGCCATTGGACGGCCATGGGGCGGCCAGGTTCCCCTATCAGGCGAAATAGGCGACCCCGCCCTCGAAGAGGGGCTGGTGCTTGCGGCCGGGGATGTTGACGGCGATGTGGGCGCCGCGGCGCTCGCTGTGTCCCATCTTGCCCAGGACCCGCCCGCAAGGACTGCTGATGCCCTCCACGGCCCAGTCGGAGCCGTTGGGATTGGCGGCGATGTCGGCGGCGGGGCGACCGGAGGCGTCGGCATACTGGAAGGCGACCTGTCCGGCCTCGGCCAGGCGGCGCATCGTCGCCGAGGGCGCGATGAAACGTCCCTCCCCGTGGGAGAACGGGATGGCATGGAGCTCCCCCGGCTCCATGCGGCTCAGCCAGGGCGAGAGGACGGAGGCCACGCGGGTGGTCGCATAGCGCGAGAGGTGGCGTCCGATGCGGTTGTGGAAGAGCGTCGGCGCGGCGGGGTCGATGTCGCGGATCTCGCCGTAGGGGACGAGCCCGACCTTGATGAGCGCCTGGAAGCCGTTGCAGATGCCCAGCGCCAGGCCGTCGCGGCCGCGCAGCAGGTCCATGACGGCGTCTCGCACGGCAGGGGCCCGGAGGGTCGCCGCGATGAACTTGCCGGAGCCGTCGGGCTCGTCGCCCGCGCTGAAGCCGCCGGGGATCATCAGGATCTGGCTGCGGCGAATGGCCTTGGCCAGCGCCTCGAGCGACTCGGCGAGCCCAGCGGCGTCGAGGTTGCGCAGCACGAGGATCTCGGGCTCGGCGCCGGCCTGCCGGAACGCCCGGGCGGTGTCCCATTCGCAGTTCGTCCCCGGGAAGACGGGGATGATGACGCGCGGGCGGGCCACCCTGGCGGCGGGACGGGAGGCGGCGCGCGCCGTGTGGCGCACCTCGGGGATCGGCGGCGCGGGCTCGGCGGCGCGCGTCGGGTAGACGGGCTCGAGCGTGGCCTCATGGGAGGCCAGGAGGTCGTCCAAGGACGCCTTGGCGCCAGGCCAGGAGAAGACGGGATCGGATAGGGTGCGTCCGAGCAGGCGATGCGGCATGCCCGAGAGATCGGCCGCCGAGGCGACCTCGAGGACGAGGGAGCCGTAGGAAGGGACGAGGAAGTCCCGGGAGGGCGCGGCGTCGAGCGCGACGCCGACCCGGTTGCCGAACGCCATGCGGGCGAGGGCGTGCCCCGCCCCGCCTTGGCGTACGGCGGCGGCCGCGCGCACCTTACCGGCGCGGACCAGGCGATGGACGGCCGCCCAGGCCTCGCGGGCGGCGGCGAGATCGGGAAGGAGCGCCGGAGTGCGAGGCACCTCGACGAGGGCCAGCACGGAACCGGCCTGCTTGAGCTCGGACGACACCGTCCGCGAGGCAAGCGAGGGGACGATGGCGAACGACACCAGGGTCGGCGGCACATCGAGGTCCTTGAAGGAGCCCGACATGCTGTCCTTGCCGCCGATGGCGGGAGCGCCGAGCTCAAGCTGGGCCTCGAGCGCCCCGAGCAGGGCGACCAGGGGCTTGCCCCAGCGGGCGGGATCGCCGCCGAGCTTCTCGAAATACTCCTGCAGGGTCAGGCGGGCGCGCGACGGGTCGCCGCCGGCGGCGACGAGGCGGGCGAGGGACTCGACGACGGCGCAGACCGCGCCATGGCCCGGGGACCACTGGGCGACCTCGGGATTGTAGCCGTAGGCCATCACCGTGCAGGCATCGGTCTCGCCGCCGAGCACGGGGATCTTCGCGACCATGGCCTCCTGCGGGCTGGTCTGGGTGGCGCCCCCGAAGGGATGTAGCACGGTGCCCGCGCCGATGGAGGCGTCGAAGCGCTCCACGAGGCCGCGCTGGCCGGCATGCGGCAGGGCGGCGAGGCAGGCGCGGAGGTCCTCGGCCGTCAGGTCGCGAACGGCGGGCAGGAAGGGATGCCGGTCCGCGGCGGGGGCGAGCACCTTGGCCGAGGCGGACTGGGGGACGCCGTTCGTGTCGAGGAAGGCGCGGCTGAGGTCGACGATGCGGGCGCCGCGCCACTCCATGACAAGGCGGCCGGTGTCGGTGACATCGGCCACGGCGACGGCCTCGAGGTTCTCCTTGGCCGCGGCGGCGACGAAGGCGGGCACGTCGGACGGGGCCAGGACGACGGCCATGCGCTCCTGGGACTCGGATAGGGCGATCTCGGTGCCATCGAGGCCGTCGTACTTGAGCGGGACGCGATCCAGGTGGACATGCAGCGAGGGCGCCAGCTCGCCGATGGCGACGGACACGCCGCCCGCCCCGAAGTCGTTGCAGCGCTTGATGAGACGGCTCACCGCCTCGTCGCGGAAGAGGCGCTGGAGCTTGCGCTCGGTGGGCGCGTCGCCCTTCTGGACCTCGGCCGAGCTCTGCAGGGCGGCCTCCGTGTGCTCCTTGGACGAGCCGGTCGCGCCGCCCACGCCGTCGCGGCCCGTGCGGCCGCCGACGAGTACGATGACGTCGCCCGGGGCGGGCGTCTCGCGGCGCACGGCGCGGCGGGGGCCGGCGGCGACGACCGCGCCGACCTCCATGCGCTTGGCGACGAAGCCCGGATGGTAATGCTCGGACACCAGTCCGGTCGCCAGGCCGATCTGGTTGCCATAGGAGGCGTAGCCGGCGGCAGCCTCGCGGCAGATCTTCCGCTGGGGAAGCTTGCCGGGGAGCGTCTCGGCGAGGGGCTGGAGCGGGTTGGCGGCGCCCGTCACGCGCATCGCCTGGTAGACGTAGGACCTGCCCGAGAGGGGGTCGCGGATGGCGCCGCCGAGGCAGGTGGCCGCGCCGCCGAAGGGCTCGATCTCGGTCGGGTGGTTGTGGGTCTCGTTCTTGAACATCACGAGCCACTCCTCCTTCCGGCCGTCGACCTCGATGGGCACCACCAGCGAGGCGGCGTTGACCTCCTCGGAATCCTCTTGGTCATCGAGCTTGCCCTGGCGACGGAGCTCCCGCGCCGCGATCGTGGCGAGGTCCATCAGGCAGAGGGGCTTGCCATCGCGTCCGAGACCGAGGCGCACCTCGCGATAGCGGTCCCAAGCCTTGCGGAACGGCTCGAGCAAGGGGGAGGGCTCGAACTCGACGGCGGTCAGGCCGGCGAGGAAGGTGGTGTGCCGGCAGTGGTCGGACCAATAGGTGTCGAGGAGGCGGAGCTCGGTGACGGTGGGCTCGCGGCGGGCCTCGTCGCGGAAATGGGCCTGGCAGAAGGCGAGGTCGGCGTCCGACATCGCGAGGCCGAGGCGGCGGCGAAGCTCGGCCAGCGCGGCCGTGTCGAGGGTGAGGAAACCGGCGAGGGAGGCGACGTCCGCCGGGCGGGGCGCCGCGCGGCGCAGCGACGCGGGCTTGGCCATCGACGCCTCGCGGGAATCGACAGGGTTGATCAGGAAGGCCTTGATGCGGGCCAGATCGGCAGGGGTGACGCCGGCCACGGCGATGACGCGGGCCGCGGCCACGGCGGGACGCTCGCCGCCGGCCACGAGGGCCAGGCATTGGGAGGCGGAGTCGGCCCGCTGGTCGAACTGGCCGGGCAGGAACTCAATGGCGAAGGCGGACTCATCGGCCGAGAGCGGGAAGGTCTCGCGATGGACGTCGTCCACCGGCGGCTCGGCGAACACGGTGGGCAGGGCGGCGAGCAGGCCGGCCTCGGCCAGGCCCTCGACATCATAGCGCTGGAGGACTCGGACCGAACGGAGGCCGGGAAGGTTCAGCTGCTCCCTGAGATCGCGCAGGAGGCCCTCCCCTTCCGAGCGGAAAGCGGGTTTCTTCTCCACGAACAGGCGCCACATGGGACGTGCAGTTAAGGGTGAGCGAGGGCCGGAGCGCAAGGAATGAAGGCGAGCCTGGAGGATGGCGGGGGCAAGGAGGGAGGAAGAGATAGACTTC
>CAYYLJ010000019.1:0-21773 GCA_964472585.1 uncultured Enterobacteriaceae bacterium | reverse complement strand
CCTTGCCGAAGCCGGCGCGCAGGGCGTCGAAGACGGAGTAGTCGAGGATGGTCTCTCCCGAGGGGCCCATCGGGTCGATCTGCTTGAGACCGCCGTAGCGCGATCCCATGCCGGCGGCGAGGACGAGGAGGGTGGGGGCGGGCATGGTCAGAGGGACTTCCGGATGGCGGCCGAGATGTCGCCCTTGAGGCGGTCGACGAAGCCGAGGGTGTAGGCCTCGATGTCCAGGGAGGGGTCCTGCACGAGGGGGGTGAGGTCCATCGCCCACTGGAGATGGGTCTCCTGGTCCGACGCGTAGGCGTCGAAGAAGGTCGCGTTGGCGAGGCGCCGGCCCATCACGGCGAGGTCATACCGCTTGCCGCCCGTGATTTGCGAGTCAAAGACGCCGTTGAGGGCGGCGGCCAGGTTGAGGCGCTGGGAGACGGGCAGGACGACCTTGTCGCTGTCCAGCAGCCAGTCGAGGCTGCGCCAGACCTCGCAGCCCACCACCTTGCGGGGGCGGTCGGCGGCGGGCAGGGCCCGCATGGCCTCGATCGCCCGCAGCGTCACCCCGACGTGCGTCTGGTGCTTGTCGGCCGGGTTGTGCAGGTAGACGACCTCGGGCTTGGCGGCGGCGAGGATGGCCTGGAGGTCGGCCCGGGGGGCGGCGGCCTTGACGTCGCGGACCTCCTTGCTGGGGAAGCCGAGCTGGGCGACGAAGCTGAACTCGCCCAGGACGGCGGCGCGGCGCTGCTCCTGCACGCGCTCGGCGGCGACCTGCTCGTCCGTCCACTCCTTGTAGAGCCCCGCGCGCGAGCTGCCCTTGCCGTCGGTCAGGATCACGCCGCCGAACCACTTGTCCTGCCGGTGGAAGCACTCGGCGATGCCGTGGTAGGCCATGAACTCGAGGTCGTCCTGGTGCGCGCCGATCCCGAGGTGGGTGGTGCGGGAGACGGCCTCGGGCAGGGCCTTGCCGTCGGGAATGAAGAGGTCGGCGTTGGGATTGAGCTTCATGGCGGTCGAGGGGGTCAGAGGGAAAGGGTCGGAGGCGTCTCGCCGCCGTCGAAGAGGCGGACATAGGCTACGGCGTAGGCTAGGTAGGCCAAGGGTGCCGTGACAAGCAGCCCGACGCCGCAGAGCAGGACGCCCGAGGCGGCGACAAGCCCCATCATGATGCAAAAGAGCAGGAGCCAGCCGAAATGGGCGGTCAGGGCCTGGCGGCTCATCTCGAGGCATTCCCAGAAGCCGCCGCGGCGATCGGCGAGCAGCGGCGCAGCGGCGGCCCAGGCCAGGGCCAGGTAGATGCCGGGGAGGATGCAGAAAAGGAAGCCCACCAGGATGAGGAGGGCGCCCACCAGGTAGAGGGCGAGCGACTCACCGAAACGGGAGAAGCCGGAAAAGAGCACGCCGATGCCCGGACGACCTCCTCGGGCGCGGGCGACGAACCAAGACACCGCGCCCAGGCCCAGCGGGGGACTCAGCAGCACGACCACGAGGATCCCCAGGATGGGAATCATCGAGACGAGGGTCAGCGCGCCATTGATGACCATGAGCGCGAGCATGGCGCCAAGGACCCCCCAGAAGTCCGCCTTGAGCAGGTCCCAGGCCCGGCCGAGGCAGGCGCCGAGGTCGAGGGGCTCATGGGCCGCCTTGGCGCGGTCGGCGAGGGCCTGCTGGGAGGGGTCGAGGGCCATGGCTCAGCGGGAGGTCTTGGGCAGCGAGGCCGCGGCGATGGCCTGGCCGTGGCGCTTGTCCTTCTCGTCGGGCACGACGAGGTCGATGCGCAGCGAGGGGAACTCGTCGGCGAGCACCGCGCGGGCCTTGTCGATGATGATCGACCCGCCCTCGCCCGAGGTCACGCGGCCCATGATGAGCAGGCACTCGTAGCGATAGTACTCGGCGAAGTGGGCGAGCGCGTAGCCGAAGGCGATGCCGATGGCCTCGTAGACCGAGCGCGCGCGGGCGTCGCCGGCCTTCATGAGCTTCTGAAGCTCCTCGAGCTGCTCGGGCAGCTTCATCCCGGCGGGCATGGGGATGCCGGCCAAGGGAAGGAGGCGGCCGACGCCCTGCTGGCTGAAGTATTGCACGCCGCAGCCGAGGTCGCCCGACCATTCGTCGGCGGGGCCGCCGGGGCGGTAGTCGACGGGGACGAAGGCGAGCTCGCTCAGCCAGTTGGTGAGGTTGCCGTGGGTGTCGACGTAGCCGGCGGCGACGGACGTGCCCATGGCGATGCCCAGGACGGCGTTGCGGTTCAGGGACATCGAGGCGGCCAGCGCGGTGACGTCGCCGTCGTTGAGGACCTCGAAGGGCACTCCCGGCCAGCGCTTGGCGATCTCGAGGAACATGGGCTTCACGCGGGTCTCGTAGACCTGGGGGTCGGTGATGCCGCGGAAGAGGGAGGCGGCGCGCACGGTGTTGTTGATGTAGACGCCGGCCGCCGAGCCGCCGATGGCGTCGACGCGGGGCAGGTGCCGGGCGGCCATCTCCAGCGAGTGCACGATGCCGTCGAACTGGTACTGGGGGTCCTTCTGGAAATAGGGGTCCCACTTCACCTCCTCGGAGAACACGACCTTGCCGTCGATGACCGCGGCGCACTTGCGGTCGGAGCCGCCCAGGTCGAAGCCGATGCGGCAGCCGTCGAGGTTGCGGCCGAGGGGCAGGTGCGACGCGCTCTCCTTGGGGAGCTCGGCCTCGCCGCAGGCGAGGAAGACGGGGTTGCGGTCGAAGAGCTTGCGGACGAACTCGGCGTCGAACGCCCTCTCGCCGCCCGGGCGGTAGATGTCGGCGAGCAGCGCCGCGAAGTGGGCGGCATGGGTGCCGGCAAGGCGGAAGGTGTCGCCGCCGCGCGCCCAGAGGAGGAACTTGACCGTGCGCTCGACGTGCAGCCGGTTCAGGTCATCGAAGCCGGCGCCCGGGGGCAGGGTGCGGGTGCGGTGGGTCGAGGCCGTGCCATCGGGGCGCGCGAGGCTGATGGCCAGGGGCGCGGCGCCGGGGGTGCGGTCGCAGAGGGCGAGGTACTCGCGGGTCCAGACCGAGGCGGGGACGAAGCCGGGGTCGATGGGCGAGACGTGGCGGGGCTTGACGGCGAGGGGCATGGCGGGCGGGGAAGGGGGTTCAGCGACGGGCGAGCTTGGCGGCCGCGGGGGCGTCCAGGACGAAGTCGCAGGCGGCGTGGCGCTGCAGCCAGCTGGCCGGGCAGTCGTCGGACGGCGCGTCCTCGACCGAGCGGCGGACGATGTCGGCCTTGCCCTCGCCCCAGGCGAGGAGGACGACGCGGCGGCAGTCGAGGATGGTGCCCACGCCCATGGTCACGGCGTGGTGAGGCACCTTGGCGACGTCGCCGAAGAAGCTGGCGTTGTCGCGGCGCGTGAGCTCGTCGAGGTGCACCTGGCGGGTGCGGGTCGCGGGGCCGGCGGGGGGCTCGTTGAAGCCGATGTGGCCGGTGCGGCCGATGCCGAGCACCTGGAGGTCGATCCCGCCGGCGGCGAGGATGGCGGCCTCGTAGGCCGCGGCGGCGGCGGGGACGTCCTTTGCCAGGCCGTCCGGGACGTGGGTCTCGGACGGGGTGACGTCGACATGGTCGAACAGCTGGCGCTGCATGAACCAGCGGTAGGACTGGTCGTGGTCGGGGCCGAGGCCGCTGTACTCGTCGAGGTTGAAGGTCGTGACGTTGCGGAACGACAGGCCCTCCTCGCGGTGCAGGCGCACGAGCTCCGCGTAGAGGGGGATGGGGGTCGAGCCGGTGGCCAGCCCGAGGACGGCGCGTCGCCCCTCGGCGGCGCGGCCGCGGATGAGCGCGGCGATGTCGGCGGCGACCGCGCGGACGGCGGCGGCCTTGTCGGTGTGGACGTGAAGGCGGATCATGGGAAGGGTCAGCCGAGGGCGGCGAGCATGCGCGCGGTCTCGTCGCGGCGCGCCCTGGCCTCGGCGAGCTGCGCCTTGGCGCCGTCGAGGATGGCGGGCGGGGCCTTGGAGACGAAGGCGGCGTTGCCGAGCTTGGCCTCGCCGGCGTCGACGGCCTTCTCGAGCTTCTCGAGCTCCTTGCCGAGGCGCGCGCGCTCGGCGGCGACGTCGACCTGGCCGGACTGCTCGAGCAGGAGGGTGCCGGCCTCGGTGATCTCGCCGGGCCGGCCCTGGGTGTCGTCGGCGAGGCGCAGCTCGGCGAGCCCGGCGAGGCGCAGGATCTTGTCGAGGTTCGCCTCGGCGAGCGCGCGGGCCGCGGTGTCCTTCGGGACGAGCGTCACCACGCCGTCCTTGCGGCCGGCCTGGCCGCCGGCCGCCTTGACGGCGCGGGCGCCGCCGACGAGGGCGCGCAGGCGGGCGATGGCGTCCACCGCCGCCGGGTCGAGGCGGATGCCGGCCTTGGCCAGCGCGGCGATCACCTCGGCGCCCGTCTCGGGGCCGTGGTCCTGGATGAAGTCGGCCTCCGGGCCGTAGCCCAGGAGGTGCCAGAGCTCCTCGGTGATGAAGGGCGCGAGCGGGTGCAGCAGCAGCAGGAACTGGCGTAGGACGAGGTCCTGGACCGCGAGGCAGGAGCCCTTGGCGGCGGGGTCCGCGAGGCGCGACTTGGAGACTTCCACGTACCAGTCGCAGAAGTCGCCCCAGAAGAAGCCGTAGAGGGCCTGGGTGTAGTCGGTGAACTCGTGGGCGGCGAGCGCGCGGGCGACCGCGTCCGACGTCTCGGCGAGGCGGGCGAGGATGGCCTGGTCGTCGGCGTCCAGCGCGCGGGCGTCGAGGCGGGCGACGATGGCGGCGAGCGAGGCGTTGTCGCCGGCCGGGCCGGACATCTGGCGGAAGCGCGCGGCGTTCCAGAGCTTGTTGCAGAAGTTGCGGCCCTGCTGCACGCGCTCCTCGGAGAAGAGGATGTCCTGCCCCTTGGGCGCGATGGAGAGCAGGCCGAAGCGGAGGCCGTCGGCCCCGAACTTGGCGATGAGGTCGAGCGGCTCGGGCGAGTTGCCGAGGGACTTCGACATCTTGCGCCCCTGGGCGTCGCGGATGATGCCGTTGAAGACGACGCGGCGGAAGGGGATGCGGGCCCGGATCTCGTCGTCGGTCAGCGTCTTCCGTTCGGGGCCGTGGAGCTCGAGGCCGGCGATGATCATGCGCGCCACCCAGAGGAAGATGATGTCGGGGCCGGTCGCGAGGGCGCCCGTGGGGTACCAGTGGTCGAGCTCGGGCGTGCGGTCGCCGGGCTTGCGCCAGCCGAGCGGGGCGAGGCACCAGAGCCAGGACGAGGCCCAGGTGTCGAGCACGTCGGCCTCCTGCTCCCAGTTCTCGGGGTCGGGCGGGCCGTCGACCGAGACGTGGCGGTTGGCGGCGTCGGCGCGGTCGGCGCCCTTGCGGTACCAGACCGGGATGCGATGGCCCCACCAGAGCTGGCGGCTGATGCACCAGTCCTGGATGTTGTTGAGCCAGTGCAGGTAGGTCTTCGTCCAGCGCTCGGGCTTGAACTCGATGAAGCCCTCGGCGACCGCGCGCTTGGCCTCCTCGACCTTGGGGTAGCGGAGGAACCACTGCTCGCTCAGGCGGGGCTCGATGGGGACGTCGGCGCGCTCGGAGTGCCCGACGTTGTTCTCGTAGGGCTCGGCCTTGATGAGGAGGCCCAGCTCCTCGAGCTTCTTCGCGGCGAGGTCGCGCGCCTTGAAGCGGTCGATGCCGGCGAGGTCGTCCGCCAGGTCGTTCAGGCGGCCGTCCGGGTGGAGGACGTCGCGGATGGGCAGGCCGTGGCGCTGGCCGATCTCGAAGTCGGTGCGGTCGTGCGCCGGGGTGACCTTGAGCACGCCCGAGCCGAAGGCGCGGTCCACGGCGGCGTCGCCGACGATGGGGATGCGCTCGCGGGGGAAGGGGCGCCAGACGTGCTTGCCGATGAGGTGGCGGTAGCGCTCGTCCTCGGGGTGCACGGCCACGGCGGTGTCGCCGGGGATGGTCTCGGGTCGGGTGGTCGAGATCTCGAGGAAGGTCCCGGGCGCGTCGGCGACCTCGTAGCGCATCCGGTAGAGGAAGCCCTTGGAGGGCTTCATGATGACCTCCTCGTCGGACAGGCCCGTCAGCGAGACGGGGCACCAGTTGACCATCCGCTTGCCGCGGTAGATGTAGCCGCGGTCGTGGAGGGTGACAAAGGCCTGGAGGACGGCGCGGGAGTAGCCCGCGTCGAGGGTGTGGGCGGTGCGGTCCCAGTCGCAGGACGCCCCCAGCTTGCGGAGCTGCCTCAGGATGATGCCGCCGTGGGTGTCGCGCCACTCGGCGGCGCGGGCGACGAAGGCCTCGCGGCCGAGGTCGTGGCGGGTCTTGCCCTCCTTCTGCCGGAGCTCGCGCTCGACGCGGGACTGGGTGGCGATGCCGGCGTGGTCGGTGCCGGGGAGCCAGAGGGCCGACTTGCCCTCCTGGCGGGCGCGGCGGACGAGGATGTCCTGCAGGGTGTTGTTGAGCAGGTGCCCCATGTGCAGGACCCCCGTCACGTTGGGCGGCGGTATCATCACCGCGAAGGGCGCTTTGCCCGGCTGGACCTTGCCCGCGAAGCAGCCGGCGGCGACCCAGCGGTCGTACCAGACGGACTCGACGGAGGCGGGGTCGTAGGACTTGGGAATCTCGGCCATCGCGGAAGGGTCTAGTTAGGGGGTAAGTTGCGGGTTGAAAAGGCTAGGTTTTCGCCGCAGGGTCGGGGCAAGCCAGGCCCCATGCGACGGGGCGTCGCCGCAACCCGCCAGGTCCGGAAGGAAGCAACGGACGGCGGCGGACCGTGCGCCGTGGTCAGCCTGGCCCCTCCCTTTCCCGGACGGGGGCCTCAGGCCTCCCGGCGGCTGAATTCGGCGTGCAGGCGCGCGTAGGCGCCCTGCCGGGCCACGAGGTCGGCGTGGCGGCCCGACTCGACCAGGCGGCCGTGGTCCAGGACGAGGATCTGGTCGGCGTTGCGGATGGTGCTCAGGCGGTGGGCCACCACGAAGCTCGTCCGCCCGCGCATGAGCCGGGCCAGGGCCACCTGCAGGCGCGCCTCCGTCAGGGTGTCGACCGCGCTCGTGGCCTCGTCGAGCACCAGGATGCGGGGGTCGGAGATGAGCGCCCGGGCGAAGGCCACGATCTGCTGCTGCCCCATCGAGAGGCCGCGGCCGCGCTCGCTGAGCTCGGTGGCGATCCCCTTGGGCAGCGACTCCACGAGGTCGCGGCAGTCGAGGGCGTCGAAGGCGGCGAGGATCTCGGCGTCGGTCGCGTCGGGCTTCCCCTGGCGGACGTTGTCGGCGACGGTGCCCGAGAAGAGGAAGTTGGACTGGAAGACGAAGCCCATCTGGGCGCGGAGGCTGTCCTGGCGGATGCCCGCGAGGTCGATGCCGTCCACCGTGATGCGGCCCGAGCCCGGCGGGTGGAAGCGCGAGAGCAGGGAGATGACGGTCGACTTGCCGGAGCCGGTGTGCCCGACGAGCGCGATGACCTCGCCCGGCCGGGCCCGGAAGCTCAGGTCATGCAGCACGGGCCGCCCTTCCTCGTAGGCGAAGCCCACCGACTCGAAGGCGACCTCGCCCCGCAGGGGAGGGCAGGGCGCCGCGTCCGGCCGGTCCTGCCAGGCGGGCGGGGTGTCCAGGATGCGGAAGACGCGCTCCGCGCTGGCCATGGCGAGCGTGGCCTCGGAGAGCTGCGTCCCGATGAGGGTGATCGGGCTGAAGAAGAGGTTCGCCAGGAAGAAGAAGGTGACGAGGTCGCCCGGGCTGGCCGCCCCGGTGGCCGCCAGCCAGCCGCCGACCGCCACGAGGGCCGCGAGGAAGCCCTGGGCGTTGAGCTCGAGGAGCGGCAGGAAGAGCGCCACCAGCCGGCTCGTCCGGACCACGTTGCCGGCGAGGACGTGCACGAGGCGGGAGAAGATGCCGGCGTTGGTCTCCTCGCGGGCGAAGCCCTGCGTGACGCGGATGCCCTGCACCGTCTCGGCCAGGGCGGCCGTCACCCGCGAGAAGCTCTCCTGCTGCGTGCGGGAGGCGTCGAGGATGCGCCCGCGGAAGTGCCGGTTGATGGCCCAGAGCGGCGGGGCGAGGGCGAGCAGGACGACGAAGAGCCGCGGCTGGATGAGCGCCATCGCGACGGCCGCCCCCAGCATCTGGCCGGCCTGGATCAGGGTGATGAAGAGGTTGTTCTGGACGCCGTTGCGGACCTGCTCGATGTCGCCGATCATCCGGCTGATGAGCGAGCCGTGGCGCCGGGCGTGGAAGAAGGCGATGGGCTGGGTCAGCAGGTGCGCCATCATGCGGTCGCGCAGGTCGCGGAGGACGCACTCCCCGAGCTGGTGCGCGAGCCGGATGCGCCAGTAGAGGGTGACCTCCGTGGCGATCACCGCGGCCAGGAAGGCGCCGATCCAGGCTGGCAGTGCGGCGAGGTCGCCATGGGCGACGGGCTCGCGGATGATGTGGGCGAGGAGCCAGGCGAGCAGCGGCATCTGGACGGCCCTCAGGGCCGAGAGGCCGAACAGGATGTTCCGCCACCGCGCATAGGGGGAGAGCAGCCCGACGACGCGGCGGATCAGGCCCCAGGTCAGGGGCAGGCGGTCGGGCTCGTCGTCCTCCGGGCGCTGGCGGCGCACCGTCAGCTCCGTCCGGGGCTCGGGCGCGGCGCTCATGGCTCGCCCCCTTCCGTCTGCACGCGGATCGCGCGCCGATAGGGGCCGTCCTCCGCCATCAGGGCCTCGTGCGTGCCTGACTGCACGAGCCGGCCGCGGTCGAGGACCAGGATCCGGTCGGCCCGGCGTAGGGTGGCCAGGCGGTGCGCCACGATGAAGGTCGTCCGCCCGCGCATGGCGGACTCCATGGCCTCGAGGATCTCGCGCTCGGTCTCCGGGTCGATGGCCGAGGTCGGGTCGTCGAGCAGCAGCACCGTGGGCTCGAGGAGCAGCGCGCGGGCGATGGCCAGTCGCTGGCGCTGGCCTCCCGAGAGGTTGACGCCGCTCTCGCCGAGCAGGGTGTCGTAGCCCTCGGGCAGCTCGCGGATGAAGCCGTCGGCCTGGGCGACGCGCGCCGCCCGCTCGATGCGCTCGCGCGAGGCCTCGGGGTGCCCGAAGGCGATGTTCGCCGCGATGGTGTTGGAGAAGAGGAAGTTGTCCTGGAAGACCACGCCGACCTGCCGGCGGAGCTCGGCGAGGGGGAGGTCGCGCAGGTCGTGGCCGTCGAGCGTCACCCGGCCCGAGCTCGGGTCGTAGAAGCGCGGGATGAGGGAGAGCAGGGCGGACTTCCCGGAGCCGGTGGCGCCGGCGATGGCGATGCGCTGGCCGGGCTCGGCGACGAACGAGAGGTCGCGCAGGACGGTGTCGCGCTCGCGGTACTCGAAGCGCACGCCCTCGAAGGCGACCCGGCCGAGGAACCGGCCGGGCGAGGTGGCTCCCGCCCGCGTCGTCACGCCCGGCTCGGTGTCGAGCACCTCGAAGATGCGCTTGGCGCCCGTCATGGCCACCTGGGCGTTGTCCACCACCGTGGCGACGGTCGCCACCTGGCCGGCGAACTGCTGCAGGAGGGCCGCGAAGGCCACCAGGCCGGACCCGAGGGCGAGGTCGCCCTCCACGACCCGCCACCCGCCGTAGCCCAGCAGCACGGCGAGCGACAGGTGGTTGAGGCCGTCGATGACGGGCCAGAAGGTCGCCACCTCGCCGATGACCTGCTGCTTCTGCGAGCGGACCTCCTCGTTGCGCGCGGCGAAGGCCGCCCTGGCGCGCCCCTCGGCGGCCAGCCCCTTGACCGTCTGGATGCCCTGGGTGGTCTCGGAGAAGGCGAGGACGAGGCGGTCCATGCGCTCGCGGTTCTCCTCGTAGGCGGGCCGGACGCGGCGCGAGAAGCGGATGGCGAAGGCCACCTGCAGGGGCAGGAAGGCGAGGCAGGCCAGGGTCAGGCGCCAGTCGGTCGCCAGCATGTAGGCGGCGCAGACGCCGAGCGTGAGGGCGATGATGGCGACCTGGAGGACGACGCCCTCGATGAAGAGGCGGACGGAGTGGGCGTCGGCCGTGACGCGGTTGATGATCGAGCCGCTCGCGTTGGTGTCGAAGAAGCGGAAGCTCAGCTGCTGGAGCTTGGCGTAGACGCGGGCGCGCATGCCGACGACCACCCGGCCGTGCAGGAAGCGGACCGAGGCCACGCCGTAGGCGTAGGAGAGGCCGGCCCGCACCGCCGCCAGCAGCAGGATCAGCCCGGCCAGCCAGGCGCAGCTCGCCACCGCCCCGCCCTCGGGCAGCCAGCCCAGGTGCGCCGGGGCGGGGGCGGAGGCGTCCGCCGCCCAGCGCACGAGGTCGATGCCCGCCCCGGTCAGGGCGAGGATGGCGACCGTCAGGCCCGTGAGCAGGAACTGGAGCGCGAGCAGCCCGAGGCAGTCCCGGCGGTGCTCCCAGGCGATGCCGACGAGGCGGCGGAGCACGCCCTTGGCCGGGCGGGATCCGTCGCCGTCCTCGGCCATCTGGGGCTCAGCGCAGGCGCGTGCCCTCGGTCGTCGCCTTGCGGCGGAAGACCTCGAGGATGCGCGCGGTCTGGGGGCCGGGCTTGCCGTCGCCGATGCGGCGGGCGTCGACCTCGATCACGGGGATGACCTCGGCGGCGGTGCCGGTGAGGAAGCACTCCTCGGCGTTCCAGACGTCGTAGCGGGTGAGGTTGGTCTCGACCACCCTCAGGCCGAGCTCGGCGGCGATCTCCATCGCCACCTGGCGGGTGATGCCCACGAGGGCGCCGGAGTGGGAGGCGGGGGTGAGGAGCCTGCCCTTGTGGACGAGGAAGACGTTGTCGCCGGTGCACTCGGCCACGAAGCCCTGCTCGTTGAGCATGAGGCACTCGTGGAACCCGTGCTGCTGGGCCTCGATCTTGGCGAGGATGTTGTTGAGGTAGTTCAGCGACTTGATCATCGGCGGCAGCGCCGCCGGGCTGATGCGGCGGGTGGGCGCCGTGATGATCCGCATGCCCTGCGTGTAGAGCGCCTCCGGGTAGAGCGCGATCTTGTCGGCGATGCAGATGATGGAGGGCCTGGGGCAGTTCTTGGGCGAGAGGCCCAGGTCGCCGGTGCCCCGCGAGATGACGAGGCGGATGTAGCCGTCCTTCAGGTCGTTGCGGCGGCAGGTCTCGCAGACGATGTCCGAGATCTCCTTGCGCGACCAGGGGAGCTCCAGGCAGATGGCCTTGGCCGACCACTCCAGGCGCTCGAGGTGCTCCTCCAGCCGGAAGACGTTGCCCTGGTAGAGGCGGATGCCCTCGAAGATGCCGTCCCCGTAGAGGAAGCCGTGGTCGAAGACCGAGACCTTGGCCTCGGCCTTGGGGAGATACTGGCCGTCGATGTGGACGAACATGGCCTCAGAGCGAGTGGATGCTCGACTTGTTGACGGCCATGGCGGCCTCCTTGAAGGACTCGGAGAGCGTCGGGTGGGCGAAGCAGGTGCGGGCGATGTCCTCGGCGCTGCCGCCGTACTCGATGTGGGCGCAGGCGGCGGCGATCATCTCGGACGCCCCCTTGGCGACCATCTGCACGCCCAGGACCTTGTCGGTCTTGGCGCAGGCCACGACCTTGACGAAGCCCGCCGTGGCGTCGGTCGCGATGGCGCGGCCGTTGGCCTGGAGGGCGAACTTGCCGACCTTCGCCGCGATGCCCTTGGCGGCGGCCTCGGCCTCGGTCAGGCCGACGCCGGCGACCTCGGGCTCGGTGTAGATGACGCCCGGGATGGCGCCGTAGTTCACGTGGCCCGCCTTGCCGGCGAGCAGCTCGGCCGCGGCCACGCCCTCCTCCTCGGCCTTGTGGGCGAGCATGGGGCCGACCACGACGTCGCCGATGGCGAGGACGCCCGGCAGGTTGGTGCGGTAGTGGTCGTCGATGGCGATGCGGCCGCGCTCGTCGAGCTTGAGCCCCGCCTCGGCGGCGCCCAGGCCCGTCGTGTTGGCCTTGCGGCCGACGGCGACGAGGATCTTGTCGGCGGGGAACTCGAGGGGCTTGCCGTCGCGCTCCGCCGTGAGGGCGGCGCCGCCGGGGCCCTTCTTGACGCCGGTGACCTTGGCGCCGAGCTCGAACTTGATGCCCTGGGCCTCGAAGGCCTTCTGGGCGGCCTTGGCCACGTCGGGGTCGAAGGAGGGGCCGCCGATCGCGGGGAGCATCTCGACGACCGTGACCTGGGAGCCGAGGCGGGACCAGACGGAGCCGAGCTCCAGGCCGATGGCGCCGGCGCCGACGACGACCATGCGCTCGGGGACCTTGTCCAGCGCGATGCCGTGGTCGGACGAGATGACGGTCTCGCCGTCGAACTTCAGGAAGGGCAGCTCGACCGGCACGGAGCCGGTGGCGATCAGGATGTTCTTGGTCTCGAGCACGCGCTCGCCCTTGTCGGAGCGGACGACCACCTTGCCCGCCCCGCCGAGGCGGCCGAGGCCGTGGATGATCTCGACCCCGCGCTTGGAGACGAGGGTCTTCACGCCGCCGCGCAGCTGGGAGACGACCTTGTCCTTGTTGGCCATCATGGCCGCGACGTCGAAGGTCAGCTTGTCGCCGCCCACCACGCCGTGCTTCTTCCCGTGCTGGGCATGGGCGAAGACCTCGGTGGAGTGGAGGAGGGCCTTGGAGGGGATGCAGCCCACGTTCAGGCAGGTGCCGCCGAGGTTGGGGTCCTTCTCCACGAGCGCGACCTTGAGGCCGAGCTGGGCGGCCTTGATGGCGGCGACATAGCCGCCGGGGCCGGAACCGATGATGACGAGGTCGAGCTGGGACATGTTGGGGAAATCAGACGCCGAAGAGGAGGCGCTGGGGGTCCTGGATGGCGTCGCGCACCTTGACCAGGAAGGTGACGGCCTCCTTGCCGTCGATGAGGCGGTGGTCGTAGGAGAGCGCGAGGTACATCATCGGGCGGATGACGACCTGGCCGTTCTCCGCCACGGGGCGCTCGGTGATCGAGTGCAGGCCGAGGATGGCGGCCTGGGGGTGGTTGAGGATGGGGGTGGACAGCATCGAGCCGTAGATGCCGCCGTTGGAGATGGTGAAGACGCCGCCCGTGAGGTCGGCCATGGTGATCTTGCCGTCGCGGGCGCGCTTGCCGTAGTCGCCGATGGCGCGCTCGATCTCGGCGAAGGACAGGCGGTCGACGTCGCGCACGACCGGGACCATCAGGCCCTTGTCGGTGCCGACGGCCACGCCGATGTCGTAGAAGTGGTTCTCGACCACCTCGTCGCCCTCGATCGTGGCGTTGACCTGGGGCACCTCGCGCAGGGCGTGGACGACGGCCTTGCAGAAGAAGGACATGAAGCCGAGCTTCACGCCGTGGCGCTTGAGGAACTCCTCGCCGTAGCGCTTCCGGAACTCCATCACGGGCGCCATGTTGACCTCGTTGAAGGTCGTGAGCATCGCGGTCTCCGACTTCGCCATGACGAGGCGCTCCGCGATCTTGCGGCGGAGCGGCGACATCTTGCGGCGGGTGGTGCGGCCCTCGGGCGAGGCGGCGGGCGCGGTGCCGGCGACGGGCGCCGCGGGGGCGGAGGGGGCGGCGGGCGCGGCCTTGGCCACGGGGCCGGCCTCGAGCGCGGCGAGCATGTCGCCCTTGGTCACGCGGCCGGCCTTGCCGGTGCCGGCGACGGCGGCGGGGTCCAGGCCCGTCTCCGCGGCGATGCGGCGGACGGCGGGCGAGACCTCGGCGGAGGCGCCGGCCTTGGCGATGGGAGCGGAGGGGGCGGCGGGCGCGGCGGCCTTGGCGGCGGCAGGCGCGGTCGCGGCGACGGGCGCCGCGGGGGCGGGCGCCGAGCCGGCCGCGGCGGGCTCGAGCTTGGCGACGACCTGGCCGATCTTCACCTCGCTGCCGGCGGCCACGGCGATGCGCAGGACGCCATCGGCCTCGGCCGTGCCCTCCTGGGTGATCTTGTCGGTCTCGAGCGAGAAGAGCGGTTGTCCCTTGCGGACGGTGTCGCCGTCCTTGGCGAGCCAGGCGGCGAGCAGGCCGCCGGTGATGGACTCGCCCATGGGGGGGATCTTGACGTCGATGGCCATGGAAAGGTCCGCCCAATGTGGGCGGGCCTCAGGGGCGTTTCAACGGAAAACCCGCCTTTTTTGGGGTCAGCGACCCCGACGGCGGCGAATCGCGGCCAAAGCCAGCGCCAAGCCGCCCAGGCCCAGTCCCACGGTGGAGGGCTCGGGGATCTGGGCCATGGCCCCGGCGGCCAAGGCAAGGGCCTCGGGGGAGAGGTCCCAGCCGATGGCGTCGAAGACCACCAGGTCGTAACCGGTGAAGGCGCGCAGCTCGCCGAAGCCGGCGGTGGGGTCCATCATGCCCAGCCCGACGTTGTCCACGAAGTGCGAGCCCTGCTGCCCGTCGCCGAGATTGACGCCGGTGGACATCAGGATGCCCAGGTTGCCCAGGGCGAGGAACCGGACCTGGTCGTCGATCGAGACGTCGTGCACGCCGAGCGCGAGGCTGGCCTGGGAGTAGCGCAGGAAGTCCATCGGCGTGCTCAGGGCCGTGAGGGTGGTCTGGCCGCCCCCGTCGATGGCGTCGACCACGCTGATGAAGCCGAGGGCGTGGCCGATCTCGTGCGCCGCGACGCCGATGAAGTCCATCCGGTTGGCGGCGATCCCGTCCGCCCGGTCGTAGTCGAAGGCGAAGGCGCTGTTGAAGGCGATCAGCGCGTCCGGGCTCGCGAGGTCGGGCGGTAGCATCCCCAGCGCCTTGGCGTTCCCGCCGTTGATGGAGAACTGCGACGAGACCGAGAGGGCGGGCGCCAGGGGGTCGGCGAGGTCGGTCGCCCGGTTGATGCGGCGGACGAAGGAGGGCCCGGCCGGGAGGCGGGCGAGCGCCGCGGCGTCGGTCGACGAGGTGGCGTCCGCGATGAGCGAGTCCCGCAGCTCGGGGTAGTCGCCGTAGTAGGAGGCGGAGTCGGCGAAGCCGATGACGTTGGCGTTGCCGGCCCCGAAGTCGTAGCTCGCGATGTCGATCCGCACCGTCACCGGGTCGATGAGCAGGGACTCCCAGAGGTCGGCGGCCGCCTGGAACCCGGCCAGCGCCTGGGCGCTGAGGGCGGGCAGGTTGTTCGCCGGCCCGACGTCCGTGAAGACGATCTCGAGCGCCCGGGAGGAAGGGGCGCCCAGCAGGGCTGCCGCAAGGAGCGCGCGTGCTCGCATGCCGGGGAAGATGCCGCGTCGCCGCGGGTGGGCAAACCCAATCAGGCCGTGAAGGCCTGCTCGAGGAGGTCCGCCTGCTCGATCTTGTGGATCGCCACGGAACCCACCGCCGGGGAGGCGGCGGCGTCGCGGCCCGCATAGACGGGGCGGACGCCGAGGACCTCCTCGATCACGGGGGCCATGAAGGTCCAGGCGCCCATGTTGCGGGGCTCCTCCTGGCACCAGACCACCTTGGCGGGCTTGCCGAGGGCCTCCCAGGCCCCGCGGAGCTGCTCCGCGTTGACCGGGTAGAACTGCTCGGCGCGGACGAGCGCCGTGGCGGCGTCCTTGCGGGCGGCGCGGGCGGCGTCGAGGTCGTAGAAGACCTTGCCGGAGCAGAGGACGAGGCGGGTCGCCTTGGCGGGAGGGGTGGGGTCGGCGAGGAACTCGCGGAAGCCGCCCTGGGTGAAGTCGGCCTTGGCGCTGACGCAGGCCTTGAGGCGCAGCAGGCTCTTGGGCGTCATCACCACGAGCGGCTTGCGCGGCTCGCGCTTCACCTGGCGGCGCAGGAGGTGGAACAGCTGGGCGGGCGTGGTGGGGTAGGCCACCTGCAGGTTGTTCTCCGCGCAGAGCTGGAGGAAGCGCTCGAGGCGCGCGGAGGAGTGCTCGGGGCCCTGGCCCTCGTAGCCGTGGGGCAGGAGGAGGGTGAGGCCGTTGGCCTGCTTCCACTTGGACTCGGCGGAGGCGAGGAACTGGTCGATGGCGATCTGGGCGCCGTTGGCGAAGTCGCCGAACTGGGCCTCCCAGATGGTCAGCGCGTCGGGCCGGTCGAGCGAGTAGCCGTAGTCGAAGCCGAGGACGGCGTACTCGGAGAGCGGCGAGTTCACGACCTCGAAGCGGCCCTTGCCGGCGTGGGCGAGGAAGCAGTGCTCCGCGCCGCTCTCGGCGTCGTGGGCGACGGCGTGGCGGTGCGAGAAGGTGCCGCGCTCGCAGTCCTGGCCGGAGATGCGGACGGCGTGTCCCTCCCGGAGGAGCGTCGCGAAGGCCAGGCCCTCGCCCAGCGACCAGTCGAAGCCCTCGCCCTTGCGGAAGGCCTCGGCCTTGGCGTCGAGCTGGCGCTGGATCTTGGGATTGGGGCGGAAGCCGGCGGGGACCTTCCAGAGGGCCTCCGCGGCCGCGGCCAGGTCGGCCTCTGCCACGGCCGTGCGCGACTCGAAGCTGTAGGGCGAGCGGAACGGGCGGACGCCCGGGACCTTGCCGCCGCGGGCCGCCTGGTCGGCCGCGAGCGCGGCCTGGGCCTTCTCCTGGGCGACGGCGAGGGAGGCCTCGGAGCCGGCGCGGAGCGCGTTCAGCTCCTCCTGGGAGAGCGAGCCCTCGGCGGCCAGGCGCGCGCCGTAGATGTCGGAGAGCGTCGGGTGGCTGGCGATGGCCCGGTAGAGCAGGGGCTGGGTGAACAGGGGCTCGTCCGTCTCGTTGTGGCCGTGCCGGCGGAAGCAGACGATGTCGACGACGGCGTCGGCGCCGAAGCGGTCGCGGTACTCCAGGGCGATCTCGGTCGCCAGCACGACGGACTCCGGGGCGTCGCCGTTGACGTGGAAGACCGGGGCCTCGACCGACTTCGCGAGGTCGGTGCAGTAGCGCGAGGTGCGGGAGTCGTGCGGGTCGGTGGTGAAGCCGACCTGGTTGTTGGCGACGAGGTGGAGGGTCCCGCCGACCTTGTAGCCCTTGAGGGCGGCGAGGTTGAGCGTCTCGGCCACGACGCCCTGGCCGACGAAGGCGGCGTCGCCGTGGATGAGGATGGTGAGCGCCGACTTGCGCGCGTCGGTGTCGCCGCGCAGGTCCATGCGGGCGCGGGCGCGGCCGAGGACGACGGGGTTGACCGCCTCGAGGTGCGAGGGGTTGTAGGCGAGCGAGACGCCGACCTTCTCGCCCTTGGAGTTGGCGCGCTCGTTCTCGTAGCCGAGGTGGTACTTCACGTCGCCGTCGCCCCCGGTCGTGTCGGGGATGTGCAGCTCGGAGAACTCCTTGAAGAGGGACTCGGGCTTCTTGCCGCAGGTGTTGATGAGGACGTTGAGGCGGCCGCGGTGGGCCATGCCGAGGACGACCTCGCGGATGCCCAGGCCGGGCGCGCGCTCGATGACCTGCTCGAGGGCGGCCATCATGGACTCGGCGCCCTCGCCGGAGAAGCGCTTGGCGCCGACGAAGGTGCGGTGGACGAAGCGCTCGAACTGCTCGGCGCGCACGACCGCGCCCATGAAGCGGGACTTCGCGGCCTTGTCATAGGCCGGCTTCAGGCCGCAGGACTCGATGCGGCGGCGCAGCCATTCGCGGCGCTCCGCGTCCTGGATGTGCATGTACTCGGCGCCGATGGCGGACGAGTAGATCTCGCGCAGGCGGGCGCCCAGCTGGGCCGGCGACAGGGCCTGGCCGTCGGCCAGGTCGCCGGTGGCGAGGGCCTCGTTGGCGGGCAGCTTGTCGAGCCCGAGCGCCGCGTCGGTGAGCGCGGGGTGGGGCGGGGTGGGCGCGAGGGGGTTGGTGTTGGCCTGCAGGTGGCCGTAGGCGCGGTAGGCATGGATCGCCGCCTGGGCGACCGCGGCCGCGGCGCCGCCGCCGGCCGGGGCGCCGGCCGCGCCCTTGCGGGGCGGGGGCGTGGTCTGCCCGAGCTCGAAGCCCTCGAAGAAGGCGCGCCACTCGGGGTCGACCGACGCGGGGTCCTTCGACCACAGCGCCTGCTGGTGCTCGACCAGGTCCGCGTTCCACTGGTTGCCGATGCTGAGATGCCTCATGGGTGCCTTCCTCGGAAGGCCCTCCTAACTTTGTGGAACCGGGCCGAAAAACAACCGCAAAGCGGAAGGGCGACGACCTGGAAACGGCGGTTTTGACCCTTGCGAACCCCGGGGTCGGCCTGTCAGGATGCCCCTTTCTGATGCCTAACCCCAGGCCGGCCAACAGGTCGTACTCGACCGAGGCGCTCGAGCGCTGGTTCGCCGCTTTGCCCGAGGACTGGGAGAAGGGCTTCTCCAAGAAGGACCTGGCGGAGGGCAGGCGTCTCTACGCCGAGGGGGTCGTCCGCACGCTCGAGCTCCGGACCGACGCCGCCGAGGTCGTCTCCAAGACCGACACCCAGTCCGTCCGCGCCGTCCTCGAGGTCGCCGACGGCGCCCTCCGGTGGCGCACCTCGCTGCCGGACGACGCCGGCGGCGCCCCCTTCGCCATCGCCTCGGTGTATGAGGTCGAGGAGTTACTGGCCGACGAGGTCGACCCGCTCGGCGAGACCCTGGCCCCTGAGCCGGCCGCCCCCGCGCCCGAGGCGAAGCCGGCCGAGGCCTCGCCCGACCCGCTCCGGCTGCAGGTGACCTTCGAGCTCGACTCCGAGCGCCTCACCCTCGCCGGGGCCTGGGTCGGCAAGGGCCGCAAGGACCAGCGCTGCTTCGGCCCCGGCGCGATCCCGGCCGAGGAGCTCTCCGACGAGCAGCGCCAGACGCTCTTCCGCTTCAACACCGTCGCCCACCGAGCCGGCTTCGTCTACAACAAGCAGGCGGGCACCTGGGACATCGACAACATCGGCCGCATCGAGCGCTTCGTGCGCGAGGAGCTCGCCGACTGGCGCCGGCGCTTCCGCCTCGTCGGCGAGGAATGCCTGGCCATCTTCCGCAACGAGCAGCTCCAGGTCGCCATCGACGCCGACGCGGAGTCGACGGCCGAGGAGCCGGGCGGCTTCCGCCTCTCCTGGCGGCTGAAGGCCGGGGGCCATCGCCTGGGCGCCGCCGAGCAGAAGCTCCTGCTCAAGGCCGGCGGCCGGCCCGTCATCCTGCCCGGCAAGGGCGTGGTGGCCTACAACGCGGCGGTCGCCGACTTCTCCGAGGACTGGCGCGGCAAGGACGGGTCCATCCCGCGCTACCTGCTGCTCTCCCTCTTCGACCACGCCGCCGTCGGCTCCCTGCGCCTCAACGACGACCTGAAGGCCTGGAAGGACGCGCTCCTGAGGGAGCCGCCCGAGCCCGAGGGCCTGCCGGCCTACCTCCGCCCCTACCAGGCGCGCGGCGTGGCGTGGCTCGGGCGCATGTGCGAGCTGGGCGCCCACCCGCTGCTGGCCGACGAGATGGGCCTGGGCAAGACGGTGCAGGTCCTGACCCTCCTGGCCACCCGGCCCGGGAACGGGCCCTCCCTCATCGTCTGCCCCGCGAGCGTCATCCCGGTCTGGGTCGCCGAGTTCGCGCGCTTCCAGCCCGGGGTCACCACGGCCGTGCTCACCGCCGACCACGACTTTGCGCGCGACAAGGCCCCGCGCGTCTGGATCTCCAGCTACACCCAGCTGCGGCGCCACGGCGCGCTGCTCCCCGGCAGCCGCTTCGCCTACGTCGTGCTCGACGAGGCCCAGGCCATCAAGAACCCCGACTCCAAGACGACGCAGGCCTGCCTCGCCATCCAGGCCGACCACCGGGTCGCCATCACGGGCACCCCGCTCGAGAACCGCCCGACCGACCTCTGGACGATCTTCCGCTTCCTCATGCCCGGCCTGCTCGGGAAGCGCGCCGCCTTCGAGCGCATGGTCGCCCGCGACGCCTCCGCCGCGCTCGTCCGGGTCCGCCGCCAGGTCTCGCCCTTCATCCTCCGCCGCCTGAAGCGCGACGTCGCCTCGGACATCCCCGAGAAGGTGGAGTCCATCCTGCCGTGCCCGCTCACCGCCGAGCAGCGCCGCCTCTACGCCGCCCTCGCCGAGGGCAGCGGCCTGAGCGGCGACCTGGGCGGCCTCCTGCGCAAGGACGCCACGTCGGTGCTCACCCTCCTCATGCGGCTGCGGCAGGTCTGCTGCGACCCCGGTCTGCTGCCCGACAACGGCGGCGCCCCCAGCGCCCACTCGGCCAAGGTCACCATGCTCGCCGCCAAGCTCGCCGAGGCGGCCGCCAACGGCTCCAAGGCCGTCGTCTTCTCCCAGTTCGTCAGCCTGCTCGACCGCGCCAAGGCCGCCCTCGCCGAGCAGCTGCCGGGCGTGCCCATCTTCGAGCTCACCGGCGAGACGAAGGACCGCGCCACGCCCGTCGAGGCCTTCCGCACGGCCAAGGGCGCCGCGGTCTTCCTCGCCTCCCTCAAGGCGGGCGGCACCGGCATCACCCTCAACACCGCGGAGTACGTCTTCCTGCTCGACCCCTGGTGGAACCCGGCGGTCGAGGCCCAGGCCGTCGACCGCGTGCACCGCATCGGCCAGCGCAACAGCGTGCTCATCTACCGCATGATCGCGCCCGGCACGGTCGAGGAGCGCATCGAGGCCCTCAAGCAGGAGAAGCGAGAGCTCTTCTCCAAGGTCGTGGGCGACCTGCCCGACATGACGGACTGGACGCGCCATTTCGCCTCGCTCGACGCGCTCGTCCGCCTCTCGGACGCCCCGGCGGCCGCGGCGGCCGCGGCGGAGGAGTCGGCCTCGGCGGAGCCCGCCGGCGGCGCGGAGCCGGCCTGAGGCCTCAGCGGGCGACCAGGTCGTACTCCTTCGCGCCGGTGACCGTGACCTCGGCGAAGTCGCCGACCGGGAGGCCCTTGGGGACCGTCACCACGCCGTCGATCTCCATCGCGTCGCCCTCGCTGCGGGCGAGGCCGGGCTTCTCGACGAGCACGCGGAGGCGGCGGCCGACCATGCCCTCGAGGCGCTCGCGGGAGAGGCGCTGGAGGAGCTCCATGGCGCGGGCCCAGCGGGCCTGCTTGACGTCGTCGGGCACCTGGTCGCCGAGCTTGGCGGCCTTGGTGCCCTCCTCGCGGGAGTAGCGGAAGACGCCGACGCGGTCGAAGCGGGTCTCCTCGAGGAAGGCGAGCAGCTCCTCGAAGTCGGCGTCGGTCTCGCCGGGGAAGCCGACGATGAAGGTGGTCCGGATGGTCAGGCCGGGGATGCCGGCGCGCATGCGCCGGATCAGCCCGCGGATATGGGCGCCGTCGGTCTCGCGCTGCATGGCGGCGAGCATCCGGTCGGAGATGTGCTGGAGGGGGATGTCCACGTAGCGGGCCACGTGTCGCGACTTGCCGATGGTCTCGATGAGCTCGTCGCTCCAGTGCGCCGGGTGGGTGTAGAGGAGCCGGATCCAGTGGTCGCCCCCGATGGTGTCGAGCTCGCGGAGCAGGGAGGCGAGCGACTCGCCCTTGGAGGAGTCGACGGGGCTGCGGGGGTTGGGGCGCTGGTCCGTCCACCGGTCCATGCCGAAGTAGGTCGTGTCCTGGGAGATCAGGTTGATCTCGCGCACGCCCTCGGCGACGAGCTGGCGCGCCTCGCGGACGACCGAGTCGACCGTGCGGCTGCGGTGGCGGCCGCGGATGCGCGGGATGATGCAGAAGGAGCAGGGATGGTTGCAGCCCTCGGCGATCTTGATGTAGGCCGCGTGGCGCGGGGTGAGGCGGAAGCGCGGCGTGTCGTAGTCCGGGATGAAGGTCGTCGTCTTGGCCAGGAACTCGAGCGGCCGGGCCTCGTCGGCCAGCACCTTCTCGATCACGGGCACGATGCGCGTCACCTCGTCGAGCCCGATGAAGGCGTCGACCTTGGGCAGCTCGACCCGCCCCTTGGCGCCCTCGACCACCGGCAGGGCGCCCTGGTAGCGCTGGGCCATGCAGCCGGCCACGATGAGCTTCTGCCCCTTGCGGCGGGCCCTGGCCTTGCCGTCGCTCATCTCGTAGATGGCCTCCAGCGCCTCGTGCTTGGAGGCGTCGATGAAGGAGCAGGTGTTGACGATGACGACGTCGGC
>CAYYLJ010000018.1:0-22091 GCA_964472585.1 uncultured Enterobacteriaceae bacterium | reverse complement strand
AGGTGCTGCCACACGCGCTCGCGCGACCAGTCGGCGAGCGGGTTCAATTTCCAGACGGGCGAGCCGTCCTCGCGGGCCACGGCCTCGAGGAAGGGGGTGGCGGCGCGGGCGGCGGAGCCGTCGCGCCGGAGGCCGGTGATCCACAGGTCGAGCCCGCGCAGCTTGCGGGCGAGCGGGGCGACCTTGCGCAGGCCGCAGCAGGCGTCGGGGTCGCGCTCCCAGAGACGGTCGCCGTGGCGGCGCGCCTGCTCGGTGAGGTCGAGGTCGGGCAGCACCGACTCGACGACGATGCCGAGGTGGTCCTGCAGGACGGACTTGAGCTCGATGGTCTCCCGGAACAGCAGGCCGGTGTCCAAGGTGAAGGCGGGCAGGCCCAGGCCGCGGCGCTTGGCGAGGTGGAGGATGACGATGCCGGCGGGCTGGAAGCTGGTGCCGATGGCGGCGCGGGCGCCGAAGCGCTCCCAGGCCCAGGCGAGGCGGTCCTCGGCCTCCATGCCGGCAAGGCGCGCGTCGAGGCCGGCCACCTCGCCCGGGTCGAGCGTGGCGGGCGCGGGCGCGCCTCGGAACCAGCTGGCGATCCTCCCGAGCATCAGGCGGCGGCGTTCTCCCAGATGTCCTTGGTGGCGTCGGTCCAGTCGCCGAAGCCCTGGCCCGCGCGGCGCTCCTTGGCGTAGCGGGAGAAGAGCCCGCCGAGCAGCACGGGGATGTCGTCGAGGGGGACGGATTCCTTCCAGTTGCGCGCGAGGCGGGTGCCCTCGCGGTTGCCGCCGAGGAGCACGTTGTACTTGCCCGGGGCCTTGCCGATGATCCCGACCTCGGCGCTGTAGGGGCGCGCGCAGCCGTTGGGGCAGCCGGTCATGCGGACGACGAGCTCCTCGCCGCCGACGCCGGCGGCGTCCTGACCCTCCTCGATGCGAGCGAGCAGGCGGGGGAAGACGCGCTCCGACTCCGCGAGCGAGAGGCCGCAGGTGGGCAGGGCGGGGCAGGCCATGCCGCGGCCGCGCACGAGGCCGGGCGCGAAGACCGAGGCGGCGCCGTGGTCGCGAAGCACCTGCTCGACGGCGGCCTTGTCGGCGTCACGGATGTCGGAGAGGATGAGGTTCTGCGAGGCGGTGAGGCGGAAGGTCGGCGCGAAGCGGCGGGCGATCTCGCGCAGGGCGGTCATGAGGCGGTAGTCGCCGGCATCCTTGACGCGGCCGGTCTCGACGAAGAGGCCGAGGTAGGAGACGCCGTCGGCCTGGCGGAACCAGCCGAAGGGGTCGCCTTGGCCGACGAAGGCGAAGGGCTTGGCGGGCGCGAGCGGCGCGCCGAGCCGGGCGGCCAGCTGCTCGCGGAACCAGGCGACGCCCTTCTCCTCGAGCACGTACTTGAGGCGGGCGTGCTTGCGGTCGGTGCGGTCGCCCCAGTCGCGGTGGATGGCGATGACGGCCTTGGCGACCTCGTTCACCTGCGCGCGGGGGAGGTAGCCGATGACGTCGGCTAGGCGGGGGAAGGTCTGCTTGTTGCCGTGGGAGGAACCGAGGCCGCCGCCGGCGAGGAGGTTGTAGCCGACGAGGACGCCCCCCTCGGCGATCGCCACGAAGCCGAGGTCGTTGGTGAAGATGTCGGTGTCGTTGTTGGGCGGCAGGGCGAAGCCGGTCTTGAACTTACGGGGCAGGTAGGTCTTGCCGTAGAGCGCGTCCTTGGGGGCGCCGGAGCCGTCGTCCTCCGCGGGCGGGGGCGCGTAAGGGTTGGCCTGGTCGGCCTTGGCCTTGCGGACGATGTCGCCGAGGCCGAGGTCGAGCTGGACGCCGTCCACCCAGATCGAGTGGTAGGACGTCGCGGTCGGCAACAGGGCCGTGGTCACGGCGAAAGCGTCCTCCTCGATGGCGCGCGTGACGGCGTCGGTCGGGGGCGGGGTGGGCGCGGTGACGTTGCGGTTGACGTCGCCGCAGGTGGCGAGCGTCGTGCTGAGCGCCTCGTTGATGGACTTGATCAGGGGGCCGACGCCCTGCTGGACGACGCCGTGGAACTGGAAGGTCTGGCGCGAGGTGATGCGGAGCGTCCCGTTGGCGAAGCGGCGGGCGAGCTCGTCGTAGACCAGGTACTGGGCGGCCGGCACGATGCCGCCGGTCTGGCGCGTGCGAACCATGACCGAGTATTCCTTGGCCACCTTGCGCTTGTCGCGGTCGTCCTGCTGGTAGATGCCGTGGAACTTGATGAACTGCTCGTCGTCGCCGCTGAAGCGGTCGGCGGCGGGGTTCGCGAGGGTCTCGCGGATGCTGCCGCTCAGGTCGGGCTTGGCGGTCTTGAGGAGCTCGTTCTTCGACAGGGGTTTTTCCATGGAAGTTGAATGTTGACTTCATTACTCATTTTAAGATGATTAGGTCAACTCAAAAGGATGTCCGAATTGGCTCCAGGCAGCGTGACTTTCATCGGGGCGGGCCCCGGTGCCGCCGACCTAATCACGGTACGGGGGCTGCGTCTGCTCCGACAGGCCGACGTGGTCATCCACGACGCCTTGCACGGGGATGAGCTGACGCCCGAGTTTCCCCTCGGCGCCGTGCTCGTGCCCGTCGGCAAGCGATGCGGCCAGCACTCGGCGACGCAGGCGGAGATCCATGGGCACCTGGTCGAGCATGCCCGGGCCGGGCGCCGCGTCGTCCGCCTGAAGGGCGGCGATCCTGGTGTCTTCGGTCGACTGGGCGAGGAGATCGCCCATCTCGAGGCCCACGGCATCCCCTGGTCCATCGTTCCCGGCGTCACCGCCGCCGTCGCCTCCGCCGCCTCGGCCGGCTTCCCCCTTACCCATCGCGGCGTGACCTTGGCGGTCACCTTCCTCACCGGACATTGCGCGGAGGGGCGACAGGCCGACCTGCGTCCCTTCGTCGCGACCGGGGCCACGCTCTGCCTTTACATGGGCGCCAAGCACCTGGTCGAGACGGCTTCGGGGCTGCTCGCGGCCGGCCAGTCGCCCGCGACGCCGGTCGCCCTCGTCTCGCGCGCGACGCAGCCGGGCGAATCCATCCGTGTCGTCGAGCTCCATGAGCTCGCCTCCGGACAGGTCGACACGGCCGCCCTGGCGACGCCGCTGATGACCGTGGTGGGCGAGGTTGTGCGCCAGCCGGGTTGGCGCGACCGCCTGCCCTGAGTCAGGCGCCGGCAGCCAGTCGCATCAATCCGGGATGCTCGCCCAGCAGCGGCGAGAGTTTCCAACTGACGCCGTCGCGGGCATGCGCGCGGCAGATTGAGTCGACGTCGCCCCCGGCGCCCGCATGGCGGCCCGGGAGGAGGAAGAGCATGAGGACGGTGAAGTCCTTTTCCTGCCGCGAGACCACATCCGCGAGCATGGGCTCGTTGAAGGCGTAGGCGGGTCCCTCGCGGCGCTCCATCGCGCAGCCGATGAGCGCCTCGGCGCCGAGTCCGAGCCGCGCGCGAAGACGGGCCGCCAGGTCCTCGCGCACGGCGGTAACCTCGGGGATCGGGCTGCCATGATCGCAGAGGAGCACGTTGCCGGACCCGGGCTTCCAGCCGGAGGCCAGGAGATTGTCGGCGAGGATGACCGCCAGGGCGTCGGCGCGACCGGGTCCCGCGAGCGTCGGGCGGACGTCGAGCGCCACGCCCGCCTTGCCCGCCAGCTGCGGGAGGAACTCGGTGATGGCGAGGCTGGGGCCGATGAAGAGCGGGAAGATCTCGAGCGTGGTCGCTCCCTCGGCGAGGGCCTGTCGCGCGTAGGGCTCGAAGGTGCGCGCAGGGATGCCGCCGAGCTCGGCGGGATCGACCTTGTCGCTGTGCAGCACCGACACCGGATCCACCGGCCGGCCGAGGAGCCCGGCCAGCTCCTGCGCGAGGACGCGCAAACGAAGCGTCGCCCGCGGGTTCAGCGAGCCGTTGTCGACCAGCAGGGTGCGACGCGCGGACATGCCCGCAATTTGCCCCATTAACGCGGGCTGAAAAGGCCTTTCCGTGCCAATTAGGGCTTTCCCCTCCGCCGGGCTTGGGACAGCCTAATCCCTTCCCCACCCCCATGCGTTCCCTACTCGCCCTCCTGCTGACCCCCGTGGCCGCCCTGGCCGCCGAGGGCTGGCTCACCGACCTCGACGCCGCCAAGAAGCAGGCGGCCGCCGAGAAGAAGGACATCCTCATCGACTTCACCGGCAGCGACTGGTGCGGCTGGTGCATCAAGCTGGACAAGGAGGTCTTCTCGACCGACGCCTTCAAGGCCCAGAAGGACTTCGTCCTCGTCTACCTGGACTTCCCCCGGAAGAAGGAGCTGCCCGCCGACCAGAAGGCCAAGAACGAGGCGCTCGCCCAGGCCTGGGGCATCCAGGGTTTCCCCACCATCATCCTGGCGAACGCCGCCGGTGAGCCCTATGCCCAGACTGGCTACCAGGCCGGCGGCCCCGAGAAGTACCTCGCCCACCTCGCCGAGCTCCGCAAGAGGAACACGCCCGAGGGCGTCCAGGCCCTCAAGGCCGAGCGCGAGCAGGCCGCCCTCGCCGCCAAGGAGCGCCAGGCCCGCGGCGCCAAGATGCGCGCCGCCGTCGAGGCGAAGGACTTCGCCGCTGCCGCCAAGCTCGTGGAGGAGAACTTCCCCGCCGACCTTCCCCAGCGCGCCTCCATGGTGAAGTTCAACCAGGCCATTCTCTCGATGCAGATCGACCCCGCCAACAAGGCCCGCGCCCTCGCGCTCCTCGACGAGGCCGCGGCCGGCGCCGCCGGCAACGAGCGCGCGCTCCAGGCCATCGCCTCCCTCCGCAAGCGCATCGAGTTCGAGGGCGCTCCCGCTGCTCCGGCCGGCAAGTGAGGCGCTGAATCAGCCGAGCAGCCTTTCGATGGGCGCCGCGAGGACATCCTCCGGCGCCCATCCCTTTTGGCGGAGGTCGCGGATCGAGAGTCCGGGCGCCCGTTTGGCCAGGCGTCGCCCATCAGCGCCGGTGATCAGGGGCGCGTGGGCCCATCCGGGCGGCGTCCATCCGAGCGCGCGATGGAGCAGGAGCTGGCGGGCGGTCGAAAGGAGAAGGTCGGCGCCGCGCACCACCTCGCTTATCGCCATGGCATGGTCGTCGGCGACCACCGCCAGCTCGTACGAGGGCAGGCCGTCGCGGCGCCACACGAGGAAGTCGCCGAAGCCGCGCCCGGCCACGAAGGCCTGAGGGCCGCGCAAGGCGTCGGCGAAGCTGATCGTCTCGCCATCGGGCACGCGGAAGCGCCAGTTGGATTCGCCGGGTTCCGTCGCAGCCGCGCCGGTCCCGGGCGGCGGGCGGAGATCGGTCGGGAACACCGGCTCGGCATCGTCCTCGGCATGGGGCGCGGCGAGGGCCCGGGCGACGTCGGCCCGCGACTTGTCGCATGGGTAGATGAGCCCGCTCCGGTGAAGCCGTCGCCATGCATCCCGAAAGACGTCGAGCCGCTCCGACTGGCGATAGGGCGCGAAGGGTCCGCCGATATCGGGGCCCTCCTGCCAGCGGATGCCGAGCCAGCGCAGGTCCTCCACGGCGGCGGCCTCGAACTCCGGGCGGCAGCGCGCGGCATCGAGGTCCTCGATGCGCATCACCAGGGCGCCGCCGGCCGCCTCGGCCCGGCGCGCGGCTAGGGCGAAGGTGCGCGCATGGCCGAGATGAAGGAGACCCGTGGGCGTCGGGGCCAGCCGTCCGCGGTAGGCCGCCCCCATGCTCAGAGGGGATTGGCGGTCCGGACAAAGGTCCAGGGCAGGCCGGTCTCGCGGGCGACCGCCGCGGCCAGCGCCCTCACCCCGTGGGTCTCGGTGGCGTAGTGACCGCAGGGATAGAGGTTCCAACCCTGCTCGTGCGCGTCGTTGTAGTGCTCCTCGCGCAGCTCGCCGGTGACCAAGGTGTCGCAGCCGAGCTTGGCGAGATGGGGTAGGGCCGAGCGGCCGCTGCCGGACAGGATGGCGATGCGCCGCGGGCGCGACGAGCCGTGCTCGATGGCGGCGAAGGTGCGGGGGTAGGCCGCGCGGAGCCGCGACCTGAGGGTCGAGCGCGAGACGCCCTTGCAGAGCAGGGCGATCGGCGTGCCCTCGAAGTCGAGGAACCAACGGTCGACCTCGAGGCCGAGCTGCCGGGCGATGAGGGCGTTGTTGCCGAGCGCGGGGTGGGCGTCCAGCGGCAGGTGGCTCGAGTAGAGGGACACGCCGTGCCGTCCCAGCGCGGCCCGACGGGCCCGCAGGACGGACGGCCCGGGCAGCGTGGGCTTCCAGTGGATGCCGTGGTGGACGATGAGGAAGTCGACGCCGGCCCGTCGGGCCTGCGCGAAGACCTCGGTGCCAGCGTCGACCGCGGCGCCGATGCGACGGATGGGCTTGCCGGCGTCGAACTGCAGGCCGTTGCGCGCGCCGGGGAAATCCGCGATGGCGCGGCGGTTCGTGAGCCGGTCGCAGAGTCGGGCGAGCTCGCGCGCGGTGGGCATGGGTCAGAGGCGCCGCAGATGGGCGGGGGCGAACGACGGGACCTTGCCCAGCGAGGCGGGGTCGAAGAGCCCGGCGGGCAAACGGTCCTTCACCGAGGCCTCGCGCACCTCCAGCACGTCGCGGTCTCGCGTCCGCTCGTCGGTGACCGAGGCCTTGCCGAGGATCCAGGTTTCGTCGACCTGCGCGAAGTCGTCCGCCCGCATGGTCCGCATCGGCCTGCCGGCGTCGTCCAGCGCCGTCGCCTCGATGAGGGCGAGGTAGGCGCGGTCCAGGCCGAAGCGCACCGCGGGCGGCAGCTCGCCCGCGCCTGCCGGCCGCTTGGCCAGGTAGAGGTTGAGCGGGCGCCCGCGCCGCCGCTCGCTGCCGAGGTAGCGCGTGTCCTGCCAGTCGGCGAAGGGCGCCTGGAGGTCGACCGTGGAGAAGAGGAAGCCGGGCAGGAGCGGGCGCAGGGCGCCGGCGGCGATGGGCTCGGCCGCGCCGCCGCGGGCGGCGGTCCAGGCGCGGGTCCCCGAGGCCGTGCGCAGGACGAGGAAGCTGCGGTCGCCGATGTCGACCCGGGCGGCGGGGAAGGCGTGGCGCCACGACATCCAGAGCGTGCCCTCGGCCCGCGGCGAGGGCTTGTCCTCATCCCGGGGCAGGTGGCGTAGCTCGAACTTCGCGGTCAGGTCGACCGTGAGTCCCGAGGCCCGGAAATCCGACAGCGCCTTGGCGGCCTCCTCCGGAGGCAACGAGGGCAATGCGGCTGGGCGGCCGACCTGGGCGAGGACCAGCGCCGGGGCGAGTCCTGCGAAAAGGACGATCGCCCGGAGCCAGATCACTTGGCGGCGGGGGCGGGAGCGGGCGCCGCGGGGGCCGGCGCCGCGGGAGCGGGAGCCGGGGCCGCGGGCTTGACCTCGGCGGCGGGCGTCACGACCGGCACGGGGGTGGGGGTCTCGCCGGCGGCGGGCTTGGCGAGCTCGTCAAGGGCGGAGGCCTCGCGCTTCTCGCCGGCGATGAAGGCCAGATAAAGCCCAAGGCTGAGCAGGAAGAGCAGGACGGTCAGGAACGACGTGAACTTGGTCAGGACATTGGCCGACTCGCCGCCGAAGACGGTCTCCGCGGCGCCGCCGCCGAGGGCCGCGCCCATGCCGGCGTTAGCGCTGGGCTTCTGCATGAGGATGACCAGGACGGCCAGGATGCAGACCAGGAAAAGGAGGACGATCGCGGTGGAGACGAGGAAGCCGGACATGGCCCCAGCAAACACCCGCGGCCCGCGGTGGCAAGGGGGAAGAGGGTCAGGCGGCCTTGGCTGCCCGGCGGCGGCGGGCCACGGCCGCGGCAGCCAGGGCCAGCCCGACCCATCCAAAGGACGACGCCTCGGGGACGGCGCTGAAGGAGGAGGTGACCCCGAGGCCGCCGTTCACGAGAACCAGGTCGTTGACCAGGGAGCTGTACGGACTGAGGTCGGTCAGCGGCAGGTAGTTGTCCTCATCCCAGTTCCTCAGGCCGCCCTCGGAGTATTCCCAGCCGCCGAACCCGAACTGGTAATTGTACTCCACCTCGACCAGGACGGGATTCTCGAAGCGATCGAGGCCCCAGATCTCGAAAAACCCGTATGTCGGGGTCAGCCAGTTGACCCGCGTCAGGAGCGCGGCGCTGGTCGCCGTCGATGTGGGCGCATTGGGCGCGATGTTGTAGACGAGCATGTACATCGTGCTGCCGACCGCATGGACCGAGTTGTCGTTCGCCGTGAAGTCGATGTTGGTCGTGACACCCGGCGTGTGGGCCCCCGTCGAGCCATTGAAGTTGGCATCCCACTGGGAGAAGTTCGCCAAGGTCGGGGTGAAGCCCGCCGCGAAGGTGCCGAAGCGCATCTTGTAGGACGGGAGCCCGGGGTTGTCGCCGGGGATGACCGTGATGTTGCGATCGCTGAAGCGGACCAGGGATTGGGCCTGGGCGCTGGCGGCAACGATGAGGCAGGCAAGGGCGACGCGGGAGGCGGATTGCATCCTGTGAGCGTCGGCGCGCGGCGGTCCCCCTCAAGCCCCGCTGCGACCCGAAGTTCTGTACAAAAAAAGAGCGAGCTCAGCAACGGTAGGCGCCCTCGCGCACCTCGTAGACCTTCCAGTCGCCCTCGGTCGGCGGCTCGGTCCCCGTGGCCAGGATCTGATGGCCGTCGCCGACCGATTCCCAGAAAGCCCGGCGGCGTTCCGCGTCCAGCTCGCCGAGCACATCGTCGGCCAGGATGACTGGGGGGGTGCCCGCGCGGCGCCCGGCGCGCCGGAGCTGGGCGACGCAGAGCGCGAGGGCGAGCAGCCGTTGCTGTCCCTCGGAGGCGTAGTCGGCGGCGGCCTCGCCGCGGAAGAGCAGGGCGAAGTCATCCTTGTGCGGACCGCGACGGGTCGCCTCGGAGGCTCGGTCGGCCGCGCGCCCGCTCCGCCACGACTCCGCCAGCGCTTCGGGCGGGGTGTCGGGCTCGTGCCTCACGCCCGCCAGCCCCGGGAAGCCGGCCTGCCCGCAGATCGCGGCGACCTCGGGCGCGAGCTCGGCGAGGGCGGCGGCCCGCGAGGCGGACAGGGTCAGCGCCGCCGGCAGCATCGCCCGCTCGAGCGCCTCGAGCTGGTCGTCGGGCGCGTCGCCGGACCGGAGCAGGGCGTTGCGGGACTCGACGGCCTTGCCGTAATCGCGCAGGGCGGCGAGGTAGCCGGCGTCCGTGCCGCACAGCGCCTGGTCGATCCAGCGCCGGCGGTTGCCGGGTGAGCCCCTCACGAGGCGGAGGTCGTCGGAACAGAAGGCCACCGTGGGGAACCGGCCGATGAGGTCGGCGGCGCCGACCGGGGCCGCGCCGTCGAGCGTCGCGCGGCGCCTACCCTTGGCCAGGGTGATCTCGACGTGGCTGGGATGGCCGTCGGCCATGAGGGCGTCGACGCGCACGCGCGCCTCGACCGCGCCCATGCGCACCAGCGGGGCGATCTCGGTCGCCCGGAACGAGCGCAGCGCGGTCACGAGGCCGGCGGCCTCGATGAGGTTGGTCTTTCCCTGCCCGTTGGGGCCGACGAGGAAGACGCGCGGCGCGTCGAGGTCGACGTCGGCGAAGGTCAGGTTGCGGAAATCCGCGGCTCGGACGCGGGTCAGCCGCATCGGGTCACTGGGGGATGACGAGAACCATGCCCAGCCGGAGCGACGTGCCGCCGTTGAGCACGGCGGCGTTGGCCCGCTGGATATCCTGCCAGCGGTTGGCGGTGCCATAGTACCTTCGGGACAGGCTGGCCAGGGTGTCGCCGCTCACGACGGTATGCTGGCGGGCTCCTGGGGGAAGGGGGCCGCGCGCGGCGGCGTTGCCCGCGGGCGGCTGGGTGGTCGTCACGGTCGGGGCGGGGCCGAAGCCGCCGAAGCCGCCGGCGGGCGGCTGGGTCGTGGCCGTCGCCGCCGGGGGCGTGCCGCGTCCTTGGCGATAGAGGTCCTCCAGCTCGCGCTTCAGGCGGCTGTTCTCCGCCTGCAGCTGGCTGATGCGCTGGGCGGCGTCGACGCCGACGCCCCCGCCCTCGGGGTCGAAGGGCTGCCCGGGAATCGACTGCATGTAGGCCTTCTCGGCCGTGCGGATCAGCTGGGCGATGGAGTTCGCGCGCTCGGGGCGGGGCTTGAGGCGCTGGCTTTGGCGGAAGTGGTAGATGGCGGGAAGCGGCTCGCGGAGCTCCAGGTAGATGCGACCCGCCTCGAGGTGGGCCTCGGCGGCGTCCTTGCGGGCGTCGATGACCTTGAGGAAGGCCTCGAGCGCGCGCCGGTTGTCGCCTTGTTGGAGAAGCGCCTGGCCTTGGCGGAAATCGGGATGCTCGATCTCGGGACCCTCGCCGCCGACGCCGGCGTTGTCGCATCCGACGACGAGCAGGGCTAGGAACAGGGCGGTGAGGGCGCGCACGGGCCGACTTTCTCCGCGCCGCGCCGACCGTTCAATCCCAAAGCGACCTAGAGGCGCCGGAGCGCCGCCGCGAGCGCGGTGTCGATGGACTCCGATTCCTGGAACCTGAAGCCGATCTGGCGAGCCACGCCCGGGACGCCCCGGCGGCTGGCCAGCAAGGTCTCCTCGGCCATCCTTCCCATGGCGAGCCGGAGCACCCAGCCAGGCACCGGGAAGATGGCGGGCCTGCGGAGCGCCCTGCCCAGGGCCGCCGTGAACTCGGCGTTGGTCACGGGGCTGGGACCGACCGCGTTGACGACGCCGGAGGGGCCGACGGGAGCCAGGCAGCGGCGGATGAGGCGGGTGAGGTCGTGCAGCGCGATCCACGCCATCCACTGGCGCCCGTCGCCCAGCCTGCCGCCCAGGCCGAGGCGGAAGACGGGCAGCATCTTGGCCAGGGCGCCGCCGGGCCCAATCACCACGCCGGTGCGCAGGATGGCGACGCGGGTCGCGGGGGTGAGGCCGGCGAGCGGGGATTCCCAGTCACGGCAGACGCCCCCGAGGAAGCTCGAGTCGTCCAGCGGGGCGGACTCGTCGAGCTCCGCCGCCGCATGGGCCGCGTAGCGGTTGATGCCGGACATCGACACGACCGCGCGCGGGCAGATGCCGGCGCGGTTGAGGGTGTCGACGAGGAGGCGGGTGGTGCCGGCGCGGCTGGCGAGGATCTCGCGCCGGGCGCGGGAGGTCCAGCGCACGGCGATGCCGGAGCCGGCGAGGTTCACAATGGCGTCGGCGCCGCGGAGCGCCTCGGTGTCCATCCAGCCCGTCGCGACATCGTACCCTCCGGGGCCGAAGCTCCGCGAGCGCAGCATGACGACCTCGTGGTCATGCCGGAGCGACTCGGCGAGGTCGGAGCCGACGAAGCCGGTTCCTCCGAGGATGACGACCTTGGGGCGGGAGGGGTTCATGGCGAGCGGGTGACGACGAGGAGCCATGGCTTGCCGCTGCGGGGCTCGCGCCCGATCCGGAGCACCTCGTGGCCGGCCTCCTCGCAGGAGAAGCCGAAGGCGTCGACCAGGTCGGACTCGTCCTCGCCGCCGGGGTGGCCGGTGTAGACGGCGCAGACGATCCTGCCTCCGACGCGGAGGAGGCCGAGCGCGGCATGGAGCGCCTTGCCGGTCGTGACGGGCCGGGTCGTCAGCGACCGATCGGCCCCGGGCAGGTAACCGAGGTTGAGCATCACGCAGTCGACCTTGCCCTTCCAGCGCGCGGCCAGCTCGCCGAGATCGGCATGGTCGGCCGCGCGGATGTCGGCCCGCGCGCCGAGATGGGCCTCATGCAGGCGGGCCTTGGCCGTCTCGACGGCGAGGGGCTGGATGTCGAGGGCGAGGACCTCGCCTCCGTCGCCCACCGCCCGGGCGAGGAAGAGGGTGTCGTGGCCGTTGCCCGCGGTCGCGTCGACCGCCTTGCCGCCCGGGCGGATGACCTCGGCCGCGAGCGCGTGCGCGGTCTCGGTCAGCCGCATCTCAGGGGAGCCAGGGGTACTGGCGGAAATTCGGCGGGCGCTTCTCGACATAGGCGCGGTGCCCCTCCTCTCCCTGCTGGGTGAGGTAATAGAGCAGGGTGGCGTTGCCGGCCAGCTCCTGGATGCCGGCCTGCCCGTCGAGCTCCGCGTTGAAGGCGGACTTCAGGCAGCGGATGGCGAGCGGGCTGTGCCGGAGGATCTCCGCGGCCCATTGCTCGCCCTCGGCGTCGAGACGGTCGACGGGCACGACGGCGTTGACCAGGCCCATGTCGAGGGCCTGGCGCGCGTCGTACTGGCGGCACAGGTACCAGATCTCGCGGGCCTTCTTCTGCCCGACGATGCGGGCGAGATAGGAGGAGCCGAAGCCGCCGTCGAAGCTGCCCACGCGGGGGCCGGTCTGGCCGAACACCGCGTTCTCGGCCGCGATGGTGAGGTCGCAGACCACGTGGAGGACGTGGCCGCCGCCGATGGCGTAGCCGGAGACGAGGGCGATGACGACCTTGGGCATCGAGCGGATGAGCCGCTGTAGGTCGAGGACGTTGAGACGGGGGACGCCGTCCTTGCCCACGTAGCCGCCGGCCTGGTCGCCGCGGATGCGCTGGTCGCCGCCGGAGCAGAACGCGTGCTTGCCGTCGGTCTGCGGGTTGGCCCCCCGGAGCAGGACCACGCCGACCGAGGTGTCGTCCCGGGCGTCGGAGAACGCGCGGATCATCTCGGCGACCGTGTCGGGGGTGAAGGCGTTGCGGCGGTGGGGCCGGTTGATCGTCACTCGCGCGACGCCGTCCCGCTTCTCATAGAGGATGTCCGAGAACGTCCCGGCACTGGTCCAGCCTTGGCTCATGCCTCCCATTGAGGAGGAAATGGGCCCCAAGGCGAGCCAACGCCCGCCTGCGCTTGAAAAATCGGCCCGCTTCCCCTTGCTGGGGGAATGTCCAAGCCCACTCCCGAGCAGCTCCAGCAGGTGGCCCGTTGGGTCGCGGAGGGGGCTTCGCTGGCCGAGGTGCAGTCCCGCCTCGCCTCCGAGTTCGGCCTTTCGATGACCTACATGGATGTGCGCTTCCTGGTCGACGACCTGGGCGCCACCCTGGTCGACAAGCCCGAGCCCAAGCCGGCCGCTCCGGTCGCCGACACCCTCGCCGAGCCCGCGCCCGCCGAACCGGCTCCTATCGCCGAGGCCCCCGCTGCGCCCATCCCGGGAGCCGCCGCCGTGAGCGTGACGGTCGACACCCTAGCCCGACCCGGCGCCATCATCAGCGGCAAGGTCACCTTCTCCGACGCGCAGGTCGCCGACTGGTATGTCGACGAGATGGGCCGGCCCGGCTTGGTTCCGGCCACTCCAGGTTACCGGCCCTCCGCCGACGATATCCGCCAGTTCCAGGTTCTCCTCGAGGCCGAGTTCCAGAAGCGAGGCTACTGAGACGGCGGCTGGGGATAGACTTCAAAGGACAGATTTCAAAGTCCAGGACCGCGCGGCAAACGAAGAATTAAAAACTAAGAACGAAAGGGGTGGTGAAGCCGCACCGGTTCGATGGTCGGTGAATCTCCGCAGCCACCTTTCGACCTTCGTTTTTCATCTTTCGTCCATACGGCTGCACCTCCGTCCATCCGTGATTCTGGGATTCCGTGATTCCGTGCCGCTGTGCCGCCGTGCAGCCGTGAAGCTGTGCGCTCCTGCCCTCAGGCGCGCCTCGCCGCCACCAACGCCTCGGCGAGCGCAAGGTCGCTCGCGCGGGTCAGCTTGGGGTTTGGCGCGTCGCCCTCGACCAAGGCCACATCCTTTCCGGCTGCCGCCATCGCGGAGGCGTCATCCGTCACGCGGATGCCCGATGCCTTGGCCTTGCGATGCGCGGCGAGGATGTCGACCGCGCGGAAGACCTGGGGCGTCTCGGCGAGCCACACCAGCGCGCGGTCAGGGGAATCCGCGATCGCGGCGTCGCCGGGCCGGGCGATCTTCACGGTGTCGGCGCTGCGCGACGCCAGGATGGCCGCGCCCGACTCCGTCGCGCGCGCCAGCACCTTGCGGATGGAGGCGGGAGTGACGAGCGGCCTCGCCGCGTCGTGGATGGCGACCAGCCCGGTGTCTCCGAGGGCCTCGAGTCCCGCCAGCACGGAGTCCTGGCGCTCGGCGCCGCCCTGCACCCAGCCGAGGACCGGAAGCCCGTCGAGCGCCGCGGCCAGCCTGGTCCGTTGGGCCTCGTCGCGATACGTCACCCAGGCTCCTTCGAGTCCGCCGGCGGCGACGAAGGCCTCGAGCGAGCGACGGACCACGGGGATGCCAGCGAGCGGCGCCAGGACCTTGTCACCCACCGCGCCCTGCATGCGCTTTCCCGACCCGGCGGCCAGCAGCAGGAGACGGAAGGGCGTCGCGCTCATGACGCCTCGCCGATCTCTCGGCGGATGCGCAGGGTCATTGCCGCGGGGTCCTTGTCCTTGAGGATGGGGCGGCCGACGACGATGGCGGAGGCGCCGGCGGCGGCGGCCTGCGCGGGCGTCATCACGCGGCTCTGGTCATCGCCCGCGGCGTCAGGATAGCGGATGCCGGGGGTGACGAGGTAGGGGGCTTGCCCGAGCGTCGAGCGGAGGATGGGGAGCTCGAGCGGGGAGCAGACGAGGCCGTCGATGCCGGCGCCGGTGGCCATCGCGCCGAGCAGGCGGACCTGCTCCTCGGCCGAGCGGGAGATGCCGACGGCGCCGAGCTGCGCCTGGTCCATCGAGGTCAGGACCGTCACGCCCAGGAGCCGGCAGCCGGGCAGGGCGTCGCGGGCGGCATCGGCGGCGCGTGCCAGCATCTCGGGCCCGCCGGACGCATGGAGGGTGAGGAGCGAGCAGGGGCGTCCTCGCAGGCTCTTGATGGCCGACGCCACGGTGTTGGGGATGTCGTGCAGCTTCAGGTCCAGGAAGACCGAGAAGCCGAGTCCGGAGAAGTCATCGACGATGCCGGGGCCGTGGCGCGTGAAGAGCTGGAGCCCGAGCTTCACCCAGCGGAGATTGCCCGCGAGCGGCTTGGCCAGCGCCAAGGCCTCCTCCCGCGTCTCCACATCGAGGGCGAGGATGAGATTGCAGGAGGACGCGGCGGGCATGGAGGTAGACTTAAGGCCAAAGCCCCTTGGCTGAAGTCTAAACCACGGGGGAGACGGTGGAGAGGGGACCAAGGATGCCGAGGGCCTTGGGCTGGGGCTTCTCCTCTGCGCCGCTGTAAGCCGTGAAGCCGTGCCGTGCGCGCTCAGGCGCG
Organism: uncultured Enterobacteriaceae bacterium; assembly: GCA_964472585.1. Classification (GTDB taxonomy): domain Bacteria; phylum Verrucomicrobiota; class Verrucomicrobiia; order Opitutales; family UBA953; genus UBA8828. The sequence goes on along the minus strand of CAYYLJ010000018.1, from coordinate 7,048 downwards.
GAACTTCACCACGACCTTGATGACGTCGACAGGCTCGGCGCCGGCCATCACGCCCGGTTGGTGTGCCTCTCCGGGGAAGAGGATGGCGAAACGGCCGGGGGTGAGGCGCAGGGCGGGTCCGGGTCGGGGATGGGCCCCGTACTTCTCGGTGTCCTTCGCCGGATCATAGGGGCGGGTGACGGTCAGCCCCTCGAGCCCGCCGAAACCGCAGAGCTCCTCGCCGGCGAGCAGCAGCTGGATGTCGCCATGCAGCCGATGCGCCTCCCAGGCCTTGTCGGCGGCCGGCGCGGTGCGATAGCGGTCGATGCCGCCGACCAAGCCCTCGGCGATGGGGAACTTGCCCGAGGGAGCGTCGGGTCGAAGGCCCTCGATCCAGGCGAAGGCAGCCGGGAACAGCGGGTGGGCGGCGGCGTGGAGGCGCCAGTCCGGGAGGTCGCCGAAGATCATGACTCGGAAGGCGCGGGGCCGACGTCGTCCGTGGACAGCTCGACGACTTGGTCGGCGCCGAGGAGCTGGAGAAGGATGGCGACCCGCCGCGACGGCTCGGCGAGGCGCAGGACCTCGCCCTGCTCGCCCTCGAAGATGCCGCGGAGCACCCGGACGCGCTCACCGGGCGCCGGAAGCGGCTCCAAGGCGTCAAGGACGCCGCCCGGGCCGACCGAACGGAGCTCCTCGATCACCTTCGCCTCCACCGGCACGGCCTTGCCGGAGCGGCGCACGAGGTGGAGGACGCCGCGGGCATGCTGGACGGGGCCGGAGAGCTCCGCCGGATCGAAGGCGGCGAAGAGGTAGCCGGGGAACAGCGGCTCGACGACGTCCTTGGCGCCATCCTTGCCGCGCCGGCGTCGCCGTACACGGGGGAAAAGCAACTCCACGCCCTCGAGACCTGACAGCTGACCGGCGGCGACGGCTTCCTGGCGCGGCTTGCACCGCACGCAGAACCATCCGGCGTCGCCGGCCTCGCTCATGCCTGGGCGGGCGGCCGCCGGGCGGGCAGCCAGCCCAGGGCGATGATGGCGAGCTGGCTCGCGACGAAGACCATCAGCCAGAAGAAGCCGGACTCGGTGAAACCGTAGCTGTGGAGCCCGACCCCGAGGAGGTTGGTTCCGAACCAGGACCAGGCGGTGATGACGTTGCCGAAGACGAGCATCTGCATGAGGCCCTCGCGGTCGACCAGGGCGCCCCAGCGGGAATGCAGGGCGACCGCGCACCAGAGGACGATGAGGAGGGCGCCGTTCTCCTTGGGGTCCCAGCCCCAGAAGCGACCCCAGCTCTGGTCCGCCCACACGCCGCCGAGCATCGTGCCGACGAAGCTCGCCACGGTGGCGAAGGCCAGCACGCCGTAGGCCGCGCGCGAGAGCGCGGCGGCGGTCGCCTCGTCGTAGCGCGCGCTGGCGAGCCTGCCCACGAGGTGGAAGGTGCCGAGCAACCCCGCGACGAACATCGCCGAGTAGCCGAGCGTCACGATGGTCACGTGCGTCGAGAGCCAGAAGTTGGAGTCCAGCACCGCGCGCATCGCCTCCAGCGCGTCCTCCCCGGCCAACGCCATGTTGTGCGCGAGGATGAGCGAGCCGAAGCCCGCGGCGCAGGCGCTGGCGGTGCCGAGGCCGTTCCTCCAGGCGCGCTCCAGCAGGAGGCCGATGAGGGCGCCGCCCCAGGCGACGAAGAGGGTCGAGCCGTAGAGGTTGGTGACCGGCGCGTAGCCGTGAAGCCACATGCGGGTGAGGATCGCCGCGGTGTGGAAGGCGAAGGTCGCCCACGCCAGTCGGGTCGCCCAGGAGCGGATCGCCTCCTTGCCGGTCAGCCAGTGCGCCATGATGGCGAGCAGCAGGACGAGGTAGGCGAGGAGGGCCTTGTAGAAGGGCTCCGCGCGGATGAAGTCGGCCTCGCCGCGGACCCTCGCGTCGTGGGGTCCGCCCAGCTGGGCGGCGAGCAGGCGGAGCTCGCGGCCCGCGGCGGCGTCATCACCCGCGCGCCAAGCCAGGGCCAGCCGGGCGTAGCCGGGGACGACATCCGGGGCGTCGAGCGGCTTGCCCTCGGCGACCTCGAGCAAGGCCTCGCCGAGGTTGGTCCAGCGCTCCGCTCCCCCTCGGGGGAAGAGGCCGACCACGCCCTCGCGGGCCATGTCCTGGTAGCGCTTGAGCAGGGATTGGAGCGTGGCCTGGAGCTCGTCGGGCAGCTTGGCCGAACCGGCGGCGCGGGACTTCGCCAGCTCATCCGCGGCCTGCCGCAGGTAGGCGTGCCAGGCGAGGTACTCGCGGAGCGGCTCGACCTCGGGCGGCAGGTCCGGGGGGGCGAAGGCGAGGCTGACCGCCGCGTAGGCGCGGGCGGACGCCTCGAGGTTGAGCAGCGCGCGCTCGCCGGCGTCGCGGTCGGACTGCGGCCGGCCGCGAGCCGCCTCGGCGGCCTTGCTTATCGGGTCGATGGCGACCACCAGCTCCTCCCAGCTGTAGAACTTGTTGTCGCCCTGCGCCCGTCCGAGGAGGCCGTGCAGGTCGGCGTGGTCGACACGGAAGACCCTCAGGTGGCGCGCCACCCAGGGGCGGAAGGCGAGCTCGGCCAGCCATTCGGTGGCGCCGAGGGATCCATTCTCGAGATGGAAGGGGCGGCGCTCCAGGGAGAGCAGGGCCGCCTCGGGCAGCGCGGGCCGGCGCGCGGCGACCAGGGCCTTGTCGGCCTCCGTCCACGCCGAGCGCGGCTTGCCGAAGATCACCCGGTCCGTCTCGTCGAGCGCGACCGCGCGGCGGCCCCGCAGCTGGACGAGCGTGTTGGTGGCCAGCCGCTCGACCGGGATGATCCGGCCGTTGAACTGGACGGGCAGGTCGCCGAACTCGCCTGCCAGGCCGGCCCGCGCGGCCTCGTCCGCTCCCGCGCCCGCGGGCAGGCCGGAGGCCAGGATGAGGGCGGCGACCTTGGCCGCGGCGGCGCCGCGCTGGCGGAGGAAGCGTACGAGCGAGATCCCGAAGTGGAGGACGAGGCCGGCGGACATGATGAGGACCGCGGCGTAGGGGACCCAGGCGGCGGGATTGCGCACCACCTGGAGCACCGACATCGGCTTGCCGTCGCTCTGGCCGTAGCTCGACTGGTAGAAGGTCAGCCCTCCGTGGCGAAGGGGCTCGTTCATCGAGATGATGTGCCCGCGGGACAGCCCGCCCTCGTGCAGCACGATGTCGCTGGCGAAGCGGCGGGGGATGTCCGTCCCCGGATGTCGCTCATGGGTGAACTTGCGGAGCTCGAGCGAGAAGGGCAGGTAGGTGCGCTCGCGCCGGAGGGAGACCTCGTAGGCGCGGCCGCCGAGCTCGACCCGCTGCGCGGGGAAGTTCTCGTGCAGCAGGAGCGAGACGGCGAGGTCGACCGGCTCCGAGCCGGGCGCCGAGAGGCGCACGATGGCCGCCGGGTTGTTGGGGCGGTTGTCGTCGAAGGACTCCGCCAGGGGGAACCAGCCCATCGGCTGCGCGGCGGCCAACCCCTGCGGGCGCTCGAGTCCCAGGGGCCGCAGCTCGGGGGCCTGCGACAGGGGGCGCAGGACGGCGTTGGGGTGGAAGGCCCTGACGCTCACCGTCAGCTCGCCGGAGCGACCCGCCTTGGCCTCGAGGCGACCCTCCCGCAGGATCGCATCCGGGATGGCCGTCACGTGGTCCAGGCGCGGGTCCGTGACGTCGATGATTGCCAGCTCGTGGTGGCGGAAGGCCTCGGTGTGGTCCTTGGTCTCGCCCTCGGCGAAGACCAGGGCGGATTCATGCTGGTAGCGGGCGATGGCGAAGCCGCCGATGAGCAGGAGGAGCAGGCCGCCGTGGATGAGGGAGATGCCGGCGCGGGCCCAGCCCGGTCGGTGGTGGCGGAAGTGCGCGCAGGCGAGATTGGCGCAGAGGAGGGCGCCGAGGAGGAAGCCGCCGGGCAGCGGGAACTTCGCGGGGGCCGACTCGGCCAGGGGGTAGAGCACGCCCCACGACTCGAAGTAGGCGTCCTGCACGTGCCACACGCCCCAGGTCACCTGCTCGAGCGTGGCGAGGAACACCACGACGATGGAGGCGACGAGCAGCGCGATGGTCAGCCGCAGGGAGGCGAGGATGTCGACGAGGCGGCTCATGTCAGGGCAGCTCGGTGGCGGCGGCGAATCCGAGGAAGGCGGTCCTCGCGGCCTCGACGGTGGCGGCGGGCCCGGTCAGCTTGAGGAACCAGCTGCTCTCCCCCTTGCGGGCGATGATCGCCACGGTCGCCTGCGAGCCGTCGGCGGAGCGGATGTCGACGACCTCGCCCTGGATGGCGCCGACCTTGGCGGGCGCGATGGCGTCCAGCGCCCCGGCTTCGGCCGGTGGCAAGCCCAGCTGGGAGCGCCATCGGTTGATGTTGGCCACCCTGCCGCCGACGTCGCCCGGGAAGACCGTGACCGCGAGGTCCGCCTCGCCGGCCGGACCGGAGACCGACCAGCTGCCCTTGCGCATGGCGCCGGGGTCCTTGGCCTTCCATCCCGCGGGGGCCGCGGGGTAGCGGGGGGAGTCCTGCGCGGCCGCCTGCGCCACCAGGGCCGGGTCCGCCGGCATGGCCGACTTGGCCTCGGGAGCCTTGGCCGGAGCGGTGGCGGTCCTGGCCACCGTGTAGGAGCGGACCTGGGGCTCGGGCTCGCAGCCGGCGAGACCGAGGACGAGGACGCAGGCGAGGAGTCGGGACATGTCACCCCGTTAGAAAGCCCATTGTCGGATGGGTTCAACCTAGGACTGGGGAAATCCGCCCTGCGGCAGCATTCTTTCCCGCCTAATGCCCGCGATTAGCGCGGGCGGTCCTCAGTTCGCGAAGCGGAACAGGGCCACGTCGCCGTCCTTGAAGAGGTAATCCCTGCCCTCGAGCCGGTACTTGCCCGCGTCGCGCGCGGCGGCCACGGAGCCGAGCGACCGGAGGTCCTCGTAGGCCACCACCTCGGCCTTGATGAAACCCTTCTCGAAGTCGGTGTGGATGACCCCGGCGCACTGGGGGGCGGTCATGCCCTGGCGGAACGTCCAGGCGCGGACCTCCTTCTCGCCGGCGGTGAAGTAGGTGGCTAGGCCGAGCAGATGGTAGGCGCCGCGGATGAGCGCGGAGACGCCGGAGTCGGAGACCCCGAGCGAGGCGAGGAATTCCTTGGCCTCGTCGGGCGGGAGGTCGCAGAGCTCGGCCTCCACCTGGGCGCAGATGACGACCGACTCGCAGCCATGGTGGTCGGCGACATACTTGCGGACCGCCTGGACATGGGGGTTGGCGTCGGGGTTCGCCAGGTCGGTCTCCGCCACGTTGCAGGCGTAGAGGACCGACTTCGAGGAGAGCAGGGCGAAGGACTTGAGCCGGGGGCGCTCGTCCTCGGCCAGGGGAAGCGAGGCGGCGGGCTTGCCCTCGTTGAGGTGCGCGATGAGTCGGGCGAGGAGCTCGGCGGCCGCGGCGGCCTCCTTGTCGCCCGACTTCACCTTCTTCTGGTTTCGGTCGAGCTGCTGCTCGCAGGACTGCAGGTCCGCGAGGATCAGCTCGGTGTTGATGACCTCGATGTCGCGCACGGGGTCGACCTTGCCCATGTTGTGGACGATGTCGTCGTTCACGAAGCAGCGGACGACGTGGACGATGGCGTCCACCTCGCGGATGTTGGCGAGGAACTTGTTGCCGAGGCCCTCGCCCTTCGAGGCGCCGGCGACGAGGCCGGCGATGTCCACGAACTCGATGGCCGCGGGGACGACCACCTTGGTCCCGGCGATGTCACGGAGGATCGCCAGCCGGGCGTCCGGCACCTCGACCACGCCGACGTTGGGCTCGATGGTGCAGAACGGGTAGTTGGCCGCCTCCGCCTTGCGGGAGCGGGTCAGCGCGTTGAAGAGGGTGGACTTCCCGACGTTGGGGAGACCGACGATGCCGGCTTGGAGCATGGGAAAGGGGGAACCTGCGTCCCGCGGACGGCGAGGTCAAGCCGCGTCAGGGCGGGGGCAGGCGCCGGGCGGCGTCGAGCAGCGCGGCCGACGGCTCGACCAGCTCGTCACCCAGCCGCGGCGCGCCGCGTTCCAGGGACAGGGTGGCCACCTGCCCGCGGCCACCCACCACCCGAGCCAAGGCGGTGGGGCGGAGGTCGCCCGGGTCGCGGGCGACCAGCACGAGCCCCGGCGGCGCCCCGCGGCGGTCGTCGATGCGCGCGGCGAGGGGATCGAGCGACAGGATGCGCCCGGCGACCCGGCTCGAGGCCGCGCCGGCGACGGGGCGCAGGTCCAACACGGGCGGCGCCTCCGCCGGGGGCGGCGCGACGCAGCCCGCCAGCAGGGCCGCGGCCAGCCCTAGGCGGCGCATCAGCCCTTGTCCTTGCCCTCGCCGGCCTGGGCCCTGGGCTCGGGCGGCAGCGAGGGGCGGGACTCGGAACCGACCGGGTTGTCCTTGCGGAACTGGTCGAAGCCGGGGCCGGAGGTGTCGAGGTCGCCCTCGAAGTCGCCCTGCAGCTGGCGCATGCGGGTGGGGTGGCGCATCTTGCGGAGCGCCTTGGCCTCGATCTGGCGGATGCGCTCGCGGGTGACGCGGAAATAGCGGCCGACCTCCTCGAGCGTGTGGGGCACGCCGTCCGTGAGGCCGAAGCGCATCATGAGGACCTCCTTCTCGCGGGGGGCCAGGGAGAGGAGCACGGTGTCGATCTTCTCCCGGAGGAGGCGGGTGGAGGCGGAGTCGCTGGGGTTCTCCGCGGTCTTGTCCTCGATGAAGTCGCCGAGCGAGGTGTCCTCGCCGTCGCCCACCGGCGACTGGAGGGAGATGGGCTGCTGCGCCATCTTCATGATCTGCTGCACGCGGTCGACGGGCATCTGCATCTCGGCCGCGACCTCCTCGGCGGTCGGCTCATGCCCGAGCTCCTGGGTGAGCTGCTTCTGCACCTGCATGACCTTGTTCAGCGTCTCGATCATGTGCACCGGGATGCGGATGGTGCGGGCCTGGTCGGCGATGGAGCGGGTGATGGCCTGGCGGATCCACCAGGTCGCGTAGGTGGAGAACTTGTAGCCGCGGCGGTACTCGAACTTCTCGACCGCCTTCATCAGGCCCATGTTGCCCTCCT
>CAYYLJ010000017.1:0-26987 GCA_964472585.1 uncultured Enterobacteriaceae bacterium | reverse complement strand
GGCCGCGCCTCGCGCGCGACCTCCTTGCCCTGGCGAGCCAGCTTGTGCAGCGGCACGCCGCCGACCTTTCGCGCGGAGTGCATCGGCGGGACCTGCAGCCGGTCGCCGACCATCGCCTCGACCGCGGCGCGCACCGCCGCCTCGTCGAGCGCCGGCACGGGGTTCGTCTCGAGCACCCTGCCCTCGGCGTCCTGCGAGTCCGTGACCACGCCGAGCGTGAGCTCGGCCTCGTAGGCCTTGTCCTCCGCCATCAGCCGGTCGCTGGCCTTCGTCGCCCTGCCGACCATGACGACGAGCAGGCCGGTGGCCATGGGGTCGAGGGTGCCGGCGTGGCCGACGCGGCGCGTGCGGAAGAGCCGCCGCACGGAGCCGACGACGTCGTGCGAGGTCGGCCCGCGCGGCTTGTCGACGAGCAGGATGCCGCAGGGCTCGGCCGGCGCGCCCTCCATCAGCGCGGCGCGCGCTCGCGCAGGTGGGCGACGATGGCGGCGAGGATGCGCTCCCGGTCGCCGGCCAGCGTGGCGCCGAGGCAGTTGAAGCCCGCCGCGAGGCGATGGCCGCCCCCGTTGAGCTTGGCCGCCAGGAGGTCCAGGCGCAGCGCCGGGTCCTTCGCGCGCAGGCTGCCCTTCACGCCGTCCGCGCCCTCCTCGAGCAGCACGGCGATGTCGACCCCGCGGATTGAGCGGGGGAAGTCCACCAGCCCCTCCTTGTCCTCCTTGGTCGTGCCCGTGCGCTCGTACAGGTCGCGAGGGATCTCCCCGACCGCGACGCGGCCGCCCTCGACCAGTCGCATCCCCGCGAGGAACTCGCGCACCAGGAGGAACTTGCCGGGCGACTCGCTCTCGAACACGCGCTCGGTGGTGAGCGACGGCGAGGCGCCGCGGCGGATGAGGCCGGCGGCGACCTCCAGGACCTCGGGGCTGGTCGAGCGGAAGCGGAAGCTGCCCGTGTCCGTCACGATGCCGAGGTAGAGCGAGGCCGCGGTGGCGGCGTCGACCGGCCAGCCCTTGGCGGCCGCGGCGTGCGCGAGCACGTGGCAGGTGGCGGCGGCGTCCTCCACCACGGCGTTCACCCTGGCGAAGCCGTTGTTGGAGACGTGGTGGTCGATGTTCGCCTCGAGCGCGCCGAAGGGGTCGGTCAGGTGGGACCCGATGCGGGACAGGTCGGCACAGTCGACCGCGACAGCGACCTCGCCGTCGCGCCGGGCGAAGCCCTCCTCCGTGTCATAGCGCACGCCCTCGGCGTAGGCGACCAGGTTGGGCGGGACCCGGTGGCGGTTCACGCAGCGGGCGTCCGCGCCGAGCGCCTGGAGGATCCGGCAAAGGGCCGTCTGCGAGCCGATGCAGTCGCCGTCGGGGCGCATATGCCCCAAAACGGCGACTTTCCGGCCCCTCATCCCCCGCACGAGGGGGTCGAGGACGTCGGCGGCCTGGTCGAGGGTCTGTCCCATGGGTTGTTCACAAAACCGCGGCCGCCCGCCGAGGCAAAGGCAAACCGCCCATTTCCCGCATCCGCTTGCTCCCGGCCCGGACCCCGGGCAGACTTGGCACGCTCCAAGCAGGAGACAACCCATCATGGACAAGGACAAGAATGGCAATTTCTCGCCCCGGGCCCGCCGGGTCGTCGAGCTGGCCCGCGTCGAGGCCCGCCGCTTCCACCACAACTACGTCGGCACCGAGCACATCCTGCTCGGGCTGATCAAGCTCGGCGAGGGCGTCGCCGTCAACGTCCTCGGCCGCATGGGCGTGGAGCTCAAGCGCGTCCGCGAGCTCGTCGAGAAGCAGGTCGGCAAGGGCCCCGAGGAGGCCAAGGCGCCCGACAACCTCCCGCTCACGCCCCGCGTGCAGAAGGTGTTCACCTACGCGCGCAGCGAGGCCGCCAAGCTCAACCACGCCTACATCGGCACGGAGCACGTCCTGCTCGGCCTCCTCCGCGAGGGCGAGGGCGTCGCCGCCAAGGTCCTCGCCGAGCTCAACGTCGACATCGAGCGCTGCCGCCAGGAGATCCTCGCGCAGATCCAGCCCGAGGAAGGGCAGGGCGAGGAAGGGTCCTCCGGCAACGGCAACGGGAACGGCAACGGCGGCGAGCCCTCCGAGGAGGAGCCGCCCCAGCGCGCCGAGGGCCGCCAGGGCCGCGGCGAGCGCCTCTCCCTGCTCAAGACCTTCGGCCGCGACCTCACCGAGCTGGCCAAGGCCGGCGAGCTCGACCCTGTCATCGGCCGCAGGGAGGAGGTGCGCCGCGTCGTGCAGATCCTGTGCCGCCGCACCAAGAACAATCCCATCCTCATCGGCGAGGCCGGCGTCGGCAAGACCGCCATCGTCGAGGGCCTCGCCCAGGAGATCGCCTCGGGCTCCGTCCCCGAGATCCTGCTCGACCGCAAGGTCGTCACGCTCGACATGGCCCTCATGGTCGCCGGCACCAAGTACCGCGGCCAGTTCGAGGAGCGCATCAAGGGCGTGATGGACGAGATCAAGCGCGCCAAGAACGTCATCCTCTTCATCGACGAGATCCACACCATCGTCGGCGCCGGCGCCGCGGAGGGCGCGATGGACGCCTCCAACATCCTCAAGCCCGCCCTCTCGCGCGGCGAGATCCAGTGCATCGGCGCCACCACCCTCTCGGAGTACCGCAAGCACATCGAGAAGGACGCCGCCCTCGAGCGCCGCTTCCAGTCGGTCAAGGTCGACGACCCCTCGCCCGAGGACGCCGTGCGCATCCTCCGCGGCATCCGCCACAAGTACGAGGAGCACCACAAGTGCGAGTACACCGACGCCGCCATCGAGCAGGCCGTCCGCCTCTCGCACCGCTACATCACCGCGCGCCACCTGCCCGACAAGGCCATCGACGTCATGGACGAGGCCGGCGCCCGCGCCCGCATCCGCGCCCTCAACCTGCCGCCCGAGGTCGAGTCCCTCCAGGCCGCCATCGACGCCGCCGTGGCCGACAAGGAGGACGCCTCGCGCCGCCAGAAGTTCGAGGAGGCCGCCGCCCTGCGCGACAAGGAGAAGAAGCTCCGCGCCGAGCGCGAGCAGGCCCTCGCCGCCTGGAAGGCCAAGCGCGACGAGACCAAGGTCGTGGTCGGCGAGGACGAGATCCTCGCCATCGTCGCCGACTGGACCGGCGTGCCCCTCGCCCGCATGGAGCGCAAGGAGGCCCAGAAGCTGCTCGACCTCGAGCGCGACCTGCAGGGCTCGGTCATCGGCCAGGACAAGGCCTGCGAGGTCGTCGCCCGCGCCCTCCGCCGCTCGCGCGCCGACCTCAAGGACCCGCGCCGCCCCATCGGCTCCTTCCTCTTCCTCGGGCCCACCGGCGTCGGCAAGACGCTGCTCGCCCGCACCCTCGCCGAGCGCATGTTCGGCGAGGCCGACTCGGTCATCCAGATCGACATGTCGGAGTACATGGAGAAGTTCGCGGTCTCCCGCCTCGTCGGCTCGCCCCCGGGCTATGTCGGCTACGAGGAGGGCGGCCAGCTGACCGAGCAGGTCCGACGCAAGCCCTACTCCGTCGTGCTCTTCGACGAGATCGAGAAGGCGCACCCCGACGTCGTCCAGCTCCTCCTCCAGGTGCTCGAGGACGGCCGCCTCACCGACTCGCTCGGCCGCACGGTCGACTTCCGCAACACCATCCTGATCCTGACCTCCAACGTCGGGGCCGACGTCCTCCAGCGCAACTCGTTCATGGGCTTCGACACCTCCGCGGACGCCACGCGCGACTACGAGAAGCTCAAGGAGCGCATCCTCGACGAGACCAAGCGCGCCTTCAAGCCGGAGTTCCTCAACCGCCTGACCGACATCGTCATCTTCCAGCAGCTCGGCAAGGAGCACATGCACCGCATCGTGGACCTCGAGCTCGCCAAGGTGACCAGGCGCCTCGCCGACCTCGAGGTCTCGCTCGACATCACCCCCGCCGCCCGCGACTACCTCGTCGAGCACGGCTGGGACGAGAAGTACGGCGCCCGGCCCCTGCGCCGCGCCGTCGAGCGCCACCTCGAGGACCCGCTGGCCGAGATCCTCCTGCGCGGCGAGCTCCGCAAGGGCGAGCCCGTCCAGGTCGGCGCCTCGCCCGAGGGGCTCACCTTCACCCAGCCCGAGCCGCCCAAGGAGGCGGTCGCCAAGGATGCCGGCAAGGACGGGCCGAAGGAGCCGCCGAAGGACAAGCCCAAGCGCCAGCCCAAGGGTCCCAAGGAGCCCAACGCCTGACGGCCCGTGAGCCTGCGCGCCCTCGCCGCCCTGCTCGCCGCCGCCGCCGTGGGCATGGGCGCCTTCGGCGCGCACGCCCTCCGGCCGCGCTTCCTCGCCGAGCCCCGCGCCGGCGACTGGTGGGAGACCGCCACCTTCTACCTGCTGGTCCACGCCATCGCGGTCGCCTGCGTCCCGGCGAGCTCGCGCTGGCCACGACTCGCGCTGCTCCTCGGCGCCGCCATCTTCGCGGGCACCCTCTATGCGATGGCCCTCGGCGCACCCCGATGGCTCGGGGCCATCACGCCGCTGGGAGGAACCGCCTTGATCCTCGGTTGGCTGGGTCTGGCCTGGGAGATGCTTGGGGCGTCAAGGGATGGAAGGGATAAAAAGGATTAAGGGATAAAAGGGATTCGGGATGAAGAGGCGGAAGGGATGAAAGGGATGGAAAGGATAGAAGGGATGGAAGAGAGGGTGGATGGGATTTGGGCGGGCATGTCCAAGGAGAGGCTTCCGGATGGAACGGCCTGCTGTGCCGGTGAATTCCCAAGGGGTCCTCGGCGACTTTCCTCCTAGGCCATTCCCGCATGAAACCCTTCCCTCCATTTCCCCGCTTTGCCCCTTCCATCCCTTCTATCCTTTCTATCCCTTTATACCTCCTATCCCTTCCATCCTTTCCTCCATCCTCCTCCCCAGCTCCTCAAATCCCCTTGCCAACCCCCTGGGTTCGGCTTTTCTGACCCTTCAGTCCGTTCGGGGGTATAGCTCAGTTGGTTAGAGCGCCTGCATGACACGCAGGAGGTCGCAGATTCGAGTTCTGCTACTCCCACCACTTTCCCGGCCCGATGTCCCCTGGCATCGGGCCGGCTGCATTTCCAACCTTGTCGGCCGCCTTTCGTCTTGTTTCGTCCATTTTCGTCCCCCTTCATCCCTTGGTCCTTTCTATCGTTTAATCCCTTTCCTCCCTTCCATCCCTCCCGCCCCCTTCCCAACCATGAGCTCCTCCACCATCGTCGACATCAAGGCCCGCGAGATCCTCGACTCGCGCGGCAACCCCACCGTCGAGGTCGACGTCGTCCTCGAGTCCGGCGTGGTCGGCCGCGCCGCCGTCCCCTCGGGCGCCTCGACCGGCACCCACGAGGCCCTCGAGCTGCGCGACGCCTCCGTCCCCGCCAAGGCCTTCGCCAAGGGCGTCGACCCCAAGACCCGCTACAACGGCAAGGGCGTCCTCAAGGCCGTCGCCAACGTCAACGACCTCATCGCCCCCGAGCTCGTCGGCTTCGACACCGTCGACCAGCTCGGCATCGACCGCGCCATGCTCGCGCTCGACGGCACCAAGACCAAGTCGAAGCTGGGCGCCAACGCCATCCTCGGCGTCTCCATGGCCGCCGCCCATGCCGGCGCCAAGGCCAAGGGCGTGCCCCTCTACCGCTACATCGGCGGCCCCAACGCCAAGGTCCTGCCCATCCCCCTCATGAACATCATGAACGGCGGCGCCCACTCGGACGCCCCCGTCGACATCCAGGAGTTCATGGTCGTTCCCCGCGGCGCGCCCACCTTCCGCGAGGCGCTGCGCATGGGCACGGAGATCTTCCACGCCCTCAAGAAGGTCCTGAAGTCCCAGGGCCTCTCCACCTCCGTCGGCGACGAGGGCGGCTTCGCGCCCAAGGTGAAGTCCAACGAGCACGCCCTCGAGTGCATCGCCAAGGCCGTCAAGGACGCCGGCTTCACCCTCGGGAAGGACGTCTTCCTCGCCCTCGACGTCGCCGCCTCGGAGTTCTTCGACGCGAAGACCGGCAAGTACACCTTCCACAAGTCCGACGGCTCGTCGCGCAACGCCGACCAGATGATCGCCTTCTACAAGGACCTGCAGAAGCGCTACCCCATCGTCTCCATCGAGGACGGCTTCTCGGAGGCCGACTGGACCGGCTGGAAGAAGGCGACCGACGCGCTCGGCGCCACCACCCAGCTGGTGGGCGACGACCTGTTCGTCACCAACACCGAGTTCCTCGCCCGCGGCATCGCCACCAAGACCGGCAACTCGATCCTCGTGAAGGTGAACCAGATCGGCTCCCTCACCGAGACCTTCGACGCCGTCCAGATGGCCCAGCGCGCCGGCTACAGCGCCATCATCTCGCACCGCTCGGGCGAGACGGAGGACGCCACCATCGCCGACATCGCCGTCGCCCTCAACGCCGGCCAGATCAAGACCGGCTCGCTCTGCCGCTCGGACCGCGTCGCCAAGTACAACCAGCTCCTGCGCATCGAGGAGGAGCTCGGCCAGCACGCCCAGTACGCCGGCGCCGTCGGCGGCTGGAAGGCCTGAGTTCGGCTCCCGGCCCGTTCCGCGATCCCGCCGACGGCGGGGTCGCCTGTTTATCGCCGGTCGGGCCTGATCGTGACCGCGAAGCGCTCCGCCCCCGTGGCATCGTGCAGGCGCACGGTCGCCGACCGGGCGCCGTCGATGCTCAGGGAGCCAAAGCCGAGGTATTGCCCTTGGTGGAGCGAGGCCGTCGCCCCCTTGAGGCCGCGCACCTCGGAGGCATGGCCCGCGATGACCTGCAGGGGGTCGCCGGGTCCCCGGTCGATGACCTCGGCATGGTGGTCGTGTCCGGCAAGATAGAGCGGGACCTTGTGGCGCCGCAGCAGGGGCAGCACCTCCGCCGCCATGTCCGCCGAGTCGCCGTGGAGGCCGTTGGACCAGACCGGGTGATGCCCGACGACGATGCGCCAGGCCATCCCCGGCTCCGCCAGCTCGCGATCGAGCCAGGCGAGCTGGGCCGCCGGGTCCTGCCGGGCGATGTCGGAGAAACCGGACCGGTCGCGGTATTTCCGGATGAACACGGAGCTGTCGATGAAGACGAACTTCGCCTTGGCGTCCCCCTCCAGCGCGACCACCCGCGACCAATGGCGGGCGGGCTGGGTCCAGCGCCCCGAGCCCAGGCGTCGGGCTGAGTAATCGAGCTGGCCCTGGACCGAGCCCGAATACTCGTGGTTGCCCAGCACGGCCCAGAGGGGGACCTGGAGGGCGGGGGCGGCGTAGACCTCCTCGAAGGCCGTCCGGAAAACCGGGTCCTCCGCGCTCGGCACCCCGTCGTATTGGTTGTCGCCCAAGGCCAGGATTGCGGTCAACCCCCCGGACCTTGCCGCCGCCTTGGCCATGCCGGCGGCGACTTCACGTTGCTGCGCATGCAGCTTGGGCTCCCTCGTGGGGTCTCGTCCCCAGTCCCCGATCATCAGGAATTCCGTCGGCTTGGCAGGAAGGGCCGATGAGGCCAGGAGGAGCAAAAGGGCCGGGAAGAAGCGCATGTCGGCATCGAAAGGTCCAATTGGAGCCTAGCAAGGGAGCGATTTGGCCCTCCATGGCCTCATTTTCATGACGTTAATGACCTAATTTGTGACATAAACGCCACTTTACGTGTTCTTGGGGCTTCAAAGGCCACTTTTTGTCTTGGAATAAGGCCATATGTAAGCACAGGTTTCCTTTCTCCAAACCCATGCGTCTCACCAAGACCCTCCTCGCCGCCGCCGCGTTCGTCGGCGCCTCCACCGCCACCTCGAAGGCCTACGACCTCTATGAGTCGGGCTGGGACTACAGCCAGCCGGGTTTCAGTTTCGGTTACTCGATCGGCGATGATTATTGGACGACCGAATGGCGCACCCTGAACGCCGACCGGACCCTCAACGCTCCCTTCTATCAGGCCAACGCCAGCGAGCGCGATCTCGTCAACGCCGGCGTCTACCGCGGCATCACCGGATCCTTCTCGTGGAACGGCAACGAGTACAACAACGGTTTCGGTGGCGCCGGCGGCGCCGCCTACGTCAACGGCGAGCTCCGCACGGATTCTGATGGCGAGGGCGCCGGTTACAACGGCTTCGACTTCCAGGACGGCTTTTTCGGCAGCGGCACCTTCAACTTCGACTCGCGCGACACCACGACCAATCTCGCGATCGGCCAGGTCCACTACGGCATCGGCTATGACACGGATGGCACTTACTTCGGCTCCAACGTCTCCGGCGAGGCCACCGTCTTCGAGCGCGAGATCCAGGTCGCCCGCACGGGTTCCGGTTTCGATGGCGCCAACGCCCTTAGCGCCTTCGCCTCGGACAATTCCGAGACCCTCTCCGGTTCCTTCTACAACGCCTCGATCGTCGGCCGCAACGTCCTCCGCGTCGCCTCGGCCTTCTACGACGGCGAAGGCAGCTATGGTCCCGACCTCGCCGGCTCGGTCATCCGCCCGGCGGACATCGCGCTCGGCTTCTCCGGTTCGGAAGGTCTCTTCGCCAAGGACGGCGGCTGGCTCGACATCCGCGGCGACCTGACCCTCGGCGCCTCCGGCACCATCTACATCCGCGACGGTGAGATCACCTCCAACATCTACACCCAGTTCTACACCCCCGGCACCCTCGACACGGTCGGCCGCCTCGCCATCGAGACGGGCATCCTCTCGGTCCGCGAGCACTTCGCCCAGGACATGGCCGCCACCTGGGGCCAGACCCTCGGCTTCCGCGACGGCGCGGTCAACTCGACCCGCCTCATCCTCGAGGGCGTCGGCTACGGCAACTTCGATGGCGAGGGCGAGTTCCTCCCCTACGGCCCCGAGGGCAGCAGCTTCGGCGCCCTCCGCAGCATCACCGGTGAGAACGTCCAGGACGGCAACATCTCGGTCGTCGCCGACGGCGAGGGCTTCTTCGGCCCTTCCAATGGAGCCATCATCGGCACCGACGCCGGTTCCAAGCTCACCATCAACGGCACCGTCAACGGCCTGAACAGCGAGGACTCCGAGGGCGGCGCCATCCTCGGCTACTTCAGCCAAGGCCAGACCATCCAGAACGGCCGCATCCTCTCCGGCGTCGACGACGTGCTCAAGGCCGGCTCCGGCGAGCTTCTCCTGACCGCCTCCAATCTCTTCACCGGCGATGTCCAGATCCAGGAGGGCACCCTCCGCATCACCAACAGCGGCGCGCTCTCCGGCACCTCCGGCCAGACCTACGTCCGTGACGGCGCCTCGCTCGTCCTCGACGTCGTGAGCCCCGCCACCGGCCTCTCGCTGGTCGACGACATCCACATCCTTGGCAACGGCAAGGACGGGGTGGGCGGCGCCATTCACAACAAGGCCGGCGCCAACACCACCTCCGGAAGCATCTGGGTCATCACGCCCGACGGGTTGCTCGACCCCGAGCTTCCCCAGATATCCGGGAAGGTCACCGTGGCCGCGGGCACCTCGCTCTCGGTCCAAAACCTCCGCGCCTCGGAGTCGGAGAACAACAACTTCTTCAGGGTCGATGTCTCGGGCTCCGGCGACACCGCCGGCTCCTTCGTCGTCCGCGGCAACACCGGCGAGATCGACAACTTCTACAAGGACGGCGCGGGCAACGCGACCCTCACCGCGCTCGCCGCCGACCTTGACGACATCGACGTCAACGACGGCAAGCTGCTCGTCCTTGGCAGCGTGGATTCCGCCGCCGACAAAATCTACGACAAGCTCGACATCGACGGCGTCCTGGATGCCGACGGCAAGCCCCTCGGCGAGATCGAAATCCGCGGCACCCACCACTACGGCGAGTTCAACATCGACGGCGTCGACGCCCTGATCACGGGCTCCGTCACCCATCACTACGATTACGACGGCTTCGACATCGACATCACCCGCAACTCCACCGTGACGGTCGACGCCGGCGCGTTCCTCATCTCCAGGGGTGATTCCGACTCCGCCGACATCGAGGACGACGCCACGCTCATCATCAAGGGCACCTTCAACGCCTTCGACGATTCCTTCATCGACCTCGATGACACGGGCACCCTCGACATCCGCGCCGGCGGCGTGGTTAACTCCCGTGTCGTCGCGGATGACGACTCCAATGTCATCATCGCCTCCGCCGACGGCGAGGGCCTCGGCGCCGGCGTGCTCAACGGCAACATCCTCGCCTATGACAGCGCCAACATCACGCTCAACGGCGTCATCAATGGCGACGTCACGACCTACGGCAGCGCCTCGCTGACGCTCGGCGCCAACGCCGTCCACAACGGTGACTACACCGCCTATGGCAGCGCCACCATCGTCATCAACGGAAGCGTCAATGACACTGGTCTCGGCCACGATTTCTCCGTCAGCGGCAACGCCCTTCTCAAGGGCTCCGGCTCGATCGGCGGCGACCTGACCCAGACCGGCGGCACCGTCGCCCCTGGCAACTCGATCGACATCCTGACCGTCCTGGGCGACTACACGATCAACGCCGGCTCGCTCCTGATCGAGATCGGCGGCAACAATGGCGCCGGCATCGACCCCGACGGCCACGACCAGCTGCGCGTCGGCGGTTCCGTCGTCATCGGTGACGCCCCCTCGGTTGTCGGTGGCGAGATCGTCGCCGGCGCCAACGACTCGTTCCTGGTGTTCAGCCCTTACAACGCCCCGTTCTTCCCTCGTCGAGGTGACTCTTACCAAGTCCTCGCCAATGGCACCGGCGGCCAGATCGCAACTGTTCGCAAGTTCGACTCCGTCGTCTCGTCCGGAATCATCGACGTCAACCGTCCTCTCGATGCCAACGGCGACCCGACCGAGCTCCGGGTGATCTTCGACCACTCCACCGGCATCGCATACGGCACCGGCCTGGCCGGCGTCAGCCCTGTCGTTGGTTCGGCCGCCGCGGAGACCTTCCGCGATTACGGCAGCAATGACAATCGCAGGGAAATCGGCCGCGCGGTCTGGATGGAGGCCATCTCCCACGAGAACAGCGACCTGCGCCGCCAGGACTCCGAGGGCAACTTCCTCGATGAGGACGGCTTCATCGTCCTCAATCCCAACGACGCCCAGGTTGTCAACGACCAGAACTTCGCCGCCCAGGCCATCAACGCCCCCGAGGGCCAGATTGCCGGTCGCAAGGCCTTCATTCTCACCCGGAATGAGGTCGACCCCAGCATTGACGAGGACACCGGTGACTTGATCGAGGGCGATGAGACCCAGGTCCAGACCGACCTCGGCGCCGCCGCCGTCTCCGTTCTCGCGGCTTCCGATGTCGGCTCGGCCCTCGACGCCCTCTCCCCCGAGGCCTACGTGGGCATCACCGAGCTCGGCGTCCGCGTGACCCGCAACTTCGCCCAGCTGCCCGCCTCGAAGCGCAAGCTGGCCGCCGCCAACGAGTGGGACTTCTCGGTCGGCTACGCCGGCGAGCAGATCACCGCCGATTCCGGCGCCACCGGCTTCACCAACTACAAGGTGAGCAGCGACCAGATCAACCTCACCGCCGCCCGCGACCTGTCCAAGAACCTGCGCCTCACCCTGGCCGCCGGTCTCGACGACGGCAAGGTCGGCGCCGCCGGCTTCACCGCCGACACCGACACCCAGGCCTTCGGCCTCGGCCTCGGCTTCACGCCCGACACCAAGGGCTGGACCGCCGACCTCGGCATCGCCCTCACCCGCACCGACTGGAATGCCACCCGTGGCGTCTCCCAGACCGGTTCGGACAACGAGGACGGCCTCGGCGTCGCCCTCCGCGTCTCGCTCGCTCCCACCGTGGACGGCGCCCTGAGCTACGCCCCCTACCTCGGCCTCTCCTACGCCACCCAGGACCAGTCCGCGGTGGCCGAGGGCGGCGCCGACAATGACGGCATGGTCGGCGTCGGCTTCGCCGGCTACGAGCGCAAGTCCCTCGTCTCCGAGCTCGGTCTCAAGGCCGAGTACGCCCTCAAGCCCGGCACCACCCTCACCGGCGTGGTCGCCTGGGAGCACGAGTTCGAGGACAGCGGCGAGACCACCCTGGACGCCGAGTTCACCGAGGACGGCGTGACCGACACCCGCTTCGCGGTGACGTCCAAGGGCTTCGGCTCCGACATCTTCCGCGTCGGCGTGGGGGTCCGCGTCGAGCTCGGCGCCAAGTCCGCCTTCTCGCTCGGCTACGACGCCCTCCTGTCTTCGGACTCCAAGTCCGGCCAGGGCATCAAGGCCGACGTCTCCTTCCGCTTCTGATTCCCGGAAACCGGAAATGACCACCGGGGGGCCGCCGCGAGGCGGCCCCTCTTGTTTGCCTTGAGCGCCGCCGCCCGCCGCCTCACCTTGGCGCCGTGACACCCTACATCGCCTCCCGCAAGGCCGAGCTCCTCGGCGAGTACCGCGACCGCCTCCTCGGCGAGATCCTGCCCTTCTGGCTGCGCCACGGGCTCGACCGCGAGCACGGCGGCATCAACACCGCCCTTGGCCGCCGCGGGGAGCTCATCGATCCCGACAAGTCCGTCTGGTTCCAGGGCCGCGCCGCCTGGACCTTCGGCGTCCTGCATAACACCGTCGAGCGCCGCCCCGAGTGGCTCGAGGCCAACCTCTCCTGCGTCCGCTTCCTCCGCGACAAGTGCGGCTCCCCCTCGGGCAAGCTCCACTTCACCGTCACCCGCGAGGGCAAGCCGCTCCGCATGCGCCGCTACGTCTTCTCGGAGTGCTTCGCCGCCATCGGCTACGCCGAGGCCTTCCGCGCCACCGGCGAGGCGGAGTGGAAGGACCGATCCCTCGCCGCCTACGACACCTTCCTCAAGTTCAACCGGGAGCCCGGCCACATCCCCGCCAAGAGCCTGCGCCCCGCCCGCGGCCTCTCGCCCCTGATGATGACGCTCGTCACCGCGCAGGACATGCGGGCCTGCCTGGGCGATGTCACCGTGCGCGGCCGGACCCTCTCCCAGTGGGCCGACACCGCCATCTCGGAGATCCTCGGCTTCTTCGTGAAACCCGACCTCAAGGCCGTCATGGAGATGGTCGGCCCGCAGGGCGAGGTCTACGGCGAGCATTTCGACGGGCGCCTGCTCAACCCGGGCCACGCCATCGAGGCCGCCTGGTTCATCCTCCGCGAGGCGCGCCGCACCGGCAACAAGGACCACGCCAAGGCCTCCCTCGAGATGCTCGATTGGATGTGGGCCCGCGGTTGGGACAAGGAGCACGGCGGCCTGCTCTACTTCACCGACCTCGAGGGCAAGCCCATCCAGGAATACTGGCACTTCATGAAGTTCTGGTGGCCGCACAACGAGGCCATCATCGCGACCCTCCTCGCCCACCTGCACACCGGCGACGTCAAGTACGCCGACATGCACCGCCAGGTCCATGACTGGTCCTATGCCCACTTCCCCGACCGCGAGCACGGCGAGTGGTACGGCTACCTCGACCGCGCCGGCAAGCCCACCTCCGAGCTCAAGGGCAACATGTGGAAGGGCCCCTTCCACATGCCCCGGCAGAAGTACGTCTGCTGGCAGCTGCTCGAGGGAAGGTACGAGTGAGGCGCGAGGCGCCTGGCTGAGACTTCAGGGTACTGACTTCAAAGGACAGGAGGGCGTCGCCGCTCCCCGGACACGGGGCGCCAGGGCGTCCGATTCACGCTTCAGGTTGCCACGTGCATCTGTGAGACAAGGTTCACGGAAGCACGGGGAGTCCCAGGCGTCAGACACTGATTCTTCCTGTCCTCTGAAGTCTGTCCTTTGAGGTCTTACTTTACCTCCACCTCGAACGTCGTCGCCGGCAGGCCCTCGCCGTTGACGAGGTTGGCCTGGGACCAAGGCACCCAGCCGTGGCGCACCTTGGCGGGAGTCCCGGCCGCCCTGATGACGAGCGTCTCGCCGCGCACCTGGGCCTCCGCCGGCGCGAACACGCCGTCGGCCCCGGCTACCTCGACCTCGCGCACGGGCTTCCCATCGCGGGTGCGCAGCCCCCGGCCGTGGGCGAAGCGCACCGTGACCGTGCCCCCCGTCGCCTTGGCCTCCGTCGGCAGCGGCCCGCTGGGCACCACCTGGCGCTGCCCATAGACGTGGTGCAGGGCCCAGCGCGCCAGCCGCTCGCCCACGGTCTTCTTGTCGCGGGGGTGGACGTCGTTCTGCGCGCCGACGTCCGACGACACCGCCATGCCGGAATTCGGAATCTCCGCCAGCAGGCGGCGCTGGTTGTCGCGGAAGAACGGCCATTGCTGCGACTTGTAGCCCTTGGTGTCGATGGAGGACAGTTGCACCCAGAGGAAGGGCATGTCGGATCGGCCCCACTGCGCCCGCCAATCCGCCACCATCAGCCGCATCATCGCCGGGTACTCCTTGGCCGAGGCCTCGTTGAGCGAGTTGCTCTCGCCTTGGTACCAGAGGACGCCCTTGACCGGCATCCAGGTCGCGAGCCCCGGCCCCGCCGCCCAGGCGAAACCCGGCTTGTAGAAGTGGTCGATGCCCATGGCGTCTCGCGGGGACTGCGCCTTCCCGAAGTGCTCCCGGGCGCGCTGCCTCACCCAGGCATCGATCGCGGGGTTCTTCTCCCAGTCCCCATTGAGCTTCGCCGCCAGCGCCGGCTCGGCCGCCAGCGCCTCCTTGCGGATGAAGGTCTCGATGGGCGCGCCGCCGATGGACCAGCCGACCATGCCCTGGGGCGCCTTCGTGGCGGATTGCACCCGCTGGGCGAACCACCAGCCGATGGCGCTGAAGGCGGGCGACACCTTGGGGCCGTCCACGCCCCACTGGCCCTTGAAGAACCTGCCCGGCGCCATGTCACCCAGCTGCGCGGGCGTCAGCGCCCGCTTTGAGTACTGCCCCGGGAACCCGTGCGTCAGCAGCCGCACCTGGCGGTTGGGGTTGGCGAGCATCTTGGCCGCCTCGGGCGCGGCGGCGTCCTGCCTGAGCGGCCACTCCATGTTGGACTGGCCGGCGCAGATCCAGACATCGCCCACCAGGATGTTGCCCGCCTTGGCCTCCCCCGAGGGCGCCGTGGCCACCAGGTCGAGCGAGGCCGCCGAGGCGGGGCGGGGGCGGAGGCGCGCTTCCCATTTGCCATCGGTTCCGGCGGCGACCGAGGCCTGGTCATTGGCCAGGCGGACGCGGACGGTCTCGCCGGGCTTGGCGGTGCCCCGGATCACAATCGGCTGGTCGCGCTGCAGCACCATGTCGTTCCCGATCATCGGGTCGAAGGCGACCTGGGCGCGAAGCGCGACGGCGGAAAAGAGTGCCAAGGGCAGGAGGCGCATGGGGCGGGGGCAGGGGTGTCTAGGTATCCAAGGGGAAAGGAGGACTAAAGGGGACCAAGAAGGACCAAAAGCGACTGAGGATGGCCAGGGAGGACCAAGGTTCTCCGAGGATACCGAGGGCAAAGATGATGGGAAGCACAGCCTGTCATCCCTGTCCCGCAAGGGGACCTCGGCCTATTCAGCAGGCCCTAAGCGCCGGTCGGCTTCGCCGTGCCGCCGCGAAGCTGGGAATCTGCGAAGCCGAGCCGCCCTTAGGCGGCGCTCGCCGCGGGCAAGCTCACTGCCCCTTCTCCAGCCAGGCCAGGTCGACCGAGAGGAAGAGGATGTCGTGATTGCCGGCGGGCTCGTACAGGACGCCGATGCGGCCGTCCTTCATGCGGGCGATGGAGCTATAGGCGAACTTCCCCGGCACCAGCAGCCGCGAGGCCTTCCAGGTCTTGCCGCCGTCGAGCGACATCCGGAGGGTGCCGTTGGCGCGACCCTTGCCCGGGGTGGTGCCCTCGGGATTCAGGAAGAGGGTGATGTGGCGGCCGCCCTCGGTGAACGAGATCAGCGAGGCCTGGCAGACGGGTTCCGGCAGGGACTTGTCCTGGATCGCGGGCGACCAGGTCTCGCCGCCGTCGTTCGACCAGGAGGCCTTGCGGCCGCCGGTGCCGCGCCACTGGCGTGAGTTCAGGTAAAGGCCGCCGTCGGCGGTCTCCGAGACCTGGACCTCGTTGAGCTGCATGCCCTCCTGGGGGACGTATGCCCCGCGCTTCCAGGTCTTCCCGGCGTCGTCGGAGTAGGCGACCCAGTTCACGAAGAAGCCCTTGGGGCCCTGCGAGTTGAAGGGGATGATGAGCCGCCCGGCCTTGGGCCCCTTGGTGAGCTGGATGCCGATGCCGGGGCCGGAGGCGGTGGTGGTCGCCTCGTCGGGCTTGAGCGTCTCGGTCAGCCAGACGGGCTTGGACCAGCTCCGGCCCTCGTCGGTCGAGGTGATGTAGCCGATCTTGGTCGGGCCCTTGGGGCCGGGCGCGATGCCGCCGAACTCCTTGGTCCCATGGGGGAACACCTGGAAGAAGAGGAACACCTTGCCCGACTTGGCGTCCTGGACGAGGCACGGGTTGTTGATGCAGTCCTTGCCCAGCTCGAGCGCGATCTCGGACTTCGTCCAGGTCTTGCCGTTGTTGGTGGAGATCCGGACCAGCAGGTCGTTGGACGCCTGGTCCGTGGGCGCGTCGCGGCCCTCGGCCACCGCGATCAGGGTGCCCTTCGAGGTCGCCAGCAGCGCGGGGATGCGGATGGACGGGTGGGTCGAGGTCTCCTTGGCCTTGAACACCGTGATGGGCGCGGTCGGCGCGGCGACGGCGCAGGCCGCGGCTAGGCAGGCCAGGAGGGGGAGGATGCGGGTGGTCATGGCGAGGTGGAGGAGGGTGGCGGCCGACGAGGGGCCTCGTTGGGAGACAGCGCCGCGCCCTCCAGGTTCACTTCCCCTGGGGTGGAGCGGTCAATTTGCCAGTGAAGCCCCCCGGGGGGAACCCCAGGGTGGCGAAGATCCTGACGGCCATCTCCTGGTGGCCCAGGGCATTGGGGTGGATGTCGTCGTTCATCATGCGCCGGATCTCGCCGGGCTTCCTCCGCCAGTCCCCGAAATGGTCGATGACCAGGACCTTCTCCGCCTTGGCCACCCGCGAGACGGCCTCCATGTAGTCGCCGAGCCTCGCCACGGCCTTCTCGCGGGGCGAGCCCGGGACGGCCGGGTTCACCCGCATCAGCACCGGGATGCCGCCCTGGCGCCGCACGGCGGCGATGATCGCGCGCAGGTTCGCCTCATAGGTGGCGAGGTCCGGGCCCTTCACGCAGTCGTTCATCCCGAACATGACGAAGGCCACGTCGGGCTTGAACCGCGTCAGCCGCCACTCGAGGTCGGGCATCAGCCCCGCCGTGGTGTCGCCGCTGATGCCGGTGTTGATGACAAGGTCGCGCGGCCGCTTCATCTCGAAGCGCACCTTCTCCGCGAAGATCTCCGCGAAGCAGCGCCAGCCCTTGGTGTGCAGGGCGCCGTGCGTGATGCTGTCGCCGGTGAAGACCCAGGTCATGGGGCGCTTCTCCGCCATCCGGGCCTTGATCGCCGCGGCCTCGGGCGCCTGCTGCGCCCCCGCGACGGCGGCCAGCAGGACGAGGGCGAGGCGGGCGAGCATCGGGGGTCAGTCCTTCCAGCCGAAGAAGCCGATCGCCTCGAGCTCGCCGAGCATCGCCTTGACGCCGGCGGCGTCGGGGTTGGCGTTGGGCAGCCGCGCCGGGCCGACCGGGACGCCGAGGTGCGCCATGAGGGCCTTGGCGCAGCCCATGTAGCCGCGGCGGGCGACGACCTGCACGAGCTGCACCGAGCGGAACTGCTCGGCGCGCGCCGTGGCGATGTCCCCGGCCGCGAAGGCCTTGGTCATGCGCTGGTAGACGCCCGGCGCGAAGTTGAACGTGCTCCCCACCGCGCCCTTGGCGCCCATGGCGAGGGCGGCGAGGTAGAACTCGTCGCAGCCCCAGGGCAGGTCGTGTTTCCCGCCGCCCGCGCGCAGGGCGAGCTGGTAGGCCATGAGGTCGGGGTTCGTGAACTTGATGCCGACCAGGTTGGGGATCGAGGCGGGCGCGGCGTTGAGGAACTCCTCCATGGAGAAGTTCACGCCGGTCAGGACGGGGATGTCGTAATAGTAGAAGGGCAGCGAGGGCGCGGCCGAGGCGACCTGCGAGCAGCAGGCGATGAGATCCGCCAGCGAGCGGGGCTTGAAGTAGGAGGGGGCCAGCATCGAGAAGGCCGCCGCGCCCTGCTGCTGGGCGTGGGCGGCGAGCTCGGCGGCGTCGCGCAGGTTGTTCGAGCCCACATGGACGATCACCTTCATCGGCGTGCCCTTGGCCGCCTGCACCCAGCGCTCGGCGAGGGCCCGGCGCTCGGTCAGCGAGACCGAGTGGCTCTCGCCCGTGCTGCCGCCGATGAAGACCTGGTTGATGCCCCGGGCCAGCAGGTGGTCGCGCTGCTTCTCGACCGCCGCGAGGTGAAGGGAGCCGTCCGCCGCGAAGGGCGTGTGGGTGGCGGCGCAGATGCCGTGGATGGTGTGGGAGGACATGGGGTGAAGGGGGGATTTTTGGTCCGACTCCCTTTTTTAGCCAAGCGGAAAGGCATCCCCCGCCGTGGCACCATGCCTTGGCCAGGGCGGTTTTTCCGGCGCCGGAAGGGTCCGCGCCCCGCGGCCTAGGCGGACGCCATCCAGCATTCGGCGGAGCGCCGGCCAGGGCCGACCTCGCCGTTCACCAGCACGAAGCCGCCGTTCCACTTGGCGCAGGGCAGGGTGACCCTCGCCACGGGCGCCTCGCCCGACTCGGCCCAGCTGTCGGCCGCCATGTCGTAGGTGAGGATGCCCTTGTC
Organism: uncultured Enterobacteriaceae bacterium; assembly: GCA_964472585.1. Lineage (GTDB taxonomy): Bacteria > Verrucomicrobiota > Verrucomicrobiia > Opitutales > UBA953 > UBA8828. Next base: position 8,438 of record CAYYLJ010000017.1, on the reverse strand, counting down.
GAAGCCGGGGTGCTCCGCCGGCTTGAACTTGCCGGCCTTGGAGCCGTCGTCGCCGCTGATGAGCGCCACGATCGGCCCCACGACGGGGCAGGGCGTCGCCGCGGCCGCCACGGGGCGGGGGAGGTCCGCCAGGCGCCGCCATTCCTGGCCGAGGCGGAAGGCGTGGCAGTCGCGCAGGTACTCGCGTTCCGGCGCGCCGTTGGCTCCGGCGCGCAGCGACACGCCGCCGAGGAGGAAGAAGGTGTCCTTGGTGCCGGCGGCCTGCGCGAGCATCCGTCCGGAGCCGGACCACAGGGGCAGCTCCTTCCACCCCGCGTTGAGGTTGGCCAGGTCGATCGCGTAGGCGGCCGACGAGGCCGAGGTCGCATCGGGTCGCTCCGTGCCGCCGGCGACGATCACCTTGCTGCCCACCAGCGCGCCCGCGGCATAGGCGAGGGGCCGGGGCAGGGCGGGGAAGCTGTCCACGCGCAGCCCGTCTTCGCCGAGCGAGAGCACGTGGCAGTCGGCATAGTGCCGCACCGCGTCGGCGCCGCCGATGCACAGCAGGCCCTGTCGGATCCCGATGGACACGCCGTAGCCGAGGGGCCGCGGCAGCTTGCCGACCGCCTTCCACGCCTTGCCCTTGGGTTTGAGCGCGTGCACGGTGTCATGCCAGGCCTTGGCGCCGCCTTCCCACAGCGGCTTGTCGGGGAAATTCGATCCTCCCGCCGCGAGCAGCACCTCGCCGCAGGCTCCCGCGAAGGCGCCGCCCACACCGGGGGCATTGGGAGTATCGGGCAACTGGGTCCAGCGCATGGTCGGAGAGTTGAGAAAATGGGGGGATTTCCCTGTGTCGATACTGATGTGATGCCCGGCGAGAGGCGCGAGAGTCGATATGAGGCAAGAGGGGATGGAAGGGATGAAGGGATAAACAGGATGGGGCAGGCAAAGAAATGAATAGGAAGAGAGGGATTGGGACGTAAGGAGGCTCGGGGCCGGACGTCATGCCAACGAAGTCACAGGCCCAAGGGCGAGGGGCGGGATCGCCCCAGTCCTGGCCCCGCCCCCTCCATCCCCGGATCCCCCTTCCTGCCCCGCCTATTCTGTCTACGCCTTCGCGCCCCTTCATCATTCAAACCCTTTGTCCCTTGGTCCTTTCCGCCACCCCGCCCCTTGCGGGTGGGTCAATTCACCCTTGCCAAGGGGGGTGGGGGGTGTTTCGTTCAACCCTCCAACCCCTCGAAAGCCATGTCCCGCGTCTGCGTCATCACCGGCAAGCGCCCCACCAAGGGTCGCCGCATCATCCACAAGGGTCAGTCCAAGAAGAGCGGGGGCATCGGTCTCCAGCTCGTCAAGCAGACCAAGCGCACCTTCAAGCCCAACCTCCAGCGCATCCGCATCAAGCTGCCCTCCGGCCAGGTGAAGCGCGCTTGGGTCTCGGTCAAGGCCATCAAGGCCGGATTGGTGACCAAGGCCTGAGGATATCCCATCATCTCCCCCGAAGACCCCGCGCGAGCGGGGTTTTTTGTTTCTGCGGGGAGGCAGTGGGTAAAAGGGATGAAAAGGATAGAAGGGATAAACAGGATGAAAGGGATAGAAGGGATGAAAGAGGTTAACCAGGTTGAGGGATGGAAAGAGCCCTCCTTTTTATCCTTACGTCCTTTCCGTCCCTTAATCTCAACCCCCCCATCCTTTCTATCCTTTGATCCCTGCATCCCTTCCACCCCTTGATCACCGGCCGCCGGGCCCTTTCTTTCTTTAAACTCCCCCCTCCCCCCTTTACGCCTCCCCCATGTCCTCCGTCGTCCTCAAGCCCAGGGTCCGCGGCTTCATCTGCCTGACGGCCCACCCCGAGGGTTGCGCCGCGCATATCCGGGAGCAGATCGCCCACGTGAAGTCCCGGGGCGCCCTCAAGGGCGGCCCCAAGTCGGTCCTGGTGCTGGGTTCCTCGACGGGCTACGGGCTGGCCTCCCGCATCAGCGCCGCCTTCGGCTCCGGCGCCGCCACGCTGGGCGTCGCCTTCGAGCGCCCCGGCGAGGGCGACAAGCCGGCCAGCCCCGGCTGGTACAACACCGTCGCCTTCCATGACGAGGCCCGCAAGGCCGGCCTCAAGGCCTTCTACCTCAACGGCGACGCCTTCTCCAACGAGATGAAGGCCCAGGTGGTCGACCTCATCAGGTCGCGCATGCCCGGCGGCAAGGTCGACCTCGTCGTCTACTCCCTCGCCTCGCCCCGCCGCACCGACCCCAGGACCGGCGAGACCCACAAGTCCGTCCTCAAGCCCGTCGGGCAGGCCTTCCACGCCAAGAACCTCGACACCGACCGCAAGGTGGTGAACGAGGTCTCGCTCGAGGCCGCCACGCCCGAGGACGTCGCCAACACCGTCAAGGTCATGGGCGGCGAGGACTGGGAGCTCTGGATGGAGGCGCTCGACGCCGCCGGCGTCCTCGCCGAGGGCGCCCAGACGGTCGCCTATTCCTACATCGGTCCGCAGGTCACCTGGCCGATCTACAAGGACGGCACCATCGGCAAGGCCAAGGAGGACCTCGAGAGGGCGGGCGCGCGCATCGACACGCTGCTCAAGCTGCGCCGGGGCCGCGCCTTCGTCTCGGTCAACAAGGCCGTCGTCACCCAGGCCTCCTCGGCCATCCCCGTCGTCCCCCTCTACATCTCCCTCCTCTTCAAGGTCATGAAGGCCAAGGGGACCCACGAGGGCTGCATCGAGCAGATCCAGCGCCTCTTCGAGCGCCAGATGTACAATGGCAACGCCCTGGAGTTCGACGACGCCGGCCGCGTGCGGCTCGACGACTGGGAGATGGCGCCCGACGTCCAGAAGGCCGTCTTCGACCTCTGGCCCTCGGTGACCACCGAGACGCTCGACGCCCACGGCGACTTCGCGGGGTACCAGTCCGACTTCCTCAAGCTCTTCGGCTTCGGCCTCGCCGGGGTCGACTACGAGGCCCCCACCGAGACGGAGCGGCCCATCGCCGACGCCTGACGTGGCCAAGGTCCTCGCCATCGCCAACCAGAAGGGCGGGGTCGGCAAGACGACCACCGCCGTCAACCTCGCCGCCGGCCTGGCGCGCCTCGGCATCCCCACCCTGCTCGTCGACCTCGACGCCCAGGCCAACGCCACCAGCGCCCTCGGCCTCGAGAAGAGGCCCGGCGGCTCGCTCTACCGCATCCTCCACGGCGAGGGCTCGGCGGCCGACAAGGTCGTGCCGACCGGCGTCGCCAACCTCGACCTCATCCCCTCCGAGGTCGACCTCGCCGCCATCGAGTCCGAGCTCGCCCAGGCCGACGGCTTCCTCGGCCGCCTGCGCGACGCGCTGCGGCCGCTCGCCGCGTCCGGCCGCTGGAAGGCCGTCATCATCGACTGCCCGCCCGCCCTCGGCGTGCTCTCGCTCAGCGCCCTCGCCGCCTCGGACCACCTGCTCGTCACCCTGCAGACCGAGTACCTCGCGCTCGAGGGCCTCGGCCAGATCCTCGGCGTCGTCGACCAGCTCAAGGCGGCCGGCGCCACGCAGTCGCTCGACGTCGGCGGCATCGTCATGACGATGTACGACGTGCGCACCAACCTCTCGCGCCAGGTCGTCGAGGAGGTCCGGAAGCACTTCCCCGCGCTCATCCTCTCGAGCTTCATCCCGCGGTCCATCCGGCTCTCGGAGGCTCCCAGCCACGGCAAGACGATCTTCGACTACGACCCGCACTCGCCCGGCGCGTCCGCCTACGAGGCGCTCGCCAAGGAGGTCGCCTCCCGCTTCTCGCTGCGATGACGCCGCCCGATCCCCGCGACGCCGACTACGGGGCGCGCATGAAGTCCAAGGCCGGCCTCGAGCGCCTGACCCGCGCCCTCGGCTACACGTGGGACGGCCTTCGCGCCGCCTATCGCCACGAGCACGCCTTCCGCCAGGAGGTGTGGGCCATCGCGCCCTTCGCCGTCGCGGCCTGGGCCCTTCCCGGCCTCGCCGCCTGGGTGCGCGCGCTCCTTTTCGGCTCCCTGCTCCTCGTGCTCATCGTCGAGCTCCTCAACTCCTCCATCGAGGCGAACACCGACCATATCTCGCTCGAGCGGCACCCGCTCGCCAAGCGCGCGAAGGACATGGGCTCCGCCGCCGTCTTCCTCGCCATCTCCAACGCCGTCCTCGTCTGGGCCTGCTGCCTTTGGTCGGCCTATGGCGCGGCGCTCTGGCGCTGGCTGGGCTGACCGCGCCCTGCCGGGGGAGGGTGGGGATGGAAGGGATAAAAAGGACGAAGGGATGAAAGGATTCGAGGGTCCTGGCATGCATGCCGGTCATCGGTTTTAGCCCCTTGCCCTCCCTTCTTCCCAAACTACAAGGGAATGTACCCGCGGACGGGCCATCCCACCCCCCTTTATCTTTTTCATCCTTTCAATCCCAGCCCCGCCCCCCCCCGCCCCCCCCCCCCCACCCCCGCCACCCGCCCGTGGGCCGACCGGCCGCACAAGGACCACCATCCCCAGGTGAATGCCATGGGCTACCAATGCCGCCATCTCGCCTGCTGGGGCGACCATTTCGACGTCCGTCGCGCCGCCAACGAGAAGGGCTATGTCCAGTCCCTCTGGAAGCTCCTCCAGGACCACGACCTCGGCTGCTGGGCCATCTCCGCCCATCTCGTCGGCCAGGCCACCTGCGACCGCATCGACGAGCGCCACAAGCCCATCCTGCCCGCGCACGTCTGGGGCGACGGCGACCCCGCCGGGGTCAATGACCGGGCCTGCGAGGAGATGGCGCTCACGGCCGTCGCCGCGCGCCGGTTCGCCGACGCCGGCCGCGCCGCGATGAAGGGCCGCGCCAAGGGCTCGGGCAAGGTCGTGGTCAACGGCTTCACCGGCTCGCCCATCTGGCATGCGCTCTACGCCTTCCCGCCGACGAGCCAGGAATACCTGCAGGCCGGCTTCGACGCCTTCGGCCGCCGCTGGAAAAGGATCCTCCGCGGCTTCGACGCCGCCGACGCGCATTTCGCCCTCGAGGTGCACCCGACGGAGATCGCGTTCGACATCGCCTCGGCGCACCGCGCGCTCAAGGCGGTCGGCAACCACGCCCGCTTCGGGTTCAACTTCGACCCCAGCCACCTCGCCTACCAGGGCGTCGACTACGTCCGATTCATCCGCGAGTTCGGCCCGCGCCTCAACCACGCCCACATGAAGGACGTCTGGTGGGGCAAGGGTGACGGCACCGTCGGCGTCTTCGGCGGCCACACCGCCTTCGGCGACCCCCGCCGCTTCTGGGAGTTCCGCTCCGTGGGCCGCGGCGATGTCCGCTTCGAGACCGTCATCGCCGCGCTCAACGACGTCGGCTACACCGGGCCGCTGTCCGTCGAGTGGGAGGACGGCCGCATGGACCGCCTCCATGGCGCCGCCGAGTCCTGCGCCTTCGTCCGCCGCCTCGACTTCCCCGCGAACACCGTGGCCTTCGACGCCGCCTTCGACAAGGCCCGCCAGGGCGGGAAGGGCGGAAAGGTCGGGAGGGGTAAAAAGTAGAAGGTAGAAGGCAAAAGGGGTCGATGAGGAGGGGCGAAAAACGAAAAACGAAGAACGAAGAACGAAGAACGAAAGCAAAGCCCGCCTTGGCTGACATAGGGCATCCTGCCTACCCGCCTCGCCCATTTACTTTTACCTTCCACTTTTTACATCCCGCCCATCCCCTTTTTTCGTCCTTCGTCTTTCGTCCTTTGTCCCCTTAGCCTCCCACCATGTCCACCAAAGTAGCCATCATCGGAGCCGGCGGCATGCTCCAGTACCATGCCGCGGGCTTCCGCCAGGCCGGCGCCGAGATCCTCGCCATCGCCGATCCCGCGCCCGGCGCCGCCCGCAAGGCGGCCGACAAGTGGGGCGTCACCCACGCCTATGAGTCCGTCGAGGCGATGCTCGCCGAGCGCAAGGACGTGCAGGCCGTCAGCATCATCGTCCCCAACAAGTTCCACGCCCCGCTCGCCATCCAGTGCCTGAACGCCGGCAAGCATGTCTTCTGCGAGAAGCCCCCGGCGCTCAGCGCCGACGAGGTCCGCGGCATCCAGGCCGCGGCCAAGGCCTCGGGCAGGACGGTGATGTTCAACTTCAACAACCGCGCCCGGCCCGAGTCCCGCGCCATGATGCGCTATGTCGAGTCCGGCGCCGTCGGCGCCATCAACTCCGCCCAGGCGCGGTGGATCCGCCGCACCGGCATCCCCGGCTTCGGCGGCTGGTTCACGACCAAGGAGCTCTCCGGCGGCGGCCCGCTCATCGACCTGCTGCACATGGTCGACCTCGCCATGCACCTCATGGGCTACCCCGAGCCCGCGCACGTGCTCGGCCGCACCTTCTCCGACTTCATCCAGGACAAGTCCTTCAAGGGCCCCTGGGGCATCCCCGACCGCGTCGGCGGCGTGACCGATGTCGAGAACGCCGCCCACGGCGTCGTCACCTTCAAGACCGGCCAGATCCTCACCCTGCAGGTCTCCTGGGCCGAGATGATCAGGCGCGAGGAGGTCTCCGTGACCTTCCAGGGCACCAAGGCCGGCGGCAAGATCGAGCGCCTCTTCGGCGTGGACGGCATCGACGCCACCGCGATCGACACCTGCGAGCTCTACGTGCAGGAGGGCGGCAACAGCGTCAACCGCTCCATCGTCACCCCGCCCTGCGAGGACATGGGCCGCTCCGCGTCCGCCGCCAACTTCATCGAGTCCATCGAGGGCCGCGCCAAGCCGCTCAACACGCTCGACGAGGCCTTCCGCCTCATGCAGGTCATCGACGGCCTGTACGCCTCGGCCCGCACCGGCAAGCCGGTGTCGTTCTGAGGGTCAGCGGTTCAGCCAGACCACCCCGGCGTTGATGGTGGCCGCATAGGCCACCCACGCCGCGTGCGGCGCCTGCAGCCAGGCGGCGGTCCGGTCCACCTTGGCCAGCGCCCGGATCAGCCCGGCGAGCAGCGCGAGGTAAAGGATGATATCCACGAGGGCGAGGTCGGGACGCCGCAGGCCGAAGAAGAGGTGCGACCAGGCCGCGTTGACCAGCAGGAGCCCCCAGAACAACGCCTTGGCCTCCTTGGCGCCCTCGGCCCGCCACACGCGCCACAGGCTCACCGCCAGCAGGCCGTAGAGCGTCGTCCAGACCGGACCGAACACCCAGCTTGGCGGCGTGTGCGGCGGCTTGGCCAGCGTCGGGTACCACTCGCCGACGCCCTGGGCCGTCGACAGCCCGCCGAGCGCTGCCACGCCGTAGCACGCGGCCAGGAGGCCGACGAGCTGCCAGGTTGAGCCGCGGGAAGGGGAGGGCATGGGAGTGGGCGGGGGAGAACTGAAGGATGGAAAGGATGTAAGGGATGAAAAGGATGTAGGGAGCGCGGGGGTAAAAAGCAGAAGGTAAAAAGTAAAAGCGACCGAATGCTTTCGGTGGGTGCCGGTCCGGCCAGCGGGGCGCTCGCCGCGATTGCGCTGCCTATCGCGCAACCACCATCCCTTCTACCTTTTACATTTTAACCTCCACCCCCTTTCGTTTTTCATCCTTCGTTTTTCGTCCTTCCTCCCCTTTAGTCCCCCTCAGTCCCTTTTCGGCCTCTTTAGTCCCCTTTGGTCCCCCTTCGTCCTCTCCAAATCCTTTCTATCCTTTAATCGTTTCTATCCTTTCCATCCCCCTCTCCCCATCCCCCTCTCTCTCCCATGTCCGATTCCTACCTCCAGCAGCTGTTCGCCGAGCGCATCGGCGGCGCCAACTACGGCAAGTCCACCGCCATCTATAAGTTCGAGAAGATCAAGCGCGCCAAGGCCGCCGCCCGGAAGGCCAAGCCCGATGTCGCCTTGATCGACCTCGGCGTCGGCGAGCCCGACGAGATGGCCTTCCCCTCCGTCGTCCGCACCCTCCAGTCCGAGGCCGCCAAGCCCGAGAACCGCGGCTATGCCGACAACGGCGGTCCCGATTTCCGCCACGCCGCGGCCCGCTACATGAGGTCCCTCTTCGGCGTCGAGGTCGACCCCGAGACCGAGGTGCTGCACTCCATCGGCTCCAAGGCCGCGCTCTCCATCCTGCCCGCCTGCTTCATCAATCCCGGCGACGTCGTCCTGATGACCGTCCCCGGCTACCCGGTCTTCGGCACCCACGCCAAGTACTACGGCGGCGTCGTCCACAACCTCCGCCTCACCGCCGAGAACGGCTTCCTGCCCGACCTCGAGGCCGTCCCCGCCGACATCCTCGCCAAGGCCAAGGTGCTCGTCCTCAACTACCCCAACAACCCGACGGGCGCCTGCGCCACCCGCGCCTTCTTCGAAAAGGTCGTCGCCTTCGCCAAGCGCCACCGCCTCGTCGTCATCCAGGACGCCGCCTACGGCTCGCTCCACTTCGGCGCCGAGCAGGTCTCCATCCTCCAGGTGCCCGGCGCCAAGGACGTCGCCCTGGAGCTCCACTCGCTCTCGAAGAGCCACAACATGACCGGCTGGCGCATCGGCTTCGTCGCCGGCAACGC
>CAYYLJ010000016.1:13689-29932 GCA_964472585.1 uncultured Enterobacteriaceae bacterium | reverse complement strand
GGTTTATTACCGTCGGCGATGACATGCAGGTAACTAATACCGTTTACTGAAGCATTGCGCAGGGGCAGGGTGCCCGCCGGCTTGCCGTCGAGCGTCAGGCGGCAGGCGCCCTTCTCGGAGTCTGCCCACTCCAGGACCAGCTCATGGTCGGTGTCGGCCCGCAGGGGAGCCGTCCCGACGGTCGATCCGGGGGCGAGGCGGGTGGTGTGGACGGCAAATTGCGGGGCGGTGCGGTCGCAGGCCGCGTGCAGGCGGTCCATCAGGCTGAGGTGCGCGCCGACCGAGCCGGACGGAAGGCGGAAGCGCAGCGTCAGCCGGCCGGCCTTGCCCGCGGGGAAGTTCCAGGCCGCGCCGCCGGAGCGGTAGTCCGCGCCCTTGTCCGCGTCCACGAGCTGGGGGTCGTCGAGGAAGGCGATGTCGAGCACCTTGGTGCCGGCGCGCGCCGGGTGGTCGACGACCTTGGCGGCGGGCTTGCGGTCATAGGAGCAGTGTCCCTTGCGCACGGGGATGAAGGTGTGGTGCAGCCAATCGTCCGCGCCCTTGGCGAAGTCGCCCGCGCGGCGCTTCTCGGTCAGCCAGCGCAGGTCGACGATGGCCAGGCGGCGGTGGTTCTTGTGCTGGCCGTAGGCGACGAGGATGCGGTTCTTATCAAGGTCGAGGAACTCGGCCTGATGGTTGCCGCGGTCCTGCGGCCCGCCCCAGGTCGCGTAGTCGGAACGCGCCCGGTGGGGATCGAGCCCGACCTCGCGGAAGCCGCGCCAGGTGCGGCCCTCGTCGGCCGAGACGGCGGCATGGAGGGTGTCGCGGTTCGTGAAGGCGTCCTCGCCCTTGCCGTCGGCGCCGACGATCTCGGGCAGCGGCGCCTGGTTGGTCCAGAGCACGAGCAGGCGCCCATCCGCCAGGCGGCCGAGCGTGGGCATGGTCAGGGTGCCGACGAAGCGCGAGGGCGCGCCCGGGGTCCAGGTCTCGCCCTTGTCGCGCGAGAACGACTCGTAGTGGAAGTCCTGGGAGGTGCGCAGCAGGGCCCAGAGGGCGCCGTCCCTGAGCTCGACGACCGTCGCCTCGACGCCGCGGTTCTGCCAGCGCACGCCGCGGTGGATGCCGCCGGCCTTGTGCGCCGGGGCGCTGATCACGCTGCGGGACTTGCGCCAGGACAGGCCGCCGTCGTCCGACAGCCACATCGTGGTGCCCGCGCCGGCGTTGTGGGTCGGCACGAGGAGCCGCTTGCCGCCGTCGTAGAAGAGCGGCGAGCGGACGATGCCGGGCAGGGTGAACAGGTTGTCGCGGCTCTTCCGCCAGTCGGCGCTCGCCTTGCCGTCCTTCGTCGCCGCCACCCATTCGCCGTCGAGGCCGCCCTTGGACAGAAAGACGTGGTCCTTCACCGGCTGGATGCGGATGAACTCGCCCGTGCGCGGGTTGCGGGCGAAGGCCGGGGCCTCCTTGGACATGCCGCCGTAGTTCGGGGGATAGTCCTTGTCCGCCTTGCGGTAGGTCCAGGTCTCGCCGTTGTCCCGGCTGACGAGGTAGCCGGGCTGCTTCCGGTCCCCGTCGTAATGGCGGATCTCGGTCGCGCTCACCCGCACCAACCCGCGCCCGGCGTCCGCCGGCGGCGTGGCCACGACCCGGGGCTCGGGGAATTCTCCGGCGGTCGAAAGGGCGGCGGCGAGGAGGAGGAGGGAGGCGAGGAGTGAGGGAGGCGACATGAAGGGGGGCGAAAGATGAAAAACGAAGAACGAAAGGGTGGGGAAAATTAAAAGTTAAGAATTAGAAATTAAAAGGGGGGCTAAGGATGCTAAGGATACTGAGGATGCTGAGGACACTAAGGATGTTGAGGATAGGGGATGAAGGGCGAAGGGCGGGAGGGGACGAATGAAAAATGGCCCTGTGGCTGTCTTGGGTAGGGACGCCTCTCCGAGGCGTCCGCGGACCGCTCGGAGAGCGGTCCCTGCCGGTAGGGTTCCGGCTGATAAAAGGGCGGCCAGATTGTAAGCCATTGTCGCTTCAGCCCGCCCGTTTCCCCCTTACCGATGCCGCATGGAAAGCACCCTATCTCGCGACGAACAGCAGGCGCTCGTCTCCCTTTGCCTCATGGCCGCCTTCGCCGACGGCGGCAAGGCCGACGCCGAGCGCGAGCGCATCCGCGAGATCGCCGGCTCCCTCGCCGACCCCGACATCGACATCCCCGGCCTCTATCGCGACGTCCTCCTGCGCAAGGTCACGGCCGAGGGCGCGGCCGCCCGCCTCGCCGGCAAGCCCTCCGCCGCCCTCGCCTACGAGATGGCCGTGGGGGTCTGCGACGCCGACGGCGCGCAGTCGGAGGCCGAGCGGGAGTTCCTCGCCCGCCTGCGCGTCGCCCTGGGCCTGGGGGCCGATGCGGCCGCCGCGGCCGAGCGCTCGGTCGAGCAGGTCGCGCTCGCGCCGGTGGCCGTCGCCGCCGCCTCGGCCACGCCCCCGCCGCTGCCCGCCCGCTCGCCGGCGGCCGACACGGAGACCGACGGCATGGTGCTCAACTATTCCATCCTCAACGGCGCCTTGGAACTGCTGCCCGAGAACCTCGCCACCATGGCGATCATCCCCCTGCAGATGAAGATGGTCTACCGCATCGGGAAGCGCCACGGCTACGAGCTCGACCGCGGCCACATCAAGGAGTTCGCCGCGACCGCGGGCCTGGGACTGACCTCGCAGGTGGTCGAGGGCTTCGCCCGCAAGCTGCTGAAGGGCGTGCTCGGCAAGGGCATGGTCGGCGGCGTCGCCAACCAGGTCGTGTCCTCCGCCTTCTCCTTCGCCAGCACCTATGCCCTGGGCAAGGTCGCGCAGTCCTACTACGGCGGCGGCCGCACGCTCAGCGCTGTCCAGCTGAAGTCGCTCTTCGACGACACGGTGGCCAAGGCCAAGGGCATGCATGCCCAGCACCTGCCCGCGATCCGCGAGAAGGCCTCCGGTCTCAACCTGCCCGCGCTGCTCTCCGAGGTCAGGTCGGGGAAGTGAGCTGCAGGGCGCGCGGAGCATGGGCCAAGCGCACGGGAGCGGGAACCGCGGTGTTGGCGGAATAGCGGGGAGCGGGATTGGGCGAGCACGATGCACGGCCGGGTCGGCTACCCGGCCCTGCCCGGAGCAGAAATCAGAGCCTAGAATTCAAAGTCCAGATAACCCATTCGAGCCCCTCGGCATTTCCTCCTCGCTGCCTCTCTTTCTCCATTAAGCCCTCCCTTGCTTTTCCTGTCCTTTGAAGTCTGTCCTCTGAAGTCTATCCTAGGCGAGTTCAACCCCGCTAACCCGCTAATACCGCTAAGTCCGCTACCGCTCCTCATCAGGTCATGTACGTAGCCATGACCCTAGCTCGGACGCCTCGGCGAGGCGCCCCTGCCCGACGCGGCGCAGCATGCCCCTGTGAACCCGCGCTCAGCGCCCCCGCGTCCCGTGCTTCCGTGCCCCTGTGAAGCTGCGCCCCTGTGAAGCCACTCTCCGTGCCCCTGTGAAGCCGTGAAGCTGTGAAGCCTGGCGTCAGCGCCCCGCGCCAAGCGACTTCATGTCGATCACGAAGCGGTACCTCACGTCCTGTTTCAGGATGCGCTCGTAGGCCTCGTTGATCTTCTGGACGGGGATGAGCTCGATGTCCGAGACGATCCCGTGCTTGGCGCAGAAATCGAGCATCTCCTGGGTCTCGGCGATGCCGCCGATGCCCGAGCCCGCGAAGTTGCGGCGGGGGATGATGACGCTGAAGGCCGCCACCGAGAGCGGGTGCTCGGGCACGCCGACGAGGCAGAGCGTGCCGTCGAGGCGCACCAGCCCGATGTAGGCGTTGATGTCGTGCTGCGCCGACACGCAGTCCAGGACGAGGTCCAGGCTGTTGGCATGGCGCGCCATCGCGGCCTTGTCGGACGACACGACGACCTCGTGCGCGCCCAGCCGGAGGCCGTCGGCCACCTTGGAGGGCGAGGAGGTGAAGAGGACGACGTGGGCGCCCATCGCGCGGGCGATCTTCACGCCCATGTGGCCGAGGCCGCCGAGGCCGACGATGCCGACCTTCTTGCCGGGGCCGGCCTTCCAGTGGCGGAGCGGCGAGTAGGTCGTGATCCCCGCGCAGAGCAGTGGGGCGGTCGCGGCGAGGTCCATGCCCTCCGGGACGCGCAGCACGAAGGCCTCGTCGACCACGATGTGGCTGGAGTAGCCGCCGAGCGTCGGCCCGCCCAGGTGCTTGTCGGCGCTGTTGTAGGTGAAGGTCGCCCAGCTGGAGCAATACTGCTCGAGGCCCGACTTGCAGCAGTCGCAGGTGCGGCACGAGTCCACCATGCAGCCGACGGCGCCGATGGCGCCGGGCCGGAGCCTGGTGACCTCCGCGCCCACGCGCGTGACGCGGCCGACGATCTCGTGGCCGGGCACGCAGGGGTATATCGTGTTGCGCCACTCGTTGCGCGCCTGGTGCAGGTCGGAGTGACAGACGCCGCAATAGAGGATCTCCAGCTCGATATCCTTCGGGCCGGGCTCGCGGCGGACGATGGTCATCGGCGCGAGGGGGTTGGCCGGGGCGGCGGTGCCGTAGGCGCGGGCGGGGGTGGTGGGCATGGCTCCATCTCGCGGGAAAACGGCCGCCGCGCAAGCGCCGCCGCGTCCCGCAGGGAACCGCCGACCTCCGCCGGTGTTCCTTTCGCATGCCCCTGCGAGCGTCGATACTCCTCCTCCTAGCGTCCGTCGCCCACGGCGCCGCGCCCGTCGCCTCCGGCCCGGGCTGGGTCTCCTACGGTTCCGATCCCGCCGCGCCCCATGTGGTGCTCCTCGGGGGCGACGAGGAATACCGCTCCGAGGAGGCGCTGCCGATGCTCGCCCGCATCCTCGCCGCGCGCCACGGCCTCCGGGCCACCGTCCTGCTCTCCCACGACCCCGACGGCACGGTGAATCCCAAGCGCGGGGATTCCCTCGCCCGTCCCGAGACCCTCGACTCGGCCGACGCGCTCGTCCTCTCGCTGCGTTTCCGCCGATGGGACGCCGCCGCGCTCGCGCGCTTCGACGCGGCGCTCCGCCGGGGCGTGCCCATCGTCGGCCTGCGCACCTCCACCCACGCCTTCGCCGGCATCCCCGCCGACAGCCCCCAGGCCTGGTACAACTGGGACCGCGACGGCGGCTTCGGGCGCAAGGTCCTCGGCGAGACCTGGCTCACCCACTGGGGCCGCCACGGCGTCGAGGGCACCCTCGCCCGGGCCGAGCCCTCGGCGGCCGGGCACCCCGTGCTCCGCGGCGTCGGCGAGATCTTCGGCGACAGCGATGTCTACGAGGCCTACCCGCCCGCCGACGCCCAGGTGCTGATGCGCGGCCTCGTCCTTGCGGGCATGGACCCCGCCGGTCCCCTCTCCGCCGCGGTCAAGCGCCGCGCCCGCGGCGACAAGGGCTCCCAGCCGGTCAACGACCCGGCGATGCCCGTCGCCTGGGTCCGCGAGGTGCCCAACGCCGGCGGCACCGTGAACCGCGTGCTCTGCGCCACGCTCGGCGCCGCCACCGACCTCGCCGACCCGGACCTGCGGCGCCTCGTCGTCAACGGCGTGCTCTGGGGGCTGCGCCGCGAGGTGCCGGCCTCGGCCGATGTCGAGCCGCTGGCCCCGTATCGTCCCTCGCCCTTCGCCTTCGACGGCTTCCAGAAGGGGCGCACCGCCGTCCAGCTCGGCGAGGGCGCCCGCTGAACGCCATGCGCCGCGCGCTCGCGCTGCTGCTGGCCGCCGCCCCGCTCGTCGCCGCCCCGCGCCTCGAGCTCCGGCCCGGCGACCATGTCGCGCTGGTCGGCGCCGGGGCGATGGAGCGCCTGCACCTGCGCGGCGACCTGGAGACGCTCCTGCACGCGGCGCATCCCGGCCACCGCCTGGTGGTCCGCAACCTCGGCTTCGCGGGCGACGAGGTCGCCGTCCGGCCGCGTTCCGACGGCACCCCGCCGCTCGAGTTCTTCCTCGACATGGTCCCGGGCGTCCGGCGCGCGCGCTGGGGTTCGGGCGAGGGCGAGTACCGCGTCGGCGCGCCCTTCCGCGCCAACGTGGTCATCGCGCAATGGGGCTTCAACGAGTCCTTCGCCGGCCCCGCCGGCCTTCCCGTCTTCCGCCGCGACCTCGACGCCTGGGTCCGGGCCCAGCTCGCGGCCGACCGCGGCCGCGGCCCGGCGCGACTGGCGCTCCTTTCCCCCCAGGCGATGGAGGACCTGCCCGTGTTCCCCCGCGGGCATGTCGCCGCCCGCAACGCCGACCTGGCCGCCTACGCCGCCGTCGTCCGCGACGTGGCCGCCGCCCGCGGCCTGCCGTTCGTCGACGTCCACGCCCTCGCCCTGCGGGCCTACCGGGAGAGCGACCGCCCGCTCACGGTCCACGGGATCCATCCCAACGCGGAGGGCGAGGCCGCGCTCGCGCCGCTCATCCTCGAGGCCCTCCTCGGCCGGCCCGCGCCTTCCCGCGCCCCCGAGTCGCTGCGGGCCCTCGTCCGCCGCAAGGGCGCGGAGTGGCGAGCCCGCTACCGCGTCCCGGACCAGTACAACACCTACGGCCCGCGCTCGCGGATCGCCTACTCGGACCATCGCGACCCCTCGCGCTCCGTCACGAACGCGCAGGTCCTCAACCAGGAGATGGCGCGGCGCGATGTCCGCGCGGCCCGGCTCGACGAGGCGATCTGGTCGGCGGCCGCCGGCGGCGCGGGCGAGGTCGACCTGGCCGCGGGCCTGCCACCGGTCGACGAGGCCCCGTCCAACCTGCCCTCGCGGCCGCCGCTCACGGGCGCGGCCACGCTCGCCCATCTGGAGGCGGCTCCGGGCTGCAAGGTGGAGCTGGCGGCCGACGAGGCCGCCTTTCCCGATCTGGCCAACCCCGTGCAGATGGCCTTCGACCCGCGCGGCCGCCTCTGGGTCGCGGTCTGGCCGACCTACCCGAGCCGACGCCCGGGCGACCCGCGCTCCGACAAGCTCCTCGTGCTCGACCTCGACCCGGCGACCGGCAAGGTCGCGCGCTCCACGGTCTTCCTCGACGGGCTGAACGCCCCGACCGGCTTCCAGTTCCACCGCGACGGCGTCCTCGTCGTCCAGGCGCCCGACCTCCTGTTCGCGCGCGACACCGACGGCGACGGGCGGGCGGACTCGGTCGAGCCCGTGCTCCACGGCATCGACTCGGCGGACACCCACCACACCGCCAACTCCCTGTCGCGCGAGCCCGGCGGCGCCATCACGCTGTCGGACGGCGTCTTCCACCGCGCGGCCTTCGAGACCCCCTGGGGTCCGGTGCGCAACGTCGACGGCGCCGTCTACCGCCATGAGCCGCTGACCGGCCGCGTGACCCGCCTGGCTCCCTATCCCTTCGCCAATCCGCACGGCCGCGTCTTCGACCGGTGGGGCAATGACCTCATCATCGACGCGACCGGCAACCACACCTATTTCGCCCCCGCCATCTCGGGCCACCTCGACTCGGGCAAGCATCCCGAGTTCCCCGAGGTCTGGTCGCGGCCGAGCCGCCCCTCGCCCGGCGGCGCCATCCTCAGCAGCCGGCATTTCCCCGACGACTGGCAGGGCCTCTACCTCAACCTCAACGTCATCGGCTTCCGCGGGATCCATCGCGTCCGGCTCGCCGAGGACGGCGCGGGGCTGGTCGGGAGCGCGCTGCCCGGAGCCCTGCTCCAGGCCGGCGACGGCGCCCCCAACTTCCGGCCCGTCGCCGCCGCGGTCGCCCCCGACGGCTCCCTCTACGTGCTGGATTGGTGCCAGCAGCTGATCGGCCACCTGCAGCATCACCTGCGGGATCCCAACCGCGACGACCGCCACGGCCGCCTCTATCGCATCACCTACCCGTCGCGCCCCCTGCTCGCGCCGCGGCCCGTCGCCGGCCGGCCCATTCCCGAGCTGCTAGCCCTCCTCGGCGAGCCCGAGGACGGCGTCCGGGAGCGCGTCCGCATCGAGCTCGAGGGCCGCGGGCGTGGCGAGGTGCTCGCCGCGGCGGCGTCCTTCCTCGCCGCGCTCGACCGCGCCTCGCCCGGCTTCGAGCACCACCGGCTCGAGCTGCTCTGGCTGCGCGAGGCCCTGCTCGCGCCCGACGAGGCCCTGCTGCGCGAGGTGCTGGCGTCCCCCGAGCCGCGCGCCCGCGCCCAGGCCGTCCGCGTCCTCGGCAACTGGCGCGACCGCCTGGCCGACCCGCTAGGCCTGCTCGCGCCGATGGCCGCCGACCCGCACCCGCGGGTGCGGCTCGAGGTGGCCAGGGTCGCGAGCTTCTTCCGGGACGCCGACGCCGCTCGCGCGGCGCGCCTGCTCGTCCCGATGCTCGGTGAGACCGAGCGGCACCTCGCCTACGTCGTCCGCCAGTCCGCCCTCCAGCTGCGCCGATTCCCCCCGGCGGCCGCGGTCCTCGCCGCGCCGCCCCCCGCGGCTTCGCCCGCCGGCGACGTGCCCGCCGACCTCTCCGGCGAGGCGCGCGATCTCTTCGTCCTCGGACGCGAGGTGTACCTTCGCGAGGGCCACTGCGCCACCTGCCACCAGAAGGACGGGCGCGGCATGGCCGGCCTCTACCCGCCGCTCGACGACCGCCGCTGGCTCGAGGACGACGACCGCCTCGCCAAGATCGTCCTGCACGGGCTCCACGGCGCGCTTCGCGTCCGGGGCGTGCCGCACGGCTCCGCCCCGGGGTCGCCGCCCATGCCGGGCTTCGCCGCCCTGCTCGACGACCGCGAGGTGGCGGCGGTCCTCACCTATGTCCGCCGCTCCTTCGGCAACCGGCTGCCGCCGGTCGAGCCTTCGGCGGTGGCGCGGGTGCGCGCCGCGCACGCCGGGCGCAGCGCCTTCTGGACAGGCGAGGAGCTTTCGCCCGCCGGGCGCTGAGCCCGCCGTATGCGTTTGCCTCCCGCCGAGGCCCGCCCTTGGCTGGCCACGCGATGGCGACCTTCCTCTGCATGAAGTGGGGCACCAAGTACGGCCCCGAGTACGTCAACCGGCTCCATTCGATGGTGCGGCGCCACATGACCGGCCCCTTCCGCTTCGTCTGCCTGACCGACAACCGCGAGGGGCTCGACGCGGGCATCGAGACCTTCCCCATCCCGAGCCTGCGCCTGCCCCCGGGCAGCCCCGAGCGCGGCTGGACCAAGCTCGTGTCGTTCTCGCCCGAGCTCACCGCCCCCGGCGGCCCTCAGCTCAGCGGGCCCGTGCTGTTCCTGGACATCGACATCGTCATCGTCGGCCCGCTCGACGACTTCTTCCGCCATCCGGGCGAGTTCCTCATCATGCGCGAGCGGAAGCGCTTCCGCATCCAGGGCAACTCGTCGGTCTACCGATGGACGGCCGGGGCCCATGGCGACGTGCTCGAGCACTTCCGCGCGAACCTCGACGCCGTCCGCGCCCGCCACCGCAACGAGCAGGAGTTCCTCGTCGACCACCTCTCGCGCCAGGGCAAGGTCGCCTACTGGCCCGGGACCTGGTGCCGCAGCTTCAAGCGCCATTGCGTGCGCTGGTTCCCCTTCTCGCTTTTCCGGGCGCCCGCCATCCCGGACGACGCGCGCATCATCGTCTTCCACGGCCTGCCCAACCCGCCCGACGCCCTCGTGGGCCGGAGCGGCAAGTGGTACCGGCGCGTCCTGCCGACGCCCTGGATCGCCGAGCACTGGCGCTGAGGCGCCGGGGTCCGCTCAGGCCGGGCCCGCGGGCTCGCCCGCCTCGTCCGCGCCCGCCTGCTCGGCGGCCGATTCCTCGGCCTCCGCGGCCTTGGCCTCGGCGGCGTTGCGGATGACGGGCTGGGCGTGGAGCGCGCCGTTGGGCAGCTTGGCCACGTAGCCCTGCGAGATCAGGAAGAGGATGTCGGCGGCGACCGCCTTGCGCGCGGCCTCGTCGGCCTCGTCGGGCGCGAGCTTGGCGGCGAGCTGGGCGCCGTTGGCGCCGGGGCGCGCGTCGAGCTCGGCCAGGACCTTGGCCATGCCCTCCGAGAACGTCGTGCGCTCGTCGCGGCACTTGCGGCGCACGCCGCACACGAAGGTGATGCCCTTCGAGCCGCGCTTGTAGAGATGGAAGCCCTCCTTGCGCAGGCGCCCGCGGATGCCGTTGGCGGTGGCGAGGGGGAAGTGGCGCTGCTCCTCGAGGATCCAGAGGACCGAGTCCTTGAGCGGGCCGGCGGGCAGCTCGGCGAGCAGGCGGCCGGGGAAGCGGACCCAGGGCAGGGCCTTGACCGCGGCGTCGCGGCGATGGGCGAGGAGGAAGGCCTTCGCCGCGTCGAGCGACTCGAGCTGCTCGGGCTCGCCCTCCTGGCGGTCCTTGGGGACGTAGCGGAGCTGCTTGGACTGCGAGGCGAGCCAGGCGGCGACCACCTCGGGCTCGCGCACCATCTCGATGCCCGCCTTGAAGCGGTCGAAGGACATCCCGGCGAAGTGGCGGGCGTGGTGCTCGCGCAGGCGGCGCGTCCAGTCGTGGTGGTTGGGCGCGCCCAGCACCTGGCCCGTGCGGGGGCAGCGCCCGACCATCTGGAAGCTGCCCTTGGGGGCCTCGACCTCGATCTCGGTGGTGTCGAAGAAGGCGCCGAGGTGGCGGCCGATGACGTGGCCGACCGCCTCCGCCTCGGAGAGGAAGGGCAGGCCGTCGGGCGCCGAGACGAACAGCGAGGCGCCCTCGGCGAGGGGCTTCGCGACGATGGAGAGGCGGTCCTCCTTCTCGAGGATGAGGGCGGCGACGTCGAAGAGCTGGTAGGTCACCTGGCTCTCGCGCATGGCCTTGCCGAGCAGCTCGAACTTGGCGTCGTCGGGGTAGAACTCGCAGGCGACCACGAGCCGGGGCGGCTCGGGGCGCTCGAAGCCGCGGTCATCACCGCGGCGCCCGTCGCGGCGGGGTCCGCGGTCGTCCCGACGCTCCGGACGGGGGCCGTCGCGCCGCTCGGGGCGGGGCCCGTCGCGGCGGGGTCCGCGGTCGTCCCGGCGGTCGGGACGGGGGCCGCGGCCGCCGGAGCCGCCGGCGCGCACGCTCTCCGCGGGGCCGCTCGCCCAGGCGGGACCGAAGCCGAGCGACGACAGGTCGATCGACTCGGAGGGGTCGGGCTTCGGGGCGGGCTCGGAGGACATCGCTCCCGACTGTCCCACGGCCACGCCCCGCTTGGCAAGCGCGGGCCGCGCCTTTTTTTCTTGCGCCGCGGCGCCGCGCTCGGCACTCCTGTGCCCCTTCCCACGCTCAGGTGGTGGAATGGCAGACACGCATGCTTGAGGTGCATGTGCCGCAAGGCGTCAGGGTTCAAGTCCCTGCCTGAGCACCACTCTCGACCGACCCGGCCCCGCGCCGGGTCGGTCCTTTTTCCGGGTCCGCGCGCATTCCGCTTTTCCTCCGGGGGCGGGCCGTGCAAGCGTCCGCCATGCCCGGCAACCCGCTGAACGTCCTCATCCTCGGTTCCGGCGGCCGCGAGCACGCCCTGCTCAAGGCCTGCCTCCGCAGCCCCCGCGTCGCCTCCGTCCGCGTCGCCCCCGGCAACGGCGGCATGGCGCTCGAGGCCGAGTGCCTCGCGGTGGATCCCTGCGACCCCGCCGCGGTCGTCGCGCTCGCCCGCCGCGTCGGCGCCGACCTCGTCCTCGTCGGACCCGAGGGGCCGCTCGCCGCCGGCGTCGTCGACGCCCTCGAGGCCGCCGGCATCCTCGCCTACGGCCCGCGCGCGTCCGGCGCCCGGCTCGAGGCGAGCAAGGCCTTCTGCAAGGACTTCCTCCTCCGTCACCGCATCCCGACCGCGGCCGCCGCGACCTTCACCGCCGTCGCTCCCGCGCTCGAGCGCGTGCGCGCCGGCAAGTTCCCCGTCGTCCTCAAGGCCTCGGGCCTGGCGGCGGGCAAGGGCGTCGTCATCGCCAAGGACCTCGCCGAGGCCGAGGCCGCCCTGCGCGACATGCTCGAGGCCAAGGTCTTCGGCGCCAGCGGCGACGAGGTGCTGGTCGAGGAGTTCATGGAGGGTGAGGAGGCCTCCATCATGCTCGTCGTCTGCCGCGACCAGTACCTGATGCTCCCCGCGAGCCAGGACCACAAGCGCGTGGGCGACGGCGACACCGGCCCCAACACCGGCGGCATGGGCGCCTACGCCCCCGCGGCCGTCGTGACGCCCGAGGTCGAGGCGCGCGTGCGCGCCGAGATCGTCGCGCCCACCCTCGCCGGGTTGCTCGCCGACGGCATCGACTACCGCGGCACGCTCTATGTCGGCATCATGGTGACGGCCGAGGGGCCCAAGGTGGTCGAGTTCAACGTGCGCTTCGGCGACCCCGAGTGCCAGGTGCTCCTGCCGCTCGTGGACGGCGACCCCGTCGAGCTGTTCGAGTCGGTCGCCCGCGGTTCCTTCCGCTCGTCCCAGATGGGCGTGCGCCCGGGCGCCGCCCTCGTCGTCATCCTCGCCGCCCACGGCTACCCGGCATCGCCCCGCCTCGGCGATCCCGTCGAGCTCCCCTCAACCCTTCCCGAGGGCGTCGACCTCGTCCACGGCGGCACCAAGCGCCTGCCGGATGGGCGGCTCGTGACCTCCGGAGGCCGCGTCATGGGGGTCGTCGCCCGCGGCGCCACGCTCGCCGAGGCCGCCCGCCGCGCCTACGCGGCGGTCCCGACCATCCGCATCCCGGGCAGCCACCACCGGCGCGACATCGGCGCGCGGCAGCTTCGCCGCGACGGCGCCGCCTGAGCGCTTGAACCCGGACCGGCGTCCCGCACCCTAGGTCCCATGCCCGCCGAGCGCGACACCATCCTCCTGGTCTGCTCGGGCAACACCTGCCGGAGCCCCATGGCCGCGGCCCTGCTCCGGGCGGCGCTGGCCAAGGAAGGCGGCCGCCTGGCCGGGTACCGCGTGGAGTCCCGCGGGCTGGCCGCCGTGCCCGGCGAGCCGGCCTCGGCCAACGCCGTCCGCGCCCTCCGCTCCATCGGCCTCGCCTTGCCCGGGCATGCCAGCCGGCCCCTCGAGCAGGCCGACCTCGACCGGTCGGCCGCCGTCTTCGCCATGGGCTCAGGCCACCTGCGCGCCCTGCGCTCGGGGAGCGACCGCCTGCCGGAGCTGACCGTCCTCCTCCGCGGCCATCTCCCGGAGGAGAAGGGCAGGGAGATCCCCGACCCCTACGGAGGCGACCTTGCCGAATACGAGGCCTGCCGAGATTCCATGGTTGAAGCCGTGCCCGGAATCCTCGCTATCCTGCGCGAGCGTCTCGCATGAGCCTTCCCCTTGCCATCAGCCTCGGCTCCGACCACGCCGGCTTCGCCCTCAAGGGCGCGCTGATCGCCCACCTCGCCGCCCACGGCATGACGGTCCTCGACCGCGGGACGCATTCCGCCGAGTCCTGCGACTACCCCGTCTACGCACGCGCGGTCGCGGCCGACGTCGTCGCCGGCGCCGCCGGGCTCGGCGTCCTGATCTGCTCCACCGGCATCGGCATCTCCATCGCCGCCAACAAGGTGCCCGGGATCCGCGCCGCGCTCGTCCACGAGCCCGCGACCGCCGCCCTCGCGCGCCGCCACAACGACGCCAACATCCTCTGCCTGGCCGGCGCGACCACGCCGCCCGCCGTCGCCATCGCCTGCCTCGACGCCTTCCTCGCCGCCGAGTTCGAGGGCGGCCGCCACGCCCGCCGCGTCGGCCTGATCGAGCCCGCCCGCTGACCCCTTCCCCATGTCCGCCATCAAGAACATCCCCCTCGCCCAGCTCGACCCCGAGATCGCCGCCTGCATCCGCGCCGAGCTCGCCCGACAGCAGTCGCACATCGAGCTCATCGCCTCCGAGAACTTCACGCTGCCCGCGGTGATGGAGGCCCAGGGCAGCGTCCTGACCAACAAGTACGCCGAGGGCTACCCGGGCAAGCGCTGGTATGGCGGCTGCGAGCATGTCGACGTCGTCGAGCAGCTCGCCATCGACCGCGCCAAGCGCCTCTTCGGCGCCGACCACGCCAACGTCCAGCCCCACTCCGGCAGCCAGGCCAACGCCGCCGTCTACTTCGCCAGCATCAAGCCCGGCGACAAGATCCTGACGATGAACCTGTCGCACGGCGGTCACCTCACGCATGGCAACGCCGCGAACTTCTCCGGCAAGCTCTACACCGTCGTCCACTACGGCGTGGGCGCCGACGGCCGCATCAACTACGACGAAGTCGAGGAGATGGCCAGGCGCGAGAAGCCCAAGATGATCACCGTCGGCGCGTCCGCCTACGCCCGCGAGATCGACTTCGCCCGCTTCGGCGCGATCGCCAAGGAGAACGGCGCCCTGCTGCTCGCCGACATCGCCCACATCGCCGGGCTGGTCGCCGGCGGCGTCCACCCCTCGCCCGTCCCCCACGCCGACTTCGTCACGACCACCACGCACAAGACCCTGCGCGGCCCCCGCGGCGGCCTGATCCTCTGCAAGGCCGAGCACGCCAAGGCCATCGACTCGAGCGTCTTCCCCGGCGCCCAGGGCGGCCCCCTCGAGCACGTCATCGCGGCCAAGGCCGTCTGCTTCGGCGAGTGCCTCAAGCCGGAGTTCAAGGCCTACGCCGCCCAGGTCGTCGCCAACTCCAAGGCGCTGGCCGCCGCCTTGGTGGCCAAGGGTTTCCGCCTCATCAGCGGCGGCACCGACAACCATCTCGCCCTCATCGACCTCCGCCCCAGCCACCCCGAGGTCACCGGCAAGGACGCCCAGAACGCCCTGGATGCCGCCCACATCACGACCAACAAGAACACCGTCCCCGACGAGACGCGCAGCCCCTTCCAGGCCAGCGGGATACGCGTCGGCACCCCCGCCGTGACCTCCCGCGGCATGGTCGAGTCCGACATGGCGGTCATCGCCGAGGCCATTGCCATCGTGCTGTCGGGCCCCTCCGACCCCGCCAAAATCGCCGCGGGCAGGGCCTTGGCCGAGGGCCTCTGCAAGCGCTACCCCCTCCCCTATGCCGGTTAACTCAGTTTTAACATAGGTTTTTACTTTCCAACTCGACTTCGACCCGACATTCTCGGAAGTCCTTACCCCCCACCCATGAACACCCCCTCCCGCAACCGCTCCGGCTTCACGCTGATCGAGCTGCTCACCGTGATCGCCATCATCGGCATCCTGGCCGCCGTCCTCTTCCCCGGCGTCCAAGGCGTCATGAAGGCCGCCAAGAAGTCGTCCGCCCAGACCAAGCTGACGAACATCGCCAAGGCCTACGTCAACTTCAACAACTCCGGTTCCGGAGGCAAGTTCATCAAGTCGGGTTCTTGGTCCGTCACGAAGAATACCGAGGCTGGTTCCATCTCCGATTACGCGGCCGTCCTTGCCTTCAACGTCGACCTCAACGAGGCCGAGATCTGGTACGTCGAGGCCGATTCTGCCAACGAGTCCGCCGTCTTCCCCAAGCAGGTCCTGACCGGCTCCGGCGACTCCCGCACCATCGCCACCGCTGTCTCCAGCCCCTCCGCGGACAACGGCTTCATCTCCTGGACCGCCTACTCCCCCACCACCCGTAACATCGGCTCGACCACCCCCCTGGTTTGGTCCCGCGGCCTCGGCACCGACGGCAAGTGGACCGCCACCGAGGGCGTGTGGGGTTCCGAAGGTGGCCACATCGGCTTCGGCGACGGCCACGTCGTCTGGGTCTCCAACACCACCGACGAGGAGTCCAAGTTCGTCGACCGCGTGACCGCCGGCCAGACCACCGAGAACTGGAAGCGCGCCATCAGCTCGACCCTCTTCGCGGGCACCGAGCTGAAGTCCAAGTAATCCCCAGCGGATTGCTTGCCCGACGGGCCCCGGCGACGGGGCCCGTTTCTTTTGTGTCGGGCGCCGCCGCGCGGCTGTTGGCTTCGCGGACGCAAGGAGGCACGGAATCACGGGGAATGGCTTTCCGGCTTAATGGCTTAATGGAGATGGTTGTCGGGTAGGGGCGCCTCGCCGAGGCGTCCGAGGTGGGGTCATGGCTACGTCCATGACCTGATGAGGAGCGGTAGCGGACTCAGCGGTATTAGCGCTGTTAGCGGCGTAGAACTCGCCTCGCTCGTTACCTTGGGTGTCGAAAATCCGTGCTTCTGTGAAGCTGTGCCACTGTGAAGCCCGCGCCGCCCGCGCCCGTTCCATCAAGCGATCAACCCATTAAGCCACATCCGGCACCGCAGAATCCCTTCCGCCTACATCGCTTTCATCGCTTTTATCCATTCTATCTTCCGCATGCCGCATTCCTTTCCCCCTTCCCCTTTTTAATTCTTAATTCTTAATTTTTAATTTCTCCGTCTCTCGCGCCCACCTTTTACCTTCTACTTTTTACCCCCCCCCCCGGGGGGGGGGGCGGGGGGGGGGGCGGGGGCGCGGGG
>CAYYLJ010000016.1:8656-13679 GCA_964472585.1 uncultured Enterobacteriaceae bacterium | reverse complement strand
TCGGAATCCTTAGTATCCTTAGCATCCTCAGACTCCCTCCCCTCCTCCCCTCCTCCCCCCGACCCCTCATGCTCCTCCTCGACTGGATCCAGGCCATGCGCCCCCGCACCCTCGTGGCGGCGGTCATCCCGGTCGCGATCGCGGGGACGGTCTATCGCCTGCACGCGCCCGCCCATCCCGGCTGGCTCGCCTCGCTCTCCTGGTGCGCGGGCTTCGCGCTCCTCGCGCAGGTCGCCAGCAACTTCGCCAACGACCTCGGCGACGGGCTTCGCGGGACCGACAAGGCCGGCCGGCTCGGCCCGCCCCGCGCGGTCGCCGACGGCCGCATCTCGCCGCGCGCCATGGCGTGGGGCGTGGCCTTCGCCGTCTTCCTCGCCTTCCTGGTCGGGCTGGTCGCGGCCGGGGCCGACCCCTGGCTCATCCTCGCCGGCGTCCTCGCGCTGGTCCTGGCCCTCGGCTACACGCTCGGCCCTTACCCGCTCGCCTACAAGGGTCTCGGCGATGTCTTCGTGGTCGCCTGCTTCGGCATCCAGGCGACCGTGCTCACCGGCTACGTCCTCTGGCGCGACGCCGCCTTCCACCCGCCCTATGACCCCGCGCCCTGGCCGCCCATCCTCCTCTCGCTCGCGGTGGCGGGCCTCGGCCTCGGCTGCCTGGCCGACAATCTCCTGCTCGCCAACAACGCCCGCGACCGCGAGACCGACGCCGCCGCCGGGAAGCGCACCACGGTCGTCCGCTTCGGCCTGGGCTTCGCCCGCAACCTGCACGCCCTCAACCTCGTCGTCGGCCTGGGCTGCCTGGCCTGGGTCTTCGGCTGGCCGCCGCTCCTGCTGGCCCCGCTCGCCCTCCTCGACCATGTCGGCTTCCGCCGCGCCGCCTCGGGCGCCGAGTTCGCGCCCTTCCTCGCCCGCGCCGCCCTCTTCCTGCTCCTCGCCGGCGCCCTGTGCATAACGGGCGCTTGCCTCGGCTGGGGCGCCGCGGTTCGCTGACATACACCCTCATGGGCCTCCCGGAGAAGCTCCCCGACCGACTCGAGATCGTCGTCTCCGACGTCGCCCGCCCGTCGTGGGACGACTACTTCATGGCCACGGCCCTCCTGCTCAGCTCGCGCTCGAGCTGCGAGCGCCTGCACGTCGGCTGCCTGATGGTCTCGGCGCCCCCGCACCCCAACCGCATCATCGCCGCCGGTTACAACGGCTTCCTCCCGGGCGCCCCGCACGACTCCAAGGTGCGCGACGGCCACGAGCAGGCGACCGTCCACGCCGAGCAGAACGCCGTCGCCGACGCGGCCAAGCGCGGCATCCGGCTCGAGGGCGCGATCTGCTACGTCACGCACTACCCGTGCGTCAACTGCGCCAAGGTCCTCGCCTCCGCCGGCATCGCCGAGATCCGCTACCGCCACGACTACCGCAACGACCCGATCGTGGCGGAGCTCCTCGCGCAGTCGGGCATCAAGGTCCTCCGGCTCACCTGACCGTGCCCGCCCGCCTCGCCGGCCAGGTGCTGCTCGCGCATCCTTCGCTCGAGGACGCCAACTTCCGCCGCACCGCCGTCCTGCTCCATGCCCACGACGCGGGCGAGGGCGCGTTCGGCGTCATCCTGAACCGTCCGCTCGACCGCGCGCTGGGCGCCGTCGAGCGCCGTTTCCGCGACGGCCCCCTCGCCCCGGTCCCCCTCCATGCCGGCGGGCCCGTGCAGGAGGACCGCCTCGCCTTCGCCGCGTGGACCCTCGGGCGCGACGGCCTCCGCGACGTGCGCTTCGGGTTGGACGAGGCGGATGCCGCCGCGGCCATGGCCCGGCCGGACTGCCGGCTGCGCGCCTACGTCGGCCATTCCGGCTGGTCGCCCGGCCAGCTCGAGCGCGAGATCAAGCTCGGCGCCTGGGTGGTCGTCCCCCTCGGTCCCGAGGCCGAGACCCTGGCGGGCGAGGAGCTGTGGCGGCGCTGGCTCCTGCGCGCCCAACCCGAGCTCGGGCTCACCTTGGACGCTCCGGGGGATGTGGGGTTGAATTGAGGTTCCCGCTGTTTCGCTGGGACGCTGGCCCGCTGCCTCGCAATTTGTTGAAGGCTCTATCTGCGGTGACTGCGGTGTCTGCGGGCGAGAACTCGCTCTCGCTCGTTGACTCATCGTGCGTTGGGTAGGGACGCCTCGCCGAGGCGTCCGTGCATCGGGTAGGGAGGTTGCTACGCAACCTCCTCGGAGATTCCGTGGGAATCTCCTACCCAAGGCATCAAGGTAGGGCCCGTTCGCTGCACGGGCCTTGGCCAGCTCGGCGAGCCGGCCCTACCCACGCAACGAGCGCACGCGAGTTCCACGCCGCAGGTCCGCAGTCACCGCAGATACCGCAGGCGCGTCCGCCAAGGTCTTGCGCACCAGCGCACCAGCGAAACAGCGCCCCAGCGAACCAGCGCCTCAGCGTCCCCCTGCCTTCACCAACCCCGCGATCTCCTTGAACCTGGGGTGATCCGCGCCGCCCATCAGCGAGTACAGCACCGTCTCCACCGACAGGACGTGCGCGCCCGCGCGGCGCAGCGCCTCGAGCGACAGGGCCTGGTCCTCCGCGCGCCGCGCGCCGATCGCGTCGCCGAGCAGCGTGACCCCGAAGTCCTCGGCCATGGCCTGCACGGCCGTCTGGTGGACGCAGATGGGGCCCTCCACGCCGGCGAGCAGCAGGTGGTCGACGCTCCGGTCGCGCAGCGCCTCGAGGAGCCCCTCGGCCGCCAGCGCCGAGAACGCGGTCTTGGGGAATACCAGCGGCGTCTCGCCGGCCGCCGCGAGGAGCGAGGGTTCGGTCGCCCCCAGCTTCCCCGGGGCCTGCTCGGTCAGGAGCACGGGCAGACCGAGGAGCCGCGCTCCCGCCACGGCCAGCCGGCATCGGGCCAGGACGCTCGCCCCCTTGTCCGCCACCCCGAGGAGGGTGGGTTGGGCGTCGATGACAAGCAGGGCGGCGGGCATGTCCCCATGGTGGGGAACCGCCGGCCGGGGACAATCCCCGACGCCGGATGCCCCTTGCCCTCCGTCCGCCGCTTCCCTCAAATGCCCCCATGGAATGGCAGGTCAAACCCATCGCCCGCGCGTGCGCCGTCACCGGCCGCGAGCTCGTCCCCGGCGACCTCGTCACCTGCATCGTGCACAAGCCCACCGGCGCCCCGATGGAGCGGGCCGACGTCCTTCGCGACCACGCCGGTGAGTTCAAGGCCACCGGCCTCGTGCTCGGCCGCTGGAACCGCGAGGTCAAGGAGCGCGGCGAGGAGGAGAAGGCCCTGCGCGCCCAGCTGCTCGCCTCCCGCGAGGAGTTCTTCCTCTCGCTCTTCGAGGACCCCTCCGACCCCGCCGGCGAGAAGGCGATCCTCAAGCACATCCTCGCGCTCCTCCTGGAGCGTCGCCGCCTGATCAAGCCGGCCGGGCCCGCCGCGGACGGCGCGGTCCCCTACCTCCACGTCCGCACCCAGCAGGTGCTGCAGGTGCCCGCGGTCGACCTCCAGCCGGAGGACATCCAGCGGGTCCAGGGCACGCTCGACCTCCTCATCGCCTGAACATGCTCGCCCGCAGCCTCGCCTTCCTCGCCGCCCTCCTGGCTTCCGGCTGCACGCCCGAGCTGCCGGAGGACGTCTTCACGGTCTTCATCGAGGCCCCGGTCTCCGCGCCCGCGAGCGGGCAGGCTCCCGTGCGCCTCGTCGTCAGCGGCGTGCAGGTCTCCGTCCTCCGCATCCCTGTCGTCCCCGCCGAGTACTTCCTGAACACCGAGGTGGTGGAGGCCGGAGACCCCGACATCCGCTCCGCCTACCTCCTCGTCCAGACCGACCCCAAGGTCGCCCAGGCCCTCATGCGCACGACGAGCCTCGCGGAGTCGCTCGGCAAGAAGCTCGTGCTCGTCGTCAACGACGACGCCGTCGGCATCATGCCGATCGACCAGCCCATCCTCGACGGCAACCTGTTCTTCGCCGTGGAGCGCGACAAGCTGGGCGCCCGAAAGGCCGCCGAGTATTGGTCGGAGCGGCTGAACCGCTCCATCCTCACCTTCCGCAAGTGGCGGGACAAGGAGGAGAAGTGAGCCGTCTCCTGCGGCTGGCCCTCCTGCTCGCGCCCGCGCTCGGGTGCGCCGTCGAGGTCGCCTGGCCGACCGCGATGCCGCGCCCCGACATCCGCCGGCCCGAGACCTTCGTCCAGCCCACCGCCTCGGGCAAGCTGGAGTCCGGCCTCTTCGGCATGACCCGCAACGACGGCACGCGCTTCCACGAGGGCCTCGACATCAAGCCCCTCGCCCACGACAGCCGCGGCGAGGCGGTCGACCTCGTCCGCGCCGCCATGCCCGGCCGCGTGGCCTACCTCTGCCCCCGCCCCACCGGACCCTATGGGCGCTACGTCGTCCTCGAGCATCCGGAATCCGGCCTTCCCGCCTACTCGCTCTACGCCCATCTCGCCTCGATCCGCGGCGACCTCATGGTCGGCGGCGTCGTCCGCGCCGGCCAGCCGCTCGGCATCCTCGGCCGCAGCTCGGGCGAGGAGCCCATCCCGCGCGAGCGCGCCCACCTGCATTTCGAGATCGGCCTGCGCCTCTCGGATGGCTTCGACTCATGGAAGGCGCGGCAGCCCGACATCCGCCGCCAGGACAACCCCCATGGCAACTATCATGGATGGAACCTCGCCGGCCTCGACCCGCTCCCGCTCCTGGGCAAGAGGTCGGTCGACCTGCTGATGGTCGTCAACGACCTCCCCGCGGCGATCGTGGTCAAGGTCCGCACGCGGCGCACCCCGGACTTTGTCCGCCGCCACCCGCAGCTGGTCTCGGGTTCCGCGCTCGGCGCCGCCGGCTGGCAGGTCGAGCTCACCTGGCACGGCCTGCCCAAGCGCTGGATTCCCCTCGCGGAGGGGACTCCCGGCCTCCCCGCCTCCGGCTGGCGCATCGACGCCGTCAAGGAGCAGGAACGCGACCGGCTGGAGCGCCGACAGATGCTGGTGAAGGGCTCGAACAAGCCCGGCGTCACGCTGCGCCGGACCATCGAGCTGGCGCTGGGGCCGT
>CAYYLJ010000016.1:1957-8556 GCA_964472585.1 uncultured Enterobacteriaceae bacterium | reverse complement strand
ACCCCTCCACCCCCGCGCTCGCCTCCGCGCGGACCGCCGCGCCCTCGGGCAGGCCGGTGTCCGCCAGCGCCGCGAACGCCACCATCGCGGCGTTGTCGCCGCAATGGCGGGGCTCGGCGATGAGGAGCGGGACGCCGCGCCGTGCCGCCACCGCCTGCAGCCGCGCGCGGAGCGTCCGGTTGTTGGCCACGCCGCCCGAGAGGCCGACCGAGCGGCACGCCTGCGCGTCGAGCGCCGCCGCGAGCTTGGACTCCAGCTGGGCGACGACCGCCTCCTGGTAGCCGGCGCAGAGGTCCGGCAGCGCCGCGGCCAGCTCGGCCTGCGTCATCTTCTCCACCTGGTAGCGCAACGCGGTCTTCAGGCCCGAGAAGCTCAGGCGCGGATCCGCGCGCTCGGGGATGCCGCGGGGGAAGGCGAAGCGCGCGGGGTCGCCCTCCGCGGCGCGCCGCTCGACCAGGGCGCCGCCGGGGTAGGGCAGGCCCATCAGCTTCGCGCCCTTGTCGAGGGCCTCGCCCGCGGCGTCGTCGACCGTCCGCGCCACCACCGTCATCCGCAGGTCCTCGCCGAGCCGCACCACGAGGGTGTTGCCGCCCGAGACCACCAGGCCGAGGTGCGGGAGCAGCGCCGCGCGCGCCGCGGCGAAGCCCGCCGGGTCGGCCGCGTGGATCGCCAGGAAGGTCGAGTGCACGTGGGCGCGCAGGTGGTTCACGCCGACGAGGCGGGCGCCGTGGGCGAGGGCGAGGGCGCGCGCGAAGGCCAGGCCCAGCGAGAGGCAGGGCAGGAGGCCCGGGCCGCGGGTGACGGCGACCACCTCGGGCGGCGTCGCGCGCAGCTCGTCGCCGAGCTCCCGGAGCAGGAGGGGCAGGGCGGCGAGATGCTCGCGGCTGGCGAGGTCGGGCACCACGCCGCCATGCCGGGCGTGCAGGTCGACCTGGCTCGCGACCAGCTCGCGCACGAGTCCCCGCGCCGGGTCCAGCAGGGCCAGGGCGGATTCGTCGCAGGAGCTCTCGACCGCGAGGATCACGGCCCAAGGGTTGCCGCCCCCGCCCCCGCCGTCCAGCGGGAAGCGGCGGTTTCCGCTGGCGAGCCGCCTCGCGTCCGCCACCGTCTCCCCATGGCGCATCGCGAGACCCTGCTCGCCGAGCTCCGCCGCCGCGCGGCGGGCGGCGTCCTGCGCTTCGACGCCTTCGTGGACGTCGTCCTTTTCCATCCGGCCGCCGGCTACTACGCCGCGGACCGGGTGCGGGTGGGCCGCCGGGCCGACGCCGACTTCACGACCGCCGCCGCGCTCGGCCCCGTCTTCGGTGAGCTCCTCGCGGAGGCTGCCGCGGGCATCCTCGGCGACCTCTCCGGCCACACCTTGGTCGAGGTCGGCGCCGAGCCCGGCCCCTCGCCCCTTGCCGGTGTCGCCCATCGATTCGCCGCGCACCGTGTCCTGCGGCTCGGGGCCGACCTCGACCTGCGCGGCCCGTGCGTGCTCGTCGCCAACGAGCTCCTTGACGCCCAGCCCTTCCGTCGCCTGCGGTTCCATGAGGGACGTTGGGTGGACCTCGGCGTGCGGGTGCTCGACGACGGGTCGCTCGCCGAGGCCGTCCACGGCGCGCCCGCCGATCCCGAGGGCCTCGCCTTGGTCGCGACCTTGCCCGACCCTTGGCACGAGGGCGCGACGCTCGACATCGCGCTCTCGGCCGAGACGCTCCTCGCCCGTCTCCTTGGCGGCGGGTGGACCGGCGCCGCCATCCTGCTCGATTACGGAAAGCCCCTGCCGGAGTTGCTCGCCGGCTCGCCCGGCGGCACCGCCCGCGCCTACCGCACCCACCGGTTGCACGGTGATCTTCTCGCCGACATCGGGGAGCAGGATCTCACCTGCCACGTCGCCTGGGACCGGCTGGAGTCCGTCATGCAGGCCGCCGGCTTCGCCCCAGCCCGCACGGAGCGCCAGGAGGCCTTCCTCGTACGCCACGCCGCCCCCGCCCTCGAACGTCTCGTCGCCGCCGGCAACTTGGAGGCCGTCGGTGCGCTCAAGGCCCTTACTCACCCCGCCCATTTCGGGGGTAAGTTCCAGGTCCTTTGGGGGAGGCGTTGACCTGCCTTCCGGCCCTTCTAATCTCCCCCCTTCCCCAATCATGCGCGTCCTGCTCGCCTCCCTCCTCCTTGCCGCCTCGCTGCCGGCCCAGGTCCAGCTCATCGAGACCTTCGAGGGCGACGGCTTCGGCACCTGGCAGGTCCAGGGTTCGGGCTTCGGGCTGGCGCCCGTCCCGGGTCGGTTGGACGGCGTCAACGGGGTCTTCGCCGGTTTCGCCGGCGGCGCCCATGTCTGCTCCGCCCATGGCGGCGACGCGGGCAAGGGCGTGCTGACCTCGCCCGAGTTCACCCTCACCCAGCCCCATCTCGCCTTCCTCATCGCGGGCGGGGACCACAAGGGAGGCACCTGCGTCCAGCTGCTCGTCGGCGGCAAGGTCGTGCGCGAGGCGGCCGGCCCCCGCTCCCTCCAGTTCAGACAGGTGGATTGGGATGTCTCCGAGTTCCGCGGGCGCCGCGCCGTCCTCCGCATCGTCGACGACCGCGTGGACGAGTGGGGCATCATCGCCGCGGACCACTTCGTCCTGAGCGCCCAGCCCAAGCCGGCGCTCCCCCGCGACGGCACGGGCAAGGTGCCGCAGGCCGCCAAGCTCGCGCGTGTCCCCGGCGAGGGCTCGGCCGCCGTCCCCGAGGGCTCCGACCTCCGCGTCGTCGCCACCCGCAAGGCCCATGGCGTCGCCGCGCCGACCGCCATCGCCTTCGGCAACGACGGCACCCTGTTCATCTCCGAGACGCCCCGCTTCCGCAAGGGCGTCGAGGACGCCCGCGACAACCTGTTCTGGTACCTCGACGACCTCGCCGCCGCCACCACCGCCGACCGCGTCGCCCTCCACCGCAAGTGGGACCATCGCCGGCCGTTCGCCGAGTTCACCGAGCGCTCCGAGATCGTCCGCCGCCTCGACCAGCGCGCGCCCGACGGCTCGTACGGCCGCGCCCGCATCTTCGCCGACGGCTTCAACGACGTGCTGGACGGCACGGCGGCGGGCGTGTTCGCCTGGGACGACACCGTCTACTTCGCCTGCATCCCGCACGTCTGGATGCTGCGCGACGGCGGGCCCGACGGGCGCTCCTCGGCCCGCCTTTCCGCGCAGGACGGCTTCGGCGTCCGCGTCTCCTTCTCCGGCCATGACCTCAACGGCTTCGCCATGGGACCCGACGGCCGCCTCTACGGCACCCTCGGCGACCGCGGCTTCAACGGCGTCACCAAGGACGGGCGCAAGCTGGATTATCGCAACCGCGGCTTCATCTTCCGCCTCGAGCCCGACGGCTCCGGCTTCGAGATCGTCCACGACGGCCTCCGCAACCCCAAGGAGATCGCCTTCGACGCGCTCGGCCACGCGCTGACGGTCGACAACAATTCGGACCAGGGCGACGCCGCCCGCGTCGTCCACGTCGTCGACGGCGCCGACTCCGGCTGGGAGATGGAGCACCAGACCATGCACACCTTCCACCGGCAGGTAGGCCTGGAGGTGCGCCCGCCCTCGCGCTGGATGGACGAGCGGCAGTGGCACCTCGCCAACGAGGAGCAGCCCGCCTTCCTCCTCCCGCCCGTCGCCCACGTCACTTCCGGCCCCTCCGGCCTGGCCTACAACCCGGGCGCCGGCTTCCTCGCCTCCGAGGTCGGCCGATTCGCCATCTGCGACTACCGCGGCTCGGCCGCCGGCTCGGGCATCGTGTCCTTCGCCGTCGAGCCCGTCGGCGCCGGCCTCCGCGTGACCGATCACCGCCCGCTCGTCTGGGGCGTCGCGGCCACGGACGTCGACTACGATTGGCAGGGCCGCCTCGTCATCGCCGACTTCATCGGCGGCTGGGCCACGCACGATGACGGCCGCATCCTCCAGGTGTCGGCGCGCTCCCCCCATCGCGCCGCCGAGGCCGCCGGCGCGCCCGACCTCATCCGTGCGGGCTTTGCCGCGCGCCCGTCCGCCGAGCTCGCCAAGCTCCTCTCCCACGCCGACCTCCGCGTCCGCCTCCGCGCCCAGCTCGAGCTCACGCGCCGCCCCGACGGCGCCGAGCGCCTCGCCGCCGCCACCCGCTCCCGCGACAAGTTCGAGCGCCTGCATGGCGTCTGGGGCCTCGGCATCCTCGCCCGCCGCGGGGCCGCCCTGCAGCCTTCGGACGCATGGGATAATCGCCCCTCCCCCCTCGCCCCGGAATCCGTCCGCGCCGCCGCCGCCCGCCGCCTGCTGCCCCTGCTAAAGGACGCCGACATCGATGTGCGCTCCCAGGCCGTGCGCGCCCTCGGCGAATCCCCGCTCAAGGCCGCCGAGATCGGCCTAGGCGCCCTGCTCGCCGACCCCTCGTCGTCCGTCCGCCGCGAGGCCGCCATCGCCGCCGCCCGCCTCGGCGACCCGTCCGTCCTTCCCCAGGTGGCCGCGATGCTCCGCGCCAACGCCGACCGCGATCCCACGCTCCGCGCCGTCGGCGCCTTCGCGCTCTCGCGCCTTATCCTCTCGCCCGAGACGCTCGACACCCTCGCGGCCGACCCCAGCCCGTCCGTCCGGATCGCCACGGTCGTCGCCCTGCGCCTCAAGGGGGACGGCGCGGTCGCCCGGTTCCTCAAGGATGCCGACACGCGGGTGGCCGACGAGGCCGTGCGCGCCATCGGGGACAAGTACCTTGACGACGCCCGGCCGCAGGTCGCGGTGCTGCTCGACAATCTCGGCGCCCGCGCCTGGAAGCCCTTCGTCCTCCGCCGCGTCATCCACAGCGCGTTCCGCGCGGGCGGAGAGGCCAACGCCCGCCGCCTACTCGCCGTCGCCGCCGACCCGTCCGTCCCCGCCATCGTCCGCGGCGAGGCGCTCCGCCTGATCGGCACCTGGGCCCAGCCCCATCCGGTCGACCAGCTGACCGGCCACTGGGCGCCGCTCCCCGCGCGCGACCCCGCCGAGGTCCGCGGTCCCCTCGCCGCCGCGCTGCCGGCGCTGCTCAAGGGCGATAGCGAGACGCTCCGGGCGACGCTCGCCCTGGTCGAGTCGTACCGCCCCGACGTCGGCTCGCTGCCCGACCAGCTCCTGCTCGACCTCGCGGGCAACCGCGTGCTCGGCGGCGGCACCCGCGCCAAGGCCCTCGAGCTCTGGCTCGCGCGCAAGCCCGCGGGCTTGTCGGACGTCGCCCATCGCCTCGCGAAGGATGCCGATGACGCCGTGGCCATGGTCGCGCTCGGCGCCCTCGCCCGCCTGAATCCGGCCGAGGGACTCGCCGAGCTCGCCGCCGCCACCCAGGCCGGCTCGGCCGCCCGCCGCCAGGGCGCCTGGAAGGCGCTCGCCACCCTCGAGGCCCCCGGCGCCGGCGCCGTCTTCAGCGCCGCCTTGGCGGAACTGACCCGGGCCAAGGGCGTCGGGCCCGCCGCGCTCGAGCTGCTCGAGGCCGCCGCGTCGCGCAAGGAGCCCGAGGTCGTCGCGGCGCTCGCCTCCACCCAGGCCGCGCTGGCGGCCAACGGCCCGCTCGGCAAGTGGATGCCCGCGCTCGAGGGCGGCGACGCCAAGAACGGCTTCGCCCTCTTCCAGGCGCTCCCGGCCGGCCAGTGCCTGCGCTGCCACAAGGCGTCCGATGACTCCCACGCCGCGGGCGGGGAGGCGGGCCCGAACCTCGCCGGCGTGGCCAAGCGCCACGACCGCCTCGGCCTGATGGAATCCGTGCTCATCCCCGGCGCCCACGTCGCCTCCGGCTACGGCACCGTCGTCGTGACCCTCCGCACCGGTGCCAGCCTGCCGGGCACCCTCCTCGCCGAGACCCCGTCGCACGTGGACCTCGATGCGGGCGGTAATCGCTGGCGCATCGCCCGCGCGGACATCGCGTCGATGACGCCCCCGGTGTCGTCCATGCCCCCGATGGAGTACCTGCTCAAGCCGGGCGAGGTGCGCGACATCGTGGCGTGGATGGCGACGCTCGAGAAGGCCGCGCCCGCGCCCAAGGGGCCCGAGCCCAAGCCGCTCGACCCCGCGAAGCTGCCGAAGTGAGCGACCGGCTCAGCGGGGGTCGACTCTCAGGCGACCCTCGGGGCCGTATACCGGTTCGTCACCCGCGGGTATGAGCAGGCAGAGCGGGTCCTCCGCCCTGTCGTTCGTCGCGGTGATGCGGATCAGGTTTCCGTTGGTTTTCACGCTGTAGCCCTTTTCCTTGTCGTGGGTCAGCACGACCACCCGGTGCTTGGTGAAGTCGGGCACAGGCGTGTTGGGAGACCCGTCGCGCTTGAATTGCGCCTCGAAGCTCGCGGCATCGTCGTAGACCAGGCCGGCGCCCCAGAAGCCGTTGCGTCGGCTCCATCCCTCGAGGGTCTCATGCGCCACGGGTCGCATCGGCGTCGGGTCGGGCTTGAGGCCGATGAGCCCCGCGCGTCCGTCCGGCAGCACCCCGATCTCGGCGTGCAGGAGTCCCTCGCGCTGCAGCTTCTCGAGCGCCTTGCCGGTGCCCTCCTTCACGAAAAAGGCCTCGATGCCGAAGCGCGCCTCCCGCCCTCGGCGCCAGTTGCTCCCGTTCCACCGTCCGGTCAGGTATCTCCCCTCCGTCGGGCG
>CAYYLJ010000016.1:0-1857 GCA_964472585.1 uncultured Enterobacteriaceae bacterium | reverse complement strand
CCGTTGAAATCCGCAAACGCGTACCCGAGGATGACATAGTCGCCGCGCATCCAGTCGCGCGGGTCGACCGGTTCCACGCTCACGAGCACGCGCTCGCCGTCGCGCGCGGGCTTGCCGTGGTGCCAGACCATCCAGCCGAGGGTGGCGAGCTGCAGGGCGTAGGTGACCGCGAGGATTGCGGTCGCGCGCGGGCGGAGGCGATCTAGGAGCGATTCGAGGGCGGCCGGACGCAGCGGGGTCACGGGCTGCGCCTCGGCGCGCTCGGCGCGGGCGCGCCACAGGCGGGCAAGGACGAACAGGGCCGCGCCGATGACGCCGAAGACCGCGGCCATGCCGAGGTAGCCGACGTTCTCGTGGATGTTGGCGTAGCGCCAGCCGAGCCAGACGAGGAAGATCAGCGAGCCCGCGAGGTAGGGTCGCAGCCGGCCCTCGTTGAGACCGAGCCGCAGCTGGAGGACGACCATCGCGAGGGTGCCGACGTTGGCCGCGGCCTTGAGCGCGGCGACCTCGGCCGGGTGGCCGGTGCCGTGGCGCCAGACCTCCGAGAGGGCGAGCACGCCGGCGGCCGTCCATCCATCGGCCCTCTGTTGGGAGCCGCGGGCGCGGAGCGCCGCGAGGACGATGACCAGCAGCGCCGCGCCGTTGAGCACGGGCGCCGTGCGCCACATCTCGCCCAGCTTGTCGAGGTCCGCGCGCGAGGCCAGCGAGTCGAGGTCGCCGATGACGAGGAGGAGGATGACCGCGCCGAAGGCGCCGAGGGCCCGCCAAGGCTCCGCCCGCTTGTCGCCGGCCGGATGCAGGGCGGCGAGGGCGAGCGGCAGCACGATGAGGCCGAGGGGGAGGCTCTCGTTGCGCAAGCCGGCGATGAACACGAAGGCGCCGTAGGCGAGGGCCACGAGGGCGGCGAGCGGGGGTCGGGGCGTCCGATACGCGGCCCAGGCGCTCGGGGCGGCGAGGGCCAGGAAGGCGAGCTCATGGCCCTCGCCGGGGCCGGTCATCAGCTCCGCCTTCATCCCGAGCCAGATGACGGCGAGGGCGAGGTGGGTCGCATGGAGGATCGTGCGGTCGAGCAGCAGGACGAAGGGCAGGGTGAGGAGGCACCAGGCCAGCACCGCGTTGGGCGCGTGGGCGTCGAGATGGTAGACCTGGCCGGTCATCGCGATGGCGGCGCCGAAGCCCAGCCCCGCCGCGAGGTGGCCGAGCGCGCTCCCGGACTCGCTGCGGCGGAGATGGAGGACGAACGCCAGGGCCTGCAGGCCGACGAGCAGGCCGGTGATCATCCCCATGCGCCCGCCGCGGCCGAGTTCCTCCCAGTTGTGGCTCACCACGAGGAGAAGGGCGGCGAAGAGGACGATGACCCCGAGGGCCCGCAGGGCGAAGGCCATCTTGCCCTGGCCGGCCTCCGGCTCGGTCGCATAGCGGGACAGCAGTCGCCCCCGCTGCGACTCATCGATCAGGCCCTCGCGGGTCCAGAGACGGGTTTCCTGCTCGAGCCATTCGCGGAGCCGCGGGGGTAGGGACATGCGGGCAGGTTGCCCAAGGGCGGCATCCGGTCAGTCCAAAATCGGCGACTTGTCGGAAAAACGGGCGTTTTGACGGGCCTTTTGGGTTTCGCGCTTGATGCCCGCGGCTCCCCCCGCCTTGGATGGAGGCGGTTTTCACCAACATGAGCACCAGCTACAGCGACATCCAAAAACTCCTCGGCGCCGACGCCCAAGGCCTCCTTGGGTTCAACAACCCGAAGATCAAGAAGGAGCAGATCCACCTGCCCCGCGCCGACTGGGTGGACCACGCCTTCGCACCCTCGGACCGCAACAACCGCGTCCTGGCCAACCTCCAGCGCCTCTACGGCTCCGG
>CAYYLJ010000015.1:0-30584 GCA_964472585.1 uncultured Enterobacteriaceae bacterium | reverse complement strand
GAGACCATCCTCGACTACTCCGTCTTCGACGCCCTGCGCGCCGGCTTCGGCAAGGTGGTCTTCATCATCCGCCCCGACTTCGAGCAGGCCTTCCGCGAGCAGGTGGCGTCCAAGTTCGCCAAGCGCGTCCCGGTCGACTTCGCCTTCCAGACACTCGACAAGCTCCCCGCGGGCTGGACCGTCCCCGAGGGCCGCGAGAAGCCCTGGGGCACGACCCACGCCATCCTCTGCGCGAAGGACGCCGTCCGCGAGAACTTCGCCGTCATCAACGCCGACGACTTCTACGGGCGGGACTCCTACGCCACCCTGGGCAAATTCCTCCAGGCCGCCGACCCCCGCGGGTCGGACTTCTCCATGGTGGGCTTCACCCTCCGCAACACCCTCTCCGAGCACGGCACGGTCGCGCGCGGCGTCTGCAAGACCGACGCCGCCGGGCTCCTCACGGACATCGACGAGATGACGAAGATCGCCAAGGTCCCGGGCGGCGCCCGCAACACGCGCGACGACGGCTCGACCGCCGACCTGACCGGCGACGAGCCCGTGTCCATGAACATGTGGGGCTTCACCCCCCGGCTGTTCGACCACCTCGACCGCGTGTTCCTCGAGTTCCTCCGGCGCGCCGGCAAGGAGATGAAGAGCGAGAGCTACATCCCCATGACGGTCGGCCAGCTCGTCAAGGAGCGCCACGCGACGTGCCGAGTGCTCCGGACCTCCTCCGAGTGGTTCGGCGTGACCTACCGCGAGGACAAGCCCGTCGTCCAGGCCAAGCTCGCCGAGCTCGTCCGCCGCGGCGACTACCCCTCCAACCTCTGGGCCTGAGCGCCCCGACCCCATGAACCCCGTCGCCAAGAACCACGACACCCGGGCCCTCGCGGCCGAGTTCGCCCTGCTGGGCGACTACGCCGAGGCCAAGCCCTACGGGAGCGGCCACATCAACGACACCTACTGCCTGACGATGAACCAGGGCGGCAGTCCGATGCGCTACCTGCTCCAGCGCATCAACCACGCCATCTTCAAGGACCCCGACGGCCTCATGCGCAACGTGGAGCGCGTCTGCGCCCATGCCCAGGGGAAGCTCCGGCAGGCCGGGGCGCCCGACGCCTCTCGACGCGCCCTGACGCTCGTCCCGACCAAGTCCGGCAAGGGCTGGCACACCGACGCCGAGGGCAACCGCTGGCGCTGCTATGTCTTCGTCGAGAACGCCACCGGCCATGACATCATCCGCGAGGCCGCGCAGGCCCGCCAGGCCGCCCGCGCCTTCGGCGCCTTCCAGTCGCTCCTGGCCGACCTCCCCGGCGGCCGGCTCGTGGAGACCATCCCCGACTTCCACCACACCCCCAAGCGCCTCGCCCGCTTCGAGGCGGCGCTGAAGGCGGACGCGCACGGCCGAGCCAAGGGCGTGGCCCGGGAGATCGACTTCGTCCTGGCCCGCGCCAAGGACGCGTCTCTGGTGGTCGACGCCCTGGCCAAGGGCGAGCTGCCCGAGCGCGTCACCCACAACGACACGAAGCTCAACAACGTGCTGCTGGACAACGACACCCAGGAGGGCATCTGCGTCATCGACCTGGACACCGTCATGCCCGGGTCCTCCCTCTACGACTTCGGCGACCTTGTCCGGACCTCGACCTCCCCGGCGGCGGAGGACGAGACCGACCTCTCCAAGGTCCAGCTGATGATGCCCATGTACGAGGCGCTCATCGAGGGGTACATCTCCACGGCGAAGGGCTTCCTGACATCCCGCGAGCGCGAGCTCCTGCCCTTCGGCGGCAAGCTGATGACCTTCGAGGTCGGCCTGCGCTTCCTCACCGACTGGCTCGAGGGCGACGTCTACTTCAAGGTCAAGCGCCCGGGCCACAACCTCGACCGCTGCCGCACGCAGTTCCGCCTGGTCGAGCACATCGAGGCCCGCCTGCCCGAGATGACCGCCCTCGCCACCAAGTCCTGACCTCACCATGCGCGTCCTCATCACCGGCGGCGCCGGCTTCATCGGCTCCCACATCGCCGAGCACTTCCAGGGCAAGGCCGACGTCGTCGTCCTGGACAATTTCCGCTCCGGCCACCGCCGCAACCTCGAGGGCCTGAAGGTCGACCTCATCGAGGGCTCGATCCTCGACCGCGCCGCCCTCGACCGGGCCATGCGGGGCGCCGACCTTGTCTTCCACCTGGCCGCCATGATCTCGGTCCCCGAGTCCATGCTGAAGCCCC
This sequence comes from uncultured Enterobacteriaceae bacterium, assembly GCA_964472585.1. Classification (GTDB taxonomy): domain Bacteria; phylum Verrucomicrobiota; class Verrucomicrobiia; order Opitutales; family UBA953; genus UBA8828. The sequence continues at coordinate 28,379 of CAYYLJ010000015.1, read as the reverse complement.
GGGAGTGCGTCGAGATCAACGCCACCGGGACGCTGCATGTCCTGGAGGCCGCCGCCGAGGCCAAGGCCCGCAAGGTCGTGCTCGCCTCCTCCGCCGCCATCTACGGCGACAACCCCACGGTGCCCAAGGTGGAGACCATGTTCCCCGAGCCCAAGTCCCCCTACGCGGTGACTAAGCTCGATGGGGAGTACTACCTCGAGATGTTCCGCCGCGAGCGCGGCCTGGCCACCGCCAGCCTTCGCTTCTTCAATGTCTTCGGCCCCCGCCAGGACCCCAAGTCCCCCTACGCCGCCGCCGTGCCCATCTTCATCGAGAAGGCGCTGCGGGGCGAGGCCATCTCGATCTTCGGCGACGGCGGCGCCACCCGCGACTTCATCTACGTGAAGGACATCGTCGGCGCCCTGGTCTTCGCGGCCACGACCGAGGCCGTGAACGGCACCCACAACGTCGGCTACGGCCGCAAGATGACCGTCCTCGAGCTGGCCCAGCAGGTCCTGCGCCTGACCGGATCCTCGTCCCCCATCGAGCACAAGCCGGAGCGCCTGGGCGACGTGCGCCACTCCATGGCGTCATCCGACAAGCTCCAGGCCGCCGGCTGGAAGCCCGCCCACTCGGTGGCCGAGGGCCTCGAGGCGACGGTCGCCTACTTCAAGGGGTTGAGGTAAGCTTGCCAGCTGCACAGCTTCACGGGGGCACGGGGGCACAGCTTCACGGCTTCACAGGGGCACGGAGGCGCGGAATCAAGGCTCCTCGGACACCCCGAAATAGGTAGGGAGGTTGCTACGCAACCTCCGCGGAGATTCCGCAGGAATCTCCCTGCCAGGGGGAACGAGCGGACGCGAGTTCAGCGCCGCAGGTCCGCAGTCACCGCAGCCACCGCAGGTCCGCAGTCACCGCAGATACCGCAGCCACCGCAGGCGCAATTCCCAGGCAACCGACATGGCCAAGCCCCTGCCCTTCGCCCCTGCAAGACAGCGGTTCACTTCCCCACCACCAGCGGCACCCGGGCGAAGGCCTCAGTGCCCGCGTCGGAGACATGGACGAAGAGGACGTAGCTGCCGGCCGGCGGCAGCCGCAGCCGGAAGGCCAGCTCCGGCTCGGGGCCGCGCTCGCGCCCGGTGAAGCTCGGATGGATATGCGCGTAACCGGGCCGTCCGTCGGCCGAGAAGAGCACGGCATGGCCCAGCGCGCCCATCACGGGCCGCAGCTCGACGGGGCCGCCCGACGCGCGGGTGAGCCGGAGGTTGAGGGTGGTCGACTCGCCCTCGGCCAGCTCGGGCCGCCCGCCCGCCCAGTCGGCGAGGACCGGGAAACCGATCTCGGCGGCCTTGCCGGCGACCGAGGGCCACTCGACCCCGGCGGAGACGAGGATGGTGCGGCGGCTGCGGGCGTGCTGGAAGTCCGCATAGGCCTCGACCGGGCCGCCCAGGAAGCGGCCGCCCCATTCCGGGGGCAGGCGGAAGGTCCAGGTGCCGTCCGCGGCGGGTTCCGGATGCAGGTGGGCGTAGAGGTCGCCCTGCCGCAGGTGCAGGTGCAGCTGCCGGGTGTGCGAGACGGCGAAGAGGTGCGGGGGCACCGGCCGCTTGGCCTCGTCGATCACCCTCAGGGAACCCCCGGAGAGGTCGGCCGACGGTTCCAGGCGCAGCGCGAAGGGGAAACCCAGGGCGGCCGGGTCGTAGAAGTTCGCCTCCTCGTCCTCGCCGCAGAACTCCGCGCCGTCGACGACCAGGGGCTCGTGCGCGGCATGCAGGAACGAGCAATGCGTGTCGGGCATGTTGCGCAGCGCCGCATAGAGGACGGCGGCGCCGAGCGTCAGCAGGACGGCGTGGGTGGAGGCCTTCATCGCGGGGCGACCAGCCGGTCCAGCAACGGCATGAGCTCCTCCGGCTCGAAGCGGGCGCCGGGGCGGCGCGCGACGATCCGGCCGTCGGGCGAGACCACGATGGTGGCGGCGTTGTGCACGATGGTGCCGTCCTGCTCGAGCGTCAGGATGCCGAACTGGCGCATCAGGTCGCGGATCATCTCGCGGTCGCCGGTGAGGAGGCGGTGATTGGCCGGGTCGAGCCCGGTCGAGCCGGCGTAGGCGAGCAGGACGCCGGGGCTGTCATGGACGGGGTCGAAGCTGATGGTCAGCAGCTGGACCTTCCCGCCCATGCCGGACTCGCGCAGGGCCGCGCCGAGACGCGCCATGCACGCGGTGGAGGCCGGGCACATCTCGGCGGCCTTGCAGCGGGTGAAGATGAAGTTCAGGACATAAGGGTGCCCGCGCAGCTCGCCCGACCGGACCAGGCGGCCGCGCTGGTCCCAGAGCGCGAAGACAGGGGCGAAATCGCCCTGGACGCGCGCGACCAGCCGGCCGCGCTCGACCGTGTCCCGCCGGAGCGCGGCGGCCGCGGCGGCGACCTCGGCGAGGGCGGGGGCGTCCTGCGGGAAGACCCGCTCGAGTCGGGGGCGTCCGTCGGACTCGATGAGCACGCCGCGGATGGGGCGCCCCACCCAGCCGATCTCGAGGTCGCCGGGGCCGACGGCGGCCGTGACCTCGGGACCCGTCGCGGGCCTCAGGCGCAGGGTGCCGGCCGTGGCGTCGACGCCGACGACGGTGCCCTCGAACGGCGCCGCCCCCAGGCAGGCGGCGAACAGCAGGCAGGCTAGGCGCATGGCCCTAGCCAAGCGCGGGTTCGGCGGAGAGCAAGTCGGCGGCGTCCGTCAGAAGGAGGGCTGCTACCCCCTGACGCAGGCCGTGATGGGTCACCAGGAGGTTATCGGCCCCCAGGTGCTCGGCCAAGGCGGCCACGGTGGCCAAGGCGGCCGGAAGGATGTCAGCCCGGGCGGCGGGCACCCCGGGGATGCGGCGACGCTCCTCGACATCCAGGGCCGCGAGTCGGGCCAGCCAATTGCGAACGGCGAGGAGGCCGAGGTTGTTGCCGGTGTCGGGCTCACCGGCGGCCCGCTGGATGTCCAGGAGGGTCGACAGGGCCCCGCCCGAGGCCACCAAGGGGCAGAGGCGGGCGGCGCCGGCGGGCATGCGGTCCGAGACGCCCGAGAGCACCTGCTCGCGCAGCGAATCCAGGTCGGCCGCGGCGAGCGGACGCGAGCCATCGCCCAGCACAAGGCGGGTCAGCCTGACGGCGCCGAGCGGCAGGCTTAGGGCCTGGATGCAGCGGCCGCCGACGACCCGGCCGAGCTCAAGCGAGCCGCCGCCGAGGTCGAAGCCGACGAAGTCGCGGACATCCCTCAGCGCGGGATCCTTCCTCATGCCGTCGATGGCGAGGCGGGCCTCGACCTCGCCCGAGAGCAAGGTCAGCGGCAGGCCCGCGCCGGCCTGGAGGGCCGCGGCGAAATCGGCGCGATTGGGCGCCTCGCGCAGCGCGCTCGTGCCCACCACGGCCAGACGGGTCGCGCCGGCCTCCCCCGCCTGGGTGGCGAGGGCGCGGACGGCCTCGACGGCCGCCTGGATGGCCTCGGGCTCGAGGCGGGCGCCCTTGGGCGGGAAAAGCCTCACGTCGGCGGTGGCGCGGCGCACCAAGGCCAGGCCCGGGCCGTCGGCCACGAGAAGCTTGAGGGAATTCGACCCAAGGTCGATGACGCCGACGCGGGACATGGGGAGGGTCAGTAGATGAAGGCGAGCCGGAAGCTGCCGAAGGCGTGGCCGGAACCTTCCTGACCGGAGAACTCCTTGGTGCGATTGGCCACGCCGAAGGAGAAGGTGAAGCCGTCGAGACGGGTCTGGATGCCGACGCCGAACTGCGCGATGAGCGGGCGGCTCTCGACCGGCGCCTCGAAGGCGAAGTCCGCGAAGGCGGGACCGTCGACGGCGTAGTCGCGCGGCATGACCTCGACCGACAGGTCGGCGAAGAAGCACCAGCCCTCGCGGCCGGGGTCCTTGGACGAGAGGGGGTCGGAGAAGGAGTTCGACTGCCGGAGATAGCCGTAGCCCCATCCGCGGTCGAGGGCGCCGAAGCGGAGCTGGGCGCCGAGCATGACGCCGGAGCGGATGGTGCCGAGCGACGCGCGGACCCTGGCGATCAGGTCCCATCGGTCCCGGTCGCCGCCGTCGAGGTCGAAGCGCCGGCGGACCTCGGCGTCGAGGTTGAGCGCGGGCTCGTCGGGCATCTGCCGGTCCCAGTCATAGCCGCTGGTCCCGATCAGCCCATGGAAGCCGTTCTGGACCTGGCGGGCGCGCGACGAGGGACCGAGCACGCCGACCGTGCCCTCGACGGAGGCCAGGGTGCTTTGCTCCGGCATCGCGAAGAGCCGGCCGAGCGAGGCGGTGAGCAGTCCGGAATACGGCATGTCGTCCGGCTCGCCGGGCCGGAACGAGGGCGTGTTGATCTCCTGGGCGACGGAGCCGTGCCAGAGGTCCGGCGACATCCAGGAGACACGCAGGCCCTGGGTATAATACCGGTCGGAGTTGTCCGAGGTGAACTTGTCGTTCTCCTCCTGCACCTGCCAGGCGACGGCCGCCGAGGAGGCGGCGGCGAGCAGGGCGGGAAGGAGGGCGAGCGGTCGCACGGGCAAGAAGGGGGAAGGTCAACCTAGCAAGGGGAACACGCCTGGCAAAAGCCCAAATGCGTCGCAGGCCCAAAAGCGCCGGCGGAATGGGATTTTGACAGACCCCCCGCCCTTCCCTACCCCTTGGGCATGCCCGCCACCCCCGACGTCCCTCCGCCCACCCTGCGGGTGACGGCGTCGGCGGGGAGCCTTCGGATCGAGCTCCACGGCGAATGGACACGGACCCGCGCGCTGCCGGATTTCCCGGACCTTGCGGGTGTCTTGCGCCTGACGGTCGACGCCTCGGCCATCGCCGGACACGACACGTCCCTCGCGGCGTGGCTGCACGGTCTCGGCCGGCGGCTGCCCGAGGGCGGCTCGGTGTCGACCCAGGGCCTGCCGCCCCGCGCGGCCTCCCTTCTGGCGCTCAGGGACGAGGAGCCGGCGGATGAGCCGGCGCCGGAGCGGCTGCCCTTCCTCGAGCAGCTGGGCGACTGGGCGTCCTCCAGCAACCGCTCCTGGGGAAGGGCCGTCGCCCACATCGGCGACTGCGCCCTGGGGCTGGGTCGTCTCCTGACGGGCAAGGGCCGGGCCAACTGGGCGGAGTTTCCCCAGCTGCTGCGGACGGCCGGGCCCGACGCGCTGCCGATCGTCCTGCTGCTCGGCTTCCTCACCGGCGTCATCATGGCCTATGTCGGGCTCATCCAGCTCGGGAAGGTCGGCGCCGACGTCTATGTGGCGAACCTGGTCGGCCTGGCCATGGCGCGCGAGATGGGCGCGCTCATGACGGGCGTGATCGCCTGCGGCCGCACGGCGACGGCCTACGCCTCCCACCTCGGGAGCATGAACGTGACCCAGGAGACCGACGCCCTGCGCGCGATCGGCCTGCGCCCCGCCGAGTACCTCGCCGTGCCGCGCCTGCTGGCCGTCGCCGCGACGCTCCCCCTGCTTTCCGTCTTCGCGACGGCCGCCGGCATCCTGGGCGGGATGACCGTGGCGGTGGGCTCCGGGCTGGCCGCGGAGCAATACCTCAACCAGGTGGCCGAGGCGGTCTCCACCCGCAGCTTCCTGGCGGGCGTGATCAAGGCGCACGCCTTCGCCCTCATCGCGGCCTGGGCCGGCTGCTATCGCGGGTCCGTCGCGCGGCCGACCGCCCGCGGCGTCGGCGAGGCGGCCACCACGGCCGCCGTCCTCGGCATCACCCTCATCGTCGTGGCGGACGCGGTCTTCGCGGTCCTCTTCGACCTCTTCGGCATCTGATGGGCGAGACCGCGCGAGTCCGCTGCCTCGACCTCGCCGTCGGCCACGAGGGGCGCCCCATCATGTCGGGCGTCACCTTCTCGGTCGAGGCGGGCCAGCTGGCCGCCGTGGTCGGGCCGAGCGGCTGCGGCAAGAGCACGCTGATGCGGGCGCTGGTCGGGCTGTCCGAGCCCCTGGCGGGCGAGTCCTGGCTGCTGGGCGAAAGGATGGCGGGGCTGGACGAGGCCCGGCGCGAGGCCCTGCTGCGCCGGGCGGGCTTCCTCTTCCAGGGCTCCGCCCTGTGGTCCTCGCTGACCGTCCGCGAGAACGTCGAGCTCCCGCTGGCCGAGTTCGGCGGCTGCGGCGCCCGCGAGCGGCGGCTCATCGCCGAGCACAAGCTCTCCCAGGTCGGGCTGCTCGCCGCGGCGGACAAGTTCCCCTCCGAGCTGAGCGGCGGCATGGCCAAGCGGGCGGCGCTGGCCCGCGCGCTCGCGCTGGACCCGGAGGTGCTCTTCCTGGACGAGCCGACGGCGGGGCTCGACCCGGTGACGGCCGCGCGGCTCGACGACCTCATCCTGCGCCTGAGGGACGCGCTCGGCACGGCGGTCGTCCTGGTCAGCCACGAGATCCTGAGCATCCGCCGGCTCGCCGACTTCTGCGTTTACCTCGACCCCGCCACCCGCAGGATGGGCCCCGTGGGCAAGGTCGAGGACTTCCTGCGACCCGGCGGCCACGCCGGCGCCCGCGCCTTCTTCTCCCCCGGCACCCCCGCATGAGCACGTCCGCCAACCGCACCCTCGTCGGCCTCTTCGTCCTGGGCGGCCTCGCCCTGACGCTCGGCTTCCTCCTCGCCCTCGGCGGCGGCTGGTTCACGGGGGACCGCCCCCGGGCCCTCGCGCGCTTCGACCAGGATGTCAGCGGCCTCGACACCGGTTCGGCCGTGCGCCTACGGGGCGTCACGGTCGGCAAGGTGACCTCCATCCTCGTCCAGGTCGCCGGGGACACGCCCGCCAGCGGCGTGCCGGTCGTCCTCGAGATCGACCCGGGGCTGGCCTCGCGCCTCGGCGCCGGCGAGGTGCTGGGCACCCAGGAGGGGCTCGACAAGGCCATCCAATCGGGCCTGACCGCGAAGCTCCGCCTGCAATCCTTCGTAACGGGGGTTCTCTACGTCGACCTCGACTACGCCGCGCCGCGGAGCGAGCCGCCGGCCAAGGCGGACGGCCTGAGCGTGATCCCCGCGGCGCTCTCCGACCACGTCGCCCTCACCCAGGCGGTCGGCCGCACCCTCGAGAACCTCAGCGCCGTCGACTTCGCCGACCTCGCCGGCAAGGTCGGCAAGCTGGCCGATTCGCTGCGGTCGCTGAGCGACAGCCCCGAGGTGGGCCAGGCCACCAAGGACCTGGCCGCCGCCATGGCCTCGCTGAACCGCCTCTCGGCCGCCCTCGAGAGCCAGACCGGCCCGCTGGCGGGCGACCTTAAGGCGACGACCGAGGAGGCGCGCCGCACCCTGGCGCAGCTCGGCCGCGCGGCGGACAACCTCGGCGACCTCGCCAAGCCGGGCGGCGCGACGCGCCTGCAGCTCGACCAGAGCCTGCAGGACCTCGGGGAGGCGGCCCAGGCCATCAAGGCCCTCGCCGACTACCTAGATCGCAACCCGGAGGCCATCCTGAGGGGCAAGCGGGCTCCCGACACCGCGCCGGCGGCGCCCGAGGGACGATGAGGGGTTTGCCTTTCCTGCTGCTCGCGGGCCTGGCCGGTTGCCTGAACCCGGGCGCGAGCGAGCCCGCCAGGCTCTGGTCCTTGCCCCCGACGGCCGAGGGAGACGCCGTGGTGCGGGTCTTCCTTCCCTCGGAGCTCCGCACACCCCGCGTGATCGTCGCCGACGACGAGGGGCGACCGGTGCACCGCGACCTTGACCGATGGGAGACATCGTTGGCCGACGGCCTCGCGCGCCACATGGCCGATTCCCTCCGCGGCTCGGGACTGCGCCAGGCGACCGTCGAGGTCGAGGAGCTGCGGGTGGACGAGACGGGCAGGCACGCCGTTCGCTTCCGCGCCCGCGCCAGCCTGGCCCGCGAGGATGGCGCCCCCGACCTCGAGCTCGCGGTCGCCGGGTCGACACAAGGCGCGACCGAGGCCGGTGACGAGGGCCTCGCCAGGGCCATGCGGGCCTATGCCGCGGCCGCCCGCGCCATGGCCGGGGAGATCCGCGCGGCCATCGAGGAGGCGAAGGGCGGGGTTGCCAAGCCAGCCCCGGCCGTCACCGTCCCGGGCAAATGAGTCCTGAACCGGCGAGCCGACCCAACGGCTTCAGCGAGGCGACCGGGGAGATCTGCTACGACCTCCCCTCCTCCTACCTGCCCCACCCCGCCACGGGGCTGCTCCACCTTCCCCGTTTCCTCGCCAAGATCCGCAAGCACCTCCGCGGCGAGCTCCCGAAGTCCTACCAGCGCAACTTCGGCAAGGGCTTCGACCGCTTCCTCTGCCTGCACCTGGGGGTCGACCCCGAGCAGGTCGTCGCCTGCGTGCGGGAGGCGGCCGACGACGCCGACCTCGACCGGCGCCTCCTCGCGCTCTTCCCCGCCGACCGCCGCGTCCACGTCTGGAACCGCGAGCTCGTCCAGAAGGGCATGAGCGAGATGGGCCGGGAGGCCCTGCTCGACGCCAAGCGCAAGATGGGCGCCGAGCACCGCGTGGACCTCATCTCCTTCGCCGACATGATCGACTTCGACGAGGGCCGCATCCCGTGAGCCTCGACCAATCCAACCCCAACCGCGTCGTCCTCCGCACGACCGAGAGCATCCTGGCCTGCTTCAAGGCCCACCCGCGCGCGCTGCGCGAGCTGCGCGCGACCCGCGAGGCGGCCAAGGCGCTGCAGGAGGTCGCCGGCTGGATGGGCGGCCAGGGCCTGCCCGCCGTCGTCGTCGGCACCAAGGAGGTCCGCGAGCTCGCCGGCACCGACGCCGAGGCGGCCGCCGTCACCGCCCGCCCCGTCCTAGGCCAGGCCAAGCCCTCCGACTTCGCCGACTGGCGCGACGAGGGAGCGACGACCGTCATCGCCGACGGCTTCACCGACCCCTCCGACCTCGCGGCCGTGATCCGCGCCATGGCCGCCTTCGGCCACCGTCGCCTGCTGCTCGGCGGCGAGAGCGAGCGCCTCGCCTTCGACCCCGTGCTCTGGCAGGATGCCCGCGGAGCCCTCGAGGCCGTGCGGCTCATCCGAGCCCCCGCCCTGGGAGGCCTGCTGAGCCTCATCGAGTCGACGAGCGTCGTGCTCGCCGTCGACCCCAAGATGGGACGCTCCCTGGCCGAGGCCGCGCCCGTGCGCGCGCCGGGGCGCGGCAACGTCCTCCTGCTCTCCGCCAACGGCCTCGGCCCGGCGATGCAGCCGAAGGCCGAATACCTCTTCCGGCGTCCGGCCCAGGGGGCCGACCACCCGCTGTCGGCGGGCGACGCCGCCGCGCTGGTCTTCCATTGGAACGCCTCGGCGCCCAAGCCCAAGTCCAAGGACACCGGTTTCTTCGCCCGGAAGCGGGCGAGGAAGGATAAGGGGGATTAAGGGAGTGAAGGGACCAAGGGATTAAAGGATAAAAAGGATGGAAGCGACTAAGGGATAAAAGGACCAAAAGATTGAGGGTGTTCAGGGATAGAAGGGCCGAAGGATGGAAGGGGCTTATGTATTAGAGCTGGCAAATGACTTCCGCGAGGGGGCACCGCAGGTCAGCCTTTGGTCTTTGACCAAGGCCTTTAAGGCCTTTGGATAATGCGCCCTGACCCAACGGCCAAAGATACAGTATCGCCCCACAAAGACCCCTGGCACACGACGCCTTCTTTCATTCTTTGATCTTTTCCATCCTTTCTATCCTTTGGTCCTTTCCATCTCTTAGTCGCCACCATCCTTTGACCCCTTCCTTCCCTTAATCCTCCCTCTACATGTCCCAGGAACCCACCATCAGCCTCCAGTCGATCAGCCGCAACCTGCTGGTCGCCCTGCAGCGCCAGTTCGACCTCCTCGCGTTCAGCCTGGCGAACCTGCGCAACGAGGACCCGACGTCCTATGACCTCTACTCGGCGCTGCCCAAGGTGATGCCGGCCCAGCCCGCCCACCTCAACCACGCCCAGATGCGCGCCTTCTCGCGCGGCCTGCTCCTGCGCACGACCATCAACGACCTCCTCCAGCTCTCCTCGGCCGGCATGGACCAGTGCCACCTGCTCTGCGCCTTCATCAAGGAGAAGGGCAAGAACCAGGCGGCCGACGCCGAGGCGGACCAGCGCGTGGCCAAGCGCCACCAGGAGTTCCTGCGCGCCAAGCTGCAGGACAAGTTCGAGACCCTCGAGAAGGAATACGGCATCATCAACGAGCTCGAGGACGCCCTCTTCAGCCTCGCCGCCGCCCTGCGCGTGCTCGCCAACGGCGGCCAGGTGACCAACGACGACATCTCGCCCGACGGCACCCTCGTCCTGGATTTCAAGATGGTCCGCGAGGGCGAGGAGGACGGCAAGCGCGTGGCCAAGCTCGCCGACATCGCCCGCACCTTCAAGCCGGGCGAGGCCCTGGAGCTCTCCGACGAGGAATTGCTCGGCCTCAACATCACGGTGGCCAAGTTCCTCGACAACCTCTTCCGCGCCGTGAACGACTACGGCACCTCGCAGCTCGGCGAGGCGAATGCCTGAGGGGCCCGCCAGAAGGGCCTGGCTCTGGGTCGGGGCCGGCTTCCTGTTCCAGGCCATCCCCGGGGCGATCCGCGACGAGGCCCTGCCCGTCGCGCTCAAGAACGCCGGCCTGCCCGACGGCTGGAACACCCGTATCGTCGGCATCCTCGGCCTCCTCGTCGGCCTGAAGCTCCTCTGGGCGCCCGCGGTGGTGCGACTGGGCGAGCCCACCCGGGTGATCCGTTCCGCCCAGGCCCTGCTCGTCGCGCTGCTCGGGTGGATCGCCCTGGCCGCGCCGGGCGCCGACGCCAACCCCTGGCCCCTGCTCGCGCTGCTCATCGGGCTCTCCTTGCTCTCGGCGGGGCATGATGTCGCCCTCGATGGCTACTATGTGGCCGCCCTGCGCGAGCAGGAGCGCAGCCGCCTGGCGGGCCTCCTCAACTTCGCCTCGAAGACGGGCTCGGTGCTGGCGGGCCCCTGCCTGATCTGGCTGGCGGGACACCTGCGGCAATCGGGCGACACCGCCGCGCAGGCCTGGGGCGACGCGCTGCTGGTCGCCGGAGGCCTCGCCCTGCTCGCCTGGATGGCGACCGCCTGGGGTCTGTCGCGCGAGCCGGCGAGGACCCTTCCGGCCACCCAGCCCATCGGCGCGAGCCTGCGCGAGCTGGCCGGCGACCCCCGCTTCCCGGCCATCGTGGCGCTCATCCTGCTCTACCGCACGAGCGAGGTTCACCTGGCGCGCGTCCTGCCGCTCTTCTCGGTGGCCCCGGTCGCGCAGGGCGGGCTCGGCCTCAGCAACGAGACCTACGCCCTGCTCCGCCTGACGACCGGCGTGGGCGGGCTGGCCCTCGGCGGGCTCATCGGCTCGGCGGTCGTGACCCGGCTGGGCATCATCCGGAGCCTTGTCCCCCTTGGCATCGCCATGCACCTGCCCTTGGTCGGGATCGCCTGGCTGGCCACCCACCCGGAGCCCCCGATGGCGATCGTGGCCACGGCCTTCGCCATCGAGCACATCGCCTATGGCGCGGGCGTCTGCGCCCTCCTGCTCGCGATGATGAAGGTGGCCGAGGGGCCCCATGCCGCGGTGCGCTACGCGGCCCTTTCCACGCTCGCCCTGATCGGGGCCTATCTTCCCGGCCTGTGGGCCGGGGCCCTCGCCCAGCGGCTGGGGTACGGCGACTATTTCCTGCTGACCTTCGTGCTCGCCGCCCCCGGCGTCTGGTCGTCGCTGGCGGCCCGGCGCGCCCTGGCCGACTCAGGCCTTCGGCAATAGCGTGACGGACTGCGCGAGGTCGTCGCGAAGGTGCTCCCGGACATAGCGGGCGACATCCTCGGCCGTGGCCGCGGCGAGACGGGATTCCCAGATGGCCTCGTAGTTGGCGCCCAGGCCGGTCAGCTCGCGGATCATGGCGCCGGGAAGGCGGCCCATGGGCGTCTGCCTGGCCTCGCGGCGGGAGACACGCATGCGGCGCTTCGCCGACTCGAGCTCGTCGGGCTCGAGGCGCGCCGCGGCGATCCGGGCGAGCTCGGCGCGCATCTCGGCGAGGACGGTGTCGGCCGCCTCGGCGTGGGTGCCCCCGTAGAGGTAGAACATCCCCTGGTCGGCGAGCTCGAGCCGCGAGGCGCCGACGAAATAGGCGAGGCCCTTCTCCTCGCGGACGCGGCGGAACAGGCCGCTCGACATCCCGCTGAGCAGCTCCTCGGCGAGGTTCGCGGCCGTGACGCGCGGGTCGGCGAAGCCGCAGTGAGGAAAGCCGAGCAGGACCACCGCCTGCTCGCGCTCGACCGTCTCCCGCGACGCCGCGGGGGGACGGGGCGCGTGCAAGGGGAGCTTCCGGGCGGGCTCGGAGGACGGGGCCAGGCCCGAGAGGCGGGAGGCGACCCAGGCCTCGACGCGGGCGAGGTCGTAGTCGCCGGCCACGCCGACGATGAGGTTGGAGGGGCGGAGGAGGCGGGCGTGCAGGGCGCGGACGTCCTCGACCGTCAGGGCCTCGACCGACTGGGGCGTCCCGCCCACGGGCTGGGCCAGCGGATGGGAACCATAGAAGGCGCCCAGCAGGCGCTGGCGAGCGAGCTCCACCACGTCGTCCAGCTCCTCGCGGCAGGCGTCGGCCTGGGCCGCCCGCTCCTTGGCGACGGTGGCCGGGGCGAAGGCCGGCGAGAGCACGCCGTCGGCCACGAGCTCGGCCATGGCGTCGAAGTCGGGCGGCAACCCCTCGGCGAGGAGGCCGGCGGACAATTGGGAGCCGTGCGGCCGGAAGGTCAGGCCGAGGCGGCCGACGATGGCCGCCACCTCGTCGGAGCTCCGCCGCGCCGTGTCGCGCGCGAGCAGGGTGGACATCAGCGAGGTGAGCCCGGCCTTGCCGACGGGCTCCTCGGCGACGCCGGCGGCGAACATCAGGCCCAGCGCGACCTTCGGAAGGGAGCGGTCGGGCTGCAGGAGCAGGCGCACGCCGTTGGGCAGGGTGCGGATCTCGAAGTCGCCGGGCGCCTCGGCGGCCTTGGCGACCCCCGATGCGGCGGGAAGGGCGTCGCGGCGCATCGAGGCCACGGCGCGGTTGGCGGGGATGAGCCAGCGGCGGGCGACCTCGAGCAGGCGCTCCGGGGTGACCGCGGCGAGCTCCCGGGCATTGGCGAGCGACTGGCGCTCGTCCCGGGCCAAGGTCAGGGCATAGCCGGCCCGCGAGGCGAGCCCATGGACGGTTTTCTGGGCATTGACCATGCCGACGGCCGCCTGGCGGCGGACCTTCGCGAAATCCTCCGGGCCGATGGGACCCTGGAGGAACTTGTCGACGACCGCGACGACGGCGGCCTCGACCGCGCGAGGGTCGGTCCCGGCCTCGCCGGACCAGCCCACCCATAGCAAGCCGGTGTCCTCCACGCCCCACGCGCTGGCCGAGATGGCGTGGACCAGCCCGAGCCGCTCGCGCAGCTCGCGCCAAAGGAGGGAGCTCCGTCCCGAGCCGAGGAGGCCGGCCACGAGGTCGATGGGCAGAGAGTCGGGGGACAGGATGCCCGGCGCGCGCCAGAGGACGACGCCGCGGGAGGTCGACACATCGCGCGTCAGGCGCGCCTCGCGCTCGACGGCGGGAAGGGGCTCCGCGGCCGGGGACCGGGCCTCGGGGGAGCGGCGCCCGAACCGGCCGAACCAGCGCTCGGCGAGCCGCCGGACCTCCTCGGCCGGCGCCGAGCCGGCCACGGCTAGGACCAGGTTCTCCGGCACGTAGCGGGCGGCGTGGTAGGCGCGCAGCCGGTCGGGCGTCACGGCGGCGAAGCGCGCCTTGTGGCCGATGATGGGGTGGCGCATCGGGTGCGTCCGGTAGGTCTCCGCCAGGGCGGCCTCGGCGAGGACGCTGTCATGGTCGTCCTCGTACATGTCGATCTCACGTAGGATGACCTCCTTCTCCATGGCCGCGTCGGCATCCGCCAGGGTCGGCGCCAGGGTCAGCTCCGACAGGATCTCCAGCGCGCCCTCGAGGGACTCCTCGGGCCCGTCCAGGTGATAGACCGTGCGGTCGAAGGTGGTGTAGGCGTTGCTCGAGCAACCGAGGGCCGCGGTGCGGTCGGTGAGCTGGCGGGCGGAGAAACGCGCGGTCCCCTTGAAGACCATGTGCTCGAGGTAATGGGAGAGCCCGGAACCCTCGTCGACGCCCTCGTGGAGGCTGCCGGTGCGCACCCAGGCCTGGGCCGACATGAGGCCGCAGCCCGGGCGCTCGGCGACGACGAGCTCGATGCCGTTGGGCAGGGTGAATCGCGCCGGGGCGGGGCCGGCGATCTGGTCGAGTGAAAGGCCTTCGATGAGGGGCATGGGGGAGGGGCCGATAAGGGACTGGGTTTTTTAAGGGACGAAAGGGGACGAGGTTTCTAAGTGGCTAAGTTTCCATGATAGGGGACTAAAGAGGACGAAAGGGGACCAAGGAGGACGAAGGTAGACGAGGATTGGAAGACCAGGGAGAGGAAGCGAGTAAAGGAATGAAAGGTCGGCCAGGCGAGGCGCCAGCGGGCGTCTCGGAAAGCCAGCCCTAACCCTATCCGTCATGGCAAGGACACCCATCTCGCGCTCACAAGTAACGTCCTTGTCCCCCTACCCATTTTCGTCCCTATTAGTCCTCCTTCGTCCTCCTTAGTCCCCTTTCTTCCCCTTTCGTCCCTTAGGGACATAGTCACCTAGAAACCTAGTCACCCTTCGTCCTTTTCGTCCTTTTTATCCCCTCAGCAACCCTCAGCCCCCATGTACATCCCCCCCGAGACCCGAGCCGCGCTTGAGGAGGCCGAGCGCCGCGCCAACCACCTCTGGAAGTTCCTCGACGTGCCCGGCAAGCAGGCCCGCATCGCCGAGCTCGAGGCCAAGATGGCCGAGCAGGGCTTCTGGGACAGCCAGCAGGCCGCCCAGAAGGTCATCCAGGAGTCCAACCAGCTGAAGAACATCGCCAACCCCCAGGCCGCCTTCCGCCGCAAGATCGAGGACGCCAAGACGCTCGCCGAGCTCGTGACCGAGACGCCCGAGGGCGCCGAGGCGGAGGTCAAGGAGCTGGGCGACCTCGCGACCGCGCTCGTCGCCGAGGTGGCCGACCTCGAGATCGCGTCCTTCCTCTCCGGCCCGCACGACAAGTCGAACGCCCTGCTCACGGTCAAGGCCGGCGCGGGCGGCACGGAGTCGAACGACTGGGCGGACATGCTCTTCCGCATGTACATGCGCTGGGCCGAGCGCCGCGGGTACAAGGTCGAGGTCGAGGAGGTCTCCGAGGGCGAGGGCGCCGGCATCTCGTCGGCGACGATCCGCATCGAGGGCCCCAACGCCTACGGCTACGCCAAGGCCGAGCGCGGCGTCCACCGCCTCGTCCGCATCTCGCCCTTCGACGCCAACGACCGCCGCCACACCTCCTTCGCCTCGATCGACGTGGTGGCGGAGATCGACGACGACGTGGACGTCGAGGTCAAGGAGGCCGACCTTCGGGTCGACGTCTACCGCTCCTCCGGCAAGGGCGGCCAGCACGTCAACAAGACCGAGTCGGCCGTCCGCCTGACCCACATCCCCACCGGCATCGTGGTCGCCTGCCAGCGCGAGCGCTCCCAGCACAAGAACCGCGAGCTCGCCATGAAGATCCTGCGCGCCCGCATCTACGAGAAGACCCTCGACGACAAGCGGGCGGAGATGGAGCGCTTCTACGGCGAGAAGGGCGACATCGGCTGGGGCAACCAGATCCGCTCGTACGTCTTCCAGCCCTACCAGATGGTCAAGGACCTCCGCACGGGCGTCCAGACCGGCAACATCCAGGCGGTGATGGACGGCGACCTGGACCAGTTCGTGAACGCCTGGCTGCGCGCCGGCGGCCCCCGCACGCGCAACAAGGACATCAAGATGGAGGATTGAGCGCCCTCCGGGCGACGGCGGGGCGGCACGGCTTCACAGCTTCACGGCTTCACGGGGCGCGGTGTGTCAGCTTCACGGCTTCGCAGCTTCACAGAAAGAGGGCGGGGCGACGCTTGCGGCCTGAACCTCTCCGCAAAGCTACTCCTCCACGTAGCTGGGCCTCCGTGAAGCCGTGAAGCCGCTCCTGCGTCAGGAGCGAACAGGGCCGACCTTCCAGATCTCCCGGGCGTACTCGGCGATGGTGCGGTCGGACGAGAACTTGCCCATGCGGGCCGTGTTCAGGATGGCCATGCGGGCCCAGCGGCGGCGGTCGCGGAAGGCCGCGGCGGCGCGGTCCTGGGCGTCCACGTAGGCGCGGAAGTCGGCCAGCACGAGATACGGGTCGCCGCCGTCCAGCAGCCCGTGCACGACGGGCGCGAGGAGGCCGGGCTCGCCTGGCGAGAAGGCGTCCGAGGCCAGCCAGTCCAGCACGGCCCGCAACTCCTCGTCGGCCGCCGCCACCGCGCGGGGGTCGTAGCCCGAGGCCCGCAGATCGGCGACCTGCTCGACGGTGAGGCCGAAGATGAAGATGTTGTCGGCGCCGACCTCCTCGAGGATCTCGACGTTGGCGCCGTCGAGGGTGCCGATGGTGAGGGCGCCGTTGAGGGCGAGCTTCATATTGCCCGTGCCCGAGGCCTCCTTGCCGGCGGTGGAGATCTGCTCGGAGAGGTCGGCCGCGGGGATGATGCGCTCGGCGAGCGTCACGCGGTAATCGGGCAGGAAGACCACCTTGAGGCGGCCGCGCACGCGCGGGTCGGCGTTGATGACGGCGCCCACGCGGTTGATGGCGTGGATGATGTGCTTGGCCATGGCGTAGCCGGGGGCGGCCTTGGCGCCGAAGACGAAGGTGCGGGGGGTGACGTCGGCCCGGGGGTCGTTGAGGAGGCGGCGGTAGAGCGCGAGGATGTGCAGCAGGTTGAGGTGCTGGCGCTTGTACTCGTGCAGGCGCTTGATCTGGACGTCGAAGAGCGAGTCGGGGTCGACCTCGGTGCCGACGAGCCCGCGGATGGCCTCGGCGAGGCGCAGCTTGTTGTCGCGCTTCACCGCGAGGAAGCGGTCCTGGAAGCGGCGGTCGTCGGCCACCCCCTCCAGCGCCCGGAGGCGGGAGAGGTCGGTGTCCCAGCCCGGTCCGGCGACCTCGTCGCACAGGGCGGCGAGCCCCGGGTTGCACGCCCGCAGCCAGCGCCGCGGCGTGATCCCGTTGGTCATGTTGACGATCTTGCCCGGCGTGAGCTCGTCGAAGCCCCGGAGCAGGTTGGCCTTGAGCAGGCGCGTGTGGAGGGCGGCCACGCCGTTGACCTTGGAGGAGCCGACGATGGCGAGGTGGGCCATGCGGACATGGCGGTGCGGCCCCTCGCCGATGAGCGAGAGCTCGGCCTTGCGGGCGCCGTCGCCGGGCCAGCGGGCCTCGACCTCCTCGAGGAAGCGCCGGTTGATCTCGTAGATGATCTGGAGGTGGCGGGGGACGACGCGGTTCAGGAGGTCCACGCCCCAGGTCTCGAGCGCCTCAGGCAAGAGGGTGTGGTTGGTGTAATTGAAGATGCGGGTGACCTGCGACCACGCGTCGTCCCACGGCAGGCGATGGACGTCGACCAGGAGCCGCATAAGCTCGGCCACGGCGATGGCGGGGTGGGTGTCGTTGAGCTGGACGACGGCCTTGTCGGCCAGGTTGGCCCAGCCGGGGTTGCGGCGGCGATGCCGGCGCAGGATGTCCTGCAGCGAGCAGGACACGAAGAAGATCTGCTGGACGAGGCGGAGCTCCTTGCCCGCGGCCTTGCTGTCGTTGGGGTAGAGGACCTTCGAGACGGTCTCGCCCTCGATGCGCGAGCGGACGGCGTCCACGTAGTCCCCCTGGTCGAAGGCGCTGAAGTCGAACTCGGTGGTGGCCTTGGACTCCCAGAGGCGGAGGAAGTTGACGGTCGAGCCGCCGGCGCCGACCACGGGGATGTCCCACGGGATGCCGAGGAGGTCCTGGGTGTCGACGAGGTGGGGGGCGTAGTTGCCGCGGTCGTCGATGGCGTCGACCACGCGGCCGTAGAGCGGCACGCGGGCCTGGTACTCGGGGCGGCGGATCTTCCAGGGCGTGCCGCGGGCGAGCCAGTTGTCGGCCTCCTCGACCTGCCGGCCGTGGACGAAGGTCTGGCGGAAGAGGCCGAACTCGTAGTGAATGCCGTAGCCGATGGCGGGAAGGTCCATCGTGGCGAGCGAGTCGAGGAAGCAGGCGGCGAGTCGGCCGAGGCCGCCGTTGCCGAGGCCCATGTCGTTCTCCTCCTCGCACACGTCGTCCAGGTCCTTGCCGAGCTCCGAGAGGGCGGCGCGGGCGGACTCCAGCATGCCGAGGTTGCTCAGGTTGTTCCGCAGCAGGCGGCCCATGAGATACTCGAGGGAAAGGTAGTGGACGCGGCGGACGTTGCCCGAGGCGTGGCGGCCCTGGGTGCGGAGGAAGCGCTCGAGGACCCGGTCGCGAAGGGCGAAGCAGGTCGCCAGCCACCAGTCCATGCGGATCGCCGTGGTGGTGTCGCGGGCGAGGGTGTAGGTGAGGTGACGGAGGATGTCGGCCTTGAACGAGGCGGGGTCGCAGTTGTGGCAATCGACGGCGAAGTCGGTGCCGGCGGGCAAACGGAGGGCCTTGGCGGGCCTGGCCTTCGGGGCGGCCTTGGCGGGCTTCTTGGCGGGGGCGGGCTTCTTGACGGTTTTGGCCATGGACGTGCGGCATTTTGCCGCCGCAGGAAACCGCCATGCGAGCCAAAACCCCGCCGTCACCGCATCGTGCGCGAAAACGCCGCGGCCTGCCGAGAATCAGGCGGCCAGCTGCTTGAGCGCGCGCAGGTCCAGCTTCCCGGTGCCGAGCACGGGGATGGCGGGCACGCGCACGAAGACCTTGGGGATCCAGAGGTTGGGCAGGCCGGCGGCGACCAGCCCCTCGCGGATGCGCTCCGGGTCGAGGTCCACGGCATGGAGCACGACGAGCTGCTCGCCTTTGGCATCGTCCGGCCGCCCGGCCACGGCCAGGGGCATCTCCCCTTCCCTCGCGGCGGGGACGAGGCGGAGCAGCGCCTCCTCGACGGTGCCGTGCGGGACCATCTCGCCGCCGACCTTGGAGAAGCGCGAGAGGCGCCCCTCGAGGTGCAAGAAGCCGTCGTCGTCGAGCCGCCCGAGGTCGCCCGTCACATACCACCCGTCGCGATGCGCCTCGGCGGTCCGGACAGCGTCCTCGAGGTAGCCGGCGAAGAGGTTGGGGCCGCGCACGAGCAGCAGGCCGGTCGAGCCCGCGGGGACCTCGGCGCCGGTCTCGGGGTCGACGAAGCGGAGCGCCACGCCGTTGACCGGGCGGCCCACGGAGCCGGGGCGATTGCCGCGCCAGGCGCCACCAGGCGCGCGGGGGTCGGCGAGGTCGGGCACGTTCACCGCGAGGACGGGGCTGGCCTCGGTCGTGCCGTAGCCCTCGAGGAGGGGCGTGCCGAGGGACTTGTCCCAGGCCTCCACGAGATCGGCGGGCACCTTCTCGGCGCCGGCCACCGCCCACTCGAGGGTCACGAGGTCCTCGGCCTTGGCCTTGCGCAGCCAAGGGCGCAGGAAGGTGGGCGTGCCGACCGTGACCGTGGCGCCCTCCTCGCGGGCGGCGGCGACGTTCGCCGCGGTGTCGACGGGCGACGGCAGGGTGATGAGCGTGGTGTCGCGGGAGAGGGCGTACCAGATGCCGACGGTGAAGCCGAAGGAGTGGAAGACCGGCAGGCTGCAGAGCAGCCGGGCGCGGCGGGGCACGGCGCCGGAGTCGTCGATCTGCGAGAGATTGGCCAGCAGGTTGGCGTGCGTGAGCGGCACGCCCTTGGGCTCGCCCGAGCTGCCGCTCGTGAAGAGCAGGCCCGCCTCGCGGTCGCCGCCCTCGCGGGGCAGGCCGAGGACGAGCGGGACGAGCTCGGAGGGGGTGAGCCGGACCAGCACGACCACCGCCGCGATCTTCCACTTCGGCAGGCCGCGCAGGAAATCCGCCACGTCGAGGGTGTCCTCGGTCCAGGGGAAATCCGGGAAGCGCTCGCCGACCTTCGCCCGGAAGGCCTCGGCAGTGATCATCGTGCGCACGCCCGCCCGTCGGATGCTCGATTCGGCGGCGACGCGCCCGGCGGTGAAGTTCAGGTTGACCGGGACCTTGTCGGCGAAGGCGCAGGCGAGGTTGGCCACCGCGGCGCCAATGCCGGCAGGGAGCACGACGCCCACGCGGCGCTCCGGCAAGGCGCGCAGCCTCCGGGCAAGGAGCCAGGCGAGGGCGAGCGTGACGGCGCCGCCGAGGGCGCGCCGTCCGGCGGTGCGGTCGACGAGGACCTCGCGACCAGCGCGGCGCGCGAGGCCCTTGGCCGTCTCGGCGGCGAGGTGGCCGCGCAGGGAGGGGCGGGTGGCGACGAGGCGGGAGCCGACCTCGAGGAGGCGGATGCGGGCGGCCGCGGCCTCGGACGCGGCGAAGGGCGCGCCATAGGCGACCCCGACCTCGCGACGCCAGCCGCGGGGCCACTTCCAGAAGAGCCGCCCCTCGCTCAGGCTAAGGATGGAGCCCCACTTGCCGTCGACCCAGGCGGGGACGACGGGGCAGCCGGCGCGGCGGGCGATGACCTCGAAGCCGCCGCGGAGGTCCATCATCGCGCCGGTGCGCGTCACATGGCCCTCGGGGAAGATGCATACGACCTCGCCGCGGCGCAGGGCCTCGACGGCCTTCGTGATGGCGTCCTTGGCCTTGGACTCATCGACCGGGATGGTGCCCATCAGGCGCATCACCTGGCGCATCACCGGCACGCGCTCAAAACCCTCCCACGAGAGGAAGCGGACGGGACGGGGGGAGAAGGTGCCGACCAGCACCGGGTCGAGGTAGGAGACGTGATTGCAGACGATCAGGACGCCCCCGCTGTCGGGAAGGTCGGCGACGCCCTGGACGCGGATGCGGTAGAAGAGGCGGACGAAGATTCGGCAGAGGGTCTGGACCCCGCAATAGAACCACCCCATCTCCCGATGCCGCCGGCTCATGCGCCAGGCGTAGGCGACGAGGAAGGCGCCGGTGGCGACCACGGCCGCGAAGACGGCGAAGGTCAGCAGGACGCCGGCCAGGTGGAGAAGGGGCATCGCCCCCAATCTCCCCGCCCGCCGCCGGAGGGCAACCCAAAGCGACCGGGCGATGCCGCCGGGTAAAACACCTCATGGCGCCGCCCTTGCGGCCGCTGCTCGCGGGCGATTCGCTGGCGTCTTCCGCAACCTTGCCCCATGAGGTCCCCATGTTCCGAGCCGACCCGCGTGCTCAAAACCACCGCGGGCAGTTTGAGATTGAAGGCGACCCCCTTGTCCCTAGCATCGATAGCAACAGTACCCCCCACGCTTAGGCCAAATCCTCGCGGAAATGGCATGCGCACCAGGGGGGGCTTTTTTTTGAGTCCATGAAGGGCCTCCCGACTCCGGCAAAGACCTATGGGGAGCAAATCGCCTCCCTCAGAAGCCGGGGCATGGCAATCGACGATCCCGAGGCTGCCACCGGAGTGCTCATGCATCTGAACTACCATCGATTCCGCCTCTATGCCCATGTCTTCAGGATGCCTGAATGCGCGAACTACAGGCCAGGCACCTCCTTCGACGAGGTGAAAACGCTCTATGATTTCGACCAGCAGCTCAGGGGTCTGGTGCTAGCTTCCATAAAGGTCATCGAGGTATCCATACGATCGCGCCTTGCCTACGTGCTTAGTCACTCCCTCGGCCCGCTCTCACACCTTGATCCGGACAATTATCGGCGCCCCGGGCAAGCTGCCTCGACATTGGCTTCCATTGAGCGAGAGGTGGCACGTGGCCGACCGTACCAACTGCTGGCCGATGGCGGGGACGGAGTTCCCTTCGACCGCCTTCCCATCTGGGCTGCGGTGGAATCGTTCTCCTTTGGAAACACCTCCAAGCTCCTGGCCAACCTGGCAAGCGCCTCGCTGCGGAATAGAATCGCAGCGACCTATGGGCTCGGCGACCCCGTGCTGGTGGCGGCGCTCTACCATATCAATGTGGCACGAAACCTGGCGGCGCATCACGCCAGGCTCTGGAATGCGACAATCCGCGAGAAACTCCTTGTACCCAACTACGAACCCGCGGCCCTGCGACTGACCCTTGTGGTCGGCATAGCCGCGCCGGGTTGTCACAACACCCTTGTGATGATAGCCTATCTGGTGAGGAAAATCGACCCCAGCAGCCGGCTGCCGTCTCTCCTTCGCGCGCACCTTCGCCTGCTGCCAAGGCCATTGCAAGCGGCGGCAGG
The DNA here is from genome assembly GCA_964472585.1 of uncultured Enterobacteriaceae bacterium. GTDB lineage: Bacteria > Verrucomicrobiota > Verrucomicrobiia > Opitutales > UBA953 > UBA8828. The sequence continues at coordinate 6,306 of CAYYLJ010000015.1, read as the reverse complement.
CATTCCCGATGAATGGGAGAAACTGCCCCTGTGGGCTGGCATCGACATACCTCAGGACTATCCCTGACAGCGCCTATCGCGGTAGCCGCGGCCAGCCGTAATGGTCGGCAATGCCGCCGGACCTGGACTCCTTGACGAAACGCACGAAGGCCTGCCAGCGCTCGGGGGCGATGCCTAGCCGGTCACGGGTGGCCGCGTCGGTCACCGTCGGGATTTCTCCGCGGGCAGCGATGACAAAGGTCGAGAGGGTCCTCGGCCGTTCCTTGAGCAAGGCCGCGTCGGGCTTCTCCCAGTACTTTTCCCAACCAAGGAAAAGCCAACGGGCATACACATCGCGCGCCGCCGCATCCTTGACCACATATATCGAAGGCACGGTCCAGAGGGATCTCACATACAGCCAGCGGTCGAGGGCCTTGAAGCCCGGAATACCGTCTAGGACGGCGGTGGCGCTCATGAAGGCATTCATCCAGAGCGGGGGCCATGACATGGTGTCGATCTCGAGCTCGAGGTCGCGATTGTCGACGCCCAGACGGCCTGAGATATCTACCTTATCTCCCGAGAGTCCGCCCCAGATATCCCGGGCCAAAAGGGCTGCGGCATCGGGATGCGCGACCTGGTGACTGATGATGCCGACGTAGGCCTTGGTCGAGTCCCGCGTGTCGACTGATAGCATATCGACGGACGACCCGGGCGGCATCATGACAAGCGCGCGACGGAGGTATTCCTCGGGTGCGACACCGAGGGATGCGGCGCGTCTAGCGACCAACTTCCGACAGGGCGACATATCCGGCAAGGCGTCCCCGAAACGGACCAGCACTGCGGCGGCAAAGGCGACGGTGGTATCGTTGACGCACCACTCCTTGTCGTCGTCTTCGAAGTCCTGCGCAAAATGATCCACGAAGTTGGTGGCGAAAATGCGGATGGAGATGGCCGTGCAAGCATCCGTTGGCGGCGCGGCGCGCGAGATGCCAGCTACCAGCAGAAGTACGACCAGAAGTTTACCGATAAAGCCGGGGCGGGCCATGCTCTCGCCATGCTTTACCCAACGGCATTCGAGTCAACCCCCTGCCTTTTCCCCTTTCCCTCCCCCTCCCCTGCCCCCTATTCCTTACCCCTTAACCATCCCCACCTTAACCCCCTTTGGTCCTTCTTCGTCCTCCTTCGTCCTCTTTCATCCTCTTTCGTCCCTCTCAGCCTCTTAGCATCCTAGCAACTTAGCTACCCTGCCTCCCTTAAGCCCGATGACCTCCGCCCAGATCCGCCAGTCCTTCCTCGAGTTCTTCCGCTCGAAGCAGCACAGCATCGTCCCGAGCTCGAGCCTCATGCCCGACTCGCCGAACCTGCTGTTCACCAACGCGGGGATGAACCAGTTCGTGCCGATCTTCCTCGGCCAGGCCAAGTGCCCCTACGTCCCGGGCCGCGCCGCCGACACCCAGAAGTGCATCCGCGCGGGCGGGAAGCACAACGACCTCGAGGACGTCGGGCTCGACACCTACCACCACACCTTCTTCGAGATGCTGGGGAACTGGTCCTTCGGCGACTACTTCAAGCAGGAGGCCATCGACTGGGCCTGGGAGCTCATCACCGAGGTCTGGAAGTTCCCCCCTCGCCGCCTCTACGCCACCGTCTACGCGCCCGACAAGTCCAAGGGCGACCCCGCGGAGTTCGACCAGGAGGCCTGGGACGCGTGGGCGGCCAAGTTCCGCGCCGTCGGCCTCGACCCCGCCATCCACATCGTCAACGGCAACAAGAAGGACAATTTCTGGATGATGGGCGAGACGGGTCCCTGCGGCCCCTGCACCGAGCTGCATGTCGACCTCACCCCCGAGGGCGACACCCAGGGCAAGCTCGTCAACGGCTCCGACGCCCGCTGCATGGAGATCTGGAACCTGGTCTTCATCCAGTTCAACGCCAACCCCGACGGCACCTTCTCGCCCCTGCCCGCCAAGCACGTCGACACCGGCATGGGCTTCGAGCGCGTCTCGGGCATCGTCCAGTGCACCAAGGGCTTCAAGGACTTCTCCGGCGTCATCTCCAACTACGAGACCGACATCTTCGCGCCGCTCTTCCGCAAGCTGGAGTCCCTGAGCGGCAAGAAGTACGGCTCGACCCTGCCCAGGGCCGGCAGCCAGGGCGACACGCCGCAGGAGCGCGACGACGTCGCCTTCCGCGTCATCGCCGACCACGCCCGCACCCTGTCCTTCGCCATCGCCGACGGCATCCAGCCGGGCAACAGCGACCGCAACTACGTCCTGCGCCGCATCCTGCGCCGCGCCGTCCGCTACGGCCGCACCCTCGGCCTGACCAAGCCCTTCTTCCACACGCTGGTCGACGTGCTGGCCGACACCATGGGCGACACCTTCCCCGAGATCCGCGCCCGCCGCGCCCACGTGGCCGAGGTCATCCGCACCGAGGAGGAGTCCTTCATCCGCACCCTCGACAAGGGCATCGCCCTCTTCGAGGACGCCGCGTCCAAGGCCCCGAAGGGCGGCCAGCTCGACGGCGCGTTCGCCTTCCGGCTCTATGACGAGCAGGGCTTCCCGCTCGACCTCACCCAGCTGATGGCCCGTGAGCGCGGGCTGACGGTGGACACCGCCGGCTTCGAGGCCCGCATGGAGGAGCAGCGCGCCCGCGCCCGCGCCGCCCAGAAGAAGGAGGTCATCGCCCTCTCGGAGGTCGGCAGCGACCACCCCACGGCCTTCACCGGCTACGACGCCCTGGCGGCCGACACCCAGGTGGCCCAGGTGCTCACCCTCAAGGGCCGCCCGGCCGTCATCACGGAGCAGTCGCCCTTCTACGCCGAGATGGGCGGCCAGGTCGGCGACACCGGCACCCTCACCCAGGGCGGCCGCAGCTGGCGCGTGGCGGACACCCAGAAGTCGGGCTCGACCTGGATCCACCTGCTCGACGGCGCCGACCTCCCCGAGGCGGGCAAGGCCGCGACCCTCGCGGTCGACGGCGCCCGCCGCGCCGCCATCTCCCGCCACCACACAGCGACCCACCTCATCCACTGGGCGCTGCACGAGGTGGTGAGCAAGGAGGCCTCGCAGAAGGGCTCGGCCGTCGCCCCCGACAAGCTGACCTTCGACTTCAACAGCGCGGCGCTGACGCCCGCCCAGGTGGCCGACATCGAGCGCCTCGTCAACGAGCGCATCCTCGAGAACGCCCCCGTGTCCTGGACCGAGGTCAAGCACAGCCACGTCAAGGGCCGGGCCGACGTCATGCAGTTCTTCGGCGACAAGTACGGCGAGTGGGTCCGCGTCGTCCAGGTCGGCGGCGCGCCCACCGGGCTCGACGGCTACTCGATGGAGCTCTGCGCCGGCACCCACGTCCGCGCCACCGGCGAGATCGGCCTGCTGCGCATCACGGGCGAGAGCGCCATCGCCGCCGGCGTCCGCCGCATCGAGGCCGTGGCCGGCCTGACCGCCTACGGCAAGGCCCGCGAGGAGGCCGAGCTGCTCAAGGCGCTCGCCGCCGCCACCCAGGCGCCCGTGCACGATGTCCTGAAGCGGGTCGAGCAGCTGCTGGAGCAGACCCGCGAGCTGGAGCGCCGCCTCAAGGTGTTCCGCGACCGCGAGGCCGAGGCCCTCGCCCACACCCTCGCCGCCGCCGCCAAGGAGCAGGGCGGCCTGCGCCTCGTGACCGCCCTCGTGACGGCCGAGGACGCCCCCTCCCTCCGCGAGCTCGGCGCCAAGGTGGCCGGCAAGGTGGGCCCCGCCGCCGTGGTCGTGCTAGGCGCGGCCATCGACGGCAAGGCCTCCCTCGTGGCCAACTGCGGGGCGGACGCCATCAAGGCCGGCCAGGCCGCCGGGAAGCTCGTCAGCGAGCTCTGCGGGCAGCTGGGCGGCAAGGGCGGTGGCAAGCCGGAGTCGGCCATGGGGGGTGCCCCCAGTGCCGACCGCCTGGAAGCCGTCCTGGCGGCACGCAGGGGGTAAAGACGGCCTTTTCCGGCTCGCCCCCTCCCGGGGCGGGCTCACCCTACCCTGGTGGCCATCCGCACCCTCGCCCTCGTCGTCAACCGCGCCAAGTCCGGCACGGACGACATCGTCGCCGACATCGGCCGTGCCGCCCGCGAGGCAGGGGTGACCGTCCGCCCCGTCGAGTGGCCCATCGAGCAGGCCAACCTCCGAGGGGCCGACGCCTGCTGCGTGGTCGGGGGCGACGGCACCTTCCTCGGCGTGGCCGAGGCCGCGGCCAAGGAGGGCGTGCCCCTCTTCGGCATCAACCGCGGCAAGCTCGGCTTCCTCGCCGCCTACCCCGCGGAGGACGTGGCGGCCAGCGTGCGGTCCGTCCTCGCCGGCGACTGCCGCCGCGAGGAGCGCGCCCTGCTCGAGGTCCGCTTCGCCGACGGGGACTTCGCGCTGGCGCTGAACGACGTGGTGGTGAAGACCCGCGACGTCTTCCGCATGGCCCGGCTGGCCGTGCAGGCCGACGGGCATCCCGTGAACACCTACCGGGCAGACGGCGTCATCGTGGCGACCCCGACGGGCTCCTCGGCCTATAACCTCGCCGCCGGCGGCCCGCTGATCGACCCGGCGGCCTCGGTCATCGCCGTCACCCCCCTCTGCGCCCACACGCTGTCGAACCAGCCGCTCGTGTTCTCCTCGGAGTCCGAGATCCGCGTCGAGAGCCTGGACAACGTCCCCCTCGGCCTCTCGGTCGACGGTCGGAGCCCGCTGGACGCCTCCACCCGCCTGCCCCTGACCGTGCGCACCGCCAAGGTGCGGCTCGGCATCCTGCGCCCCGCCGGCCTGAGCCATTTCGACGTGCTCCGGTCGAAGCTGCGCTGGGCGTGACCGGAGTCGCCCCGCGACTCCGGGGCGGAACGGCTGAGCAGCTTCACGGCGGCACGGCTTCACAGCGGCACGGAGAGACAACGGCAAGCTTCACGGCTTCGAGGAGGGGCGGCGACACAGCTGCACGGCTTCGCGGATTCACAGCGGGTAAGGAATCCCGGAAGCACGGGAGCACGGAGAGGCGCAATCACGGCAGGACGGCTGCACGGCTTCAAAGGTGGCGGCTTCACGGCTTCGCGGATTCACGGAAGGACGGCTTCACGGAAGCGCAGGGCTGGGAAGCAGGGACTGCCCTCTCATGCTCTGTTTGGCATCATCTTTCCTGGACTTTGAAATCTGTCCTCTGAAATCTCGCCAGGGCAGGGCTGGCTCTCCGAGCCGGCTGCGGACGCCGCGGAGAAGCGTCCCTATCCACGTCAAGGCGACCGCCGAAGCGAGGCGCCCTTCCTGGAAACAGCAGGGGCGAGCCCGGAGGCCCGCCCTGCACTGTATATCCTGTCCTTTGAGGTCTTTACTTTGAAGTCCTCTTCCGACGGCGGACCGCCGCGCCGGCGAGTGCCAGCCCGCCTAGGATCAAGCCATAGGTCGAGGGCTCGGGGATGGGCGCGTACTGCAGCTGGATGACGCCGGAGCCGTCGCCATTGCGGAGGTCCACCAGGGCAAAGAACGCGGGGTCGACCGCGACACCCTCGCCGTAGGTGAAGCCGTCCACGACCAGGCTGAAGTACTGCGAGATGGAGCCCTCGTAGTTGTTGATCGAGCCGTAGCTGATCAGGTCGAAGGCGTACTGCATCGAGGCGTCGAAGTCCTGCAGGGCGCCGGCGGCGTCCCCGTCGTTGGAGTTGAGGGACAGCAGGTTCAGCGTGGTGATTCCCGAGAGCGTCAGCCCGCCGGTGACCAGGAGCGAGTCGTAGTCCGTGCCCCTCGAGAGCTCGACCTGGCCGCCGTAGGTGTAGAGCACCTCCATGTCCAGGCTCGAGCCGCCCTCCAGGGTGAGGCTCGCCAACGTGGGCATGCCCGGGGAGTTGCCGGGCGCGAGCGTGCCCCCGGAACCGACGGTGGTGTCCCCGGCCTCGCCCACGCCGCGCAGGACCCCGCCGGAGGCCACCGTGATGGTCGCATTGGGGGCCTCGGCGGAGCTAAGGTCGAGCGCCGCACCGGTGGCGAGCTCGAGCTCGCCCGAGAAGGTCGACAGGCCCGCGGCGATGGAGCCGCCGCCGGTGAGGCGGATGGCGCCGGTGAAGTCGGAGACGTCCACCGAGGCCCCGGAGCCCACGGCGACGGTGCCGCCGGAGATGTTGGCGTCGCTGAGAACGACGTTCTCCTCCGCGACGCTCACGGTGCCGGCGAAGGCGCCCTGGATCGCGCCGCCCTTGTAGGCGACGTTGCCCGTGAAGGGCGTGTCCGTGCCGAAGTTCAGGGAGCCGCCCGCCCGCAGCTCGATGGTGGCCCCGGAGGGGCGGTTGGCCGCCGAGGAGAGGTCCAGCGCGCCGGCCACGGCGAGCGAGCC
>CAYYLJ010000014.1:0-31835 GCA_964472585.1 uncultured Enterobacteriaceae bacterium | reverse complement strand
GGCATGTTGCTGACCGAAGCTGAGATCGAGGAAGCGCTGCGCGGGCTGCCGGCATGGACGCGGGAGGGCGGGGCGCTGCGCCGCACGTTCCGCTTCGCCGGCTTCCCCGAGGCCGTCGCGTTCGTCGACCGGCTCGTCGCGCCCGCGGAGGCCGCCAACCACCATCCCGACCTCGCCGTCTCCTACAACCGCGTCCAGGTGACCCTCACCACCCACGACGCCGGGGGGCTCACCCGCAAGGACGTCGACCTGGCCCACGCCATCGACCGGCTGGCCTGAGCCACGAGCCTCTTACGTAGCCTTCTGCCGACCGCCGCCGAGACTCGGTGTCGGCTGCTCGGACGCCGGCTCCCTTCATTGTCTATGCTGGAATACCCTGTTGGTTAGGATGGCTGTTTTAGCTTCGTGCCTAAGTGACAGTCCTCGGAGAGCAGAATCTCGTTCCAGACTTTCACTTAAAAGTGAAATAAGTCACAAACTATTAATATTTAGTAGTTTATTACATTTTTACAAACGCTATACACTTGGCCGTTCTTGTCAGTAACTAGGTCAAAAAAAACTCGCAGGTCGCAGCTGGTTAAGTAATTTTAACTCAACCCCTTCATTCCATGCGCACTCACTCTGCGTCCCTCGCTCGCGTCTGCCTTCTCGCCGCGAGCCTTTTCACCACATCGGCCGCCGCCGCTGATCTCTCCTGGGACAACACGGCCACCGACGCGGGCGCCACGCTCGGCGGCGCCGGCACGTGGGACCTTGCCACCGCCAAGTGGTGGAACGGCTCCGGCTACGTCACCTGGGCCAACGCCAACAACGACACCGCCATCTTCAACGGCACCGGCGGCACCGTGACGCTCGGCGCCAACGTCACCGCCGGCTCCCTGACGTTCACCTCCGGGGTCACCGGCTACACGCTCACCGGCAACACCCTGACGCTCAACGCCGCCTCCTCCGGCGCGACCACGATCACCGCCAACGAGTCCGCCACGATCAATTCCGGCATCTCGCTCTCCGGCAACACCCAGCGCTTCACCGTGGCGTCCGGCAAGACCCTGACGCTCGGCGGCATCATCTCGGGGTCCCAGACCCTGACCTACGCCGGCGCCGGCAGCTACACGCTCGGCGGCGTCAACACGCACTCCGGCAACATCACCATCGACGCGGCCACCGTGACCGTGAACAGCGGGGCGACCCTCTTCGGGTCCAGCCTCGGCTGGTCCAACCGCACCGTCACCCTGCAGAACGGCGGCGTCCTGAGGACCGGCAACTTCGGCAACGGCGCCGGCAACCTGTGGGGCCAGATCGGCGACCACTCCAGCAACATCACCTTCGGGTCCGACGGCGGCACCTTCGAGTTCACCGGCGCGACCATGGACTCGTCGGTCAACAAGGGCTTCGACGTCGGCGCCAACAACACCGGCACCTTCCGCGTCGGCGCGGGCGTCTCGTCCACCTGGTCGGGTGAGAACAACGGTCGCGACTTCAACGCCCAGTCCGGCGCCACCCTCGTCTTCGACCTCGCCGGCGACTTCTCCACGAGCCGCGAGCTCCGCGGCTCGGGCGGGTTCACCAAGCGGGGCGCCGGCACGCTGACGCTCTCGGGCGTCAACGGTTTCACGGGCACCCTCACCATCGAGGCCGGCACCGTGCTCGCCAGCTCCGGCACCTCTGGCGGCACCGCCAGCGCCACCGGCGACAACAACGCCATCGTCGTCAACGCCAACGGCACCCTCCGGTACACCGGCGCCCGCGGCGCGGGTTACCACGCCGGCAACGTCACCCTCAACGGCGGCAAGATCACCTTCGACGCGGCGGACATGAGCTTCGCCAGCGGGCGGACCATCACGTTCGACAGCGCTCCCGGCACCATCGACGGCTCGGGCCAGCTCCGCCGCCGCGACAGCGGCAACCGGATCGCCGTCACCGCCGCGGCCTCGGGCTCGGTCATCTCGGTCGCCGAGCTCAACCTGCTCAACAACACGCCCCAGTTCGACGTCGCCGACGGCGCCCAGGGCGCCGACCTCACCGTCTCCTCGTTGTTCTCGGGCGGCGCCGGCATCAGCAAGTCGGGCGCGGGCACGCTTCTCCTGAACAGCACAGCCGCCGGCTCCAACGTCGGCGCGATCACCATCTCCGCCGGCACGCTCGAGATCTCCGGCCTCATCGGCAACGGCACCTCCGGCGCGCACACCAGCAACATCTCCAACGCCGGCGTCCTCCGGGTCAGCTCGGCCTCCAACCAGTCCATGTCCGGCGTGATCAGCGGCGCCGGTTCCCTGACCAAGTCGGGCAACGGCACGCTCACGCTCTCCAACGCCTCCAACACCTACTCGGGCTCCACCACGGTCGCCGCGGGCACGCTGGAGGTCGGCGGCGTCCTCGGCGGCGGCGCCTACTCGGGCGACATCACCCTCTCGGGCGGCACGCTCCGGCTGACGGGCGCCTCCAACCAGACCTTCTCCGGCACCATCAGCGGCGCCGGCGCGCTCCGGAAGACCGGCGGCGGCACGCTCACCCTGTCCGGCCCCGCCGTCGCCGCCGGCGCCGTCCAGCTCGACGCGGGCGGCCTGTCGCTCGCGAGCGGCCTGTCCGCCTCCTTCGCGAGCCTGACCTTCGGCGGCAATGTCGCGATCACGCTCGGCTCGCTCTCGAATTACGCCTCGACGCCGGCCATCGCGGTGAGCGGCGCCCTCGACCTGGGCTCCGGGACGATCACGCTCAACCTGCCCACGGGCGGGGTCGCCAACGGCACCTACCGCATCATCGGCCACGGCGGCACCCTCGCCGGCCTCTCCGGGTTCGCGCTCGGGACCTCGCCCGTGCTCGGCGCGCGCCAGACCGGCGGCCTCGCCGACAACGCCGGCTCCGTCGACTTCGTCGTCAGCGGCAACACCCCCTACTGGACGGGCGCGACCAACGGCGCGTGGGACACCTCGACCACCAACTGGAAGCTGATCACGGGCAACGGCGACACCCAGTACATCACCAACGACACGGTCGTCTTCAACGACAGCGCGACCGGCACCACCGCCGTCACCCTGGCCTCGGCGGTCACGCCCGCCTCCGTCGCCTTCGACAACTCCGCCAAGAACTACACCCTCTCCGGCGCCGCGGGCATCGCGGGCGCCGCCATTCTCACCAAGTCCGGCTCGGGCACGCTCACGATCAACAACGCCAACAGCCACACCGGCGGCACGGTGATCAACGCCGGCACCGTCGTCGTCGGCGACGCCGGCGCCCTCGGCTCCGGCGCCGTCACGCTGGGCGGCGGCACCCTGGACCTCGGCGGCCTGACCGTCTCCAACACCCTCGTCCTCGCCGGCGGCGCGGTCTCCGGCAACGGCGGCGGCGTCTCGTCCGCCCTCAACCTCGGCGGGGCCGCCCTGTCCCTCTCGGTGGCTTCCGACACCACCCTCTCGGGCGTCATCTCCAACGGCGCGCTGACCAAGACGGGCGCCGGCCGGCTCATCCTGACCGCCGCCAACACCCACACCGGCGGCACCACCGTCTCCAACGGCACCCTCCAGGTCGGCGCGGGCGGCGCCACCGGCTCGCTCGCCGGCGCCGTCACCAACAACGCCGCCCTCGTCTTCGACCGCTCCGTCGCCTCGGCCCACGCCCATGCCGGCGCGATCTCGGGCACGGGCTCCCTGGCGGTCGCGGCCGGCAGCGCCCTGCGGCTCACCGGTTTCAACACCTACACCGGCGCCACCACGGTCGGCTCCGGCGCCACCCTGACCATCGGCAACGGGTCCGGCTCCGGTTCCGCCACCGCCACCAGCGGCATCGCCAACAGCGGCGCCCTCGTCTACGACGCGGGCTCCTCCGGCACCGCCGGGCTCGTCGCCATCACGGGCTCCGGCTCCCTGACGGCCTCGGGCCGCGTGCTGCGGCTCAACGGCGACATCACCCAGGGCTCCGCCGTCTCCCTGACCCAGCTCGGCTCGGGCGGCGCCTATCTGGACGGCATCAACCTGTCCAAGTCGGGCACGACGACCATCACCGCCGCCTCCATCTCGATCTCCGGCGACATCGGCAAGGCCGATTCCGACGGCAACGCGCTCGCCCTCGACACGAGCGCGGCCGGCGGGACGATCGACCTCGACGTCTCCCTCGGTCGCTCGGGTGTCTTCTACATCCCGACCGGCCTCACCGCCAACGCCGGCGCCGGCGCCATCAACGTCACCGGCACGGGCATCGCGGACTCCGGCTGGCGCTCGACGCCCGTCACCCTCACCGGCGGCGTCGTCACCGTGAGCGCCAACGTCGGCTCGGACGCCGCCGTCACCATCAACAACGCCTCGACCTCGACCGTCTCGGGCGCGTTCTCCGGCGGCATGGGCCTGACCAAGGGCGGCAACGGCACGCTCATCCTCACCGGCGCCAATTCCCACACCGGCGGCACCACCGTCTCGGCCGGGACGCTCCAGGTCTCGGGCTCCGCCTCCGGCTCCCTCGGCGCCATGACCCTCCAGGGCAACCTCGCGAAGTCGGGGACCGGTTCCCTCGGCGTCAGCAGCCTGCTCTTCAACCGGACCACCGGGACGCAGTCCCTGACGCTCTCGGAGGGCTCGATCACCCTCGGCGGCACCCTCAAGTCCGGCGAGAACGGCGGCAACTTCACCCACACGCAGACGGGCGGCTCCTTCACGGTCACCGCCACCGGCTCCAACGAGTTCTCGCTCGCCAACTGGGGCGGCACCTCGTCGGTCGACATCAGCGCCGGCACCCTCTCGGTCTCCACCTATTGGAATCCCACCGTCGGCCAGCGCGGCACCGGCAACCTCACCATCGGTGGCACCGCCGAGGCCAGCTTCGCCTCCACGGTCGGCGCCTCCCTGACCCTGGGTGGCCAGTCCAGCGGCACCGGCAACCTCTATCTCAACGGCGGTCGCCTGACCTTGTCCCGCATCGTGAAGGGCGATGGCGCCGGCAACCTCTACCTCGACGGCGGCACGCTGCGCGCCGCGGCCAGCAACAACACCAACTTCCTGTCCGGCCTCACCTCCGCGAGGGTCCGCGTGGGCGGGGCGACGATCGACACCAACGGCTTTGACGTCACCATCGGCCAGTCCCTCGCCGAGGATGCGACCAGCGTCGGCGGCGGGCTGACCAAGACGGGCGCCGGCACCCTGACGCTGACGGGCAACAACACCTTCACGGGCGGCCTCACCGTCTCCGCGGGCACGCTCGTCGCGGGCTCCGCCAACGCCCTGGGCACCGGCGCGGTCAGCGTCACGGGCGGCACGCTCCGCGCGGGCGGCGCCTCGGCCTTCGCCACCGGCGCCATCACGGTGAACGGGGGCACGCTGGATCTCGGCGGCCATGCGCTGTCCACCGGCATCACCTACCTCTCGGGCTCCATCACGGGGGCCGGGTCGTTCGCCGGCTCGATCAACGTCGGCGGCGGCACCCTCGCCTTCGGCAGCCTCTCCGGCTTCGGCACGGCCGCCATCACGGTCGGCTCCGGCGCGACCCTGGACCTGGGCGGCTTCAACCCGACCAACGCCATCACCCTCGCCGGAGGGCAGCTCATCGGCGACGGCAATTGGGCTCCCGCCTCGGTCACCCTCGCCGGCAACGTCTCGGCGGCGACCATCAACAGCCTGGCGGCCCCCGTCGTCAACTTCGGCAACGGCGCCGTCGTCAACCTCGACGGCGTGAACAAGCAGGTCGTCCTCAACGGCAACGCCACGGTCACCAGCCTCTCGACCTTCACCGGCAGCCTCGCGGTCGCGGGCACCCTCGACCTTTCCTCCGCCGGCAACCGTCCCGGCCAGCAAGCCACGATCGAGCTGCGCTCGGGCGGTGTCCTCAACTTCGGCTCCGCGACGCCCTTCGCCGGCAACGTCGCCTACAAGGGCGGCGCCATCCAGGGCGCCTTCTCGGGCACGATCACCGTCGCCGAGGCCGGCGTGGCCCTGACCGACGCCAACATCTCCGGCGGGACGGTGGTCGTGGGCACCGGTGCCTCGGTCGACGTCTCGGCCTTCACGGGCACCGTCCGCCTGACCGGCAACGGCTCGGTCTCGACGGGCCTGTCGACCTTCTCGGGCGACCTCGAGCTCGGCGCGGGCGCGAACCTGGACCTGACCTCCGTCTCGGTGCCCAACGCCACGATCACGGTCGCCTCCGGCGGCACGCTCGGCGGCTCGGGTTCGGTCGGGGCGGCCACCCTGGCCACGGGCGGCACGCTCAATCCCGGCAACTCGCCCGGCACCCAGACCTTCGCCTCCCTGGTCGTCCAGGCGAACTCGACCCTGGACCTCGAGATCCTCAACACGGGCGGCAATTCCTATCTCCCCACCGCCGGCACGGACTACGACGCCATCGTCGTCACGGGCCTTCTCGACCTCTCGCAGCTGGCCGGCGGCAAGGTGAACCTCAACGTCATCTCGCTCCTCGACGCCACGACCGACGGCGACCTGCAGGACTTCGACCCCAACCTGACCTACGCCTTCGACCTCATCCGATACGGCGAAATCACCAACTACGGCGGCTCGATCTCGGAGTACTTCAACCTCGTCACGACCGACCTGACCTACGACGGCGCCCCCATCGATCCCGCGCTCCTGAGCCTGGTCGACACGATCAACGGCGACGGGTACAAGGTCATCCAGCTCCAGTACGCGCCCATCCCCGAGCCCTCGACCTACGGCCTCATCCTGGGCGGCCTGGCCCTCGCGGGCGCCGCGGTGCGCCGCAGGCGCGCGAAGCGCGCCTGACGGCTGCTCAGCAGCACGGCTTCACGGAGGCACGGAATCCCGGAACAGACAGAAAGGAAGTAGCCGGGTGCGTGCCGCCGTGCCCCCGCGATTCCGTGCCGCCGTGATCCCGTGCCCCTGCGATCCCGTGCCCCTGGGATTCCGTGATTCCGCGCACCGCCCCCTCAGGCCTCGTTCTTGAGGATCTTGATGAAGGCCTCCTGCGGGATGGCCACCTTGCCGACCTGCTTCATGCGCTTCTTGCCCTCCTTCTGCTTCTCCAGCAGCTTGCGCTTGCGGGTGATGTCGCCGCCGTAGCACTTCGCGGTCACGTCCTTGCCGACCGACCCGAGGGTCTCTCGCGCGATGACCTTGGAGCCGATGGCCGCCTGGATGGCGACCTTGAAGAGCTGGCGGGGCAGGAGGTCCTTGAGCTTCTCGCAGAGCTGGCGGCCGCGGCCCTCGGCCTTGGTGCGGTGCACGATGCTCGAGAAGGCGTCGACCGGGTCCTGGTTGACGAGGATGTCCATCTTCACGAGGTCGGAGGCCACGTAGGGGCCCATCTCGTAGTCGAGGGAGCCGTAGCCGCGGGTGATGGACTTCAGGCGGTCGTTGAAGTCGACGAGGATCTCGTTGAGGGGCAGGGTGCAGACGAGCACCACGCGCTGGTCGTCGATGGTCTCGGTGCGGTCGCAGGTGCCGCGCTTCTCCTGGACGAGGGCGAGCATGTCGCCGATGCAGCCGCCGGGGATGTGGATGCGCGCGAGGATGGTCGGCTCCTCGATGGTCACGATGGCCGACGGGTCGGGCATGAGCACGGGGTTGTCGACGACGTGCAGCTGGCCGTCGGCGGTGTGGACCTTGTAGACGACCGAGGGGTAGGTGGAGATGATGTCCAGGTCGTACTCGCGGCGCAGGCGCTCCTGGACGATCTCCATGTGCAGCAGGCCGAGGAAGCCGCAGCGGAAGCCGAAGCCGAGGGCCACGGAGGACTCCGCGGTGTAGGTCAGGGCCGCGTCGTTCATCGCAAGCTTGGCCAGAGAGACCTTGAGCTTCTCGTAGTCCGCCGTGTCCAGCGGGTAGATGCCGCTGAAGACCATGGGGACGACCTCCTTGAAGCCCGGGACGGGCTCCTTGGCGGGCGCCTCCGAGAAGGTCAGCGTGTCGCCGATCTTCACGTCGTGCACGTCGCGGATGTTCGTCACGATGTAGCCGACCGAGCCGGGCCCGAGCTCGCCGGCCGGGACCATCTTGGGGCTGAAGCGGCCGACCTCCTTGATGACGGTCTTCACGCCGTTGGCCATCAGCTGGATGGACTGTCCGGCCTTGAAGGTGCCGGAGAAGACGCGGACGTAGGTGATGACGCCCTTGTAGGTGTCGAAGACCGAGTCGAAGATGAGGGCGCGGCCCTGGGGGTAGTCCGACCAGCGGGGCGGGGGGACGCGGCGGATGACGGCGGCGAGGATGTCCTCGATGCCGATGCCGGCCTTGCCCGAGGCGAGCACGGCGTCGTCGGCCGGGATGGCCAGGACGTCCTCGACCTGGCGCTTGGCCTCCTCGACCCGCGCGGAGGGGAGGTCGATCTTGTTGATGACCGGGACGATCTCCAGGTTCTGCTGCAGGGCCAGGGTGGCGTTGGCCACCGTCTGGGCCTCGACGCCCTGGGAGGCGTCGATGAGGAGGACGGCGCCCTCGCAGGCGGCGAGGGACCGCGAGACCTCGTAGGTGAAGTCGACGTGCCCCGGGGTGTCGATGAGGTTGAGCTGGTAGACCTGCCCGTCGGGGGCGGTGTAGCTCATCGTCACCGGATGGCACTTGATGGTGATGCCCTTCTCGCGCTCCAGGTCCATCGCGTCGAGGTGCTGGTCCTTCATCTGCCGCATCTCGATCGTCTTGGTGTGCTCCAGGAGGCGGTCGGAAAGGGTCGTCTTCCCATGGTCGACATGGGCGATGATGCAGAAGTTGCGGATACGGGGGTCGGACACGGGAAGGGGACCTTCAAGGGGAAGGGCAGGGGTGGGAAAGGTCAAGGGTCATGGCGGGCGGCGGCCGCCGACCGGGGCTCCTTTTGCCTTTTGCCCCCTTCCCGCCTCCCTAAGGTCAATCCCATGCCGCGCGCCGCCTATCTCAACCCGAACGCCCTCTGGGGCGCGGTGCTGGCGCGCACCCTCGCCAACCTCGGCCTCCGCCACGTCACGGTCTCCCCGGGCTCGCGCTCGACGCCCCTGGCCGCCGCCCTGGTCGAGCAGGCCGGCCTCGAGGTGACGGTCGCCCTCGATGAGCGCGCCGCCGCCTTCCACGCCCTCGGCGCGGCCAAGGCGACGCGCCGGCCGGCCGCGCTCCTGTGCACCTCGGGCACCGCCGCCGCGAACTACCTCCCCGCCGTCGTCGAGGCCCGCCTCTCGGGCACGCCCCTCATCGTCCTGACCGCCGACCGGCCGCCCGAGCTCCGCGAGTGCCGCTCCGGCCAGACCATCCGCCAGCCGGGCATTTACGGCTCGCACGTCGTTTGGGAGGCCGAGCTGGCGGTGCCGGAGGGCGACCTCTCCCTCCTGCGCCACGCGCGGCAGACGATCGTCGACGCCTGGCAGCGTTCACAGGGCCCCGTCGCCGGCCCCGTCCACCTCAACCTCCCGTTCCGCGACCCGCTCGCCCCGCACGTCGCCCTCAAGGGGTTCCGCCCGCCCAAGGGCCTCGACCTCGAGGCGTTCTGCGCCGTGCCGCCTCTCCCGCGCGTCGTCACCGGCGTGCGCCCCTCGGAGGTCGTCCGCCTGCTCGGCGCCGCCCGCCGCGGCGTCATCGTGGTCGGCCCGCACGCGCCCGCCGACCGCGCGGCCTTCGCCCTCGCGATCCGCGAGCTCGCCGGCCTCAGCGGCTGGCCGGTGCTGGCCGACGCGGCCGGGACGCTCCGCGGCGACCTCGCCGGACAGGACTGCCTCGTCACCGCCTACGACCGCATCCTGCGCGACCCCGCGGCGGCCAAGGCCTTTCGGCCGGACGCCGTCATCCGCGTCGGCGACCTGCCGGTGAGCAAGGCGCTCCGCGCTTGGCTGGCCGAGTCGGACGTCCCGACCGTCCTCGTCGACCGGCCAGGCGAGAACACCGACCCCGCCCACGCCCGCTGGGTCCGGCTCGACGCGGCGCTCGCCCCCGGCGGCCTCGGCGGCGGCGTCGCCACCACGCCCCTCCAGAAGGCCTGGGCCAAGGCCGAGCGCGCCGCCGCGCGCCGTCTCGACGCGGCCGCGTCCGTCGACTGGCCCTTCGAGGGCCGCGTCGTCCCCTTGCTCGAGGAGGCGCTCGGCGCCGACGACCGCCTGCTCGTGGCGTCGTCCATGCCCATCCGCGACCTCGAGGCCTTCTGGCGGCCCGCCGGCGCCGGCCCCGAGATCCTCTGCAACCGCGGCGCCAACGGGATCGACGGCCTGGTGTCGACCGCGCTCGGCGCCGCGCGCGACGGCCGCCGCACCATCCTGCTCTGCGGCGACCTCGCCTTCCTGCACGACGGCAACGCGCTGCTGCTCGCCGCCGGCTTCCGCGGCCGGCTCACGGTCATCGTCGTCAACAACGCCGGCGGCGGCATCTTCAACCACCTGCCCGTCGCGGATTCGCCGCACTTCGAGACGCTCTGGGGCACGGAGCAGCGGGCCGACATCGGCAAGCTCTGCGCGGCCTTCGCCACCCCGCACGTCGCCATCCGCGACTGGGCGCACCTGCGCCGCGAGCTCGCCCTGGACCGCCCCGGCGTCCGCGTCCTCGAGGTCCGCACCGACCGTGCCCGCGACAGCGCGCATCGGCGCCGGTCGTTTCGAGGATAAGGATTCACAGCTTCACGGAAGCGCAGGGGCACGGGGGCACGGAGGCACGGGGGATTTGGGGAGAGGGCCTGTGGCAACGAGCGTCAGCGAGTTCTTGCCCGCAGACACCGCAGTTACCGCAGTCACCGCAGGTCCACCTGCCTAGGTCATGGACGTGGCCATGACCCTACCTTTCGACCCCCGCGTGACAGCGAACCAGCGTGCCAGCGATCCGCCCCCCCCCTCATTTTCCTTCCGACCCGGCCCGCCCGCGGCTAACACTTCCCCATGATCCTGACCTGGTATCGGAACCGCGGCCTCCGCAAGCAGGCGAAGGGCCTCCTTGAGATGGCCGACAAGGTCGACTCCCTGCGCCAGGATATCCTCCCCGCGGCCGATGTCGCCGAGCTCCGCCGGCTGCGCGATGGCCTCAAGGCCGCCGCCAAGGCCAAGCCCCTCGACGCCGAGGCCCTCAACGCCGCGGCCGAGCCCCTGCACCTCCACCTGACCAAGGTCGGCGGCAAGGTCTTCCCGGTTACGGTCGGGACGGATTGGACGGAGATGATCGTACTCGCTGCCATCGTGGCCGGCGGCATCCGCAGCTTCTTCCTCCAGCCCTTCAAGATTCCCACGAACTCCATGTGGCCCACCTACCACGGCATGACCGCCGAGGTCCGCGCGCCCTCGGAGCCCGTGCCCGGCCTCCTCGAGCGCGGCTGGGGCAAGTTCACGCAGTGGAGCAAGACCATCGCCCCCCTCAGCCCGCACTCGGGCGAGGTGCTCATCCCCGTGCAGGCCACGCTCGCCGGCCTCGAGCCGGTGCCCGGCCGCCAGGTGCCCGACGGCGGCATCCTCGGGACGGGTCTCCTGCGCGGCGTGGACCGCGTCCACGCCCTCCGCATCGGCGAGGCGGGCGAGGTGGGCGTGCAGGTGCCCGACGAGTTCACGATGCGCGCGGTGTACCTGCGATCGTTCTTCCCGGCCGAGGCCGACCTGCCGATGTCCGAGGCCGCGCGCTGGGCGCGGGCCATGGAGCGCGCGCAGGCCGAGGGCCGCGTCGTCCGCCTCGGCGGGCAGGCCTATGTGCGCACCGGTAGCGCCGTGCGGGCGGGCTCGCCCGTGGTGAACTTCGACATCCTCACGGGCGACATGCTGTTCGTCGACAAGATGCGCTACCACTTCGTCGAGCCCGGCGTCGGCGACCCCTTCGTCTTCCGCACCGGCAACATACCCGAGCTGCGCCGCGCCGGGGAGCAGTATTACATCAAGCGCCTGGTCGGGCTTCCTGGCGACACGCTCGCCCTCGACCGCGGCGCGCTCGCGCGCCTCGGCGAGCCGCCGGTCCCGGCGGATTCCCCCATCGGGCTCAACAACGCCCTGGCGGCCGACCGGGGCTACTTCGGCTACCTGCCTCGCTGCTCGCCCGCCGACGCCATGTCGCTCGAGATGCCGCGGCGGATCTCGGAGCGCGGCTACTTCGCGATGGGCGACAACTCCTCCAACAGCTACGACTCGCGCGGCTGGGGCGAGGTCCCCCGCGCCGACGCCGTCGGGCCCGCCTTCGTCATCATCTACCCGTTCACCGACCGCTGGGGCATGGCGCGCTGAGGGCGGCCGGGTGGGGTGCCAAGGATTCCGAGGGTCCTGAGGATACCAAGGGAGGTATCGTGCGCGCGGCCCGGGCTCCTGCCTTTTTCTACTTTTTCCCTTCTGCTTTTTCACCCACTCTCCGCCTCCCTGTCCTCGGAATCCCCTTCCCCCTTCTTCCTCTCCCTTGCACTCCCCCATCCTCGAGCAGGTCGAGGCCCAGCTGGCCGACCTCGGTTTCGACCCCTTCGTCCCCTCCCTCACCCTCGCGCGCCGGCTCGCCCGGCGCCGCAAGTCCCTCCGCGAGGGCATGTTCGTCCATGCGCTCCCGGGCGGTAAGGAATTCTACCTAGCCGGCTCGACCGACGTCGCCCAGCGGATCCTGCGCGACGTCGCCGACGAGGCGGACATCGCGTCGACGGCCTTCCTGCAGGGCGAGATGGCCCTGCTCGCCCATGTCGAGACCCAGGTGCTCTCCCTCCTGCGCCGCCGCGGCGCCCGCGTGCGCGGCGTGCTGCGGCCCTCCTCCGCCGGCTGGCAACCCGACCTTCACCGGCTCGTGCCCTGGCTCTCCCGTCCCGACGACGTCTTCGAGGGCCCGCCGCCCCCGCGCTCGGCGGAGGATCTCGGGCGATTCGACGACCGGATGGCCGAGCTGCGGGCGCATCCCCGCTTCGGCGACCGCCTGCTCGACCTCCTCAGCGCCTATGTCCGGCGCTGCGTGCCCGCGCCGGCCGACACCGAGGGCGAGTTCTGGGCCCTGACCTGCCTCACCCGCGCCTACCGCGACGACCCCGAGCGCCGGACGCTGGCCCGGCTCTCCGTGCGCCGCCCCGAGATGCTCACGGTCATCCCCGCGGACGAGGGCGCCCCGCCGGGCGCCGCCGAGATCGCCTTCACCGTCGCCGAGGACGGCTTCGAGCGCGGCGACCTCTTCGCCCTGTCGTCCACCTGCGCCGCGAACCTCTTCGAGGCCGGCTTCCGCACCGCCGACTTCCCGCATGTCCGCCTCGAGGTCGGCACCTATTCCGACGCCCGCCGGCTCCTGCGCCACCCGCGCTTCGTCAAGGCCTGCCGCCTCGCCAACCTTCGCCTGATGCGCGCCGGGCAGCTGCACCCGCACGTGGCGGCGGCGCACAACCACCGCCTGGTCCAGGCCGCGCTCAGCCGGTTTCCCCTGCGCTGAGCCGGCTCAGCGGCCGGCCGAGACGACCCACGCGCGGATCTCCCACGGCCCGAGCTCGGCGACGAGCGGCTCGCCCGGCGCGGGCGAGGGCAGGGGCGCGCCCGTGAAGGCGTCCGCCAGCGCGGCCCCGTCGGGAAGGCCGCGCAGCTCGAAGCGGGTCGGCTCGGGGACGGAGTTGGCGAGGAAGACCCAGCGGCGCGCGCCGAGCTGGATCTCGGCCTTCGTCCAGGGGTGCAGCACGCCCTTGGTTCCCTCGGTGGGCAGGCTGGTCGTCGCCTCGAGCGCGTTGCGGGCGGAGGTCCCGAGCGGGTAGGGCTCGCGCCGCTCGCGCGTCGTCACCCTGAGGTCGTCGCGCCGCTCGCCGAAGAGGAACACCCTGCCGAGCCCGGGCGCGCCGTTGATCTCGCGCCCGCACTCGGCGTAGGCGTCGTGCCACGTCTTCCAGGTCGCCCTGACCTCCTTGCGCGGGAAGAGCGACCAGGTGAGCATGCCCTTGGCGCCGGACATGAGGCCGAGGTAGCAGTCGTGGCGGACCCAGGCGCGGATCAACGGCAGGTCGGCCGGCTCGGGGTCCTTGCAGAGCTCCGGCATGACGAGCGTCCACGCGCCGGGACGTCCCTTGGCGGCCGCCTCGGTCATCTGCTCGACCGACCAGCGGATCCAGGCCCGGTTGTCCTTGTGCCCGGCCGCGTTGGCGTAGCAGCCCTTGGCCACGACGTCGACGTGCGGGACGATGGCGGCGAGCGAGGCGGCGTCGCGGTGGTTCGGGTTGTAGAGGAAGATCGGCCGCCCCTCGGGGTCCGCCGCGCGCACGGCCTCGGTGACCGTCCGCAGGTAGGCCATCTCGTCCTTGCGCCAAGGGCGGAGCTCCTCGGGTCCGACCGCCCACATCACGATGGTCCGGTTGCCCGCGAGCGCCTTCACGCGCTCCGTCACGCGCGCCCGGACCTCGTCCAGCGGCAGCTTCGAGACGGCGTCCCAGCTGCCGGAGACATTTCCCGGAAACGGCCCGATGTGGGCGATGACCGGCAGCCCGAGCCGCTCGCAGGCGGCGAGCTGGACCTCGTTGCCCCCTCCATAGTGGGGCCCTGCCACGCTGAAGCCTATCTTGAGGTCGCGCTCGGCGACGCCGGAGTAGCCGGCCCAGAGCAGGCGCTGGCCCCTGGGCCAGATGCCCTCCGCGGGCAGCCCTGCCGAGGTGTCGCGGGCCGGAGGGCGGAAGAAGCCGGAGTCGGAAGCGAGGGCGGTTGTCGGCGGGGAGCCGCAAAAGGCCAGGAGGAGAAGGAATGCCGATAAACGGGTCATTTTTCTTTGACCCTCGCCCCTAGGAAAAGTGTCATTATTGTAATTCATTCACCTGCATATATTTACAAACTTTAATCTCTTTTTTACGCACAGGCTTCGGAATTCGGCTGGAATGCCCTGTGCCCTTATTCGATAATGAACGACCCATGAGGCACGCCGTCGTCACCTCCGCTGCTTGCTTTGCTGCCATGTCGCGCGCCCTCGCGACCAGCGAGCCCATGTCGTCCACCCTTCCTTCGATCGCCGAGTATGCCGGCGGCCATGAGGTCGGTCCGTCGTTCGGCCTGATTGCAATCGCCGCCGGGTTCGTGGCGGCGGGGGCTTGGCTCCTGTACCTGTCGGCCCGCGATCGGGGCTGAGCCTCAGAAGCGGAGGGAGATGCCGGCCGACCAGGTGTCGTCGCCGCCGCGTTCCGTGCCGCCCAGCGTGTCCTTGCTGGACCAGCCGAGGTCGAGGTTGAAGGCCGTCCCGGAATTGTAGCGGAAGGTCACCTTGGTCGCGTTCAGGTCCCCGTTGAGCGCGGCGGGGTTGTCATGGCGGATGTGGGCGATCTCCATCTCCCAGGAAGGCGAGAAGTCGAAGGCGTAGGCGATCTCGAGGCTGTCGCGGTCGCGGGTCAGGAGGCCGTCGTCATGGCGGCCCCAGAGGTAGCTGATGCTGTACTTGCCGGTCGCGTTGGCCTCGCGGAGGCCGATGCCCGCGGCGGAGGCGGCGCCCTCGAGCCCGCTGAGGCCGAAGTCGATGCGGGTATGGTAGGCCCGCAGGATGACGGGGTCGTAGAGGTCGAGGGTGGCGTCGACCGAGATGCCGGTGTCGTCCCCGCGCCAGATGTGCGAGGCGCCGACGCGCGACTTGCCCTCCTGGACCGTCCGTCGGGCCATCGAGGCGGCCTCCAGGGAGGGCAGGGTGGCGGCGAGGGCGAGGCAGGCGAGGGGCAGGGGGCGCATGGGGAGAGGCTGCACCGCGTCTCCGACCTAGGGAACCTTAATCCGCCCCTTGCCAAGGGTTGGGACCGGCCTAGCATGCGTCTCATGCCCCGCCACATCCTACTTCTCGTGCTGGCCGGCCTTGCCGCCGTCCTCCCCGCCCAGTCCGCCAACGCCTCGAAGAAGACCCGCCCCGCCCGCGACCTTCCCGTCGCCGCCCAGCGCGCCGCGGCCGCCGAGGCCCGGGTGTCCGAGGTCGAGTTCCGCTCCGCCTGCAAGCGCGATGGCTGCCTGCATGTGGACGCCAAGGGCAAGCCGCTCTATGTCTGCAACCACGGCCCCGTCGCCCAGGCCACCGTCGGCCAGCAGACCGACGCCTATGTCGCGACCGCCACCTTCCCCCTGGCCGACACCTTCAGGCTGCACTCCCGTCCCGGCGCCAGGCGGATCATCTATCTCGACTTCGACGGCCATGTGACCCGGGGCACGTCCTGGAACAGCGGCTTCACCGGCGGGGCGGACATCGTCTCGCCCGCCTTCAACACCGATGGCAACGCGGGCGCCTTCTCCGATGCCGAGCGCGCCGCCATCCAGGACATCTGGCGCCGGGTGGCCGAGGACTTCGCGCCCTTCGACGTCGACGTCACCACCGAGGAGCCGGGCGCGGCCGCCCTTTCCTATTCCGGGTCCACCGACGCCAACTGGGGCATCCGCGTCGTGATCGGCGGCTCCAGCTCGGATTGGCTCGGGGCCGGCGCCGGCGGCGTCGCCTACCTCAACTCCTACACCGCGTCCAACGACACGCCGTGCTTCGTCTTCCCCCTCTCGTTGGGCAACAACGCCAAGTATATCGCCGAGGCCGCCAGCCATGAGGTCGGCCACACCGTCGGGCTCTATCATTCCTCCCAGTCCAACGGCACGGAGTACTACGCCGGCCATGCCGACTGGGCGCCGATCATGGGCGTCGGCTACTACAAGGCCGTGACTCAGTGGACCAAGGGCGACTACCCTCTCTCCAGCAACACGCAGGACAACCTCGCGGTCATCGCCGGGTACATCCCCCTGCTGCCCGCTCCTGGCGTCCAGGCCTTGCCGGGCGCCACCGCCAGCGCCGGGGGCATCCTCGCTCGCCCGACCCAGGCCGATGCTTACACGTTCACCGCGGGCCCCGGCGCCGTGAGCTTCGCCGCCAAGGTCGCCGTGCCCTCGCCCAACCTCCGGGCCGCGCTGACGCTCCGCGACGCCTCCGGCCTCGCCCTTGCCACCTCCACCCCCTCGGGCATGGGCGCGACGCTCGCCACCGCCGTCACCGGCGGCACCTACACGATCACCGTCGACGGCGTCGGCACGGGCGACGCGCTGACGGCCTACACCGACTACGGCTCGCTCGGCCGTTACCTCATCGAGGGGTCTTGGCCCGCGCTCGAGGTGACCAACCAGCCGCCCGTGGCCTCGACCGCGGGGACCACCCCCACCTCCGGCACCGCGCCCCTCACGGTCCAGTTCAACGGCACCCAGTCGTCGGACCCCGATGGCATCATCGCCTCCTACAACTGGAGCTTCGGCGATGGCGGCACCTCCATCCTCGCCACCCCCGCCCACACCTACGGCACGGCCGGCAATTACACCGCCACGCTGACCGTGACGGACAATTCCGGCGCCACCGCCAGCGCCTCGGTCCTCATCGCCGTCGGCACGCCTCCGGTCTCGACCAAGATCACCCGCGTCGGCGCCCTGTCCCTCGTCTGGGTCTCCTCGCGCAAGGGCGTCAACGGCGCCGCGACGGTCACCGTGACCGACGGTTCGGGCAAGGCGCTGCCCAATGTCACGGTCACGGGCGCCTTCTCCGGCCTCGTCAGCCGCAACGTCTCAGGCGTCACCAACCGCAAGGGACAGGTGACCCTCTCCAGCCCGGTGCTTTCCTCGACCACCCGCGGCAGCCTGACCTTCACGGTCACCAACCTGGCGCTCTCCGGCCACACCTACGACGCCTCCAAGAACGCGGCGACGTCGGCGACCATCAGCCGCTGATTCCCGGCTGTCGGCCAAAGGAAAGGGCCCCCATCCGGGGGCCCTTTGTCATGGGTGGGCGTGTCGCCCCTCAGAACGCGTACACCGCGGCGAGCGACCAGGAGCCGTCGCCGGTGTCCGTGTGCGAGATCGTGTTCTCGGACGACGCGGCGAGCTCGATGCCGAGGCCGTTGCCGACCACGTAGCGGACCGTGAGCGCGGGGGCGGTGAGGTCGTCGACCCCGGCGCCGTCCATGTCGTTGAAGGTGTGGGTGAGGCTCAGCTCGGCCTCGAGGCCCTTGGCCACCTCGATGGCGTAGGCGGCGCGCAGCTGGAACTGGTCGCCGTTGAGGGCGGCCGTGTCGCTGTCCAGCGAGCCGATGTGGGCCGAGAGGGAGGCCTTGCCGGCGCCGAAGGGCAGGCGGGCGCCGACGCCGAAGTTGTAGGCGCGGAAGTCCTGGGCGCCGGTAAGGCCCGAGGCGTCGGCGAAGGAGGCCTGCAGGAAGAGGTCGTTCACCAGGCCGGCGGACACGCCGAGGCGGAAGCCGTCGAAGTCGCCGGAGTCGACGTACCCGAGGGAGATCTTGCCGACCTCGCCGGCCTTGGAGGCGGGGACGACGGGGGCGGTCTGGGCGTGGGCGGCGGCCGCCGCGAGGGCGAGCGTGGGGAGGAGGAGCTTCATGGCGCCGGCATCCTTGCCCGATCGGCGGGTCAGGGCAACAAAAAGGCCGGCCTGGCGGCCGGCCCTCGTCGGTCGGGAGCGGGGCTCAGAAGCCGACCGCGTTCTTCTTCCCCTGCTTGGTGATCTGCTTCTCCTCCTCCCAGACGGCGAGGCCCGTCTTCACCTCGGTGAGGGAGAGCTGGAAGACATAGGAGACCTGCTTGGTGGAGCCGGCCTGGGCGCGCACCTCGAGGATCTTCCCGGAGAGGGTGAAGTCGGGGATGATGGCGGCGGACGACTGGCCGGACTCCGCGGCGGCGGCCTTGCGGGCCTCGGCGGCGGCCTGGTCCTCGGCGCCGCCGAAGCCGGCGGCCTTGGCCACGCGCGCCTTGCCGGAGCGGGTGACGGAGGTGGTCATGCGCTTGACGAGCAGGTCGGTGTCGAAGTTGCCGGCGGTGTCGTTGCGCACGCGGCCGACCATCAGCACCGGCGAGCCGCCGTCCTTGGCCTTGGCGCCCTTGAAGGCGGGCGAGTCGTACAGCGACTGCAGCATGCCGTCGGCGGCGTTGCCGAAGTCCTGGATGTTGACCTGGTCGAGGCTGACCACGCCGGCGCCCGCGTTGGGGTCGACGTAGGTGGCGGGGGTCTCGCAGCCCACGAGGGCGAGGGCGGCGGCGGCGGCGAGGAGGGAGCGGTTCATGGGATGGATGGGATGGGGATGAAGAGGAGGAAGGGATGGAAAGGGATGGAGGGGATTGAAAGGGGGAAAGGATGGAAAGGAGGAGGGGATGCTAGGGATTACGAGGAGACCGAGGGGGGCGAAGATACTAGAGGAGGGTGAGACGGATTAACTGTCCTTTGAAGTCTGTCTTTTCCGTGAAGCCGTGAAGCCGTGCTCCGTGATCCTGTGCCCCCGTGCTTCTGTGATTCCGTGATTCCGATACCCGTCCCTCAGCGCCCCGCCTTCGCGCCGCCGGTCTCCGTCAGCTCGATGCGGAACTTCGCGGCCTTGGGGTGGGTGGCGACGGCGACGACCGTCTCGTACCCGAGGGCCGGCACGGTCACGGTGCGGGCGACGACCACGGCGCCCTGGATGGGGAAGCCCTCCTTGTCGAGCCACTCGACGCGGTAGTTGACGGGCTGGGCCGTGCGCGTGGCGTTGGCCAGGAGCAGGCTGATCTTGGCCGACGCGCCGTCCTCGGCCACGCCGACCTTGATCTCGGTCGGCCGGGCGCTGTCGGCGAAGTCGGGGTTGGTGGCGACGATGAGGAAGCCGGGGGGCTCGTCGGATGAGACGATCTGCGTGGCCTGGTTCGAGGACGTGGCGCAACCGGCGAGCAGGCCGGCGGCGAGGAGGGCGAGGAGGCGGTTCATCGGGATTGGAGGATGCAGGTGCGGACGGAGGGCGCAATGCCCGAAGCGACGGAGCGGACCGTGACGAGCACGGCCCTGCCCCGGGGCAGGGCGACCTCGCGCGGGGCGGCCAGGCCGCCGCCGGAGAGCGTCAGCGTGGCGCCCTCGGCCACCTCGGCGCGCTGGAGGCGGTAGGCCGAGGGCAGGGAGGACCAGTGCCGGAGGTCGGCCTGCGCCACCGCCGTGTAGATGTTGGTGCCGACCAGGGTGGCGAGCATCAGCAGCTGCGCGCCCGTGTTGTCGCTGTTCTGCCGGGCGTATTCCTGCGCGGCCTTGTTGGCGATGTAGGCGGCGATCGCCTTGACCGTCGCCGAAGCCACCGCCCGGTTGCGGACGACGGGCCATTCCTCGCGGAACTCGGCGAGCACCATCGCGTCGACGCTCGCCAGGGTCGTCGGCTCGGGGAAGCGCGCGTCGCCGGCCGCCACGGCCAGCGGGCCGGGCATGCCGCCGGCGGGATCCACGGCCGGGAAGGCGACGCCGACGATCGGGGCCGCGGGGTCGGCCCAGATCAGGGGCAGGGTGATGCGTTCCTCGCGCCAGCGCGGGGCGACGCCCGCCTCGTGGAGGATGTAGACGAGGGTGCGGTCGGCGCCGGGATCCGGGCGCCCCTTGCCCGCCTCGGCCAGGGCGAGGTCGGCGGCGACCGTCGCGGAGCCCGAGACGGCGGCGGCGGCCTGCAGCGACTTGCGCGCGCGCTCCAGGTCGGAGGGGCCCTCGGCGGTGTGCAGGAGGAAGATGCCGTGGAGCCAGGTGGCCAGGGGGTTGACGAAACCCGCGTAGGTGGGGAGGCCGGCGAAGCCCGAGGTCGCGGACGCGGCGGCGCCGCGCACCTCGTCGCTCGACAGCCGCGCGCGGAAGGCCTCGTCCTCCCCGGCGGCGGCGCCCTCCTCGTCGCGGGCGATGGCCGCGCGCCGGTCGGCGATGCGCCGGGCGTCGTCCACATGGAACATGGCCCGCGTCAGGGCCACGCGCGCCTTGTCGGCCTCGCCCGCCTCGAGGTGGCAGAGGGCGAGGAGCGTCGCCGAGAAGGTGCGGTCGAGGTTCCGGCCGCGGTACACCAGCGCGTAGGGGTTGCTCAGGGCGCCGAGGCCCTCGCCGCTGAGCGAGACCTCGGGCTCGGCGTCGATGGCCTCGACGAGGCTCGCCGCGCGCTCGAGCGCCGCCGTGGCGCCGGGCAGGTCGCCCGCGGAGCGGCGCGCGGTCGCCTCCTCGAGCGTCCAGACCAGCGTGGAGGGGCCGCCCTCCGCCGCGGCGGTGGCGGCCTGCGCGGCCGCGCCGGGGAAGTCGCCCGCCTCGTGCGCGGCCCGGAAGGCGGCGACGGACGTCGGGTAGTCGGAGACGCAGCCCGTCAGGGCCGCCGCCACGACGGCGAGCAGGAGGCGGGGTGTCATCGGCTCAGCGGCCGGCCGGGACGACGACCGTCTCGGGCAGCTCCTTGGCGTCGACCTTCACGTTGACCTTGAAGCCGCTGTTGCGGAGCGCCTCGGCGGCGCCGCGCACGCGCTCCACCTCGGCCGCGGTCAGCTTGGTGCCGCCGGCCAGCCCGGCGAGGAAGGCGGCGTGGCCGCGCACCCGGGCCAGCGCCTCGGGCGTGGGGGTGGCCGCGACCTCGAGCGCCAGCCCGTCGCGCAGCTCGACCTTCCGCGTCCAGGGCTCGAAGCCGGCGCGGCGGACGGCGACCTCGCGGATGCCGGGCGCCACCTTGAGCGGCGCGTCGCCGGCGGCGCCGACGGTCACGCCGTCGATCTCGACGGTGAAGCCGGTGAGGGCGGGGCGGGCGGCGGACTCGGAACGGGTCAGCCGGCCCTCGTCGTCGATGGCGATGTCGGGCAGCGCCAGGTCGTCGGCGACGAGGCGGAACGTGACCGCGGCGGAGGCGACGGGCCTGGCCGGGGCGGCGGCGAGCTTGGCCGCGAGCTCCTTGGAGAGGGCCGCGGCCAGCTTCTCGGCCAGCGCGTCGGCCTGCTCCGGCTCGGCGATGACCGTGTCCGCGACGCTCGACTCGCTGGCCCGGCCGGAGCCGACGGAGGACAGGTCGCCGCCCAGCGAGGTCGCCTTCCAGGAGGCGGTGGCGGCGAGCCGGCGGCGTTCCTGGCCGAAGGCCTCGGACACCGAGCGGGAGAAGCTCACGACCCGGATCTCCACGAGCACGTCGGCGCCGCGCGCCCGGGCCTGCCGCGCCTGCTCCTCGGCGTCCGCCAAGGGGGCCGCGACGGTGGCGGCGAGCCCGGCCGCGGCGACCTCGGCCTCGAGCCGCGGCGAGAGCGCGCGGGCGAACTCGGCCGCGGCGGGGCCGTCGGCCCGGGTGACGATGACCGCCGACTTGGCGCCCTGGGCGCCCGCGAGGGCGGCGGTGACGAGGAGTAGGCTGGTTAGGATGCGCATGGGGGATTTATTGGTGGAAAAGGCCAGGAACCCAAACCGGAACTTGTTCACACGTCGCGGTAGGGGTCGTCGAAATCCCGGTCCCTGCGGCCGGCATAGGGGTCGCTGAGGGGGTCGTTCTCGGGGTGTCGCCTCGGGCTGCGGCCCTCGAGGATCATGCCGATGAAGAGGCCCAGCCCGATGACGAAGACCCACTTGATGATGGTGCCCAGGGCGCCGAGGACATGGCCGATGCCCTTGGAGACCCCGATGAAGGGCAGGGCGAGCCAATGCGGCGCGGGCGCGGCGAGCCCCGAGGCCGCGGCCGGGCGCGCGGCGCCCGCCGGGGCGGGCGGCTTGGCCAGCGCGGCCAGCTCCCCCAGGAGGATCCATCGCCCCTGTCCCGGGGCCCATACATGGTCCGTCGGCCGCAGGGAGCCGTCGGCGATGCCCGAGCGGATCGCGGCGAAGGTGTAATCGCCGAGGATGGCGCCGTCGCGCGCCACCTTGTGGAGGGCGTCGGTCATCGCGCGAGCAGGAGCGCGGCGACGCCCGCCGCGACGATGAGCCCGAGGCAGCCCCGGCCGACCTTCCGGTCGTAGGACATGCCGGTCCCGGGCGCCCCGACCGTGACCTTGGGCCCCCCGCGGCCCACGTTGACGGTGGCGCCGGGGCGGCCGACGGAGGCCGAGGCCCCGCCCTTGGAGAAGTTGATGCGGAGGAAGCGGCCGAGGCGGAGGGTCTGTCGGAATCGGAATCCCATCGGATAAGGTTTGTATTAGAAAGATGATGGCGGAGGATGCAAGCCATGTCGCCCAAGGAGCCCGACGCCTTCCTGCCGGAGGTCCCCGAGGACCCGGACACGGCCGAGGTCCGCGCCGAGCGCCTCTGGATGTCGCGCCACCGCGTGGCCGCCTGGCCGCTCGAGCGCGCGCTTCCCTGCGTGCGACCCGCCAGGCCCGAGGAGCTGCGCGACCCCTCGGCGCTCCTCATGTTCCGCGACCGCAAGTCCCGCCTCGGGCTCTTCCTCGCCTCGGTGCTGGCGCGCCCGCCCGCGAGCGGGCGCCAGAGGCTCCTGGGCGTGGTCGACCGCGAGCGGCTCGCCGCCGCGGACCTCGAGACGCCCGCGCCCTTCCCCGCGCTCCGTCCGCAGCCGACCTGGGACGCCGAGGGCAGGCCGCCCCGTCGGGGCTGAGCGTCCCGGCGGGACTTGCCAAGGCGGGGAGGCTCGCTAGACCGCCCCCATGGACTCCGCCTTCCTCTCCCAGGTCGTCTGGGGCAACACCGTCGCCGCCTATGCGACCTCGGCCGCCATCTTCGCCGCCATCTGGGTGGCGCTCCGCATCTTCCGATCGATCATCCTGCACCGGCTGCGCAAGCTGGCCGAGACCACCGAGTCCACGCTGGACGATTTCCTGATCGGCGCCCTCGAGCGCTGCATCATGCCGGTGCTCGACATCGCCGCGGTCTACATCGCGCTCCAATCCCTCGTCCTCTCCGAGCGCGCGGGCAAGGCCATCCAGGTCGCCTGGGCGGTCGTCCTGGTCGTCTACGTCATCCGCCTCGTCATGGCGGCCATCCGTCATGTGCTCGAGCGCCAGATGCTCAGCCGCCCCAACGGC
Source organism: uncultured Enterobacteriaceae bacterium (assembly GCA_964472585.1). GTDB lineage: Bacteria > Verrucomicrobiota > Verrucomicrobiia > Opitutales > UBA953 > UBA8828. Next base: position 8,263 of record CAYYLJ010000014.1, on the reverse strand, counting down.
AGGGAGCGCATGGGACAGCTCAAGGGCATGATGGTCGTCATCGGCGGCGCCCTCTGGACCCTCGGCGTCGTTTTCCTGCTGGATAACCTGGGTTACGACATCACGGCCGTCATCACCGGGCTGGGCATCGGCGGCATCGCCATCGCCCTCGCCGCCCAGAACATCCTCGGCGACCTCTTCAACTACTTCGTCATCTTCTTCGACCGGCCCTTCGAGGTCGGCGACTCCATCCGGGTCGACGACAAGATGGGCACGGTTGAGCAGATCGGCATCAAGACCACGCGCATCCGCAGCATGACCGGCGAGGAGCTCGTCATCTCCAACACGAGCCTGACCGGCTCGCGCATCCATAACTTCCGCCGCCTCGAGGACCGCCGCGTCACCCTGACGCTCGGGCTGACCTACGGCACGCCCGCCGGGCGCCTCCGCGCGGTGCCGGCAATCATCGACCAGGTGCTCGCCGCCCAGCCCAAGGCCCGGCTTGAGCGCGTCACCTTCCGCAACTATGGCCCCTCGAGCCTCGACTTCGAGGTCATCTATCTGGTCGGCGAGCGCGAGGCAGGACCGTTCTTCGCCATCCAGCACGAGGTCAACCTCGCCATCTACGAGGCCTTCGCCAAGGAGGGCCTGTCCTTCGCCTTCCCGACCCAGACCGTTCACCTCCGCAAGGAGGCCTGAGCGATGCGCGCCCTGGCGGCCCTGCTCCTCCTCGCCGCCGGTCCCGCCGAGCCGCCCGGGGCCGCGCGCGGGCTCGCCGACGGCCCGGGCGGCCGCCCCACGCTCGTCCACTTCGTCCACGCTCCCTGCGCCTGCTCCGTCCGCGCCGCGCCCCAGGTCGACCGCCTGCGCGCCGCCCTCGGCGACAAGGTGCGCCTCGTCGCGGTCGTCGACCTGCCCGGGCCGGAGGCGGGGCGGTGGCTCGCCGGGGCGGGCCTCGGCTTCGAGGCCGTCGCCGACCCGGACCTGGCGATCATCGGCGCGCTGGGTGTCACCCGCAGCCTGACGACCGTGCTCCTGGCGCCCGGCGGCCGTGAGCTCGGCCGGTGGCGGGGGCACGACGCCGCCAACCTGCGCGCCGCCGCCGGGGCGGCCGCCGCGGCGGCGGGGGTGCCCCCGCCCGAGCTCGACCTGCGGGACGTGCCCGCCGAGACGGTCGCCGGCTGCACCTTCCCCACGCGCTGAGCGCCTCCGCGCTTCCCTCCTCCCGGGACCCTCCTAGTCTGCGCGCATGCCCCGCCTCGCCCTCCTCCTGCTCGCCGCCTCCGTGACCGCCGGGGACTCGGCGGTGGTCGTGTCCCGCGCCACCCGCGCCGACGCCGGATGGTCCCGGGTGGTCGACGCCCTCGCCAAGGCCCATGGCTCGCGCGTGGTCGAGCTCGAGGCGGCCGAGGCTGACCTCCGCGCCGCGCCGCCCGCCCGCGTGGCCTGGGTCGCCCGCCCCGAGGAGCTCGGCGCCGAGGCCGTCCGCCGCTTCCACGCGCTCGCCCGCGGCGTCGACGCCGACCCCTATCCCGATTTCCGATGGGGCCTGGTCACGGGACGCTCGCCCGACGACGCCCTGCGGCTGGTCGCGCCCGCCCCGCTGGTCGTGCGCAAGGTCGGCGCGAGCACGCGCTTCGCCGCCGAGTGCGCCGAGGAGGGCTGGTGGTTCGACGAGTTCACCGCCGGCGAGCGCTGGGCCAAGGCCCGCGGCGGCGTCGCGACCCGCGCCGACGGCCCCAAGGACTCGACGGCCGACATCGCCCGCCTCCTCTCCGAGGGCCGCGCCGACCTCTGGATCACCTCCGGCCACGCGACCGAGGACGACTGGGAGCCGGGCTACCGCTACCGCAACGGCGTGTTCGTCCACAAGGACGGCGTCGTGACCGGCCGCGCGCTCGACGGCTCCCTCCACCCCGTGCGCAACGACAAGCCCATGCTCTACCTGGCCGTCGGGAACTGCCTCATCGGCAACGTGCCCGGCAAGGCCGACTGCATGGCGCTCGCCTATCTCTCCACCGCCGGCGTCCGCGGCATGCTCGGCTACACCGTCCCCACCTGGTTCGGCTACGCCGGCTGGGGCGCCCTCGACTACTTCCTGGAGCAGCCCGGCCGCTTCTCGGCCAACGACGCCTGGCGCGCCAACCTCATCGCCCTCGAGTGGCGACTGGGCGAGGCCAAGGCGGGGCGGCTCCCCGCCGAGGACGCCCGCGGCCTCGCCTTCGACCGCGACGTCACCGTCTACCTCGGCGATCCCGCCTGGGACGCTCGGATGGCGCCCGGCCCGCTGCGCTGGGAGGAGTCCGCCGCGCCCGACGGCCCCGACGGGCTGACCTGGACCATCACGCCCCGCGCGGGCGACCGGACCTTCGCTCCGGTCGACACCAACGGCTCCCAGCGCGGCGGCCGCCCGCTCGTCCTCCTGCTCCCGCGCCACGCGGCGGGCTGGGAGGTCCTCCCGGGATCCGCGCCCGGCGCGGTGGCGGGCGACGACTTCGCCCTCCTGCCCAACCCCGGCCCCGCCGCGCCCGCGCCGGAGCGGCTGGTCGTGCGCCTCCGCCGCCGCTGAGCCCATGGCGCGCCTGCTGCCCGAGGCCGTCCATGACGAGCGCCGCGCCCGCGCCGAGGCCGACTTCCTCCGCCGCCTCGGCGCCGAGCTCGGCGACGATTGGACGGTGCTCCACTCGCTGAACCTCGGCGCGAGCGAGCGCGCCGGCGAGTTCGAGGCGGACTTCGTCCTGCTCCACCCCCGCGGGCGCCTCACGCTCGAGCTCAAGGGCGGCACGGTCCTCTGCGTCGACGGCGCGTGGTGGTCCGTCAACGACCGCGGCCGCTGGCGCATCGCGCCTCCCTTCCACCAGGCCCGCCGCAACGACCACGAGATCCGCCTGCACCTCGCGCGCGAGCTCGGCGAGGCCGACGCCGTCGCCGACCAGCCGCACGCGCACGCCGTGGTGTTCCCGGCGTGCGACTTCGACCTGCCCACCATCGAGGCCCCCCGCTCGCGCGTCCTCGACCGCCGCGCCCTCGCCCGCCCGCTCGGCGAGGTCATCCCGCCGCTCCTCGACCTCGCGCTCGCCCAGTGGCGCGGGCGCCGGCCGGGCAACCCCGACCCCGCGCCCCTCGCGCCCGCCGACCTCGGCCGGGCGCTCGCGCTGCTGCGGCCCGACCTCCGCCTCGTCCCCTCGCTCACCTCCGAGGAGTTCGACGCCCAGCTGGCGCGCCTGTCCGCCGAGCAGCTCGCCGTCTTCCGCATGATGGAGGGCAACGCCCGGCTCCGCGTGACCGGACCCGCCGGCACCGGCAAGACGCTCATGGCCCTCGAGGCCTGCCGCCGCGAGGCGCGCCTGCGGCCGACGGCCCGCATCGGGCTCGTCTGCTTCAACCGACTGCTGGGCCGCCACCTCGCGTCGGCCGCCGCGCGCGAGGGCCTGGCCAGCGTCGTCGCCGGGACGCTCTTCCGGCAGATGGATCTCCTGCTCGGCCTCGACGCCGTGCCCGCCGGCTCGCCCCACGCCGCCTACGCCGAGCGCGCCGCGCTCGCCGCCGCCGCGGCCGAGGCGCTGCCGGAATCCGAGAAGCTCGACCTCCTCGTGGTGGACGAGGGCCAGGACTTCCGCCTCACCCCCGACCACCTCCGCGTCCTCGGCGGCCTGCTCCGCGGCGGCTTCGCCACCGGCCGCTGGCGCTGGTTCGAGGATCCCGCCCAGGCGCTGGTGTACGCCGCCGCCCCGCCCGCGCCGCACCCGGCGGCGGACGCCGCCCGGCGCGAGATCGACGCCGCCCCCGAGGCGCGCCTCGAGCGCAACTGGCGCAACGCCGAGCCCGTGGCCCTCGCCTTCGCGCGTGTCACCGGCCACGGCTCCGGCTCCGGCTCGGGCTTCGAGGGGCCCGGCGTGACCGCCGCGCTCGCGCCCGCCGGCCGCGAGCTGGACGCGCTGGACGCGCTGCTGCGCAAGGTCGTGCTGCCTCGCCACCGCCCGGAGGAGGTCGTCGTCCTCAGCCTGCGCGGCTCCGGCCGCGAGCTCTTCCACGGCGTCTCGCGCCTGGGCGGCCTGCCCGTGGCGGAATGGGACGGCGGGGTCGCCCGCCCCGGCGAGCTCCGCGTCTCCACCGTGGCCAAGGCCAAGGGCCTCGAGGCCCACGCCGTCGTCCTGGTCGACCTCGAGCGACTGGCCGGCGAGCGCGACCGCCGCGCCACGTATGTCGGCATGTCGCGGGCCAAGTACGCCCTCTATGTCCTCGCCGGACCCGAGGCCTACGAGGCGGTCACCAAGGCCGCCGCGACCTAGCCCCCGAGCCCGCCGCGCTTGCCGCCCAGGATGGCCGCGCCGATGAGCGCGGTCGAGAGGAAGGCCATCGCCCACACGCCGAGGGCGGCCGCGAGCTCGGTGCCGTTGCCCAGGGAGCTCACGAGGGCGAAGATCGCCTTGGTGATGGGGTAGTGCTCCGCGCGCTGGGCGAGGATGAGGCTGTCGCTCACCTCGAGCATGGCGAAGGCGAACGCGAGGATGCAGCCGGCGGCGAGGTGCGCCGCCAAGAGCGGCAGCGACACGCGCCGGAACGTCCGCCAGGCGCTGGCCCCGAGGGAGCGCGCCGCCTGCTCGAGCACGGGGTCGCTCTGCTGCAGGCCGGCGACCGAGGAGCGCATGACGTAGGGCAGGCGCCTCATGGCGTAGGCCAGCGCGAGCAGGAGGAAGGGGCTGCCGCCCGCCCCGACGAGGAAGGCGAAGGGCTTGCCGTCCTGCGACAGCGCGAGGTACCCGAAGGCGAGCACGAGGCCTGGCACCGCCAGCGGCAGCATGGTCAGCGTGTCCAGCAGGTGCCGGGCCCGGAGGTCCGAGCGCACCACGACCCAGGCGGCGGAGAGGCCGAGCACCAGCGCGAGCAGGGTGGCGGCGCCGGCGTAGAGCAGGCTGTTCTGGATGGACGGCACCACGAGGGCGCTGCCCAGGGCCTCCTCCCAGTGGGCGAGGGTGAACTCCTTGGGCCAGGCGCTGCCGTGCCAGTCGCCGGAGAAGGACAGGAGGATGACGCCGAGGTGGGGCAGGGTCGCCAGCGCGCCGACGCCGGCGAAGAGCGCCGAGCACGCCCAGCCGCGCGGCCCGCGCAGCGGCGCGGCGGCGGCCCGCAGGCTCGGGCGCGGCGCGCTCGCCCGGCGGCCGCCCGCGAAGAGGAGCTTGGAGACCAGGAAGGTGCCGGCCGCGATCACCAGCACGATGGCCGTGAGCGCGTAGGGCAGGGGATTGCGGTCGAGCCCCTTGATCCCGTCGAGGATCTGCACCGGCGCGACGCGGGTGACGTCGAAGACCAGCGGCACGCCGAGGTCGGTGAACGCCCAGATGAAGACGAGCGCCCCGCCGGCGAAGAGGCCGGGCAGGATGAGCGGCAGCGTCACGCGCCGGAAGCGGCGCCAGGGGCTCGCGCCCAGGTTCTCCGCGACCTGCTCGAGCGCGGGGTCGAGCTGGGCGAGCGACGCCGAGAGGTTCAGGTAGAGGATGGGGAAGAGGCCGAGCGCGTTCATCGCCACGACGCCGGCCAGGCGCGACTCGGCCAGCCAGTCGACCGGGCCGGAATCCGGCGTCAGCCCGAGGAAGGCGATGGCCGCGTTGAGCGACCCCTCCGTGCCCAGGAGGTGCTTGACCCCGACCGCGCCGACGAAGGGCGGGAGGATCATCGGGGCGAGCAGCGCCGGCGCGAGCAGGCGTCGCAGGGGGAAGTCGTGCCGGTGGTTGAGGACCGCCAGCGGCAGCGCCACGCAGGTGGCCGCGGCCGTGGTCGAGACGCCGATGAGGAGCGAGTTGGCGAGCCCCTCGCGGTAGACGGGGTCGCCGAGGATGGCGCCGACGTAGTCGAGCGTCAGGCCGCCGCCCGGGGCGCGGAAGGCCTCCTGCAGGACGGACAGGGCCGGGTAGACGAAGCCGGCGGCCATGCAGGCCGAGACGGCGATGAGGAGGATCCAGGCGGTGCGTCGGTCCATGGTCTCAGCGGCGTTCGCGGTGGGCGCGGGCGAGCTCGGCGGCGCGCCGGTAGTTGGCGCGGAAGCCCTCGGCCAGCTCGCGCATGCGGGCGGCGACGACCAGCGGGTCGCGCGAGTCGAGCGCGGGGTCGCCCTTGCCGCCCTCGCGGTAGGGGAGCGACGAGACGTCGGTCAGCGCGGCCATCGCGTCGGCCGGCATGCCGGCGGCGACGACCTCCTCCCAGGCCTCGCGCAGCTCGTCGTGCGTGTCGATGCAGAGCGCGCGCACCATCCGGCGGAGGGAGCCGAACGCGGCCGCCGTCAGCTCGGGGCGATAGGTCAGGGCCGAGCCCATCCCGTAGGGGTTGTCGCGCGCGGCCGGGCCGAGGTCGCCCGCGTAGGCGTCGCGGCGCACGGGCGGGCGGTGCAGCACGCGCCAGCGCGGGCCGCCGGGGGTGCCCGGCTCGGCGTGCCAGAGGCGCTGGCCCTCGGGGCTCAGCACGAACTCGACGAAGGCGTGGGCGAGCTCGGGGTCGGGGGCGCCGCGCAGGACGGCGATGGGGTCGCCGCTCACCGTCGTGCCGCCCTCGGCCGGCCGCCAGGCGAGCCGCCACCCGCTGCGGTTGGACTGGTCGGCGTAGGTGCGCCCGTAGAAGTCGATGCACATTCCCGCCACGGCGTTCCCGAGGGCGACGTCGTGCGGGATCTTGCCGGCGTTGTCCGTGAAGTAGCGCGCATTGGCGGCCAGGCGCTGGATGAGGCGCAGGCCCTCCGCCCAGCCGCGCGCGAGGCGCTCGGGCTCGGGGAGGTGGGCGAGCGCGGGGTCGGCCAGCGCCGACTGGATCTCGGCCTGGATGAGCAGCTCGAAGGCGCGCGCGACCGAGCCGCTCTTCGTCGGGTCGGCCAGCGCGAGGCCGCCGCGCAGCGAGGGGTGGGTGAGGTCGCGCCAGCCGCGCGGCTCGGGCAGCCCCAGGGCGGACCAGCGCCCGGGGTTGTGGCAGATGCCGAAGAGGGAGACGCAGGTCGCCACCCAGGTGCCCTTCTCCGCGACGTAGCGCTCGCCGGTGAAGGTCGCGGGGATGGGTCCGCCCGGGGCGAACAACTCGGGCCGCGTGTCGAGCACGCGCAGGCGCTCGAGCCGCCCCAGCCGGTCCTGGCCCTCGAAGTCCGGCGCTCCGCCGCCGAAGAGCAGGTCCATGCCCACGCCCGCCCGGCCCTCCTCCTCGGCCGCCTTGTAGCCGGCGTCGAGGACCATGCGGATTTCCGAGGTGCCGCCCGGCGACCGCCAGTCGACGTACACCGCCTCGCCTTTCCTCGCCTGCCAGTCGCGGGCGAAGGCCTCGGCGAACTCGCGGCGGATGGATTCGCCGTGCGGGGTGAGGATGACGAGGCGCCGCGCCTTGCCGGTCGGCACCTGGGTGGTGTCCTGGCGGAGCGCCAGGGGCAGGGCGACGAGCAGGGCGAGGAGCCCGGCGACGCCGAGGATGGCCCGTCCCTGCGTCATGCGGCGGGGAGGACGACGGCGTCCGCGGCGTCGACGGCGAGGCCGACCTCGCTCCCGACGGCCGCGGGGCCCTCGGGGTTGAGGCGGAGCACCTGGAGCTCGCCGAGCGCGGTGGCCACGGTGAGCTGGGCGCGCTGGCCGAGATAGACCTGGTCGAGGATCCGGCCGCGCACCGCGCCGGGCGCATCGGGCGCGACGACCTTCCAGCCCTCGGGCCGGACGGACACCTGCGCGGCCTCGCCCGCGGCGGGGCGCCAGCCGGCCGCGCCGGGCGTGACGGCGAGGACGCCCGCGGCCGTGCGCACGGCGAGCCCGGAGGCCTCCGCGACGCCCGCCACGAGGTTCGTCTCGCCGATGAAGCGCGCGACGTGCGCGTTGTCGGGCCGGCGGTAGACCTGCTCGGGCGTGCCGACCTGGGCCAGCCGGCCGCGGTGGAGCACGGCCATGCGGTCGGCCATCGCGAGGGCCTCCTCCTGGTCGTGGGTGACGTAGATGGCGGTCAGGCCGTTGGCCTTGACGATGCGGCGGATCTCGCGGCGCATCTCGACGCGCAGCTGGGCGTCGAGGTTGGACAGGGGCTCGTCGAGCAGCAGCACCCGGGGGCGCACGACGAGGGCGCGGGCCAGGGCCACGCGCTGCTGCTGGCCGCCCGAGAGCTGGTCGATGCCGCGGCCGGCCAGGGCCGACATGCGCACGCCCTCCAGGGCCTCGGCGACGCGCCGCCGGACCTCGTCGGCCGGCACCTTGCGCTCCTCGAGGCCGAAGGCGACGTTCTGCGCGACCGTCATGTGGGGCCACAGGGCGTAGCTCTGGAAGACCAT
>CAYYLJ010000013.1:29697-32651 GCA_964472585.1 uncultured Enterobacteriaceae bacterium | reverse complement strand
ATCGCCTCGGGAGCCACGCTCGAGCTCGAGACCTGGCACTATAACGAGAACGCCTCCTCGCTCGGCGGCCTCGCGGCACTCGCCTCCAGCATCACCGTCAACGGCGGCACCATCCGGGTCACCGGGACCACGACCTACGGTCGCGGCATCACGGTCAATTCCGGCGGCGCCACCCTCGAGGCGGCGTCCGGCGCGACCTGGAATCTCGACAACGCGGGCGACGGCAACAATGCCTTTGTCTACAACGGCAATCCGTCGCTGACCCTGACGGGTGCCGGCACCGGCAATCTCAACAAGGCCTTCTCCGGCTCGGGCTCGCTGACCAAGTCCGGCGCCGGAACGTGGACCCTGTCGGCTGCCAGCACCCACTCCGGGGGAACCACGGTCTCCAACGGCACCCTTCGGCTCGGCGCCGCCGGGGCGCTGGGCTCCGGCGCGGTCGCGGTCACCGGCGGCTCGATCGACCTGAACGGTCAGACGGTCGCCAACGCCATCGCCTTGTCGGGCGGCTCGATCACCGGCTCCGGGACCGCCAACGGCGTGCTCTCGGGCTCCGGCGCGGTGATCAAGTCCTCCGCGGGCACCCTCACCCTTGGCGCCTCCAACACCTATTCTGGCGGAACCAGCGTCTCCAACGGCACCCTCCGTGTCGGGACCGACGGCGCCCTGGGTTCCGGCGCCGTGACCCTCTCCGGCGGCATCCTCGACGTCGACGGCCGCACGCTCGCCAACAGCATCGTCCTCTCGGACGGTGCCATCTCCGGGACCGCGACCCTGAACGGCGTCCTCTCCGGCACCGGCGGTCTCTCCAAGTCCTCCGCCGGCATCCTCACGCTGTCGGGATCGAACACCTACTCCGGCGCCACCTCGGTCACCAACGGCACCCTCCGCGTCACGGGCTCGCTCGCCGCGGACAGCGCCGTGAGCGTCGGATCCGGAGCCACGCTCGCGGTCACGGGCAGCGTCGGCGGCTCCGTGTCGCTCGCCTCCGGCGCCACCCTTTCCGGCACCGGCACCCTTGGCGCCACCACGCTCTCGGACGGCGCGCTGGTCTCCGTGGCCGACGCTTCCTCCGGGAGGCTCACCCTCGGCACGTTGGTGATCGGCGGTTCCTCCACCATCAGCGTGGGCGGTCTCTCGTCCTCCCTGGCCGCCATCAATGTCACCGGCTCGGTCTCCCAGTCGGACATCTCCAAGAAGGTCGTCTTCAGCCTCGAGGGCCTCCTGACCAACGGCACCTATCGCCTGTTGTCCATCGACGCCTCACAGTCCCTCGACCTCTCCGGCTTCGACCAGCCGCTCGCCCCCCTGAAGGGTTCCCGGCAGACGATCGCCCTGGGCGAGTCCCTCGTCACCGACGGGTCGCTCAAGTTCCTCGAGGTCACCATCGGCGGCGTCACTCCCTACTGGAATGGCTCCGCGGGCGGGCTGTTCTTCGGTTCCTCCAGCTGGCGCTCCTCCGCGGCCGCCGACAGCGCTGCCGCGGACTACCTGGCGAACGACGACCTCATCCTCGACGACACGGCCTCCGGCACCACGACCATCGACGTCGACGGCGCCTACGCCCCCTCGTCCCTCACCTTCAACAACTCGGCCAAGGCCTACGAGCTCACCGGCTTGGGCTCCCTCGAGGGTTCCTTGGTCAAGAACGGCTCGGGCACCCTGACGGTCTCCAACGCCAATGCCTTCTCCGACGTCACCCTGAACGCGGGCGTCCTGCGCCTCAACGGCGAGGGCGCGATCGATGGCGCCGCCGTCACCCTCGCGGGCGGCGAGCTGGACCTCAACGACCAGGAGACCTCGGCCGACATCGTCCTGGCCGGCGGCTCGATCGTCGGTGCCGGCACCGTCGGCGGCGTGCTCTCCGGCTCCGGTTCGCTCTCCAAGTCCTCCTCCGGCAACCTGACCCTCATTGCCTCCAACACCTTCACGGGCGGCACGACCGTTTCCGACGGCGTCCTGTCCCTGGGCAACGCGACCGACACCCTCGCCGACGCCTCCTCCGTGACCGTCTCCGGCGGCGAGCTCGCGCTCGGCTCGAACTCCGAGACCGTCGCCACGCTGACCGTCACCGGCGGCTCCGTCACGGGCACCGGCACCCTCACGGCCGCGTCGTACGCGCTCTCCGGGGGCTCGGTCTCCGCCATCCTTGGCGGCTCCGGCTCGCTGACCAAGTCCGGGTCCGGCAGCGCTAGCCTGTCCGGCGCCAACACCTATTCGGGCGGCACCACCGTGTCCAACGGCACCCTGGCCGTCGGCGACGACGACGCGCTCGGCACCGGTTCGGTGACGCTTTCGGGCGGCGCCCTCTCGCTTTCCGGCCAGACCCTCGGCAACGCCCTCGTGTTCGGCGGCGGCTCCGTGACGGGTTCCGGCACCCTCTCGGGCGCGATCTCCGGCGCCTCCGCCCTCGTGAAGTCCGGCAACGGCATCATCACCCTGTCGGGCGACCAGACGCTTGCCTCGGGCATCCAGGTGACCGGCGGCGACCTCGTCATCGGCGGGACCCTCGGCGGCGGCACCTACTCGAGGGGCGTCTCCGTCTCCTCCGGCGCGACCCTGTCGATCGCCTCTGGCTCCGACCAGGTGATCTCCGGCGTCATCAGCGGGGCGGGCGAGCTCGCCAAGTCGGGCGCCGGGATCCTGACGCTCTCCGGCGCCAACACCTTCGGCGGCGATCTCTCGATCACGGGCGGCGAGGTGCGCGTCAACAGCCAGGCCAACAACACGAATCCCACGGCCACGGCCCTGGGCAACATGACGGTCGCCGGCCGCACCATCGCGGTGTCGGGCGGCGCGACCCTGCGCTTCCAGCGTTCGGACGCCATCGGCCAGTACAATCACAAGCCCGTGGCGTCCATCGTCCTGGACAATGCCACCCTGACCCGCGACTACAACACCGCGCCCGCCGGCGGCGGCACCACCGAGTATTTCAACGCGCTCGGTGACATCAC
>CAYYLJ010000013.1:26567-29597 GCA_964472585.1 uncultured Enterobacteriaceae bacterium | reverse complement strand
GTGGCGGGCTTCACGCTCTCCAATGCCATCGCCGTCTCCGCCTCCGGCGGCGGGATCCTCGGCTCGGGCACCCTTTCCGGCGCCATCTCCGGCTCGGGCGAGCTGGTCTTCGGCAACGACGGCTCGCTCACCCTGTCCGGTTCCAACGCCGGCTTCTCCGGAGCCGTCTCCCTGGTGGCGGGGACCCTCGTGGCCGGCAACGTCAACGCCTTCGGCTCTGGCGTCATCACGCTTTCGGGCGGCACTCTTGACCTCGGCGGCCTGGCCATCGCCAACACGATCAACTTCGCGGGCGGGGCGCTCACCGGCGCCGCGTCCTCCACCTCGGTGGTCACCGTGACCGGCTCGGCCAGCGCCGAGGAGATCAACAACCTCCCCGGTACCGAGGTCACCCTCGGCTCCGGCGCCAACGTCGACCTCTCCGGCGTCACGAAGACGGTCGTGCTCACCGGAACCCCCGCGGGCGTCAATCTGGCCAACTTCACCGGCACCCTCGCGGTCGCCGGCACGCTCGATCTCTCCGATCCCGCCAATCGTCCCGCCACCGCGACGCTCGAGCTGCGTTCCAACGGCACCTTGGACTTCGGCTCCGCCGACCCGTTCGCGGGCACGGTCGCCTACAAGGGCGGCTCCATCGTCGGCGCCTTCGCGGGCACGGCCAGCGTCACGACGTCCAACGTCGCCCTGACCGACGGCGCGGTGACCGGCGGCTCGATCGTCGTCTCGGGCGCCGGTTCGGTCGATCTGACATCCTACACCGGTTCCGTGCGCCTGACGGACACGGGTTCCGTGGCCGCGGGGATCGACACCTTCTCGGGCACCCTCGTCCTGTCGGATGCGGCCGAGCTCAGCCTCAACTCCGGCGCGGCCGCCTCCGCCACCGTGATCGTCGAGGACGGCGGCATCCTCAGGGGCGAGGGCTCCGTCGGCAACCTCACCATCGCCTCCGGCGGCCAGTTCTCCCCGGGTAACTCCCCGGCGCTCAACACCGTGACTGGAGACCTCGTCCTCCTGGGCGGCGGCATCCTCAACCTCGAGCTCCTGAACACGGGCGCGGGCTTCGCCGATCCCCAGGTCGGCATCGACTACGACAGCGTCATCGTGCAGGGGACCTTCGACCTGAGCGGGCTTTCGGCCGACACCATCGGCGGCAAGTTCATCATCAACCTCATCTCGCTGTCCTCCTTGGCCGAGAACGGGCCCGTGGGCGACTTCGACCCGACGATCGCCAAGGTCTTCGATGTCTACACCTACGCCAGCGCGCCGCTGACCTCCCACGAGGGCGCGCTCACCGACCTCTTCACCCTGGACACCTCGGGGTTTGTCGTGGCGTCGGGCACGGCCTTCGACCCCGCGTCCTTCACGCTCTTCCACAACGCCGCCGAGTCCAAGATCCAGCTCGTCTATGCGCCCATCCCGGAGCCCTCGACCTACGGCCTGATCCTGGGCGGCCTGGCCCTGGCCGGCGCGGCCATCCGCCGCAGGCGCGCGAAGCGCGCCTGACGGCGGGGCTGATCGGCCGGGGTGCGGAGCGGCTGAACGGCTACGTTGAACTCGCTCCGCTCGCGGCCTGTCGCCGATGGTGCGGGTATCACGGCTTCACAGGGGCATGGAGGCAGGATGAAAGGGCGGGCCTCCGGGTCCGCCCTTCTTGTTCTTGTGCCCGCGTGCCCGCGGACTACCTTTAGGGCATGAACAAGCCCCTGTTCCTCGCCTTGCTCGCCCTGCCGCTCGCGCTTCGCGCCGATCCGCCCAAGAAGATGAATCTCGCCTTCTCGGAGGAGTTCGACGCCCCCGCGCTGGACAAGACCAAGTGGACCCAGGTCGCCACCCTGCCGGCCGGCAATGTCCGCCTCGAGGGTGGCAAGCTGCGGCTGGGAATCTCCCAGTCTCCCTCGGGCCAATGGCTCGGCGGCGCCATCGTCACCCGCAACCGATTCGAGCAGGCCCAGGGTTACTTCGAGGCCTCGATCAAGTTCGGCCGCCACCAGGGCCATCACGGCGCCTTCCGCCTCGTCCCCCCGCGGATCGAGCCTGGCGAGAAGTTCGCCGAGCTGTACGTCGCCGAGGGCTTCGGCGAGGACATCGTCATCACCTGGGTCCGGCACAACGACGGCAAGGCGCTCAAGGACGAGAAGCCCAGGAGCCTGAAGCCCCTCGCTCCCGGCGTGGCTGGCTCCAAGTTCGTCACCTACGGGCTGCTCTGGGACCGGCGCGAGCTGACCTGGTACGCCGACGGCAAGAAGATCCACTCCCTCCGCCTGGAGACCCCACAGGAGAAGCTCTTCATCAGCCTCGGCAGCACGGTGTCCGAGTTTGAGCTGCCCAAGCTCGACCCCTCCAAGCTGCCCGATGACATCGAGGTCGACTGGGTCAAGGCCTGGAAGTGACGGGGCAGGGCGTCCCTTAGGACTTGCGAAACCCCCTTTCCGAACCTTCGTTCGAGGGGTTCCCCATGTCCGCTCCCTACGACAAGACCAATCCCTTCCCCGCCCGCCTCGTCGACCGCCGCCGCCTGACCGCCCCGGATGGCCAGAAGGAGACCTTGCATTTCTCGGTGTCCCTCAAGGGCAGCGGCCTGACTTACACCTGCGGTGACTCCCTGGGGGTGTTCCCGACCAACAACCCCGCCTCGGTCGACGCCCTGCTCAAGGCCGCCGGGCTGACCGGCGCCGAGTCCGTGCTGATCCCCAAGGACACGGCGCCCATGTCCCTGCGCGACGCGCTGACCCGCCGCCTGGCCCTGAACGGTCCCACCTACAAGTTCGTGCAGCTCCTCGAGTCGCGCGCCACCGACCCTTCCCAGAAGGCGACCCTCGCCGCCCGCATCGCCGAGGCGGACCCGGAGGCCAAGAAGGCCTGGCTCGCCGACCGCGAGTTCGTCGACCTGCTCGAGGAGTTCCCCTCGGCGCCCGTGACCGCCCAGGAGCTCGCGGAGAACCTACGTCGCCTGATGCCCCGCCTTTACTCGATCTCGTCCTCGCCCGCCAAGTACCCCGAGGAGATCCACCTGACCGTCGCGGTCGTCCG
>CAYYLJ010000013.1:3465-26467 GCA_964472585.1 uncultured Enterobacteriaceae bacterium | reverse complement strand
CACGGGAGCGCAGAGGGGCAGGGGGTGCTGGGGCAGAAGCACAGCTTCACAGCGGCACGGCTGCACGGAATCACAGGGGCACGGAATCTCGGATGTGCGGCTTCACGGGAGCATTGGTCCATTTTAGTCCCCCTTAGTCCCCTTTGGTCCCTTTTGGTCTCCTCGGTCCCCTTGGCATCCTTTCGTACCCCCTTCTTCCCTTCTTCCCTTCATCCCTTCTTCCCTTTAATCCCCTTCCACACCCCCCTCCAATGCCCTCCACGCTCACCCACACCCCTCGCGTCGCCCTCGTCACCGGAGCCGGCCGCGGCATCGGCAAGGTCATCGCCGAGCGGCTCGCCTCGCACGGTCACACCGTGCTGTGCGTCTCGAAGTCCGACACCTGCGTGGCCGTGGCCAACGACATCCTCGCCGCCGGCGGCAAGGCCAAGGCCTACCAGGTCGACGTCTCCGACCCGGCCGCGGTGGCCAAGGCCTGCGAGCAGATCCTCGCCGAGCACGGCGCGGTCGAGATCCTCGTCAACAACGCCGGCATCACCCGCGACAAGCTCGTCATGGCGATGTCCGAGCAGGACTGGAACGACGTCCTGTCCACCAACCTCTCCTCGGCCTTCTACTGGGTGAAGGGCCTCGTCCGCCCCATGACCAAGAAGCGTTGGGGCCGGGTCATCAGCATCTCGTCCGTCACGGGCGTCATCGGCAACGCCGGCCAGGCCAACTATGCCGCCGCCAAGGCCGGTCTCCACGGCCTCACCATGACCCTTGCCCGGGAGCTCGCCGGCCGGGCCATCACGGCCAACGCCATCGCCCCGGGGTTCATCACGACCGAGATGACCGACGTGCTGCCCGAGGAGGTTAAGGCCAAGATCCTCGAGCGCATCCCCCTTGCCCGGTTCGGCTCCACGACGGATATCGCCGCCATGGTCGATTTCCTGGCCTCCGAGGAGGGGGGGTATATCACCGGGCAGGTGATTTCGGTTGACGGCGGCATGGCCATTTGACTGTTATTCACATCCTTCACACCCCCACATCTAACCCCCGAAAAACCCCCTTTTATGGCCGATAACATCGAACAGCGCGTCAAGGACATCATCGTCAAGCAGCTGGGCGTCAACGCCGAGCAGCTGACCCCCACCGCCAGCTTCCAGGGCGACCTGAAGGCCGACTCCCTCGACCTGGTCGAGATGATCATGGCCTTCGAGGAGGAGTTTGGCATCGCCTCGATCCCCGAGGACAAGGCCGCCTCCATGAAGACCGTTGGCGACGCCATCGCCTTCATCGCGGCCAACGCCACCAAGTGACCCTTGGCGGGCCCCGGTCCCGCAACCGTGAGCCAGCAACAGGCATCCCCTCGGCGCATCGTGGTGACCGGCATCGGTTGCCTCACCGCCCTCGGCCATGACACCGCGTCCTTCTGGGACGGCCTGACGAAGGGCCGTTCCGGCATCCGGCGCCTGACCCGCTTCGACCCGACCGACTTCCCGTCCAAGGTCGGCGCCGAGGTCCTGGACTTCGATCCCGCGAAGTTCATGGACGCCAAGGAGGCCAAGCGCAACGACCGCTACACCCAGCTGGCCGTCGCCGCCTCGCGCCTCGCCGTCGCCGACGCCGCGCTCGACACCACCAAGGTCAACTCCGACCTCTTCGGCGTCATCATCGGCTCGGGCATCGGCGGGATGGAGACCATCGAGAACCAGGCCCGCGTGCTCATCGAGAAGGGGCCCAACCGCGTCTCGGCCTTCACCATCCCCTCCCTCATCGCCAACATCGCCGCCGGCGTCGTCGCGATCGAGCACAAGGCCAAGTCCGTCAACTTCGGCGTCGTCTCCGCCTGCGCCTCCGGCTCCCACGCCCTCGGCGAGGCCCTCCGCCACATGCGCGACGGCCATGCCGACGTCATGATCGCGGGCGGGTCCGAGGCCGCCATCACCCGTCTCGGCTACGCCGGCTTCTGCAACATGAAGGCGATGTCGACCGACTTCAACGACACGCCCGAGAAGGCCTCCCGCCCGTTCGACAAGCTGCGCGACGGCTTCGTCATGGGCGAGGGCGCCGGCATCCTCGTCCTCGAGACCCTCGAGCACGCCCGCGCCCGCGGCGCCCGCATCTACTGCGAGTTCGTCGGCTACGGCGCCACCTGCGACGCCTACCATATCACCGGCCAGGACCAGGAGGGCAGGGGCCTCGCCCTCTGCCTCGAGCGCGCCCTCGCCGAGGCCGGCGTCCGCAAGGACCAGGTCGGCTACATCAACGCCCACGGCACCTCCACGCCCATCAACGACCGCTGCGAGACGCTCGCCATCAAGCGTGTCTTCGGCGAGGCCGCCCGCGGCATCTCCATCTCCTCCACCAAGTCGATGACCGGCCACCTCCTGGGGGCCGCCGGCGGCGTCGAGGCGGCGGCCTGCGCCCTGGCCATCCACCACGGCGTCATCCCCCCGACCATCAATTACGAGAACCCGGACCCGGACTGCGACCTGGACTACACGCCCAACGTCGCCAAGGCCCGCCAGGTGGACGTCGCCGTCTCCAACAACCTCGGCTTCGGCGGGCACAACGCCTCGGTGGTCTTCCGTCGGATCTGAGGTTTATCCCTCGGCCGTCCCCCGGGAATCCCGGCCCGGTTGGCCCGTCGGGATGCCGGCCCCCTTTCGTCCTTCGTTTTTCGCCTTTCCCGCCTAGTCTCACCCCATGCCCCTCGCCCTGATCAGCGGCACCTCGCGCGGCATCGGCAAGGCCGTCGCCGAGCGCCTGCTCGCGCAGGGCTGGGATGTCGAGGGCTGCTCCCGCGGCCAGGGTGTCCTGTCGCACCCCGGCTATGTCCATCGCGAGGTCGACGTGACGGATGAGGCCTCGGTGGTCGCGCACGTGGCCGACGTCGTCCGGCGCCGTGGCCGCATCGACGCCCTCGTCTGCAACGCCGGCGCCGCCTCCATGAACGCCTTCCTGCTCACGCCGGGGCGCGTCGCCGAGTCGATGATGAAGGTGAACTACCTGGGCGCCTTCAACCTGGGGCGCGAGGTGGCCAAGGCCATGGTCCGCCAGCGCGCGGGCTCCATCGTCAACCTCTCCTCAGTGGCCGTCCCGCTGTCCCTCGAGGGCGAGGCCGCCTATGTCGCGGCCAAGGCCGCGGTCGAGGCGCTGACCCGGGTCATGGCCGCCGAGCTCGCGCCGCATGGCATCCGCGTCAACGCCGTCGGGCCCGGCCCCGTCGACACCGCCCTCACCCGCACGGTGCCCCGGGCCAAGCTCGAGGATCTCCGCCGCCGGATGGGTCTGGAGCGCGAGCTGCGGATGGACGAGGTGGTCGCCGCCATCGTCGAGCTCCTCGAGCCCGCCTGCGCGGTCACCGGCAGGGTCCTGCACGTCGGCCTCAACGGCACGCGCTGAGCGCCGCCCGCCAGGTCCCGGTCTCCCCCTCGATGCCGTGCTCGCGGAGCGCGGCCTCGATCTCCGGCTCCGTCGGCTCCCGGACCTCGTGCCTGGGGTCGGCGGGGAAGTCGGGCCGAACGCGTCGCACGATCGCCCAGGCGGCCCAGGAGCGCCAGCGGACGCGGTGCTCGCGGGGCCCGCGCACGCGGTCGGCCAGGTGCTGGTAGTGCACCCTGGGGTTGCCAAGGAAGGCGCCGCCGACGTCCTGTGCCACCATCCAGCCGACGACCTCGTAGGGCAGGGGGTGAAGGGCGAGCGCGGCGTCCCCCGCGGGCACCTCGCAGAAGAGCCCCCGGTCGACCGCCAGCAGCGCCCGGGCCGGCAGCCCGTCGGTCTCCCAGAGCTGGCGGGCGTAGCGCAGGCAGGCCAGGTAATGCGCGGGCTCGTCGACCGCCTTGGCGGCCTCGAGGTCCCGCCAGGACATCCGATGCCCGGGTTCCGGCAGCAGCGGGCAGGGCGGCAGGGGCGCCGCCATCAGGCCGGCTTGGCGTAGGGGTTGCCCTTCTTCTCGGCGCCGACCGTGGTGGGGTCGCCATGGCCGGGGAGAAGGTGGGTGTCGTCGGGCAGCGTGTAGATCTTGGCCCGGATCGAGGCCAGCAGGGTGGGCCAGTCGCCGTTGGGAAGGTCGGTGCGCCCGACCGAACCCTGGAAGATGGCGTCGCCCACGAGGGCCACCTTGTTCGCCTCCGACCAGAAGAGCAGGCTGCCGGGGCAGTGGCCGGGCACGTGGCGCACGGCGAAGGAAGCGCCGAGGATCTCGACCGTGTCGCCCTCCGCCAGCCAGCGGTCGACCTTGCAGCC
This sequence comes from uncultured Enterobacteriaceae bacterium, assembly GCA_964472585.1. Taxonomy (GTDB): domain Bacteria; phylum Verrucomicrobiota; class Verrucomicrobiia; order Opitutales; family UBA953; genus UBA8828. The sequence goes on along the minus strand of CAYYLJ010000013.1, from coordinate 22,234 downwards.
CCGGAAGTCGGCGTCGCCCAGCCAGGGGATCATCGACTGGTAGCGGGAGCGCACGCGCTCGATCTCCTCGATCAGCAATTGGTCGTCTCGATGCGCCAGCACCTCGCAGCCCGTGGCCGCCTTGAGGGCGGCCGCGTCGCACATGTGGTCCCAGTGCCCGTGGGTCAGCAGGAGGTGGGTCAGGCGCAGGCCGCGTCCCTTGATCTCCTCGAGCAGGTTGCCCGCGGCGCCCTTCGGGGCGTCGACCAGGGCGCAGTCGGCCGAGCCGGGCGCGGTCAGCAGGTAGGCGTTGGTCTCGAAGGGGCCGAGGCAGACGGATTCGACGCGCAGGCTCATTTGGCGTGGTCGTGGCGCGAGAGGGCGGCAAGGAAGGCCTCGGGCGGGCGCACCGGCTTGAACGACCGGTCCACGAAGGCGTGCTCCGTGAAGCCTTCCGCGCAGGCGGCGCCGCCGCTGCGCACCTCATAGGCGAGCCTGAGGCGCGCCTTCGCCGGCAGGTCCAGGCGGACGGTCACCTCGACGCGGTCGTCGAAGCGCGTCGGGCGATGGTAGGTCAGGCCGGCCTCCAGCACCGGCAGCAGGTAACCGGCCGCCTCGAGGTCGCGGTAGGGGCAGCCGAGCTGGTCGAGGAGGTGGACGCGCGCCATCTCGAACCAGGCGAGATAGTTGGCGTGGTGGGTGACCCCCATGGCGTCGGTCTCGGCGAAGCGGACCCGGGTCTCGATGGTCGCGGCGGGCATGGGTCGGTTCTTGCCCAACGCGGCCCGGTTTCCAATGTCAATGTCACCGCCGCCCGATGGATTCCAAGACCCGCTTCACCACCTTCGGCATCGGGGCCCTCGTCGGGGTGCTCGTCCTCTGGGGCCTCAACCAGAAGGCCGACCCTGCCCGGGAGCGCCGCCGCCAGGTCATGGCCTCCCTGAGCCTGCCGGGCATGTACTATGACCATGCGGTGCAGGGCATGCCCCTCTTCGGCCACTTCGTGCTGGCTGAGCGCCGCTCCGGCCTGCCCGGCGGCGGCATCCGCCGCGAGCTCGTCACGGGCGGCCGGAACCGCTTCGACCCCGAGGGGCGTCCCTTGCCCAACGACCTGCTGATCGTGACCGAGGAGTACGCGCCCGGCGTCGAGCCCGCCGAGTCGGCCAAGCTGTCCCGCATCGCCTTCGCGTTCGGGGACCGCGCCGAGCTGCCGGCGGCCGCCGCGTCCGTCGAGTGGCCGGGGCAGGGGCGCCTGGAGCTGTCGGAGGATCCCGCCCGTCCCGGCATCCGCCTCGCGCGCTGGCGCGACATCCCGGGTTCCAACGGCGACGCCCTCTTCGCCCTCGCCGACCACGCCCGCCGCGTCGGCGGCTTGATGGTCGTCATCGACTGGCAGGCGGAGGCCGACCGTATCCGCAAGGAATCCGGCCAATGAGCGCGCGGACGGACGAGGGGGTGCGCACGACGCTCCTCAGCGTCGCCGTCAACGTCGTCCTCGCCATCGCCAAGTTCGCCGCCGGCCTGCTGGCCAACTCCGCCGCGCTGGTCGCCGACGGCATCCACTCGCTCGTCGATCTCGTCTCGGACATCGCCGCGCTGGTCGGGCTGCGCTTCGCGGACCTGCCCAAGGACGAGGATCATCCCTATGGGCACCACCGCATCAACACCGTCGCCACCCTGGTCATCTCCTGCCTGGTGCTGGCCTCCTGCGTCGGGCTCGGGTGGCACTCCGTCTCGGCGCTGATCGCCGGCGCCGTCACCGAGGTCCCCGGCGTGGCCGCGGCCTGGGTGGCCGCCGCGGCGCTGGTCATCAAGGAGGCATTCTACCGCCATGCCCGACGGCAGGCGGAGCGGCTGGGCTCGCGTCTCCTGCTCGCCAACGCCACCGACCACCGGGCCGACGCCATCGCCTCCCTGCTCGCCTTGGTGGCCATCCTTTCGGCCCAGGTGGACCCCGCCCTCGCCGCCCTCGACCAGGTGGTCGGGCTGGCCCTGGCCGGCTGGCTGGGCGCCGAGGGCCTGCGCCTGCTCAAGGGCGCGGTCGACGACCTGCTCGACAAGTCCCCGGCCGAGACCGTGCTCCGCGACCTCTCCGAGCACATCCTCGCCGTGCCCGGCGTGCGCGGCTTCCACGCCTTCCGCGCCCGCCGCCTCGGCGACCGACTCGAGGTCGACTTCCATCTCCAGGTGGCCCCGGCCTGCACGGTGGGCGAGGGGCACGCGATCGCCGGCAAGGTCAAGGCCGACATCCTCGCGACCCATCCCGAGGTCGTCTCGGTGCTCGTCCATGTCGAGCCCGACGAGGCCCAGCATCAGGATGCCCGCGGCCACAGTGGGCGGTCCTGAGGCTTGCCGTTGGGCGGAGGGCGCCTAGCATCAACGCCATGAGCCGACTCCTCCTCTGCCTGCTCGCCGCCGTCGTCCTCGCCCAGGCTCCCGACACCGTGCGTGTCACGGTCCCCCACGGCGACCTCGTCGTGCTGTCTCCCGGCCAGCGCCTGATCATCGAGGCCAAGGGCAACGCCACCACGGGCTTCGCCTGGTCGGCCACCGCCGTGCCCGAGTGCCTGGCGTCCGTCGGGGAGGTCGCCTATGTCCAGGATCCGAGCGACGGCCGCCTGGGCGTCGGCGGACGCTATATCCTGACCTTCGAGGCGCGCGCCGCCGGCAAGGGCGTGCTGGAGCTGTCGTATGCCCGCCCGTGGGAGAAGGAGAAGGAGCGCGTCGCGGAGACCGCCCGTATCCAGGTCGAGGTCCGCTGACTCAGCCGAGCGTCGTGAAATCGCGTCGGCCGTAGGCCTTGCCCAGCCAAGCCGCGAGCTTGGCGAAGTCCTTGGGGATGGGCGCCTCGACGAGGAGCTCCTTGCCCGTCACGGGATGGGTGAGCCGCAGGCGGTGGGCGTGCAGCATGACGCGCGGCATGGGCCAGCCGGCGAAGGCCGCGTCCTCGAACTTGCCGTAGGTGCGGTCGCCGAGGATCGGGTGGCCGAGGTGGGCGAGGTGGACGCGGATCTGGTGGGTGCGACCCGTGCGGGGCAGGGCGCGGATGAGGGCGGCCTGCGGTCCGAACTTGGCCTCGACCTGCCAGTCCGTCACCGCCTCCTTGCCGTCGTCGCGCACGGCCATGCGGACGCGCACCACGCGGTGGCGGTCGATGGAGGCCGACATCGTGCCGGAAAGGAGCCGGGGGACCTTGTCCACCAGCGCCAGGTATTCCTTGTGCGCCTGGCGGCTGGCGAACTGCTCGACCAGCCCGTGGAAGGCCTTGTCGGTCTTCGCCACCACCATCACGCCGGAGGTCTCGCGGTCGAGCCGGTGCACGATGCCGGGGCGGATGACGCCGCCGGCCGGGGCGAGCTTGCCCTTGCAATGGTGGAGCAGGGCATGGACGACCGAGACGCTGTCGTCGCCGGTGACGGGATGGGTGAGCAGGCCCGCGGGCTTGTCGATGACGACGAGATGCGCGTCCTCGTGGAGGATGGTCAGGGGGATCTTGCGGGGGGCGACCGTCGGCGCCTCGGGCGCGGGCAGGTCGAGGTCGATGGCGTCGCCCGCCGAGGCGAGCGTCTTGACCCCGGCCACCTTGCCGTTGACGCGCACGAGGCCCAGGGCGAGCGCGCGCTGGACGCGGGAGCGGCTGACATCGGGCAGCAGGGCGGCGGCGACCTTGTCGACCCGGTCCGTCGCCTGGTCATTGCCGACGCGCAGCTCGTGGCGCTCGCCCGAGAAGACGGGCGCGCCGGCCTTGCCGGGCGCCGGCTTGGCCTTGCGGGCCTGCTTGCGGGGCGTGCCGCCGGGGGCGGGCTTGAGCAGCCGGGTCGGCCGGTGGGGGCGTCCGGAGGGGGCCTTGCGCCCCTTGGTGGGTTTGGCGGCCATGTTCAGCGGGCCTTGCCCAGGAGATAGGCGGGGTTGAGCTTCTGGAGGGGCTTGGGGACGAACATGCCGTCCTTGCGGATGAGCTCGCCGTCGAAGCGGATCTCGCCGCCGCCGAACTCGGGCCGCTGGATGCAGACCATGTCCCAGTGCACCGACGAGGCGTTGCCGTTGTCGGTCATCTCGTAGCACTTGCCGGGCGTGAAGTGGAAGGACCCGGCGATCTTCTCGTCGAAGAGGATGTCCTGCATCGGGCGGAGGACGTGGGGGTTGAAGCCCAGCGCGAACTCGCCGATGAACCGGGCGCCCGGGTCGGTGTCGAGGATCTCGTTGAGGCGCCGGGTGTCGTTGGAGGTCGCCTCGACGATGCGGCCCTTGCGGAAGACCAGCCGGATGTTCTCGAAGGAGACGCCTTGGTAGAGGGTCGGGCAGTTGTACTGCAGGACGCCCTCCACGCTGTCCTTGACGGGCGCGGTGAAGACCTCGCCGTCGGGGATGTTGTGCTCGCCGCCGCAGGGGATGGCGCGGATGCCCTTGATGGAGAAGCGCAGGTCGGTGCCCGGTCCGGTGATGTGGACCTGGTCCGCGCGCATCATGCGCTCGGCCAGCGCGCGCATGCCCGGCACCATCCTCGCATGGTCGAGGGTGCAGACGCGGAAATAGAAGTCCTCGAAGGCCTCCGTGCTCATCTTGGCCTGCTGGGCCATCGAGGGCGTGGGCCAGCGCAGGACGACCCACTTGGTCTTGTTCACGCGATGGTCGAGCACGGGGCGCAGGACCTTGGCCGCGAGGTTCGCGCGCTCGGCGGGCACGTCGCTCGACTCGAAGACGTTGTCCGTGCCGCGGATGCCGATGTAGGCCTGGACCTTCCGCATGCGCACGAGCTCGACGCCCCGTTGGAGCTCCAGCTGGTCCTTGGTGGCCCCGAGGGCCAGCTCGCGGCTCACCCTGGCGCGGTGCTGCTGGACGAGGGGAATGGCGCCCTTGGCCCGGGCGGCGCGGATGAGGGCGACCACGAAGGCCTCGGGGGTGTCATGGGCGTCGATCAGGACCGTCTCCCCCTTCCTGAGTCGGGTGGAGAAGCCGGTCAGGACCTCGGCCAATCGGGTGTAGCGGGCATCCATGGAAAGGACGACTTTGGGCGGGGGGTCTCCCATGGCAAGGGAAGGTTCGGTGGGACAGACGGGTGTGACACCGTGTCCCGCCGCGCCGCCATCACCCCCTTGGCCTCCCTAAAAACGCCCCGATTCCCCTTTGGCATTTGCCTAATCCCGGCCCTTGGGCCACTTGGCATCCCTCTTGCGTAGGTCATCGCGGCCGCAAGGCCGAACCTCTCAACCCAACACACCCACACCAAAGAACATGGCCAAGTCCACCAAACCCACCGTCAAGCCCCTGGGCGACCGCGTCCTCCTCCAGCGCCTGGAGGAAGCCGAGGAGATCAAGGGCGGCATCATCATCCCCGACTCCGCCAAGGAGAAGCCCCAGGAGGCGACCGTCATCGCCCTCGGCACCGGCAAGAAGGACGCCGACGGCAAGTCGGTCGCCTGGGACGTCAAGCTCGGCGACAAGGTGCTCATCGGCAAGTACGCCGGCACCGAGGTCAAGCTGGGCGACGAGACCTACATCCTGCTGCGCGAGGAGGAGATCCTCGCGGTCGTCGGCTGAACCCAACCCCCCGAACCCTTAACCCACAGATACCCACATGTCCAAGAAGCAGATCCTGTTCGACGAGGTCGCGCGCCGCAAGGTGCTCGCCGGCGTCTCCACCCTCGCCAAGGCCGTCAAGGTCACGCTCGGTCCCAAGGGCCGCAACGTGATGATCGACAAGAAATTCGGCGCCCCCAAGGTCACCAAGGACGGCGTCACCGTCGCCAAGGAGATCGAGCTCGACGACCCGTTCGAGAACATGGGCGCCCAGATGGTGCGCGAGGTCGCCTCGAAGACCGCCGACAAGGCGGGTGACGGCACCACCACCGCGACCGTCCTGGCCGAGGCCATCTACAAGGAGGGCCTCAAGTCCGTCGCCGCCGGCTCCAACCCGATCTACGTGAAGCGCGGCATCGACAAGGCCGCCGACGCCATCCGCGCCGAGCTCGCCAACATCTCGAAGAAGATCAAGACCCGCGAGGAGATCAAGCAGGTCGCGACCGTCTCCGCCAACTGGGACGCCTCCATCGGCGACATCATCGCCGAGGCCATGGACAAGGTCGGCAAGGACGGCACCATCACCGTCGAGGAGGCCAAGACCGTCGAGACCACCCTCGACGTCGTCGAGGGCATGCAGTTCGACAAGGGCTACCTCTCGCCCTACTTCGCGACCAACGCCGAGACGCTCGAGGCCGCCCTCGAGGACGCGCACATCCTCCTGTTCGAGAAGAAGATCTCGGCCATGAAGGACCTGCTGCCCCTCCTCCAGGAGGTCGCCAAGACCGGCAAGCCCCTGCTCATCATCGCCGAGGAGATCGAGGGCGAGGCCCTCGCCACCCTCGTGGTGAACAAGCTCCGCGGCACCCTCAACGTCTGCGCCGTCAAGGCGCCCGGCTTCGGCGACCGCCGCAAGGCCATGATGGAGGACATCGCCGTCCTCACCGGCGGCAAGTTCATCACCGAGGACCTCGGCATCAAGCTCGAGTCGGTGAAGCTCGCCGACCTCGGCCGCGCCAAGCGCGTCCAGGTCGACAAGGAGAACACCACCATCATCCAGGGCGGCGGCAAGTCGGCCGACATCCAGGGCCGCGTGAAGCTCATCCGCCGGCAGATCGACGAGACCACCTCCGACTACGACCGCGAGAAGCTCCAGGAGCGCCTCGCCAAGCTGGCCGGCGGCGTCGCCGTCATCCACGTCGGCGCGGCCTCCGAGGCCGAGCTCAAGGAGAAGAAGGACCGCGTCGACGACGCCCTCCACGCCACCCGCGCGGCGGTCGAGGAAGGCATCGTCCCCGGCGGCGGCGTGGCCCTGCTGCGCACCGTCAAGGCCATCGAGGCGGTCATCGCCAAGCTCGAGGGCGACGAGAAGGTCGGCGCCCAGATCGTCCGCAAGGCGATCGAGGAGCCCCTCCGCACCCTCTGCGCCAACGCCGGCACCGAGGGCTCGCTCATCGTCCAGGAGGTCGCGAAGGCCAAGGGCAACCATGGCTACAACGTGGCCACGGGCGAGTACGAGGACCTCGTCGCCGCCGGCGTGGTCGACCCCACCAAGGTCACCCGCACCGCGATCCAGAACGCGGCCTCCGTCGCCTCCCTCCTGCTCACCACCGAGTGCCTGATCACCGACCTGCCCGAGGACAAGAAGCCCGCGGCCGGCGGCGGCGACCACGGCCACGGCGGCGAGTTCTGAGGCCGGCCACCGGCCTCCCTGCGCGGCGCCCCCCGGGGCGCCGCTTCTTTTTGGTCGCCCCGGCGGGGGCCCGGCGACAGGTTCTACCCGCCATGGCCGTCAAGCTCCAGTCCCAGAAGGCGAACCCCGCCGTCACCCTCGTCCTCTTCGTCATCGTCCCCGTCGTCACCCTCGGGGTGCTGTACTTCGGCATCCCCGGGACCGCCTTCAACGGCGTGCGCGCCGGGGTGTTCTTCGGGATGACCTACAACTACAGCAACGGCTTCGGCAACGAGGGCGCGGGGCGCATCATGGACAGCACCATCAAGTGCACCTCGGCCGAGGCCGAGGCCTTCGTCCGCTCCGAGCTCCGGCGCACCCTGCCTTGGTACCCCGCCGACCAGGTCACGGTCGAGCTCAACGCCTATCCGGCGGGCTACCACTACCGCTACCGTTGCCAGACCTGGTACGCGCAGAAGCTCTTCAGCGGCGGCCGCCTCTTCCGCAAGGGCGCCCAGGTGGGCGACGAGGCGCTCGACGCGGAGCTCGCCATCAAGCACGGCGAGATCACCCGGGCGGTCGGCGGCGCCCTCGAGGCCTACTTCAAGTCCAAGGGCGCCCACTGAGGCGCCGCAGGGTGGGGTGGCTGACGGGACTTGAACCCGCGACCCCCGGAATCACAATCCAGTGCTCTAACCAACTGAGCTACAGCCACCGTCCCTGGGAGGTTCGAATGGAGGGAAAGCGGGCGGCGCTGTCAACGCCATTGGGGCAGGGCGGGGCGTTTTTCCTTCCCCTTGCCGCCCCGCCGTGCTGACTGTCCCTTGATACAGATGTCGACCTTCTCCGAATTGGGCCTGTCCGAGCCCGTGCAACGCGCCCTCGCCGACTGCGGCTATGTGAACCCGACGCCCATCCAGGCGCAGGCCATTCCCGTCATCCTCTCGGGTCGCGACCTGATCGGCGCCGCCCAGACCGGCACCGGCAAGACCGCCGCCTTCGCGCTCCCGACGCTCTCCCGCCTCGGCGCGGCCGGCGGCGCGCCCCGCTGCCTCGTCCTCGTCCCCACCCGCGAGCTGGCCGTGCAGGTCGACGAGAACTTCCGCAAGTACGGCAAGCACCTCGGCACCCGCACCGCGCTCCTCTACGGCGGCGTCGGCTACGGCGCGCAGACCGAGGCCCTCAAGGCGGGCGTCGACGTCGTCATCGCCACGCCCGGTCGCCTGCTCGACCTCCAGGAGCAGCGCATCCTCCGCCTCGACGCCATCCAGGTCCTCATCCTCGACGAGGTGGACCGCATGCTGGACATGGGGTTCATCGAGGACGTCTCCCGCATCATCCGCCTCTGCCCCAAGCAGCGCCAGACCCTCCTGTTCTCGGCCACCGCCGACGAGCGCGTGGGCAAGGTCGCCAACTGGGCCCTGACCGACCCCGTCACCGTCGACGTCCGCACCGGCCAGACCGCCGCCGAGACCGTCGACCACAGCCTCTACCCGGTCGACGTCTTCCAGAAGTACGACCTGCTCCTCGCGCTTCTGAAGCAGACCGACTACAAGTCCGTCATCGTCTTCACCCGCACCAAGCGCGACGCCGACCGCATCGCCGAGTGGATCGAGGGCCACGGCACGCCCGTCGCCACCATGCACGCCGACCGCTCCCAGTCCGAGCGCCTCCAGGCGCTCAAGGATTTCAAGTCGGGCAAGCTCGCCATCCTTGTCGCGACCGACATCGCCAGCCGCGGCCTCGACATCACCGGCGTCACCCACGTCATCAACTACAACGTCCCCGAGCATCCCGAGGACTACGTCCACCGCATCGGCCGCACCGGCCGCGCCTCCGCCGAGGGCGAGGCCTTCACGCTCTTCTCGCCCGACGAGCTCCACCATCTCCAGCAGATCGAGCAGCTCCTCGGCAAGCCCATCGCCCGCCGCAAGCTCGAGGGCTTCCGCTACTACTCCGAGCCCATCCTCAGCGTGACCGGCAAGGCGGCGCCGGTCGCCCGCAGGCGCAACCGCTGAGCATGCCGGGAGGCGCGGACGACCGCCACCTCCTCCGCGCGCTCGAGCTCGCCCGCCGCGCCTGGGGCGACACCCACCCCAACCCGATGGTCGGGGCCGTCCTCGAGGAGGGCGGCCGCGCCGTCGCCGAGGGCTGGCACGCCCGCGCCGGCGAGCCGCACGCCGAGATCGCCGCCCTGCGCGCCCTCGGCCGCGCGCCCGCGCCCGGCGCCGTCCTGCACGTCACCCTCGAGCCCTGCAGCACCCACGGGCGCACGCCGCCCTGCGTCGAGGCCATCCTGGCCGCCGGCATCCGCAAGGTGGTCATCGGCACGCTCGACCCCAACCCGCAGCATGCCGGGCGCGGCATCGACCTGCTGCGCGCGGGCGGCGCCGAGGTGCGCCTCGCCGAGGGCGCGACCGAGCTCGTCTGCCGCCGCCTCAATTTCCTCTTCAACCATTGGATCGTGCGGCGTCGCCCCCTCGTCTGTCTCAAGGTGGGCCGCGACGCCTACGGCCGCACGACGCCGCTGCCCGGCGCCCGCTGGATCACCGGCGAGGCGGCGCGGGCCGACGTCATGCGCTGGCGCCGCCTCTTCCCGGCCATCGCCGTCGGCGCCGGCACCGCGCTCGCCGACGACCCTCGTCTGACGGCGCGGCTGCCCGAGGGCGAGACCTGTCCCTGGCGACTCGTCATCGACCCGTCGGGGCGGCTCCATCGCGCCGACCGCCTGGCGCTCGTCTCCGACGCGCACGCGGGCCGCACGCGCGTCGCCTACGACCCGGCGAGCGCCCCTTCCGGCTACGCCGATTGGCTCGCCTCGCGGGGCATCCTCGGCTGGCCCCTGCCGTCCGAGGGCTTCCTGGCCGCCGTCATCGCCCAGGCCGCCCGCGAGGGCTGGGTGGGGCTCCTCGTCGAGGCGGGAGCCGGACTGGGGCAGGCGCTCCTGCGCGAGCAGCTGGTCGACCACGGGCTTATCTACACGGCCGGTGAAGGGCAGGGCGACCCCTGTGCGACCGCTTGGTTGCCAGACCCCCTGCCTCTGAGGCAGGTTGAGACGGTTCCGTTGGGCAATGACCGAGGCGATTTCGGGCCATGGTCTCGTTTTAATTACTGATTATCAACATTTTGTAAAACCCCATCCCCTTGATCGGGGGTCGGAGTTGGGAGTTTTAGGCTCGACTTTTGGGGTTGCCTTCGCTTGATGCGTTATCCGCCCCGAGGGGACCGTCCTCTTCCCAACCGCCGATTTCCCAACCACTTATGGCCGAAAAACTGCTCGATCTGAAGAAGAAGGAAAAGCCCTCCTACACCTCGCTCATCGAGAAGAAGCGCGATGGCGGCGAGTTCACCGCCGACGAGATCCGCTACATCGTCGACTCGGTGATGGACAGCCAGATGCCCGAGGCGCAGCAGGCCGCGCTCGCCATGGCCATCTTCTTCCGGCAGATGTCCGCCCAGGAGACCGCCAGCTTCGCCGAGGAGCTGCGCCTCTCCGGCGAGTACGTCGACCTCGACCGCCTCAGCCAGCCCAAGATCTCGAAGGTCTCCACTGGCGGCGTCGGCGACAAGACCTCGATGGTGCTCGCCGCCTTCGGCGCCGCCGCGGGCGTCATCATGCCCGGCATGAGCGGCAAGGATGAGTCCTACGTCATCTCCACGACCGAGAAGCTCGCCTCCATCCCCGGCCTGAAGACCAAGCTCTCGCTTGACGCCTTCCGCTCCCAGCTGGAGCGCGTGGGCTGCGTGCTCGCCGAGCAGTCCGCCGAGATCGCCCCGGCCGACGAGCTCCTTTACACCCTCCGCCAGCGCACCGGCACCATCCCTTCCCTCCCGCTCATCACGGGCAGCATCCTCTCCCGCAAGCTCGCCGAGGGCTGCGAGGGCCTGGTGGTCGACGTCAAGTGGGGCAACGGCTCCTTCATCCGCGACGTCGAGCAGGCCAAGCAGCTCGCCCGCATCATCACCCGCGTCGCCCGCAGCCTCAACCGCAAGTGCGTGGCGCTCGTGACCGACATGAACCAGCCCCTCGGCGACTCGGTCGGCACCGGCCTCGAGGTGCTCGAGGCCGTGCGCCTCCTCAAGGGCGAGGGCCCCGAGGACCTCCAGGACCTCGTCATGAAGCTCGGCATGGAGGTCGTCCGCCTTGCCGGCGTCGCCGGCTCCACCCTCTCGGCCAAGCAGGCCGTCGAGCGCCACCTCAAGGACGGCTCCGCCCTCGAGAAGTTCAAGGCCATGGTCCGCGCCCAGGGCGGCAAGACCGACTGGATCGACGACCCCGCCAAGTTCCCCAAGGCCAAGTTCATCCGCAAGCTGCCCGCGCCCAAGCGCGGCTACGTGCACACCATCGACGCGGGCAAGATCGCCCAGGGCGTCCGCCTCCTCGCCACCCTCAAGGACGGCACGCTCGACCCCTCGGTCGGCGTGACCGAGATCCGCAAGGTCGGCACCCAGGTCAAGCAGGGCGAGCCCCTGGTGATGATCCATTACAACGACGAGTCCAAGGTCGAGGCGGCGCTGCCGTTCCTGCGCGACGCCTACCGCCTCGCGCCCAAGCGCCCCAACGTCCCGCCGCTCCTCGTCGAGCGCGTGGCCTGAGCGGGAGAGAATTCAAAGGACAGACTTCAAGGTCCGGATTGGACGCAGCCGGACTCGTGGTCGTTAAAAGCCGGAGGGCTGCCTTTCCACCTGTCCTTTGAAGTCTGTCCTCCGAAGTCCGTTCCTCAGGCCAATCCCCGCTTGGACTCGCGCACGAAGCCGAGCCAGGTCTTGCCGACCCGTCCGGCGGCCAAGGGCAGGGCGCCGGCCTTCTCCAGCGCCTGCGTGGCGTTGAGGCCGTCGCGATAGAAGAGCCGGTGCAGCGCCTTGGCGTCCTCGATCTCGGCGTCGGCGAAGCCGTTGCGGGACAGGCCGACGCGGTTGACCATCTTGGTCTCCGCCGGGTTGCCGTCGGCGATGACGAACGGGGGCACGTCCTGGACGAGCTTCGAGCAGGCGGCGACCATCGCGTGGTCGCCGATGCGGCAGAACTGGTGCACGCCGGCGTTCCAGCCGACATTGACGTGGTTCCCCACGTGGACGTGGCCGCCGAGGGCGGAGTGGCTCGACATCACGAGGTGGTCGCCGACCACGCAGTCGTGCGCGATGTGGGCGTAGGCGAGCAGCGTGTTATCGTCGCCGAGGACGGTCCATTCACCCTCCTGGGTGCCGAGGTGGATGCTGACGTACTCGCGGAAGGTGTTGCGGGCGCCCACGCGCAGGCCGGGCTTGCCGGGTCGCGCCTTCAGGTCCTGCGTGCGCCCGCCGATCACGGCGAAGGGGAAGACCTCGCAGCCGGGCCCGAGGGTGGTGAGGCCCTCCACGCAGGCATGGTGATGCAGGACGCAGCCGTCGCCGAGGGTGACGTCGGGGCCCACATAGGCATAGGCGCCGATGGCGACGCCGGAACCCAGCCTCGCGCCGGGCTCGACGATCGCGGTCGGGTGGATGGCCGCGCCCACGGCCTCAGGCCTCCGCGCCGCTGTCGGCGATGGTGAACATGAGGTCGGCGGACGAGACGGGCTCGCCGGCCACGAGGCACTCGCACTCGGCGCAGGCGATCTTGCCGCGGACCTTGGTCAGCTTGGCGCGGATCTCGAGCGTGTCGCCGGGGGTCACCGCCTTGCGGAACTTCACCTTGTCGGCGCTCATGAAGAAGACGACCTTGGGCGTGCTCTCGCCCTGCAGCTGGTTGAGCATGATGAGGCCGGCCACCTGGGCCATGGCCTCGACCTGCAGGACGCCGGGCATCACCGGCATGCCCGGGAAGTGGCCTTGGAAGAAGGGCTCGTTGATGGTGACGTTCTTGATCGCGACGATGCTCTCCTTCTCGAGCTTCAGCACGCGGTCGACCATCACGAAGGGGTAGCGGTGGGGCAGGTGGTTGAGGATCTGCCGGATGTTGAGCTCGTTGCCCACCGGGGCCTGCACCTTGGGCTCGGCCGCCTTGGCGGGCCTGGCCTTGCCGGCCTTGGCGTCGAGCCACTGGCGGCGCACCGCGGCGGCGAGGCGGGCGTTGAGGGCGTGGCCGGGGCGGACCGCGATGATGTGGGCCTTGATGGCCACGCCGGCGAGCGTGAGGTCGCCGACGATGTCGAGGATCTTGTGGCGGACGAGCTCCTCGCGGAAGCGCAGGGGCTCCTTGGAGATGATCTTGTCGCCCTTCAGCACGATGGCCGAGTCGAGCGAGCCGCCCTGGATGAGGCCCTTCTTGAGCAGCGCCTCGATGTCCTCGTAGACCGTGAAGGTGCGGGCCGGCGCGACCTGCGTCTCGTAGGTCTCGGGATCGAGGTCGATGGTGAGGTGCTGGGTGTGGATGCCGCGGTCGTCGGCCGAGGTGCAGGTCACCCGGAAGCCGTCGTGCGGGAGCGCGACGATCGAGCGGCCGCCCTCGTTGATGGTGATCGGCGCCGTCAGGGTGAACACCTCGCGGGGCTGTTCCTGGGTGACCACGCCCGACTGCCGGATGAGCGTGGTGAAGGGGCGGGCGGAGCCGTCGACAATCGGGGGCTCGGAGGCGTCCAGCTCGACGACCGCGTTGTCGACCCCCATGCCGGCCAGGGCGGAGAGCACGTGCTCGATGGTGTGGAGCTTGATGTGGTCGTGGGCGACGGTGGTCTTGCGCTCGACCTCGGTCACCATGTCGGAGACGGGTCGGACCTCGGGCTTGCCGTGGAGGTCCGAGCGGCGGAACACGATGCCCGTGTCGGGAGCGCCCGGGTGGAGGGTCAGGGTGACATCCTGGCCGGTGTGGAGGGACTTCCCCTTGAGGGAGACCACCCGCTGGAGGGTTTGCTGCTTCATGAGCCTCAATGGGTTATTCACAGTCCCCCGCCCGTGACAAGTGTCGGATTTCGGCCCCGTCGGACCGTCTTGCAAACCGCCATGAAAAGGACAGCCATTCCCCATGCGTCGGCTGCTCCCCCTTCTGCTCCTGCCCGCCCTGCTCGGCGCCCAAGGGTTCCTTGAACGCGCCCAGCGGGCCAAGGACGCCGACGCCGCCCGCCTCGAGCGCGCCATGGCCAAGCTCAGGATGTCCCGGGGCGACCTTTCGGAACTGGCCCGTCGCCAATCCAACCTTTACCTGACCCCCGAGGGCGAGGCCTTCCATCACTGCGAGATTCCCGCCGGAGCCTCGCTCGGACCCGAGACCGCGGCGGACGCCGCCATCGGCGCCGACACCTCCTCCTTCGTCCAGACCACCCAGTATCCGGCGTCCCAGACCTTCAAGCTTCACTCGCGCAAGGGCGCCCGACGCGTCATCTACCTCGACTTCGACGGCCACACGACGCCGGCCGGCACCCCTTGGGGGCGCCGCATCGTCACGCCTCCCTACGACACCGACGGCAACACCGCCTCCTTCAGCGGCGCCGAGCGCGGATCCATCCAGCAGATTTGGAGGCAGGTGGCAGAGGACTTCGCCCCCTTCGATGTCGACGTGACGACCGAGGAGCCCGGGGCCGGCAGCCTGGGCTACAGCGGGCCCGGCGACACCGTCTGGGGGATGCGCGTCGTCATCGGCGGCGCGGGCGAATGGTACGGCGGCGGGGCCGGTGGCGTGGCCATCCTAGGTTCTTTCCAACGTGCCAGCGAGGTCCCTTGTTTCGTCTTTTCCAGGAACCTCTTCGGCTTCAACAGCGTCGCCTATGCCGCATCGCACGAGGTGGGCCATACCTTCGGGCTGTATCATGACGGCACCCGCGCCGGCGCCGAGTACTATGGCGGCCAATCGAACTGGGCCCCCATCATGGGCGCCGGCTACGGCAAGAGCGTCGTCCAGTGGAGCAAGGGAGATTACGCGGACGCCAACAACCAGGAGGACGACCTTGCGATCATCGCGCAGGAGGCGCCCTATGCCGACGCCGGCATCGCGCTCACCCGCGAGACCGCCCTCGAGCTGCGTCCGGGCGACACCGCCGGCGGCGTCATCCCCCGTGACAGCGACCAGGCCTGGTATCGCATCGTGATGACGGCCGGCGCGGTCGACCTCGTGGGCGAGGTCGCGGGTCCATCCCCCAACCTCAAGCTGCGGCTGACCCTCGAGGACGAGCTCGGCAACGTCGTCGCTCAGACGCCCGTCGGCGCCTCCATGGGCGCGCGTCTCCGCGCCAATGTCGCCTCCGGCGTCCATTACCTCGTCGTCGAGGGCATCGGCGCCGGCGACCCCACGGTCAGCTTCGACGGCTATGGCTCGGTGGGCAGGTTCCGCATCTCAGGGACCTGGCCCAACAACCTGCTCCCCCTTGCCAGCGCCGCCGGCACCAATCCCCTCGCCGGCAAGGCGCCGCTGGCCGTCGCCTTCCGATCCGACCAGTCCCTCGACCTCGACGGCTCGGTGGCCTCGGTCTCGTGGGACTTCGGCGACGGCTCGCCGGTCTCGACCCTCGCCAATCCTTCGCACACCTACGTCTCGCCCGGGACCTACCAGGCGCGTCTGACCGTCACCGACAACCTGGGCGCCGCGTCCGTCGCCGTCACCCCCGTGGTGGTGTCGCCCCGGACCGTCCCTCCCCGTTGGATGACCTCCAACTCCGTCACGACCGAGTGGGTGGTCGTCTCGCGCTCGGTCGTGCGGGCGCGCGCCACCTTCCGCCTTGTCGACTCGGGCGGACGACCCTTGCCCGGGGTGGCGGTCACCGCCTCCCTTGCGGGTCTTGAATCCAGCTTCCGAACCGCCGTGACCGACCGGGCGGGCTTCGCCGCCATCGAGTCCGGCGACCTTCCCGCCTCCGCCAAGGGCTCCGTTTCCTTCGCCCTCCGCGCGGCCGCCCTGCCTCAGCACGCCTATCTGCCGGCCCGCAGCCGGGTGACCTCCGCGACCCTGCGACGCTGAGCCAAACCCGGCTTGCCAAGCGGGACCGGCCGGTGATGCTGGACCAATGAGCGCCTTAGCCCGCCTCCTTGCCCTCCTCCTGGCCGTGGTCGTCCTCGCCCCCTCCTCGGGTGCGCGCCAAGGCCTGACCCGGGCCAAGGACGCCGACGAGGCCCTGCAGTCGCAGGGCGCCTCTCGCCTCCAACTCAGCCTCCAGCGCTTCCGGGAGCTGGCTACGAGCCAGCCCTCGCTGCATATCACCTCTTCCGGCCGACTCGCCTATAAGTGCGCGCGTCCCCGCCGGGCTCCCGTTGCGGCCCGCATCGTGGGTCAGGACAATTCCACCTTCATCGCGCCCGCTCCACGCCCCCTCGCCGAGACCTTCGCGCTCCACTCCCGGCCGGGCGCCGCCCGCGTCATCTACCTCGACTTCGACGGCCACACCATCACCGGCACGGCCTGGAACGAGGATTTCGAGGACCCCGTCCAAGTCGACCCCTTCGACATCGACGGCAACCCCGCCGCATTTTCCGCGCAGGAGCGCGCCATCATCCAGGAGATCTGGCGCCGCGTCGCCGAGGATTTCGCCCCGTTCGATGTCAACGTGACGACCGAAGACCCCGGTCTGGACCGCATCATCTCGAACGGGCCGGGCGACATCGAGGTAGGCGTGCGCGCCTTGGTCGGCGACGACCCCACCTACATCCTTCCGCCTGAAGAGGCGGAGGGCGTCCTCGGGCTTGCCCTCACCGGCACGTTCGGCGACGCGGTCGACAATCCCGCGCTGGTCTTCTCGGTGTCCCATGGCACGGATTACGCGATGATCGCCGACACCGTCTCCCATGAGGTCGGCCACACCCTCAATCTCGACCACCACGGCAGCGAGGTGGGAGGCGTTCGGGACGAGTACTACGCCGGCCATGGCATCTGGGCGCCCATCATGGGGGCGGGGTCCTCGGACGCTGTCTCCCAGTGGAGCCGCGGCGACTATGCCAACGCCACCAACCCGGCGCAGGACGACATCGCCATCATCACCGGCTTCATCCCCCTCGCCGCCGCCGAGCACCCCGTCGACCGCGCCGCCGCCGACGCACTGGGGCCGGTCGACCCCGCCGATGTGCTCACCGGCACCCTCCGCTCCGCAGGCGACACCGCCTGGTACAAGTTCGCCGCCAGCTCCGGGCGAGCGAGCTTCACCGGCTCGGTCGCCTCGCTCGGGCCCAATCTCAAGCTCGGGCTTAGCATCCGGGACTCCGCCGGCAACCTCGTGGCCTCCTCGGCCGCCGACCAGCGTCCCCTCTCCGCCACCCTGACGGCCAATCTTCCGTCGGCCGGGTTCTACTACCTGGTCGTCGACGGCATCGGTTACCTCGACGCCGACACCGGCTTCACCGACTACGCCTCAATCGGCAGGTTCTCCGTCACCGGCACCTGGCAGCTCAACCGCCCGCCGCTCGCCTCCACGGCGGGCAGCTCGCCCCTGCTGGGCAAGGCGCCGCTGACGGCGACGTTCGACGGCCGCGGCTCGTTCGACCCTGACGGCACGATCGCCTCCTACGCCTGGAGCTTCTCGGACGGCCAGGTCGCCACCGGCCCGACCGCGGTCATCACCTTCGCCACCCCGGGCGAGCGCACGGCCACCCTCACCGTCACGGACAACACCGGCGCCGTCCATTCGACCGACGTCCGGGTGACCGCCACCGCCCGCGCCTCCTTCGCCCGGCCGATGTCCATCGTGTCGGCCTCCGCCGCCTGGGTCGCCACCACCCGCGCCTCCGGCCGGGCGACCGCGACCTTCCGCGTCGCCGACTCGGCCGGCCGCCCTCTTCCCGGCGTGACCGTAACCGCGACCGTCGCCGGCCTCGAGGACGCCGTCGTCACCGGCGTCACCGACCGCGCGGGCAACGTCCGCCTGTCCACCTCGGAGATCCCGACCCGCTCCCGCGGGACCGCGACCTTCACCGTGCGCTCCGCCACGCTCGCTCCCTACGAGTACCTTCCGGCCCGCAACAAGGTCTCCGCCGCCACGCTGAGGCGCTGAGCGAGTTGTTCACAGGGCCTTGCGCCGCTTGACTCCCGCTCCGCCGAGGGAGACTGTCGGCCCGTGCTCCTGGTCATCGACAACTATGACTCCTTCACGTACAACCTGGTCCAGTACTTCGGCCAGCTCGGCGTGGAGCAGCGCGTCTTCCGCAACGACCAGATCACCGTCGAGCAGGCCCTCGCGCTGAATCCCGACCGGGTGATGATCTCGCCCGGTCCCTGCTCGCCCGCCGAGGCCGGCGTGTCCTGCGACATGATCCGTGCCTTCGCCGGGAAGAAGCCGCTCCTCGGCGTCTGCCTCGGCCACCAGGCCATCGGCCACGTCTACGGCGGCAAGGTCGTCCGGGCGCCCCATCTCATGCATGGCAAGACCTCGCCGGTCTTCCACGACGGCCGCGACCTCTTCATGGGGATGCCCAACCCCTTCGCCGCGACCCGCTACCATTCCCTGGTCGTCGACCGGGCCACGCTCCCCGCCTGCCTGCAGGTGACCGCCTGGACCGACGACGGCCTCATCATGGGCCTGCGCCACCGCGAGCTCCCCGTCTGGGGCGTGCAGTTCCATCCCGAGTCCTTCGTCACCGAGCGCGGCATGGACATCCTCGCCAACTTCCTGCGACTCTGAGCGATGCATTGCCCGCGCTGCCAGCACCAGGACACCAAGGTCATCGACACGCGGCTGCTCAAGGGCAACCACGCCATCCGCC
>CAYYLJ010000013.1:2265-3365 GCA_964472585.1 uncultured Enterobacteriaceae bacterium | reverse complement strand
CAGGACACCAAGGTCATCGACACGCGGCTGCTCAAGGGCAACCACGCCATCCGCCGCCGGCGCGAGTGCCTGGGCTGCGAGCACCGGTTCACCACCGTCGAGGAGATCCTCCGCGAGGGCCTCGTCGTCGTGAAGCGCGATGGCTCCCGCGAGGACTTCGACCTCGCCAAGATCGCCGCGGGCATCCGCAAGGCCACCGACAAGCGCCCGGTCGAGACGGAGCGCATCGACCTCCTCATCTCCGAGGTCATCGAGGAGATCAACGCGCGCTTCGAGGACGAGGTCCCCTCCAAGCTCATCGGCGAGATCATCATGCAGCGCCTGCAGTCGGTCGACCAGATCGCCTACGTGCGCTTCGCCAGCGTCTACCGCGACTTTCGGGACATCGACGAGCTCGCCCGCGTCATCGAGCAGCTGCGCAAGGGGGGTAAGGTGCCATGACCGCCGCCGCCGCCGTCCGCGCCGCCCGCCTGCGCACCTTCCACGCCCTCGTCGCCACCCTGGCCGGCACGAACCCGCAGCTGCGCCGTGATATCGACGCCGTCCTGCGCGTCGTCGAGTCGGAGATCGTGCCCTCGGAGGGCCTCGACGCCGACGGCCTCGCCCGCGCCGCCCGGCAGATCCTCGCCCTCATCCTGCCCGGCAAGGTCGCCCCGGACATCGCCGTGCTCGACTATCGCGAGCGTCCCTTCGACCCCCTCTGGGCGCCCGGCGAGCTCGACCGGGCCCTCGCGCCCGTCGACGGCTCGCCCGACATCCTCCTCTGGGTCGCCGGGCTCCAGGACCAGCTCCTGGGCCGTCGCGGCCCGACCTCCCGCCGCGAGGCGGCCTACGCCTCGGCGGTCGAGACCCTCGAGGCCCTCGCCGCCCGGCGCGCCGGGCGGGGCAGGGTGACCGTCGTCGTCCTCTGAGCCGGGCTTTTGCCTTCAATCGCCCCCCGGACTCGGTCAAGGTGGTGGCATGTCCGCCAAGACCCTCTTCCAGCGCATCGCCGACGGCGAGATCCCGGCCAAGCTCGTCCATGCGGACGACCTTTGCGTGGCCTTCCATGACATCGCCCCGCAGGCGCCCGTGCACGTGCTCGTCGTCCCCCGCAAGCC
>CAYYLJ010000013.1:0-2165 GCA_964472585.1 uncultured Enterobacteriaceae bacterium | reverse complement strand
CTCGCCGGCATGTCGCTCCGCGACCTCGGTTCGGTCGCGGTGAACCGCGGCCCCGGCTCGATCCTCGGTATCCGCGCCTCCGCGGTGTCCGCGAAGGCGTGGTCCGTGTCGCTGGGCATCGGGGCCCATGGCTGGAGCGGCCATCGCGCCGCGGCGCTCGCCGCGGCCGGCACCTGCGACGGCGTCGTCTCGGAGGGCAGGGAAGGGAGGTGGGTGTTCCAGCGCCTCGATGACGGGGAGCCCGCGGGCTTGCCCGCCGAGCGAGACCCGGCGGAGCTTGCCCGTCTCCGGCTGCGGCCGCTCAGGGGCGGATTCCGCCACGGCGTCCCGCCGTCGCTCGGCGAGCCGGTGGATGCCTGGCCTGCGCTTCCCGCGATCTTCGCCCGGAGCGGCCTGCCCGGGCTTTCCGACGACCTCGACGCGCTCAACGCGCCCGGGAGTTACGCGCTTTGGTCGGGCAAGTCCCAGGCCAAGTCCTCGCCATGATGCCGGCTTCGCCCATTCCCGGGGTCCGCGCCTGGGTCGAGATCGACCTGGCGGCGCTCGACCGCAACGTCGGCCGGATCAAGGCCGCGCTGCCCGCCGGCATCCGGTACGTCGCGGTGGTCAAGGCCAACGCCTACGGGCACGGCATGCCCGAGGTCGTGTCGCGCCTCCTGCAGGCGGGCATCGACCGCTTCGCCGTTGCCAACGCCGAGGAGGCGGCGCTCCTGCGCGAGATCGGCCCCCAGGCCGAGATCCTTGTGCTCTCGCCCGCCTTGCCGGAGGAATGGTCCCGGGCCGTCGAGCTCGGTCTCGACCTCACGGTCTCCTCGCCCGACGAGGCGGCGGGTCTCGCCGCCTTGGCCGTCGCCAAGGGGATCCGGGCCCGCGTCCACCTCAAGGTCGACACCGGCATGGGTCGCGCCGGCGTCTGGCACCCGGAGGCGCCCGGCCTGCTCGCCTCCATCCTCGGCGAGCCCGCGCTCGAACTCCGCGGGCTCTACACCCACTTCGCCTACGCCGACGGCGATCCGGCGCTCACTGCCGAGCAGCGCCGCCGCTTCCAATCCGTCCTCTCGCTCGTACCGGAGCCGGCTCGCTCCCGCCTCATGGTGCACGCCGACAACTCGTCGGGCCTCGACACCTTCTCCGCGGACGCGGCGGTCAACGCCGTCCGCGTCGGCCTCCTCCAATACGGGCTCCCGCCGCACCCGGGGTCCTTCCTCGACCGCATCCGCCCCGAGCCGATGCTCGGTTTCCACGCCCGCGTCGTGCTCGCCAAGCGCCTGCCCGCCGGGGCCACCATCAGCTATGGCGCGACCTGCAGGTTGCGCCGCGACAGCCGGGTCGCCGTCGTCTCCGCGGGCTACGGCGACGGCATCCCGACCGCCGCCAGCGGCCGCGGCCAGCTCCTGATCCGCGGTCGCCGATGCCCCATCCTGGGGCGAGTGACGATGGACCAGACCATAGTCGACGTCACCGATCACCCGGAGATCGCCGTCGGCGACGTCGCGACGATCGTCGGCGCGCAGGGCGCGGAGCGCATAACCGTGGACGAGTTCTGCGGCTGGGCCGACTGCATCCCCTGGGAGGCGCTCTGCTCGCTCACGCAGCGCGTGCGACGGGTCTACCGGACCGATCGGACCTAAGCCGCCTGCGCCTCGGCATCGCGGGCGTCCGTCGCAAGGGCGGGGCCCTCGCCGCCCGCCTTGACTCCCGGCCCGCGTGCGGGCTTGCTCCGGGGCGATGGAAACCTCCCCGGGCACCTACGATTTCTCGGCCTTCGAGGCCCGCTGGCAGGGCTATTGGAAGGAGCGCGGCACCTTCCGAGCCGAGCCCCCGTCCTGCGGCAAGCCGAAGTACTATGTCCTGGACATGTTCCCCTATCCCTCGGGCGCGGGCCTGCACATCGGTCACCCCGAGGGCTACACCGGGTCCGACATCCTCGCGCGCTACCGCAAGGCGACGGGCCACAATGTCCTCCACCCCATGGGCTGGGACTCCTTCGGCCTGCCCGCCGAGCAGCACGCCATCGCCACCGGTGAGCACCCCGCCGTCCAGACCCGGCGCAACATCGACAACTTCCGGCGCCAGCTGCAGATGCTCGGCTTCGCCATCGACTGGGACCGCGAGATCGCGACGACCGACCCGGAGTACTTCCGCTGGACGCAGTGGATCTTCCT
>CAYYLJ010000012.1:6012-33153 GCA_964472585.1 uncultured Enterobacteriaceae bacterium | reverse complement strand
CGACACGCCGAGGTCGGCGACCGGACCGAGGTCCGGCGCGCGGCCGCGGGAGAGATAATCGGAGGCGACGGAGGCCGAGGCGGTGATGTCGGCGTTGCGCCCCACCTCCTCCCACAGGCCGGCCGCGGCGGGGGCCGCGGCGGCGAGCAGGAGGACGAGCGGGGCGCGCGCCATCACATCGCGGCGATGATGCCGTCGCCGAACTGGGAGCACTTCACCTCGGTCGCGCCCTCCATGAGGCGGGCGAAGTCGTAGGTCACCTTGCGGGAGCCGATGGCGCCGTTGAGGCCCTTGAGGATGAGGTCGGCCGCCTCGGTCCAGCCCATGTAGCGGAGCATCATCTCGCCGGAGAGGATGACCGAGCCGGGGTTGACCACGTCCTTGTCCGCGTACTTGGGGGCGGTGCCGTGGGTGGCCTCGAAGATGGCGTGTCCGGTGAGGTAGTTGATGTTGCCGCCGGGGGCGATGCCGATGCCGCCGACCTGGGCCGCGAGGGCGTCGGAGAGGTAGTCGCCGTTGAGGTTCAGCGTGGCGATCACGTCGTACTCCTTGGCGCGGGTGAGCACCTGCTGCAGGGTGATGTCCGCGATGGAGTCCTTGATGACGATGCCGGCACCGGGCTTGCCCTCGGGGATCCTGCACCAGGGTCCGCCGTCGATCTCGACCGCGCCGAACTCGCGCTTGGCGAGGTCATAGCCCCACTTCATGAACGCGCCCTCGGTGTACTTCATGATGTTGCCCTTGTGCACGAAGGTCACCGACTTGCGCTTGTTGGTGATGGCGTACTCGATGGCCGAGCGGATGAGGCGCTCGGAGCCGGGCTGGGAGACGGGCTTGATGCCGATGCCGACGGAGCGGGGCTGCTCGGCGCCGAAGCGGATCTTCGAGAATTCCTTCGGGAAGTTGGCCTTGAGGAACTCGAGGGTCTTGGTGGCGATCTCCGAGCCGGCCTCGAAGTCGATGCCGGCGTAGATGTCCTCCGTGTTCTCCCGGAAGATGACCATGTCGACCTTGCCGGGGTTCTTCACGGGCGAGGGCACGCCGGTGAACCACTGGACGGGGCGGAGGCAGACGTAGAGGTCCAGCTGCTGGCGCAGGGCGACGTTGAGGGAGCGGATGCCGCCGCCGGTGGGGGTGGTCAGGGGCCCCTTGATGCCCACGAGGTGCTGCTTGAAGGCGGTGAGCGTCTCCTCGGGGAGCCAGTTGCCGGTCTGCTTGAAGGCCTTCTCGCCCGCGAGGACCTCCTTCCAGACGATCTTGCGCTTGCCGCCGTAGGCCTTGGCGACCGCGGCGTCCATGACGCGGACGGAGGCGCGCCAGATGTCGGGGCCGGTGCCGTCACCCTCGATGAAGGGGACGATGGGGTGGTCGGGGACGGTCAGCTTGCCGCCCGAGATGGTGATGTTGGCGCCTTGGCTCATGGTGGATGGGGCGATGTCAGCCGCGGGCAGGCCTCCCTTCAAGGGAAAAGGAGGGAGGAGGGGCGGAACGGCGGAGCGGCGGAACGGCGGGGCGGAACTCGCTGATGCTCGTTCCCTCACGGAAGCACGGAATCCCGGAAGCACGGAGAAGGGAGAGGGGCGGAGCGAGCTTCCTCCGGCCAACCCGCCAAGCGTCCGAAGTGCGCCAGACACCGCATCGGGTAGGGCCGACTGGCCGAGCCGGCCGCGGACGCCTCGGCGAGGCGTCCCTACCGGGGCGAAACCCTAGCTGGGTGAGATCCCCCGGCCGGCCTGGATGAAAAAACGGGCAAAAGAAAAGGATGTCCCGTGGGACATCCTTGCACCGGCTTGCGCCGGTCGAAGACCAGCGGACGCTTTCACGCCCGCCGAAGAAGGGTTACTTCTTCTTGGCGGTCTTCTTCTTGGCGGCGCCCTTCTTGGCAGCCTTCTTCTTCTTGGCCATGTGTGTGTTCGGGTTTGGGATCGGGGTTGGGTTAGAGGGCAGCGCGGACAGCGCCACCCTCACGATTCGCCCCATGCTCACCCCCGCCTTGCTCGAATGGCGGGTGATGCGCTTGCGGAGCTCCGAGTCGACTCGGAAAGACACCTGGCGTGAGGGACGGCGACCGACATCGCGGGCGCCGTCAAAACGAAGAAGGGCGTGGCGGATCGCCTCGCTGAGCGAGGGGAGTCCGGATTTCCGCTGGTAGGCGACGACGCTCGAGTGGAGCTCCTCGGGAAGGGACACGGTGAGGAGTCCTTCGCTTTCGGGGTTATTTTCGGCGCGGTTCGTCACTGCGGTTGACTTTTTTGTAACGGGCGCCGCGCGAGGTGCAAGCGCCATTTTCATTTTTTACGCGCCGTCAAAAAACGCGCGCGCCGACCTCGCGCGTCGTCGCGACGCATCCATCGCGCGATGACGCGCGTTGACCGCGCGGCGCGCGTCGCGCATCCTCGCGGCATGGGAAACGACCACGGGCATGAGGCGCATTCCTGGCGCGCGCTGGCGATCCAATCCGCGATGTGCGGCGCGCTCGGCTTCGGGGCCGTCGCGTGGCGCGAGGCGGGAGGCGCGGACGCCGGCTTCCTCGCGCTGGCCGCGCTCGGCTGCGTCGCGGGCGGATGGGAGGCGGCGGAGGAGGCGTGGCACGCGCTCGCACGCCATCGGCGCGTCGACGTCCACCTGCTCATGCTCGCCGCGGCGGCGGGCGCGTGGTCGGTCGGCCAGCCGCTCGAGGGCCTGCTGCTCCTCTTCCTCTTCTCCGCCGCCGGCGCCATCGAGCACTTCGCCCTCGACCGCACGCGGCGCGCCGTCGACGCGCTGATGGCGGGCGCGCCCACGCATGCCCGGCGCGCCGACGGCTCGGAGGTCGAGGTGGCCGCGCTGCGGGCGGGCGACACGATCCTGCTCCTGCCCGGGGACAGGGTGCCCGTGGACGCCAGGGTGACGGACGGCGCCACCGAGGTCGACGAGTCCACCCTGACCGGGGAATCCGTGCCCGTCCCGAAGTCGCCCGGCTCGGAGCTCATGGCCGGCACGCTCAACGGCGGCGGCCGCGTCATCGCCCGCGTCACCCGGCCCGAGGCCGAGAGCGCGGTGCAGCGGACGCTGAGGCTCATCCGCGAGGCCCAGTCGCGCAAGGCGCCCTCCCAGCGGCTCATCGACAGGTGGGGCGGCGTCTACGCGCTGGCGGTGCTGGGCGCCTCCGCCGGCTTCCTGCTCTGGCTGCTGTCGGAGGGCGCGCCCTTCCGGGCGGCGGTCCCCGAGGAGGGGGCGCTCTACCGCGCCATGACGCTGCTCGTGGTGATGAGCCCGTGCGCGCTCGTCCTCTCCATCCCCTCCGCGGTGCTCGCGGCCATCGCGGCGGGCGCCCGCCGGGGCGTGCTCTTCCGCGGCGGGGCCGCGGTCGAGCGGCTGGCGGACGTGGACGCCATCTGCTTCGACAAGACCGGCACGCTGACCCGGGGCGAGCCCGCGGTCGTCGGGCACCGCTGCGAGCCCGCCTCCGGCGAGGCCGCCGCGCTCGCCGCCGCCGCCGCGCTGGGCGGCGCCTCGTCGCACCCGCTGTCGCGCTCGGTGGCGGACTGGTGCGCCGCGCGCGGCGCGGCCGGGCCGGCGGCGGAGGACTTCGAGAGCGTCGCCGGCGAGGGCCTGCGGGGCTCGGTCGGCGGCAGGGAATGGCGGATGGGCAAGCGGACGTTCGCCGGCGCGCCGGAGCCCGCCGCCGCGGCGGGGGCGGAGGGCCTCGGCAGCGAGGTCTGGGTGTCCGACGGGTCGACGCACCTGCACATCCGCCTGCGCGACGAGGTCCGGACGGAGAGCAGGCCCGTGCTGGCGGCCCTGGCCGCGCGCGGCATCCGCTGCCTGATGCTGACGGGCGACAAGTCCGGCGCGGCGGCGCGGGCGGCGGCCGAGATCGGGATGCCCGAGGTGGCCTCGGGCCTGCGCCCCTGGGACAAGGTGGAGCACATCCGACGGCTGGCCGCCGAGGGGCGCGTGGTCGCCATGGTGGGCGACGGGGTGAACGACGCCCCCTCGCTGGCGGCGGCGGACGTCGCGGTCGCCATGGGCGGGCGCGGCAGCGACGCGGCCAAGGAGACGAGCGACCTGATCCTGGTGGAGGACCGCCTCGACCGGCTGGTCGACGCCGTCGACCTCAGCCGGCGCACGCACCGCGTCATCCTCCAGAACATCGCCATCTCCCTGGGGACCGTCGCCATCATGGCCTTCCTGACGGTGGCCGAGGGCGTCGCGCTGCCGGTGGGCGTGCTCGCCCACGAGGGCAGCACGGTGCTGGTGTGCCTCAACGGCCTCCGGCTGCTGCGGCGGCGACCCAATGGGGCAGCTTCACAGCTTCACAGTTAACAGCTTCACGGGGATCGGCTTCGCGGCGAACAGCTGCACAGAGGAGGAACCCGTGGGACAAGAGGGAGACCGAGGGTCGAGAGGACGGCGCGCCTAGGGTCGACAAGCCGGTCGGCATCACAGCCATCAAGCCGTGGCCCCGAGGCCTCACTCCCGTGAAGCTGTGAAGCTGCCCCCTGTGTAGCCGCAACCCGTGAAGCTGTGCCGCCGTGCCGCGGTGAAGCCGCCCAGTGCGCCGCCTTTACCGCAGCTCCTTGCCGGCGCCGTCGAGGATCTTGAAGTTCTCGACGTGGTAGGAGGGGTCGGCCTTGGTCCCGAGGCGGACCTTGCAGGACTGCATCAGGTCGCGGAAGAACTCGCCGTCCTCCCGGACGATGCGGTCGAGGTTGAGGGGGTGCAGGACGATGTTGAGCTCGAGCTCGCGGTCGGGGCCGACCACCTCGCGCTGCTTGCGGACGACGCTGAGCAGGCGGCGCTGGATCTCGACCGACACCGTGCGGGCGTTCTTCACCTTGCCGGTGCCCTGGCAGTAGGGGCAGCGGGTGTAGAGCGTGGTGGTGGCGGACTCGGAGTGCCGCTGCCGGGTCATCTGGAGGACGCCCAGCTGCGAGATCGGCAGGATCTGGTGCTTGGCGCGGTCGGACTCCATCTCCTCGCGCAGCTTCTCGAAGACCTTCCGGCGGTCCTTCGGGTTCTTCATGTCGATGGTGTCGACCATGATGAGCCCGCCGAGGTTGCGGAGGCGGATCTGGCGGGCGGCCTCGGTCACGGCCTCCAGGTTCGCGGCGAGGATGTAGTCCTTGCCGCTGTCCTTGCCGCCGCGGTGGCCGCCGGTGTTGACGTCGATGGAGGTCAGGGCCTCGGTCTCGTCGATGACGATCTCGCCGCCGCTGGGGAGGGGGACGCGGCGGGAGAGGAGCTGCTCGATCTGGCGCTCGATGTTGTAGCGCTCGAAGACGGGGATGGGGTCCTCGTAGAGCGAGACGCGGGAGCGGGAGCGGGGCGAGATCTCGGCCACGGCCTCGCGGACGGCCTCGAACTCCGCCGGGCTGTCGACGAGGATGCGGTCGATCTCCTCGGTGAGGAAGTCGCGCACCGTGCGCTCGACGAGGCCGGGCTCCTTGTGGAGAAGGACGGGCTTGGAGGACGGCGCGTTGATCTTCTCGACGATGGCCTGCCACTTGCGGAGCAGCAGGTGGAGGTCGCGCACGAACCAGCGGGCCTGCTTGCCCTCGCCGGCGGTGCGGATGATGACGCCCATGCCCTCGGGGATGGTGAGGTTGCGGAGGATGTCCTTGAGGCGCTCGCGCTCGCGCGGGTCCTCGATCTTGCGGGAGACGCCGCAGGCGCCGCTGAAGGGCATCAGGACGAGGAAGCGCCCGGGCAGCGCGATGTTGGTCGTCGAGCGGGGGCCCTTGGTGCCCATCTGGTCCTTGACCACCTGGATGACGATCTCGGAGCCGACGGGGAAGAGCTGGGGGATGTCCTTGGCCTGGTGGCGCGACCTCATCCGCTTCTGCTCCGCGGACTCGTTGTCGCGGATGAACTCGACCTGCGAGTCGTTGGCGGCCGGGAGCATGTCCCAGTAGTGCAGGAACGCGTTCTTGGGCTGGCCGATGTCGACGAAGGCCGCCTTGAGGCCGCCCTCGAGGTTCTGGACCTTGCCCTTGAAGATGGCACCGACCATCCGGTTCTCGTTGCGGTGCTCGAGCTCGAAGCGCTCGAGGACGCCGTTGCGCAGGAGCGCGACGCGCTTCTCGAGCGTCTCGCTGTTGATCACCAGCTCGCGGTACGTGTCCCGGTCCTTGGAGAAGTGCTTGACGATGCGCTGGAGGAGCGGGAGCTCCTTGCGCCGGGACGCGGCGTCGGCGGCGAGCTTGCCCGAGTCCAGCGCGCCGGGGGTCGGCGCGGGCGGGGCCTCGTCGGGGCCGTGGTCGTGGTCGTGGATGTCGTCGTGGGAGCCGTCGTTGGGGGTCATTTGGGTGCGGTGGCCTCAGGCCGTGGCCGGGACCCCCCCTCCCTCGCCGCCCGGCGTGTGCCGGTGAACGCTCTGGGCCAAGCCAAGGAGCAGGAAACAGCTGAGGATGAAGGAGCCTCCGTAACTGAGGAAAGGAAGCGGGACGCCCTTCACGGGCGCGAGATTGAGGTTCATCGCCAGGTTGATGACGATGTGGGCGACCAGCAGGGTGGCCACCCCGACGGCGAGGAAGGTGCCGAAGCGGTCGGCGGCGCGGAGGCCGGCGCGCAGCACGCGCCAGATGAGCAGGGCGTAGGCGGCCAGCAGGGCGAGCGAGCCGGCGAGGCCGAACTCCTCGGCGAAGCCCGAGAAGACGAAGTCGTTGTGGGCGGCGCCCTCGGGAAGGTAGCCGAGGCGGGCCTGGAGGCCCTCGTTGTAGCCCTGCCCCGTCAGGCCGCCGCGGCCGACCGCGATGACGGCCTGGCGGACCTGCCAGCTGACGCCGATGCCGCGGGGGTCCACGACCTCCGGGGCGACGAAGGCCAGGATGCGCTCGCGCTGGTAGTCCTTGAGGAGGACGAACCAAGCCTGGGACTCGTGCTGCCCGCGGACGGCGGCGGCGGGGTTGCGGTCGCCCGGATTGGCCTCGGCGTGGGCCCGGACCCGGTCAGCGTAGGCGGAGAGGTCGACCGCCACGAGGGCGAGCAGGAAGCCGACAAAGACCCCCACCGCGACGAAGAACCTACGGCTGAGATTGGCGGCGTGGAGGAGGGCGACGGTCAGAGCGGCAAAAATCAAGGACGACCCTAGGTCGGGCTGGATGAAAATCAAGAAAAAGGGTCCTGCGGTGATGCCGGCGGCCCCGAGCAGGGCGGGCCAGCTTTCGCGCAGGCGGCCGACGTGGCTCCGGGCCAGGAAGGCGGCCAGGAACACCAGGGTGGTGACCTTGGCCAGCTCGGAGGGCTGGACGGAGAAGAGGCCCAGGTCGATCCACCGCCGGGCGCCGTAGACGCTGCGGATGACGCTGCCAAAATCCTTGCCGAGGACGGCGGCGAGCGAGACCGGGATGAGGAGCAGGAGGCCGGCGAGGTAGATCCAGCGGGCGAAGCGGCGGAGCTCCCGGTAATCGGTGAGGGCCAGCGCCCAGTAGGCGACGAAGCCGACCGCGATGAACACCAGCTGCTGGTGATGGTAGGTGGACTCCCTCAGCGCCCCGGCCGAGGCGATGGAGAAGTAGCCGGCGGCGCAGAGCAGGCCGATGAGCACCACCTGGGTCCAGTCCGTGATCCGCACGAACGCGAGCACCCCGTCGCGCGTCTGCGTGACCCAGGACAGGACGGTGCGGGCAGGGAGCCCCATGGGGGCACGATGCGCCCCCGGCCGCCGAGGGCAAGCCCGGGGCAAATGGGGCTTGCCGCCTCCGGGCGCCCCGCAACCCTCGGCGACAGGAAGGCCATGGCCGTCTCCACCGACCAGAACATCATCGCCGCCGTCGCCTTCTCGACGGGCGCGATCGTCGCCTATGCGATGGCCAAGTGGCGGGAGACGACCCTCAACCAGCTGCATGAGCGGCGCCTCCGCCAGGAGGTCGAGCTCGCCCGGCGCGAGGCGGCGGCCGCGGCCGCCGAGAGCATGGCCGAGGCCGAGACCGCGCTCGCCAAGGCCAGGGCCGCCTCGGAGGCCGCCGCCCGCGAGCAGGCGAGGGCCGGCGACGAGCGGGCCAAGGCCGCGGCCGCGGCCGAGCGCGTCCGGCAGGAGACGGTCCGCCTGTCGGGCCTGCCGCCCGAGGGCCTGCGCCGCGCCGCCATCGAGGCGATCCGCGACGAGTGCGCCGAGGAGGCGCGCCGCCTGCGCAAGGAATGGGTCGAGCCCGCCGAGGCGGAGATGGCCGAGGAGGCGCGCCGCAAGCTCCTGGCCGCCATGCAGCGCCTGGCGCCCCAGGTCACCCAGGAGGGCAGCGCGGCGACCGTCGCCATCCCCGGCGAGGAGATGAAGGGGCGCCTGATCGGCCGCGAGGGACGCAACATCCGGACCTTCGAGCAGCTCTCGGGCGCGACGCTCCTCGTCGACGAGACGCCCGACGCCGTGCTCGTCTCCTGCTTCGACCCGGTGCGCCGCGAGACCGCGCGCCGCGCGCTGGCCGCCATCGTGGCGGACGGCCGGGTCTCCCCCGCCCTGATCGAGTCCTGCGTCGCCCAGGCGCGCGGCGAGGTCGAGGCCTCGGTGCGCAAGCTGGGCCAGGAAGCCCTGCGCGAGCTGGGGCTGCCGCCGATGGACGCCGCGGTCGAGGACCTTCTCGGCCGCCTGCACTTCCGCCTCTCGGCCAACCAGAACACGCTGGCCCACTCGGTCGAGGTGGCGCGCCTCTGCGCCATGCTGGCGGCCGAGCTCGGCCTGGATCCCGTGCCGGCCAAGCGGGCGGGCCTGCTCCACGACATCGGCAAGGCGCTCGAGGCCGAGGCCGAGGGCAGCCACGCGCTGGCCGGCGCCTCGCTGCTGCGCCGGCTCGGCGAGGACCCCCGCGTGGTCAACGCCGTCGCCGCCCACCATCGCGAGGTCCCGCCGGAGTCGCCCTACGCCCCGCTGGTCATGATCGCGGACAGCATGAGCGGCTCCCGCCCCGGCGCCCGGGCCTCGAGCATCGAGGGCCTCATCCGCCGGCAACGCGGCCTGGAGGCGATCGCCCTCGGCTTCGCCGGGGTGAGCGAGGCCCACGCCATCCAGGCGGGCCGCGAGCTCAGGGTCATCGTCCAGCCGACCCAGCTCGACGACGACGCGGCCGCGGACCTCGCCCGGCGCATCCGCAAGGCGGTCGAGGAGCAGCTGACGCTCCCCGGCACCGTCCGGATCACGGTCATCCGCGAGACCCGGTTCACCGACGAGGCCCGCTGACCCTTTCCTCTTGCCCTGCCGGAGCGGGCGGTATCCCCTTGGGGTCAGCGGCTTCCGCCGCGTCCCGGGAGGGCGACCTCCTGGCTCCACCCAACCGCGGCACCCCCGCACCCCCCGCCGCGTCCCGCGGCCCCAAACCCAAAAAACCATGACCGAACCCACCAACCCCGCGGAAAACCCCGCCGAGGAAACCCCCAAGCCCGCCCCCGCTCCCGCCGCCTCCCTTCGTGACGCCAAGCTCGAGTCCTCCCATGCCGAGCTCCCCCCGATGTCCGTGATCGGCGGCGACAGCGCTCCGGCCGCCAAGCCCGGCGAGATCGCCGCGCCGAAGGCCTTCGGCCGCCGCGGCGCCCCTCAGGGCGGCAAGGGCGGCGCCGGCGCGCCCGCGCCCGCCATCGGCGCGGTGACCAACCCCGCCGACCTCACCGAGAAGCTCTCGGGCGACCTCGCCAAGGGCGACGCCCAGGCGCCCCGCGAGCCCCGCCCCCCGCGCGAACCCCGCGCGCCCCGGCCCGAGGGCGACTTCCGCGGCCCCCGTGAGGATCGCGGCCCCCGCCCCGAGGGTGATTTCCGCCCCCGCCGCGACGACCGCGGGCCCCGCGACAGCGGCGAGTTCCGTCCCCGCCGCGACGACCGCGGACCCCGTCCCGACGGCGAGCGCCGGCGCGACGACCGCGCGCCCGTTCCCGAGCGCGCCCGCATCCACATCGAGCCCGTGGTGATCCCCCTCGAGCCCCCGCGCTCGCTCTGGGGCTCCATCAAGCGCCTCGCCGCCACCCTCTGGGGCGTGCCGCGCCGCGCCGAGTACACGCCCGCGCCCCGCGCCCCCCAGGGCAACGGCCACCGCGAGGACCGTCGCCGCGACGACCGCGGCCACCACCGCGGCGGTCGCAACGGCCAGGGCCAGCGCGGCGGGCGCGGCGACCGCGGCGGACGCGGCGGACGCGGCCCCCGCGGCTGAGCCGGCGCCCCCGACATGCTCGAGGTCGCCCGGATCGTCGGCGGCCGCGCGCTGCGCGGCGAGGTGAGGGCGGCGGGCTCCAAGAACGCCTGCCTCCCCATCCTCGCCGCCTGCCTGCTCACGCGGGAGACGGTGACCCTGCGCAACGTCCCCGACCTGAGCGATGTCCGCTACATGGCGGAGATCCTCCGGCACCAGGGCGCGGAGGTGACAAGCCCGGAGCCGGGCACGCTGGTCGTGCGCGCCGAGACGGTCGGCCACCGCACGCCCTATGACCTCGTGCGCAAGATGCGCGCCTCCATCTGCCTGCTCGGCGCGCTGGTGGGAAGGCTTCGCCGCTGCGAGATCGCCCTGCCCGGCGGGTGCGTGATCGGGCCCCGCCCCATCGACCTCCACCTCAAGGGCCTGGCGCGGCTCGGCTGCGACATCCGGCACGAGGCCGGCTACCTCCATGTCGACGCCTCGGCCGCGCGGGGGTCCTATGTCTTCCTCGGCGGCCGCATGGGCTCGACCGTGCTCGGCACGGCGAACCTCGTGATGGCGGCGGTCCTCACGCCCGGCGCGACGCGCATCGACAGCGCGGCCTGCGAGCCGGAGGTGACGGACCTGTGCCAGATGCTCGTCCGCATGGGCGCGCGCATCTCGGGCATCGGCAGCCCCTGCCTCATCGTCGAGGGCGTCGAGGCCCTGCGCGGCTGCGAGCACGCCGTCATCGGCGACCGCATCGAGGCCGGGACCTACCTCGTCGCCGGCGCGATCACGGGCGGCGACGTCCTCGTGCGCGGCGTGCCCGAGCAGCACCTCGGGGCGTTCCTCGACAAGCTCGAGGCCGCGGGCGTCGCGATCGAGTCGTCCGCCGAGGGCCTGCGCGCGCGCGGGCGGCCCACCCGGCCGATCGAGGTGACGACCCAGCCCTTCCCCGGCTTCCCCACCGACCTGCAGGCGCAGGTCCTGGCGATGCAGCTCACGGTCGACGGGCTCACCACCGTGACGGAGCGCGTCTACCCCGCGCGCTTCATGCACGTGCCCGAGCTGCAGCGCATGGGCGCCGAGATCGACCTCGAGGGCGCCACCGCCATCGTGAAGGGCGGCCGGCCCCTTTCCGGCGCGCCCGTCATGGCCTCCGACCTGCGCGCCTCCGCCGCGCTCATCCTCGCGGGGCTCGCCGCCGGCGGGGAGACCTGGGTGCAGCGGCTCTACCATCTCGACCGCGGCTACGAGGCGTTCGAGCGCCGGCTCGCCGCGCTCGGGGCCGACATCGCCCGCCTGCCCGCCTCGGCGATGCCGACGGGGCTGGCCGACGACTGAGGCCGCTCAGGAGGCGCCGAACAGCTCGCCGGGACGCGAGGGCGGCTCGAGGCCGACGAGGGTCCAGCCGCGGTCGGTGAGCACGCGCCCCTGGGGCGTGCGCGCGAGGTAGCCCTCCTGGATGAGGAAGGGCTCGTGCACCTCCTCGAGCGTCTGGGCATCCTCGCCGACGGCCATGCCGAGCGTGCCGATGCCCACGGGGCCGCCGCGGTGCTTCTCGGCCAGCGCGCGCAGGAGGCGGTGGTCCATCTCGTCGAGGCCGTGGCGGTCGATCTCGAGCAGCTCGAGGGCCGCGGCGACCGTGGCGGCGTCGGCCACGCCGCCCGCGCGCTCGAGGGCGTAGTCGCGGACGAAGCGCAGGAGGTTGTTGGCCACGCGCGGGGTGCCGCGGCAGCGGGCCGCGACGGCCTCCGCGCCGCCCTCGCCCAGGCGGACGCCGAGCAGGCCCGCGGCGCGGCGGACGATGCCGCCCAGCTCCTCCCGGGTGTAGTGGTCGAGCCGGCTCTGCAGGGTGAATCGGCTGCGCAGGGGGGCGGTGAGCAGGCCGGTGCGGGTGGTGGCGCCGACCAGCGTGAAGCGCGGCAGGTCGAGGCGCACGCTGCGGGCGTTGGGCCCCTGGTCGATGAGGATGTCGATCCGGAAGTCCTCCATCGCGGAGTAGAGGAACTCCTCGACGACCTTGGGGATGCGGTGGATCTCGTCGACGAAGAGGATCTCGCCGTCCTGCAGCGAGGTGAGCAGCCCGGCGAGGTCGGCCGCCTTCTCGAGCACGGGGCCGGAGGTGACGCGGACCGGCTTGCCCATCTCGGCGCCGAGGATGAGGGCGAGCGAGGTCTTGCCCAGGCCGGGAGGGCCGTGGAGCAGGATGTGGTCGAGGGCGCGGGACTCGCGGCGCGCGGCGCCGACCATGACGCGCAGGCGCTCCACCGTGCGTCGCTGGCCGGCGAAGTCGGCGAAGGACGGCGGGCGCAGCGCCGCGTCGAGCGCGGTGTCGCGGCGACCGAGGGTGTCGCGCGCGTCGCCGCCGGGTCCGGGCTTTGCCATGCGGGACAACTTGGCCGCGCGCGGCGGCGTGGCAACACCGCACACGCTCGACAAGCGCGCCCGCGGCGGCCACGCTCGGCCCATGCGCCAGCGCTGGGTCGTGAAGCTCGGGTCCGGTCTCCTCACCGGGAAGGACGGCCGGGTGGACCGCGCCCGCATCGGCGACCTCGTCGCCCAGGTGGCGGCCGTCCGCCGGCGGGGCATCGACGTCATCCTCGTGACGTCCGGCGCCATCGCCGCGGGCATGACCGCGATGGGCCTGTCGCGCCGCCCCAAGGCCGTCCAGGAACTGCAGGCCTGCGCGACCGTCGGCCAGCCGGAGCTCATGGCCGAGTACGCCCGCCATCTCCGCAGGCACCGCCTCCTCGGGGCCCAGCTGCTGCTCACCTACGGCGACATCGACAGCCGCGCGCGGAGCCGCAACGCGCGGGCGACCCTCGACCACCTGCTCGCGCAGGGCAAGTTCGTGCCCATCCTCAACGAGAACGACGCCATCGCCGACGAGGAGATCAAGGTGGGCGACAACGACCGCCTCTCGGCCCACGTCGCCGCGCTGGCCGGCGCGCACCGCCTCGTCCTGCTCTCCGGCGTGCAGGGGCTGATGACCAACCCCGACGGCACCGGCCGCCTCATCCCGCTCGTGCGCCGCATCGACGAGGGCGTCCGCGCCCTCGCCGGCGGCGCCGGCTCCGAGCGCAACGTCGGCGGCATGGTCACCAAGCTGGCCGCCGCCGAGATCGCCGCCAAGGCCGGGGTCGAGACCTTCCTCGCCGACGGGCGCCGCGCCCGCGTGCTGCAGGACCTCGCCTCCGGCAAGGCCGTCGGCACCCGCTTCCGCCTGCCCCGCCGATGAGCGACATCGCCCAGCGCACCGCCGACCTGGCCCGGGCGGCCAAGGCCGCCTCCCGGACGGTCGCCCTCGCCGGCTCGGCGACGCGCGCCCGCGCCCTCGTGGCCGGCGCCGCCGCGATCCGCGAGGGCGCCGCGGCCATCCTCGCCGCCAACGCGGCGGATGTCGCCGACGGCGCCGCGGCCGGGCTCTCCCCCGCGATGCTCGACCGGCTACGCCTGGACCCGTCCCGCCTCGGCGCGGTGGCCGACGCCTGCGAGGCGGTGGCCGCCCTGCCCGACCCGGTGGGCGAGGTCATCGAGTCCTGGGAGCGGCCCAACGGCCTGCGCCTGACCAAGCGCCGCGTGCCGATCGGCCTCGTGGCCATCATCTACGAGTCGCGCCCCAACGTGACGGTCGACGCGGCCGCCCTCTGCCTGCGCTCGGGCAACGCCTGCGTGCTCCGCGGGGGCAGCGAGGCGCTCCGGACCAACGTCGCCCTCGCGGGCGCCCTGGGCCGCGGCCTCGCGGCGGCGGGCCTCCCCGCGGCGGCGGTCACCCTGCTGCCCTTCGCCGACCGCGAGTCGGTGCCGGCCCTCGGGTCGCTGCGCGGGGTGGTCGACCTCATCGTGCCGCGCGGCGGGCCCGGCCTGATCGAGGCCGTGACCTCGACGTCGCGGGTCCCGGTGGTGCGACACGACGCGGGCATCTGCCACGTCTATGTCCACGCCGCCGCCGACCTCGCGATGGCGGAGGCGATCGTGGTCAACGCCAAGTGCCAGCGGCCGGGCGTCTGCAACGCGGCGGAGACGCTGCTGGTCGACGCCGCGGTCGCGCCCGCCTTCCTGCCGCGCCTCGCCGCGGCGCTGGCCGCCCGCGCGACGGAGGTCCGGGCCTGCCCCTCGGCGCTCCCGCTCATGCCGGGCTCCAAGGCGGCCACGGAGGCGGACTGGTCGACGGAGCACCTCGCGCTCGTCCTCAACGTCCGGGTGGTCCCCGGCCTCGACGCGGCGGTGGCGCACATCGCCCGGCACGGCTCGGGCCACTCCGACGCCATCGTCACGGCGGACCCGGAGGCGGCGCGCGCGTTCCTGGACCGGGTCGACAGCGCCTGCGTCTACTGGAACGCCAGCACGCGCTTCACCGACGGCGCCGAGTTCGGCTTCGGGGCCGAGGTCGGCATCAGCACGGACCGCCTGCACGCCCGGGGCCCCATGGGCCTGCGGGAGCTCACGACCTGGAAGACGGAGGTCGTCGGCACCGGCCAGGTGCGCGGCTGAGCCGCGGGGGGTTTTCCGTTTGACAGCCCCGCCGCGGAGGGTCTTGCTGGTCGTCCTTTCGGCTGCCCGGGGTGGTAGCTCAGTTGGTTAGAGCGCCTGCCTGTCACGCAGGAGGCCGCGGGTTCGAGTCCCGTCCATCCCGCCAGCCGAGAGGGCCTTTTCCCGATGACCCGGGAAAGGCCCCTTTTTCCCTTCCAACCGGGGGCGGGACGGACAGAAATCAACCACCCTCATGAGCAAGAACGTCCTCATCATCGGCGCCGGCGGCGTGGGCAACGTGGTCGCCCACAAGTGCGCCCAGGCCTCCGAGCATTTCGGCGAGATCCTCCTCGCCTCCCGCAACGAGAACAAGTGCAAGGCCATCGCGGCGGACGTCAAGGCGGCCACCGGGCGGACCATCCGCACGGCGGCGGTCGACGCCGACGACGTCCGGGCGACCGTCGCGCTGATGCGCGAGTTCAAGCCCGACCTCGTCATCAACGTCGCCCTGCCCTACCAGGACCTCGCCATCATGGACGCGTGCCTGCACGCCGGCGTCCACTACCTCGACACCGCCAACTACGAGCCGCCCAACCACGCCAAGTTCGAGTACAGCTGGCAGTGGGCCTACCGCGAGCGGTTCGAGAAGGCCGGCCTCACCGCCATCCTCGGCTCGGGCTTCGACCCCGGCGTGACCAACGTCTTCTGCGCCCACGCCCAGAAGCACCTCTTCGACACCATCGAGACGGTCGACATCATGGACGCCAACGCGGGCGACCACGGCTACCCCTTCGCGACGAACTTCAACCCCGAGATCAACATCCGCGAGATCACCCAGCGCGGCCGCTACTGGGAGAAGGGCGAGTGGAAGGAGACCGACCCCCTCTCCGTGAAGTGGGTCTACGACTACCCCGAGATCGGGCCTAAGGACAGCTACCTGCTCTACCACGAGGAGCTCGAGTCGCTGGCCAAGAACATCAAGGGCCTCCGGCGGATCCGGTTCTTCATGACCTTCTCGGAGCGCTACCTCACGCACCTGCGCGTGCTGGAGAACGTCGGCATGACCCGCATCGACCCCATCGACTTCCAGGGGCACAAGATCGTGCCCATCCAGTTCCTCAAGGCCCTCCTGCCCGACCCCGCCTCCCTCGGGCCCCGCACCAAGGGCAAGACCTGCATCGGCTGCGAGATCACGGGCGCCAAGGACGGCAAGCCGCGCAAGGTCTTCATCTACAACGTCTGCGACCACCAGGCGTGCTACGCCGAGGTCAAGTCCCAGGCCATCAGCTACACCACCGGCGTCCCCGCGGCCATCGGCGGCATCATGATCGCCTCCGGCAAGTGGCGGAAGCCCGGGGTCTGGAACATGGAGGAGATGGACCCCGACCCCTTCATGGCCGAGCTCAACAAGCGCGGCCTGCCCTGGCAGGTGAAGGAGCTCGCCCCCTGAAGTGGACGCCCTCTCCGCCCGCGTCGCCGAGGCCTTCGCGCCGCTGGACCTCGGCGGGCTCCCGAGCCCGGCCCATGTCCTCCACCGGGGGCTGCTCGAGGCCAACCTGCGCCTCCTGGCCGACGTCCAGGCCCGCTCCGGCGCCAAGGTCCTGCTCGCCCTGAAGGGCTACGCCCAGGCCAGCGAGGCGCCGCTCATCCGCCGCCACCTCTCCGGCACGACCGCCAGCGGCCTGCACGAGGCGCTCTTCGGGCGGGAGTTCTTCGGCGGCGAGTGCCACGTCTACTCCCCGGCCTACAAGGACGCGGAGCTCGAGCTCCTGCTGCACCACGCCGACCACCTGTCCTTCAACTCGCCCGGCCAGTGGCGCCGCTTCCGCGACCGGGTCCGGGCGGCGCCCCGCCGGATCTCCTGCGGGCTGCGCGTCAACCCGGAGCACGCCGAGGTGGAAGTCGACCTGTACAACCCCTGCGCCCTCGGCTCGCGCCTGGGCACGCCCCGCGCCGAGCTCGGCGACCTCGCGGAGCTGGAGGGGCTGGAGGGCCTGCACTTCCACACCATGTGCCAGCAGGGGTCCGACGTGCTGGAGCGCACGGTCGCCGCCTTCGAGGCCAGGTTCGGCGACCTCATCCCGCGCATGCGCTGGGTTAACTTCGGCGGCGGCCACCACATCACCAAGCCCGGCTACGACCTCGAGCGGCTCGTCCGGGTCATCCGCGAGTTCCGCGCCCGCCACGGCGGCATCGCCGTCTACCTGGAGCCCGGCGAGGCCATCGCCATCGGGACCGGCCTCATCACCGCCACGGTGGTCGACCTCGTGCGCAACGGGATGGACATCGCCATCCTCGACGTGTCCGCGACCTGCCACATGCCGGACACCCTGGAGATGCCCTACCGGGCGGAGATCGCCGGCGCGGGCATGCCCGGCGAGAAGGCCCACACCTACCGGCTGGGCAGCACCACCTGCCTGGCGGGCGATGTCATCGGGGACTACAGCTTCGACGCCCCCCTCCGGGTGGGCCAGCGCCTGTCCTTCCTGGACATGTCCCACTACACCTTCGTCAAGAGCACGACCTTCAACGGGATTCCCCTGCCCGCCCTGGTGTCCTACGACCCCGCGGACGGGCGTTTCCACGTGGTCCGGAAGGCCTCCTACGCCGATTACCGCGACCGGCTGGCCTGAGCCGGCCGTTTTCGGGTTCCCACCCGGCCGGACCCGGGGCATGATGTCGCCCCATGGATAACCAGCCCGACACGACCAAGGCGTCCGCACCCTCCGCTTCCCCGCGCCAGAGGGCGGGCTTCATGGACGTCCGCACCCGCAACTTCACGCTCCTCGCGGCGCTGCTCGGCGCCGCCGCCATCGCGCTCTGGATCGGCGAGACCGACGCCATCGAGCGCGCCGAGAAGGCGGAGGGCCGCCTGCTCGAGCTGACCCGCCGCGCGGTCGAGGCGGAAAGCCGGCTGCAGACGCTCGACCGGGACGCCAAGTCCCAGGTCGCCGCGCTCCGCGAGGCCAACGACAAGGCCGCGGCCTCCGCGTCGCGCCTCGCCGACCTCGAGACCCAGCTCACCGCCGCCAAGGGCAAGGTGGCCGAGCTCGACTCCAAGCTCAAGGACGCCGAGAAGGCCCGGTCCGACGCCGCGGCGCGCATCAACGAGCTGACGGGCGACCTCGAGGCCGCGGCCGCCGCGGTCGGCGAGCTCAACGCCAAGGTCCAGGCGCTGACCGCCGAGAAGGCGAAGGAGTGAGCGGGGTAGACTTCAAAGGACAGACTTCAAAGGACAGGGAGGGGCGCGCTAGGGAATCGATGTCGCCATGGCCTCCCCCGGGTTCATCCCATGCTGCAGGTAGGGGCGGCTCGCCGAGCCGTCCGGGCAATGGGCAGGGAGGTTCCTACGGAACCTCCGCGGACGCCTCGGCGAGGCGTCCCTACCTAAGGTGGCGCCTTAGAGGAACACGGCCCAGCTGATGCATGCATGAATCCGTGATCCTGTGCCGCCGTGAAGCCGAACCCCGGCGCTGAAGGCGCCCAAAGGAAGGAGGCCGCCCACTTGGGCGGCCTCCGGTGTGCTATGAAGCTTCCGAACCCCGATGGATCAGAAGAGAATCTGGACCTGGACGCGGAACACGTCGGCGTTGCCCTTGGTGGCCCCGTTGGCGGTCTCGAAGTCCGCCATCTCGTAGCCCGCCTGGACCTTGGCGTTGTCGCCGACGAAGTAGTAGTTCACCCCGAGATAGATGCTGTCCATCTCGTTGAAGTTCGTCGAGGGACCGTTGATGTTGCGGAGGCCGTCGCCCACGCGCACGCCGCGGCCGTCGGTGTCCAGGGCCGAGTAGCGGATGACATACTCAAGCTTCTCGGCGGCCTTGAAGATGCCCGTGAGGTTGTATCCGGTGGGATTGCGCTTGGTGGCGCCGGTCGTGACGTCCGTGTCGATGTACTCGGCGAGAACGGTGAAGTCGCCGTTGACCCAGCGAAGATAAGGGTTGTAACCCTTGACGCTGTCGTCGTCCAGAGTGGTGGCGTCGGTGGTCTGGCCGGAATGCTTGTTCTGGGCGACGTTGAGGCCGGCGGTCAGGCCGAACGGCTTCCACTCGACGGAGGCGAAGCCGTAGAGCCCGAGGTCGTTGGCGCCGGCGACATTGCCCGAGAAGTTGGCGTTCTGGTCCGAGCGAACGACCGACAGCCCGTAGTTGAGGGTGCCCTGCCCCCCCTCGCCGAGGACCTGCTTGTTGCTGTAATGGACACCGGTGTGACGGGCGCCGAAGCCGACGCGCCGACCGTTGTTGCCCTCGGCCCAGTAACGGGTGGCCAGGGAGCGCTCGACCCAGGGCATCTTGGACGAGGAGGTGTTCTCCTCCTGGCCCCACTGGACCTTCTGGTAGCCGATGTCGAACTTGCCGTAGCCGGTCTCCGCGGTGAAGACCGCCTTGTCGAACTCGCCGCCGTTGCTGCCGTCGGCGAAGTTCCAGACCAGCTCACCGGAGAAGCCCTCGCCGACGTCGGCCTTCGCGCCCAGGTACATGCGGCGGAGGATGAAGTCGCTGGTGGAGACGGAATCGACGCCGTTCTGCTCGACGCTGGCGCCCTCATACTGCACCTGCACGCGGCCAGCGATGGTCAGGCGCTTGACGGCGTCCTCCTTGGCGAAGACCTCGTCGAGGTTGGAGGCGGTGTCCTTGGTCTTGGACTCCTGGATCGCCTTGGCGCGCTCCTCGGCGGTGATCACGCCCTTCTTGACGAGAAGGTCGAGGACCTCCTTGTCGCCGGCGTGGGCGGTGGCGGTGAGCGCGGCGGCGGCCGCGAGGGTGAGGGTCTTCAGTTGGGTACGCATGATGTGGGGATGCGAAGACAGTGTCTCACCCCAATGTGACGGGTTGATGGCGGCGGGGTGAAGAAACCGCACCGGAAGCCGTCACAGAAGGGGCGCCAAACCCTCGAAAACCGTCGAAAAGGCGGGCTTCCAGCCCAGTTCCCGCCGGATGCGGTCGCTGCGCACCTCGCGATCCGGTGTGACCCGGCCCGTCCGCCGGGCCCTGGGGCCCGCCGGGGCCTCCGGGTCGAGGATGGGAGCGGGCTGGCCAAGGCGCTCGCAGATCCAGGTGGCGAGAGCCGCCTTGGTCACGGGATGGCCGTCGGTCACGTTGTAGAGATGGGCGCCGTCGCGCGCGGCCAGCGCCGCGAGGCAGGCGGTGGCCGCGTCGTCGCGATGCAGGTAATTGATGCGATGATCCGAGACGCCCCCGACGACCCGGTCGCCGCGGCGAAGCTGGTCGAGGAGGTAATGGCGGCCGGGACCATACAGGCCGCCGAGACGAAGCACCGTGCGCGAGGGAAGGACGGCGGCCAGCGCGGCGCGCTCGCCCGCGACCAGGGCATCGGAAGGCGCGTCGCCGCCGGCGGCCGAGGCCTCGTCGACCACGCCCTCCTGCCGATAGACGCCGGTGGAGCTGAGCAGGACGAGGGAGCGGACACCGACGAAGGAGGCCCAGGCCGCGATGCGCGCGGGGGCGTCGGCGTAGACCTCGCCGTAGGCGGCCTCGCCGCGGCCGCCGGCGCTGAGCGCGACGAGCACGGCTTCCCAGCCGCCGCCGAGGGCGACCAGGTCGCCCTGCACGACATCGACGGCCCGGACGTCGAGCCCCTCGGCCGCGAGCCGGGCGCGGGAGGCCTCGGAGCGGACGACCCCGGTCGCCGCCCAGCCGGCCCCGGGCGCGCGGCGGCACACCTCGGCGCCGATGTAGCCGCAACCCAGCACGAGGAGCCGGCGGCTCATCGCGCGAGGGACTCCAGCGCCCACTCGGCGGGCGTGGAGCCGGGCTTGGCGGCCAGGAGCGCGCGCAGCTCCGCGGCGTCGGCGGCGGCCTGGCGCGCCGCCGGCGTGTCGCCGACGCACTCGGCGAGGCGGGCGGCGAGGACCTCCGGGGAACAGCGCGATTGCAGCAGCTCGGGCCAGGCCTCGCGCCTGAGCAAAAGGTTGGCCATGCCGAGGTGCTCGACCTTGCCGCGGATCATCCGGCGGCCCCACAGCCAGGTGACGGGGTGGGCCTTGTAGACCACGGCGCCCGGGATGCCGGCCAGCGCGACGGTCAGGGACATCGTGCCGGAGCTCACCAGCGCGGCCGAGGCACCGACGACCGTCTCGCCCACGGGCTGGAGGTCCACGCCGCGCGCGAGCGCGCCCGCCTCGGCGCAGAGGCGATAGAGCTCGGCGTGCACGGCGCCGCCGGTGTGCAGGACGACCGCGCGGCGCGCGGGGTCGGACTCGCGGTGGCGCGCGAAGGCCCGGAGCAGGGCCGGGAAGATGCGGCGGACCGGCTTGGGCCGGCTGCCCGGCAGGAGCAGCACCGGGCCGGAAGGGTCGTGGCGGACGGGGGAGCCGTGCCCGGGCCGCGCGAACGGGTGGCCGACGAAGCGCGCGGGCAGGTCGGTGTCGGCGTAGCACGCGGGCTCGAAGGGGAAGATCGTCCCGACGCCGTCGAGGCAGCGCGCCATCGGGAAGCGGCGCCCCGCCTTCCAGGCCCAGATCTGCGGGCTCACGTATTGGAGCACGGCGGTGGAGCCGCCGCCCTTGCGCGAGAGGCCCGCGCGGCGCAGCGACTCGGCCAGCCGCAGGTTGAGGCCGGGGTAGTCGACGAGGAGGACGAGCCGCGGGCGCCAGCGC
Source organism: uncultured Enterobacteriaceae bacterium (assembly GCA_964472585.1). GTDB lineage: Bacteria > Verrucomicrobiota > Verrucomicrobiia > Opitutales > UBA953 > UBA8828. The sequence continues at coordinate 11,976 of CAYYLJ010000012.1, read as the reverse complement.
AGGCACCAGGACTCGATGCGGGCGAAGAGCCCGCGGTAGAAGGGGTAGGCGGCGAGCACCTCGACGAGCCCGACGGCGCTGAAGGCGGTCATGTCGAGCAGCAGCTGGGCGCCGGCGGCGCGGAGGCGCGGGCCGCCGAGGGCGGCGATGCGCAGCGAGGGGTCGCGCGCGAGAAGGTCGCGGACGACCTCGGCGGCGTGCTGGTCGCCCGAGTGCTCGCCCGCGACGACCAGGATGTCGGCGGCCCCGGCGCGGGGGCGCTCCAGCTCCTTGGGCAGCGCGGGGAACTCGCTCATCGTCGGCCGAGGCCGGGGCGGATCTGCTCCGTGATGGCGAGCGCGACCTCGAGGGCCGAGCGGCCTAGGGCGGCGCCGACCTTGGGGTCGCGCCGGTCGCGCACGCAGCCCACGAAGGAGGCGAGCTCGATGGCGAGGGGCTCGCCCTTCTCGATGGGGAGGTCCTCCTTGGCGAAGCCGCCCTCCGCGGCGGGGTCGACCCGGACGAGGTGGCCCTTCTGGCCCATGAAGTCGATGGAGAGGTAGCCGCCGGGCTGGAAGACGCGGATCTCGCGCGACTTCTTGAGGGAGACGCGGCTCGCGCTGAGGTTGGCGACGGTGCCGTTGGCGAAGCGCAGGCGGGCGTTGGCGATGTCCTCCGTGCGGGTGAGGACGGAGACGCCGACGGCGTCGATGCGCTCGACGGGCGATCTCACGAGCTGGAGCACGACGCCGATGTCGTGGATCATGAGGTCGAGCACGACGCCGACCTCGGTGCCGCGGGGCGTGAAGGGGGCGAGGCGCTCGGCGGTCAGGTAGCGGGCGTCGGTGACCATGCGCTCGAGCTGGGCCATCACCGGGTTGTAGTGCTCGATGTGGCCGACCTGCACGATGCGGCCCGCCTGGGCGGCGGCCGCCACGATGCGCTCCGCCTCGTCGAGCGAGGCGCAGAGGGGCTTCTCGACGAGGAGGTCGACGCCCTTGGCGAGGAGCGGCAGGGCGACCTCGGCATGGCGGTCGGTCGGGACGACGATGCTCGCCGCGTCGCAGTGCCCGGCAAGCTCGTCGAGCGAGGCGAAGCGGCGGCAGCCGAGGCGGCCGCAGATCTCCGCCGCGCGGGCGTCGTCGGCCTCGACGATGCCGGCCAGGACGGCGCCGGGGAGCGAGGCGTAGATGCGGGCGTGGTGCTGGCCGAGCGAACCCGTGCCGACCACGCCGCAGCGGATGGGCGCGGGGGACATGGGGGGAGAATCCCCGCCCGCCCCCGCGCCCGCAACCCGATTCAGCGGGCGGGGGCGGCCTTCAGGACGAGCCCGTCCTTGCCCTTGGTCACGCGGACGAGCGAGCCGTCGGAGGCCTCCCCGGCCAGCAGCAGGCGGGCGAGCGGCGTCTCGACCTCGCGCTGCAGGGCGCGGCGGAGGGGACGGGCGCCGTAGACGGGGTCGAACCCGCGGTCCGCCAGCCATGCCAGCGCGGCGTCGTCGAGCTCCACCGCGATGCGGCGGGGCGCGAGGCGGGCGTTGAGGCTGGCCAGTAGGAGCCGGGCGATGGAGGCGACCTCGGCTTCCCCGAGCGGACGGAACAGCACGATCTCATCGAGGCGGTTGAGGAACTCGGGGCGGAAGGACGCGCGGACCTCGGCCATGACCGACTCGCGGACGGACTCCGTGATGCCGGCGACGGCGTGCTCCGCGAGGAGGCGCCCGCCGAGGTTGGAGGTGAGGATGAAGACGGCGTTGCGGCAGTCGACGGTGCGCCCCTGGCTGTCGGTCAGGCGGCCGTCGTCCAGCACCTGCAGGAGGGTGTTGAAGACGTCGGGGTGGGCCTTCTCGACCTCGTCGAGCAGGACCACGGCGTAGGGCTTGCGGCGGAGGGCCTCGGTGAGCTGGCCGCCGTCCTCGTGGCCGACGTACCCCGGGGGCGCGCCGATGAGGCGCGAGACGGCGTGCTTCTCCATGTACTCGGACATGTCGAGGCGGATGAGCGCGGCCTCGTCGTCGAAGAGCTGGCGGGCGAGCGCCTTGGCCAGCTCCGTCTTGCCGACGCCGGTGGGGCCCAGGAAGAGGAAGGAGCCCGCCGGGCGGCGGGGATCCTGCACGCCCGCTCGGGCGCGCTGGACGGACTCGGCGACGGCGCGCACGGCCTCCTCCTGGCCGACGACCTGGGCGCGGAGCGCCTCCTCGAGGCCGAGCAGCTTGTGGCGCTCGCCCTCGAGCAGCTTGCTCACGGGCACGCCGGTCCAGCGCGAGACGACCTCGGCGATGTCGTCGGGGCCGACCGACTCGCGGAACAGGCCGCCGGCGGCGCCGGCCTCCTTCTCCTTGGCGGCGAGGTCGGCCTCGAGCTGGGGGATGCGGCCGTGGCGGAGCTCGGCCATCTTGCCCAGGTCGTAGGCGCGCTCCGCGGCGGCCAGCTCGCGGCGGGCGCCGTCGAGCGCCTCGCGGGCGGCGCGCACGTGGGCGACGGCGCCCTTGTCGGCCTCCCAGCGGGCGCGGAGCGCCTTCTGCTCCTCGCGGCCGTCGGCCAGGCGCTTGCGCAGGGCGGCGAGGCGCTCGGCCGAGGCGGCGTCCTTCTCCGCGACGAGCGCGGCCTCCTCGATCTCGAGCTGGAGCACGAGGCGGTTGGCGGCGTCGAGCTCGGCGGGGACCGAGTCGATCTCGGTCCGGATCTGGGCGCAGGCCTCGTCGACGAGGTCGATGGCCTTGTCGGGCAGGAATCGGCTGGTGATGTAGCGGTCCGAGAGCGCGGAGGCCTCGACGAGGGCGGCGTCCTGGATGCGCACGCCGTGGTGGAGCTCGAAGCGCTCGCGCAGGCCGCGCAGGATGGAGACGGCCTCGGCCACGCTGGGCGGCTCGACCAGCACCTGCTGGAAGCGCCGCTCGAGGGCGGCGTCCTTCTCCACGTGCTGCCGGTACTCGTCCAGGGTGGTCGCGCCGATGCAGTGCAGCTCGCCGCGGGCGAGCATGGGCTTGAGGAGGTTGGCGGCGTCCATCGCGCCGTCGGTCTTGCCGGCGCCGACGAGCGTGTGGAGCTCGTCGATGAAGAGCAGCACGCGGCCGTCGGAGGCCTGGACCTCGCCGAGCACGGCCTTGAGGCGCTCCTCGAACTCCCCGCGGTACTTGGACCCGGCGAGGAGGGCGCCGAGGTCGAGCGACCAGATGACGCGGTCGCGCAGGCCCTCGGGGACGTCGCCCGCGACGATGCGCTGGGCGAGGCCCTCGACCACGGCCGTCTTGCCGACGCCGGGCTCGCCGATGAGCACGGGGTTGTTCTTGGTCCGGCGGGAGAGGATGCGGATGACGCGGCGGATCTCCTCGTCGCGCCCGATGACGGGGTCGACCTTGCCGGCGCGCGCTCGGGCGGTGAGGTCGACGCCGTACTTGGCGAGCGCCTCGTAGGAGCCCTCGGGCGTGCCGCTCGTGACGCGCTGGGCGCCGCGGAGGCCCTTGAGGGCCTCGAGGATGGCGGCGCGGCCGAGGCCGGCCGCGGCGAAGGCCTCCTGCAGGGAGGCCGTCTCGGCGAGGGCGAGCAGGAGGTGCTCGACCGAGACATAGTCGTCCTTCATCGCGTCGGCCTCCTCCTTGCCCCTGAGCAGGGCCTGGTGGGACTCGGCGGAGAAGGCCGGGGTGCCGCCGCCGCGCACCTTGGGGGCGCGGACGAGCGGGCGCTCGAGCGCGCCGCGCAGGACATCGGCGCTCTTGCCCGCCTTGCGCAGCAGCGCGGGCACGATGCCGCCCTGCTGGCCCAGGAGGGAGAGCGCGAGGTGGGCGGGCTCGACGACGCCGTGCCCGCGGCGGGCGGCGTCGGCCTGGGCGGCGACGATGGCCTCGGCGGACTTGTCGGTGAGGTTTCCGAAGGGATGGCTCATGATGCCCAGGATACGCATCAGGCCTGCCAAGGCGAGCGGCCCGAAAAGGGGCGAAAAATCGCGGCTGAGGGCGGGCGCCCGCGCCATTCCGCCCGAGGTGCGCCTTCCTGTCGCGCCTCAACCGAGGGTTGCCCCGCCCCGACCCCGCGCCTAGCAAGGCCACATGACGGTGACCCGCGACCTCCAGGCCCTTGAGCGCCTGATCGACGACCCCTCGCCGGTCGTGCGGGGCGCCGTGCTCGAGCGCATCCGCAGCTCCGGCTCGGCCGGGATGCGCTGGCTGCGGGGGCTGGCCGTCCACCCCGAGCTGGGCTCCGCCGCGCGGGACCTGCTACGGCGGCTGGGCACCCCGGAGGCGGCCGCCCTGGGTTTCCTCGCGGCGGTCCGCGACGAGTCGGCCTCGCTCGAGGAGGGCTTCCTCGCGCTCGAGCGGATCGTGCGCCCCGAGCTGGCGGACGGCGCCTATGAGCCGGAGCTCGCGCGCCTGGCGGCGAGGGTGCGCGAGGTCGGCGTGGCGCCGGCCGGCATCCGCGAGCGCATCAAGACCCTGAGCCGCGTGTTCATCGGCGAGGCCGGCTACCGCGGCGAGGAGGACACCTCCGACCAGCCCGACGCTTCCCTGCTCTCCAAGGTCATCGAGCGGCGGCGCGGCAACCCGCTCTCGCTCTGCGCGCTCTACCTCATGGTGGCGCGGCGGGCCGGCCTCGACCTCGACCCGGTGAGCGTGCCTGGGCGCTTCATGGTCGGCTGGTTCGGCAAGGGCGGGCCGATCTACGTCGATGTCTTCGCCGGCGGCGAGTTCCGCACCCGCGACGAGATCGCGCTGGCCCTCCGCCAGAACGACCTGCCCGACACCGGCAGCGCCCTCGCCCCGGCGGACCGCCGCGAGACGCTCGCGCGCGCCTGCCGCAACCTGACCGCCCAGTATGGCGAGCGCGGCGACTCGCCCAAGGCGGCGATCTTCGCCGGGCTGGCCCGCGCGCTGGCGGCCCCCGATCCCGATGGCCCCGCCTGACACCCTTGTCCTGGCCGACCTCGCCAAGGGCAAGTTCCTGGCGGGCGACTTCGCCGTGCTCGGGGACCCGATCGCCCACTCGCTGAGCCCGGTCATGCACCAGGCCTCGCTCGCCCTGCTCGGGCCGCACCATCCGTCGCTGCGGGGCCGGCGGTACCACCGCATCCATGTCCGGGCCGAGGAGCTGGCCGAGGCGCTGGCGCAGCTCCGGTTGCTCGGCGCCGGCGGGCTGAACCTGACCGTGCCCCACAAGGTCGAGGGCCTTCGTCTCGCCCAGGAGAAGGACCCCACCGCGCTCGACTGCGGCGCCGCCAACACGCTCGTGGCGGTGCCGCGCGGGTGGCGCGCGCTGAACACCGACGGCGTCGGCTTCGCCGAGGCGCTGGCCGAGAAGTCCGGCGCGGGCCCCGAGGGCCGGGTCGTCGCGCTGCTCGGCGCGGGCGGTGCCGCGCGGGCGGTCGCCACCGCCTGCCTTCGGCTGGGGGCCGGCTCGCTGCTCCTGCTCAACCGCAGCGCGGACAAGGCGGAGGCGCTGGCGCGGGAGCTCGGCGACCCGCGCGTCGCCGTCGGCGGCCTCGACCTGACGCGCGTCCCGGCCGGCGCCGCGGTCGTCAACTGCACCGTGCTCGGGCTGAGGGCCGAGGACCCCTCGCCCCTGGCCAAGGGCGCGATCGAGGGCGCGGGCTTCGTCTACGACACCACCTACGGCGCGCACCGCTCCGCCCTGCTGCGCGAGGCGGACGAGCTCGGCATCCCCGGATGCGACGGGCGCTCGATGCTTCGCTGGCAGGGCGCGCTGGCATTCCGCGCCTGGACGGGGATTCTCCCGCCCCTGCAGGCGATGGCGCGGGCGTTGGGGGAGTGAGGGGCGGGGCGCGGAAGCGCGGCTTCACGGCTTCACAGGGGCACGGAATCCCGGGGGCACGGGATGCGGGGCTTAATCGCTTAATCGCTTGATGGCTTAATCGCTTAATGGAATGGGAAGGAAGCGGGGCTCCGCTCGGCGCCGCCCTTTTAATTGTTATTTCTTAATGTTTAGTTTTGGACGCGCACCCCGGGTAATTTTTTAACACAACCTTGTTCCC
>CAYYLJ010000012.1:0-6002 GCA_964472585.1 uncultured Enterobacteriaceae bacterium | reverse complement strand
ACCCCTTCTACTTTTTACCCACTACCTTCTACACCCCACCTTCCTTTCATTCTTCGTTCTTCCTTTTTCGTCCATCCATCCTCCCCCAGCCCACTTAGCCTCTTCCATTAAGCCGTTAAGCCATTAAGCTGTAAGCCATGCCTTCCCTGTCCGACCTCGAATCCCTGCGGGCCGCGCAACCGGGCCTCTGGGCGATCGCGGCGGGGCTCGTCGGGCTCTGCGTCGGCTCCTTCCTCAACGTCTGCGCCCACCGGCTGCCCCTCGGCGAGTCGGTCGTGAGCCCCGGCTCGCGCTGCGTCTGCGGCCACCCGATTCCCGCATGGCTCAACCTGCCCTTGGTGGGATGGCTGGCGCTCCGCGGCAGGGCGCGCTGCTGCGGCGCGAAGATCTCCGTTCGCTACCCCTTGCTGGAGCTGGCCGGCGGCCTCGCCCTCGCGGCGGCATGGTACGCGCTGCCGGCGGACCGCGCCCTGGCGGCGAGCGTCCTGCTCCCGCTGCTCCTGCTCCTGGCGGCGTGCGACATCGACAGCATGACGGTGCCCGACGCCCCGAACTTCCTGCTGGTGATGTCGGGCCTGGCGCTGTCCGCCGCCCTGCCCTCGCTGCACGGCGTGGAGCCGCATCGCATACCCTTGGCGGACCATCTGGCCGGCCTGGGCCAGGGCCTCCTCGGAGTCGCGGTCGGGACGGCCGTGACCTGGTGGGTTCGCACCCTGGGCAGCGTCTGGAAGGGCAAGGAAGCCATGGGCGAGGCGGACATCCTCCTCGTGGCCGGGGTCGGCGCCTATGGCGGCTGGGAAGGCGCCCTTTTCTGCTTCTTCGCCGGGTCGGTGCTCGGCCTGCTGCTGGTCCTCCCCCGCCTGATCGCCGCCCGCATACGGGGCGCGCAAGCCCCTGAGGTCGTGCCGTTTGTGCCCGCCCTGGCCCTGGCCGGTGCCATCTGGTTCTTCCGAGGCCCGGCCTTGGTGGACCTCTGGCTGGGAAGGGCCTGAATACGGACTTGTCACGGCCTAGGGGAGGGGAAAGATACGCCTCTCCCCCGATGAAGACCCCTGTCACCGCCCTTCTTCTCGCCTCGGCCCTGGTCGGCTGCGCCACCTACGACACCGACAATCACGGCAAGGCCGTGTCGATGGAGCCCTCCTTCAATTTCCTCGGCATCGTGAAGGTCGAGAGCGGGTCCTACGCCTCGAACAACAAGGCGACCATCAAGCTCAGCACCGACGAGCTCTACACCCGCCGCACGACCTCCGGCGACCGCGTCACCCTGCTCTGGGGCGCCATCACCCTGACCGACTACTGAGCCCCGGCGACGCCGCCCAAGGACCCCCGCCCCAGGCGGGGGTTTTTGTTGGCTGGATGGGCGCGGGCTCCTAGCAAGGAGTGCCTTGTCGACCGCGGACGCCAACCTCGCCCACCTCCTGCGCCGCCACGCCCAGGAACGTCCGGGCGCCGTGGCGGTGAAGACCCCGCTCTCGCTGGGCCCCTCGGGCGAGATCGCCCACGACGCCCTGACGTTCGGCCAGCTGGACCGCCGCACGGACGCGGCCGCGCGCCTCTTCCGAGCCTCCGGCATCGGGCCGGGCACCCGCGTCCTCCTGGCGCTGCGGCCAGGCGAGCAGCTGCTCATCGGCTTCCACGGCCTGCTGAAGGCGGGCGCCGTGCCCGTCGCGATCGACCCGGGCATGGGCTGGCGCGCGGCGCTGGCCTGTGTCGCGCGCACGCGTCCGGAGGCGCTGCTCGGCATCCGCAAGGCCTGCTGGCTGAGCCGCCTGCCGCTCGGCGCGTTCCGCACCCTGCGCCTCAGGCTCGACGTCGATTCGCGGGATTGGGGCCGGATGCTGGCCGCGGCGGAATCCGCGCTGCCCGGCCGCATCGAGCCCATGCGGGAGGATGACCTGGCGGCGATCGCCTTCACCTCCGGCTCCACCGGCTCGCCCAAGGGCGTCCGCCTCACCCACGGCATGCTGGGAGCCCAGGTCGGGCTTGTCCGGCGCCTCTACGGCATGGGCCCGGGCGACCTCGACTTCCCCCTGCTGCCGGCCTTCTCCGTGCTCAATCCGGCGCTCGGCCAGGGCACGGTCACCCCGCGCCTCGATCCCGCCAGGCCGGCCTCGGCCGACCCCGCCGTGCTCCTGCGCGCGATGGCGGCGGAGGCGGTGACGAGCGCGTTCGGCTCGCCGACGCTGTGGGACCTCCTCTCCCGCGCCGCGGAGCGACAGGGGACGCGCCTGCCCTCCCTGCGGCTGATCCTCACGGCGGGCGCGCCCGTGCCGCCGGGGCTGCTCGCGCGCCTTCGCCAGCTCGCCCCCAACGCCGCCATCCACACGCCCTACGGCGCGACGGAGTGCCTCCCCGTGGCGACCATCGAGGCCGGCGAGGTCCTCCGCGAGACGGGCGACGCCGCGCGCGCCGGCAAGGGAACCTGCGTGGGCAAGCCGGTCCCGGGCGTCGAGGTGCGCATCCTGCGGCCCGCCGAGGGCGCGATCGACCGGCTCGAGTCGGCCGCGGCCTGCGCGGCCGGCGAGGTCGGCGAGGTGGCCGTCACCGGGCCCACCGTCACCCGCGAGTACGACGGCCTGCCGGAGGCCACGCGGCTGGCCAAGATGGTCGACGGCCAGGGCCGGACCTGGCACCGCATGGGCGACCTCGGCGCGCTGGACGCGCAGGGACGCCTTTGGTTCCACGGCCGCAAGGCGGAGCTCGTGCGCGACGACGCGGGCGACCTCACCACGGAGTCCGTGGAGCCGGCCTTCGCCGACCACCCCAAGGTGCGCCGCTGCGCCCTCGTGGGCCTGGGCGGTCCTGGGCGTCGCCGCCCGACCCTCGTGGTCGAGGCGCGCGCCTTCCCGTCCCGCGACATCGAGGCGGCCAACCTGGCGGCCGAGCTGCGGTCCCACGCCGGCACGAACCCCCTCTCGACGCGCGTGCGCGCGGTCGTCTTCCAGCGCGCGCTGCCCGTGGACCGTCGGCACAACGCCAAGGTGCACCGGCTCGCGCTCGCCCGCCATTGGGCGGCCAAGGGCGAGCCGCGGGACGGCGACCGCGACGGCAAGGAGGCCTGGGACTGACATGGCCGCGGACCTCGTCCTCGTCACCGGCGGCGGCGGCTTCCTCGGCAGGGCCATCGTGGAGCGCTGCCTGGCGCGGGGCTGGCGCGTGCGCGCCACCGGGCGCACGCCGCGCCCCGACCTGGCCGCCCTCGGCGTCGAGTTCGCCCCGGGCGACATCGCCGACCCCGCCCATGCCCGCGCGGTGGCCCGCGGCTGCGCCGCGGTGTTCCATGTCGCCGCCAAGGCGGGCGTCTGGGGGCGTGCGGCGGACTATGAGCGCGCCAACGTCGGCGGCACGCGGTCGGTCGTCGAGGCCTGCCTGGCCGAGGGCGTTCCCGACCTCGTGCACACGAGCACGCCGAGCGTCGTGTTCAACGGCGGGCCCTTCCGCGGCGCGGACGAGTCCCTGCCCTACGGGTCCGGCTGGCTGTGCCACTACGCGCGCACCAAGGCGGAGGCGGAGCGGCTCGCGCTCGCCGCGGGCGGACCCTCCCTGCGCGTCACCGCCCTGCGCCCGCACCTCATCTGGGGCCCCGGCGACCCCCATATCTTCCCGCGCGTCCTGGCCCGCGCGCGGGCGGGCCGCCTGAGGATCGTGGGCGACGGCGCCAACCGGGTGGACGTCACCCACGTGGCCACCGCGGCGGACGCGCACCTCGGCGCGCTCGACGCGCTGCGGGCCGGGCGCGCCGCCGGCCGGCCCTACTTCCTCTCGCAGGGGGAGCCCGTCGCGCTCTGGGACTTCATCAACCGCCTCCTGCGCGGCGCGCGCGTGCCCGAGGTCCGCCGCCGGGTGCCGCTGCGCGCGGCCTACGCGGCGGGCGCCGCGCTCGAGGGCGCCTGGGAGCTGCTCCGCCTGCCCGGCGAGCCGCCCATGACGCGCTTCGTGGCGACGGAGCTGGCCAAGGACCACTGGTTCGACGTCTCGGCGGCGCGGCGCGACCTCGGGCTGAGGCCCGCGGTCGACACCTGGGAGGAGCTGGACCGGCTCGCGGCCTCTCTCCGCGCCTGAGCCGGCTCAGACCGTCGCCAGGATCCGCGACTTCACCTCGCCGACGGGCAGCGCCCCGAGGACGTCGGGGGCGACGCGGTTGGGGATGACGGCGGGCAGGCGGGTGAGGCGCTCGGAGAGGATGAGGCTGCGGTTGGCCGCGACGTCGTCGACGCGGTCGATGGGCGTGAAGCGGGGCGCGGCGACGAGGACGCGGGCGTCCTGGCGCACGAGCTCGATGATGCCGCGCACGGACTCGGCGAAGCGGTCGAGCTCGGCCTTGGTGTAGGACTCCGTCGGCTCGATCATCAGGCCGAAGGTCTCCGGGAAGGCGACGGTCGGGGCGTGGTAGCCGAAGTCGAGGAAGAGCTTGCCGATGCGGCCGATGGCGGCCGAGCGCGGGATGCCCGCCGCCTCGATGGCCCTGAAGTCCGCGTCCTCGAGGGTGAGGATGAACTCGTGCATGCGGGGCACGTGGGCGGCGCCGGCGGGCAGCGAGGGGTAGGTGCGGCGGAGGTCCTCGAAGAGGTAGCGGGCGGCGAGGACGGCCACGGCCGCCATGCGGCGGACGCCGTCGCGCCCGAGGCGGCGGAGGTAGGTGAGGACGCGCACCTTGTGGGCGAAGTTGCCCCAGTGGCGGTGGAAGGCGCCGATGCTCCGGGGAGCGCGGAAGGTGACGAAGCGGTCGCCCTCGCGGCGGACCTGCCAGCCGGGGATGAAGTCGACGATGCGGCGCGAGACGCCCACCATGCCGTCGCCCGGGCCGCCGCCGCCGTGGGGGACGGTCCAGGTCTTGTGCAGGTTGTTGTGGACGGCGTCGACGCCGAGCCTGTCGAGGTCGACCCAGCCGGCGACGGCGTTCATGTTGGCGCCGTCCATGTAGACGAGGCCGCCCGCGGCGTGGACCTTCTCGGCCATGAGGCGGAAGTTGGTCTCGAACACGCCGGAGGTGTTGGGGTTGGTGCACATCACGCCGCAGACGCGCGGGCCGAGCTGGGCGAGCTTCGCGTCGAGGTCGTCCATGTCGACCTCGCCCGTCGGCGCGGCCTTCAGCACCACGATGCCATAGGGGACGCCGTCGACGACCCGGGTCTCGAACCCGGCGGTGGCGGCGGTGGCGAAGTTGGTGCCGTGCGAGCTGTTGGGGATGAGGAGGATGTCGCGGCCGTTGTCGCCGCGGGCGCGGTGGTAGGCCTGGAACATCTTGATGCCCACGAGCTCGCCCTGGGCGCCGGCGACCACCTGGGTGACGACGCCGGCGAGGCCGGTGATGGCCTTGAACCACTCCTGGTGCTCCCAGATCACCTGCAGCGCGCCCTGCGCGTCCTCGAGCGGCGCCTGGGGGTGGAGCTCGGTGAAGCCGGGCAGCCCGGCCGCCCAGTCGTTGATGTGGGGGTTGTACTTCATCGTGCACGACCCCAGGGGGAAGCACCCGGTGTCGGGCGAGACGTTCTGCCGGCCGAGGTCGGTGTAGAACGCGCGGAGCTCGGGCTCGGCGAAGGTGGGCAGGCCGACCGCCCCTTGGCGGAGGAGCGCGGCGGGCACCTCGGCGACGGCGGCCTCGCCCTTGGCGGCGCCGTAGCGGGCCTCGAGGAAGGCGACCAGGCGGTCGGTGTCGGCGTCCGACTGCAGGTCGGAGAACGAGACCTTGAGCAGGGAGCAGCCACAGGGCGTGCGGCCCGTGGCGTCGACGCCGACATGGAGGCCGGCGGCTCGGCCCGCGCCGATCACCGCGGCGGCGGGCTCGGGCAGGATGACGCTGAACTCGTTCCAGAACGGCTGGTCGGCGTGGCAGAGGCGCAGGCCGGGGATGGCGCCGATGCGGCGCGCCGCGCGGACGGCCTGGCGGCGGCCGGCCTGGGCGGCGGCGGCCATGCCGGCCTCGCCGCGCTGCAGCGTGGCGGCGCCGGCGAGGGTGGCGATGAAGGCCTGGTTGGAGCAGATGTTGGACGTGGCCT
>CAYYLJ010000011.1:32488-34277 GCA_964472585.1 uncultured Enterobacteriaceae bacterium | reverse complement strand
CGTCGAGCCCTTCCTCGTCGCCTCCGCCGTCGAGCTCGTCATCGCCCAGCGCCTCCTGCGCCGCGTCTGCCCCGAGTGCGCGACGCGGGCCCCGGTGGACCGCGCCGCCGCGGCGCCCGCGCTGCGCGCCCTCGGGCTCCCCGAGTCCTGCCTGGACGGCGTCCGCGAGCTTCCCCGCGCCGTCGGCTGCCGCCGCTGCCGGGGCACCGGCTACTCCGGCCGCGTCGGCGTCTTCGAGCTCTACTTCCCCAAGCCCGCCCACGACCGCATCGTCGCCCGCGCCAGCGCGCGCGAGCTGACCGACCTCGCGCTCGCCGCCGGCATGCGCCCGCTCGCCCGTTCCGGCTGGGACAAGGTCCTCGCCGGGCTGACGACGCTCGACGAGCTCGTGCGCAACGTGGCCGCCGCCGACTGAGCATGCCCGCCTACGCCTACACCGCCGTCGGCCCCGCGGGCGCGCCCGAGACCGGCGTGGTCGAGGCCGCCGGCCGGCCCGAGGCGCTGCGCGCGCTCGCCGCGCGGGGCCTCCGCCCCGTCTCGCTCCGCGAGGAGGGCGCGCCCGCGGACGCGGCCAAGGCGGCCGACCGCCGGCTCGGGCCCGCCCTCCAGCTTCCCTTCCTCGAGGCGCTCGACGACCTCGTCCGCGGCGGCCTCTCCGCCGGCGAGGCCGTGCGCCTGCTTTCCCAGCGCCTCCAGCCCGGCCCCCTGCGCGACCTCTGCGCCGCCGTCTGGTCGCGACTCGGCGAGGGCCTCGCGCTGTCCGCCGCCCTGGCCGCCTTCCCCCGCGTCTTCGACGCCCACGCGATCAACCTCGTCGCCGCCGGCGAGGCCACGGGCAACCTCCAGGGCGTGCTCGGCCGGCTGATCCGCCACTACGCCGAGCAGCGCGAGTTCCGCCAGCGCCTGCTCGCCGCGATGCTCTACCCGGCGGTCATGGTGGTGGCCGCCTCCGCCGTCACCGCCTTCCTCATCCTGTTCCTCCTCCCGCGCCTGGAGCCGCTCCTCGCCTCGCTCGGCGGCGAGCTGCCCTGGGCCACGCGGATGCTGGTCGGTCTCGCCGAGGCCGCCATGGTGGCGGCCCCGCTCGCGCTGCTCGCCGGCCTCCTCGCCGCGCTCGCCGTGCGGCGCTGGCGCCGGACGGAGGCCGGCCGCGAGGCGGCCGACGCGCTGCTCCTGCGCGTGCCGGTCGCCGGCGCCCTGTCCCTGCGCCTGTCCGTGCTCAATTTCTGCGAGACGCTGGCCTCGCTCATCGAGAACGGCATCACGATGGCCCAGGCGCTCCGCATGGCCGAGCGCTCCGCCCCGAACCGCTCGCTCCGCCGCCGGCTGCGCGCGGCGACCGACCGCGTGCTGGAAGGCGAGGCGCTGTCCCGCGCCCTCGGCCGCACCGGCGCGTTCCCGGGCCTCCTGCTCGACCGCATCACGGTCGCCGAGCAGACGGGCAACCTGGCGCCCGGCCTGCGCGACGTCGCCCGGTCCTACCGCGCCGACCTCGACCGCTGGCTCGCCGCCCTCACCAAGGGCTTCGCCGCCGCCCTCCTCGGCGGCGTCTTCGCCCTGGTCGCGCTCATCGCCTTCGCCATCGTGAGCGCGGTCTTCGCGGCGAGCGGCAACCTGAGGTTCTGAGGGGCGCATCCGCGCCCGGCTTCACAGGGTCACAGCTTCACGGCGGCACGGCTTCGCAGCGGCACAGGTTCACGGATTGGGCTTCGCCTGCGCAACGTGAATCCGTGAAGCCCTGCTCAGGGAAGCCGTGAAGCAGAATACTGTGACCCTGTGAAGCCGTGAC
>CAYYLJ010000011.1:2900-32388 GCA_964472585.1 uncultured Enterobacteriaceae bacterium | reverse complement strand
CTGTGAAGCCGTGACCCTGTGAAGCTGCGCCGCTCACCTCGCCAGTTCCACCGCCGTGAGCTGGATCCGCGCGCTCACCGCCCCGTTGCCCGATCGGTCCGCCTGGATCTGCACCGCGCCGACCGCAAGGTAGGGCGCGCGGGGCTTGGCCAGGGCGTAGAGCCGCAGCAGCGAGGGAAGGTCGGTCCGGCGCAGCGTCAGCTGCACGGTGTGCAGGGCGAAGGGTCCGGAGCGCTGGGTCTTCGGGGGGTCGGTGTTGGCCGTCAGGCCGGCCTGCGCCAGCAGGTCGGCCGCCTCCGCGACGAGGCGGGCCGCATCGTATCCCTTGCCCGGCCCGAGCCCCTCGCGCGCCTTGGCCGACGCCGACTCGATGCCGGCGGCGCGGGCCAGCCACTCGGATTGCGACTCGCGCAGCGATCGCGCCTCCGAGGCCTCCGACCAGGCCGCCGAGACTCGGCCGCCGGCGGCGTCGAGCCAGACCAGCCCTAGGGCGAGCAGCGCCGCCGCGATCAGGAGCCTCTGGCTCCGGGGACGCGCGAGGAACAGGTGCCTCACGGGGTCCCCGCCGCGGCCTTGCGCAGCGCCTCCGGTCGGAAGGTGACGGTCAGGGCGAAGGTCGTCAGCCCCTCGCGCCCGCGGATGTCGCGGGTCTCGACCTTCGCCACGAGCGGATCGGCCGAGAGCGCCTGCTCGAAGGCCCCGATGTCCGCGGCGTTCGGGGTGCGGGCCTCGATCTCCAGCGCCATGCCGCCGCGGTGGGACGCCGAGGTGAAGGTCATGGCGGCGGGGCGATGGACGTTGGCGGCGGCCAGCATCTCGAAGGGCAGGGGGCGGTTGCGGCCGAGCTCCTCGACCTTCGCGGCGACGGCGTCGAGCGCCTGCAGCTCCCCGACGCGGGCCGAGTCCGCGGCGACCGCCTCGCGCGTCGCGCCGGCCATCGCGCCCAGGCCCAGGGCCGCGGCCTCCGCGAGGATCGCCAGGATGGCGAGCGCCGCGCCCGCCTGCGCCGCCCGCCAGCAGCGGTTGTCCCAGCGCGCCGCGCGCTGCCGCGCCGCCAGGAACCCGGGGTCGCGCACATCGAGGTCGTCCACCTGCGAGCGCGTCGCCCGGAAGGCCGGGCCGCCGTCGCGACCCGCCTCAAGGCCCTCCTCGGTGCGCGTCGCGCGCAGTTCCCCGGCGACCGGGATGACGGGCGCGCCGGCGAGCCCGGCCGCGTCCGCCGCCAGGGCCGCCGCGTCGGCCGCCGAGCCGTCGGCGAGGGGGAGCGCGGCCACGGCCGCGGGAAGCTGCCCGGTCTCGGCCCATGCCAGGGCGAGGTGGCGGCGACCGTCCGAATGCACCACGGTGCCGGCGCCGGCGGGCCGCTCGCCGAGGAGCGCCACGAATTCCGGAATCACCGGCGCGTCCGCCGGCCAGGCCGCCGCGACATCCGGCGCGAAGGCCCTCCGGTGCGCGGCGTAGGCCAGCCCTTCCGCCCCGTTGGGCGAACGGGCGTGTCCCTGCAGCAGCTGCGAGGGAGGGAAGGGCGAGTCGGCCTCGACGGCGAGCGCCGCCTGCTCGCGCGGGTCGCCGGCCGCGAGGGGCTCGAAGCGACGCGTCACGAAGCGCTCCGCGGGGAGCAGCACCGCCGGGGTCGGCGGCGGCTTGGGAAGCCATCGTGCCAGGAGGTCTCTCATCGCGAGGCGGGCCGCGCGGCCGCGGGGGTCGTGTCGTCGAGGTCGGTCAAGGGGGTCTCCAGCGGCATCGGTGTGGGGAGGGGTTCCCCCGATCTCACCACCGTGCGGCGAGGGGACGACGCCTGTGACAGCGCGTCGGCCGTCCCGGTTTCCGTCCATTCGAGGATGGGGAAGGGATAGCTCAGCGACGCCCTGCCTGTCGAGCCGGGCTTGGGGTCCGTCGGGGCCGGCGCGCCCGCCGGCTCCTCCGCCGTGGGGTCGGCCGCCGCCTCGGGGAAGCGCGACGACGGGTCGACGGCCAGCAGCACCCCCACGGAGCAGGCCGAGCGGCCGTCCTGCACGACGACCGTGAGCCGCAGGAGCTGGATCAGGGAGGTCACCCGCTGGCCGTTGCCGCCGCCCAGCGCCGCCAACGCCTCCTCGCGGCTGCGGAAGTAGGGGGCGGCGTCGCGGGGTCGCGCCGAGGCGTCCGAGCGATAGGCGCGCGCCCGGGCAATGCCCTCGGCGGAGAAGCCGAGCACCTGCAGGGCCTCGGGCTCGGCGTGGTTCGCGCTCGTGCCCGGGAATCGGTGCAGCGAGACGACGCGGCGGAAGTCCTCCAGCAGGCGGGTGGGCCGGCCCGCCGAGTCGAAGAAGGCCTCGCGGGCGACGCCGACGGCCCGGAGCTCCTCGAACGAGCGCAGGCTCCGCCGCGGCGCCCGGTACGGCGTCACGGCCTGGTCATAGGCGTCGTCCGCCGCGCGATCGTCCTCGGGCTCATGGCCGGGCCGCGTCCAGCCCATGAGGGCGTCGGCCAGCTCCTCCGCCTCCGTCGTCGGCCGACCCAGCGATTGGAAGAGCAGGGCGAGGTCGGCCTCCGCGAGATCCGGAAGCGGCAGCTTGCCGTTCTCCACCTCCCAGACGTACGTCACGCGCAGGCCGTCCCGCGGGGGAAGCCCGAGATAGGCCCGCGGGTCGCCCCAACCTTGCTCCGGGGCGTGGAGCCGGCCGCGGTCGACGTTGCGGATCTCGGCGAGCGCGGCGAGCGCGAGCTCCAGCTCGCCCCAGGCCTCGGCCCGCAGCCGGCTCCTGTCCGCCTCGCGCGCGGCGAGGGTGAGCTCGAGCGCGTTCTCCTCGAGCAGGCGGGCGAGCGTGGCGCCGGCCAGCGCGACGAGCACAAGCACGACGATCAGGACGGTGCCGCGGCGCCTCATGGCGGCGTCGCCCCCTCCCGCCGGCCCAGCACCCGCACGCGGACCTCCGCCTTCTCCTTGCCCAGCTCGAGGTGGAGGCGGAGATGGTCCGGGGTCCTCCAGCCGGTGAAGCCGGGCTCGGGCAGCGGGGTCTCGGACACCTCCCATCGGCCGCCCTCGCCCGCGGGGGCGTAGGCGTACTCCAGGCGCCGCACGAAGGGCGACAGGACCGCCTCGTGCCACGCGTCGGATTCCCTGTCGACCTCGGCGCGCGAGCGCCAGCCCACCACCAGCCCCTTCTCGGCATCCACCTCCATCGCGAAATCGACATCGGGGAGCGGCTCGCCCGGCCAGGTGGCCAGCCGCCCGCCGTCCGGCAGCGACCACGACGGGCGCAGCTCCTCGCCGCGCCCCGCCCATGGCTGCTTGCGGATCGCCAGCGCGATGCCTCCCGGCCGCTCGGCCGCGGCGCGCACCGCGTCCTCGAGCTGGCGCCCGAGGGCCCGGCGATGCTGGTCGAAGAGCCGCCGGTCGCGTCCCTCGCCCCAGCCGCCCGCGATGCCGAAGAGCAGGGAGTTCAGCGCCACGAGCACGCCCGCGAGGATCGCCAGCGAGAGCAGGATCTCGAGCAGCGTGAAGCCCCGGCGCCTCATCGCCCGCCTCCTCCCGGCCGCGCGCCGCCGCGGGGCCCCTCGCTGCCGGCGCCCGGCCGGGCCAGTCCGTCGCCCGGCGGCCGCAGGCCCTCGCCGGGCCTGTCCCTGTCCGCGCCGGGTCGCGACAGGCCCTCTCCCGGCCTCCCGCGCCCGCCCGCCTCGCCGCGGCCGCGACCCTGGCCGCGTGAGGATCCGCCCGCCGAGCGCCCGCCGATCGTCCCCTCGAACCCGCGGGCGGCGCGCAGCCGCTCGCGCGCCGCGTCGAGCAGGGCGCGACGCTCGGCCTCGTCGGACCAGCCCGGTCGCAGCAGGTGGAACGACTGCGCGCGGCCTTCCCCCGCCTCGCCTTCGCGACGCACCGACAGCGCCACCTCGAAGAGGTCGCCGACGCCGGCCGGCCGGAGCTCGGCCTCCCATTCGGCCTGGTCGCCGGCCGAGAGGTCGACGCGCCCGGACAGCCGCCGGCCCGACTTGCCCACCGTCGGCGCCGCGCCCGTCGCGTCGGCGGCCAGCACGGCCTCGCGCGCCCGGCGCAGGGCCTCGTCCTCCTCGTCCAGCCGCCGCATCTGCTCGCGCGCGAGGAGGAGGTTGCCATGCGTCGCCGCCAACCCCACCGCGGCGAGGGCGAGGATGGCGAGGGCCACGAGGACCTCGATCAGCGTCATGCCCCGCCTCATCGCGCGTTCGCCGCGGGCAGGGGCGCGCAGGTCAGGGGGTCGAGCTCGAGGAAGGTCGCGCGCCCGCCGCGGAGCACCTCGACGCGCGCGCGGTCCATGGTGCCGTCGGGGTGCAGCAGCACCCGCGTCAGCGGCGCGGCCTGGGCGACGCCGCCGAGCAGGACCAGGCCCTCGGTCGCGGGTCCGACCAGCCGGGCCCGGCGTTCCTCGGTGTTGGGCAGCGCGACGCCGTCCTGCGGGCCCTCGCCCCAGGCGAGCCGGTCGCCGTCATCGAGCACGGCGACCTCCACCGGCGTCCCGCGCTCGACGGCCAGTCGCCGCAGGACCTGGAGCCGGTCGAGCAGGACGTCCTCCGGCTCCTCGCGCGCGGCGCCGCGCATCATGCCGGCGGCGCCGGCGACCCAGAGCCCCGAGACGATGGCGCAGAGGCCCAGCGCAATCAGCACCTCGAGCAGCGTGAAGCCGCCCCGCGCGGAGGGCTGGGCGGTCGGCGTCACCAGTTGCCGATGTCGTCCGCGGTGTCCGCCTGGCGGTCCTTCCCCTTCGAGAAGAGGTCGTACCCGTCGGCGTTGCGCGTCCCCGGATAGCGGTATTGGTAGGGCTCGCCCCAGGGGTCGTCGGCCATCTTGCCGCCCTTGGTCTCGACGTAGGGCCCGCGCCAGCGCTCGGCGCGCGCCTCGGGCGCGGCCGCCAGCGCGGCGAGCCCCTCCTCGGTCGTCGGGTAGTCGCCGACGTCGAGGCGGAAGCGCATGAGGGCGGTCTTCATCGACTCGTTGACCGCCAGCCCGGCGATCTGCTCCTGGCTGCGCCCGAAGACGCCGTCGAGCTTGGTCATGGCGTAGCCGGCGACGAGCGCCACGATCGCCAGGGCGATGAGGATCTCGATGAGGGTGAAGCCGCTGCGCGCGGCGCGTCGTCGTTGGTTCATGGTGAAGTTCAGCGGGACCCGCGCCTGCTGCCGCGCTCGGAGCGGCCGCCGCCCTCGGGCGCCTCGCCGCCCGGGGTCTCCTCCGATCGGCCGCGGCCTCCCTCGGCCTGCATCTGCTGCATGCGCTCCTGCCAGCGGCGCTCCCGCTCGGCGCGGTAGGCGGCGATCTGCTCCGGCGTGAAGCTGCCGTAGGGCGTCTGGATCTTGCCATCCGGCCCGGGTTCCGGGAGCGGCGGCCCGCCGCGGGCCGTCTCGGACGCATCCGTCCTGGGCATGGGCGGCGGCTCGTACTTGGAGACCGTCGCCGGCTTCATCACCAGGGAGGCGGTCTTGCCGCCGGTCTCGACGACCAAGGTGGCGGTCGCCGCGTCGAACGACTTGACCACGGGCTGGGCGGGGTCGGCGGATGCCTCCCCGGAGGCGACCCACCGGCTCTGCCGGGTGGTCGAGTCATAGATGCTGTAGTAGGTGACCTCGCCCTCCTGGTACATGCCCCGCAGCTCGAGGGTGGAGGTCGGGGCGGGCTTGGCCGCGGCCGGCGCGGCCGGCGCGGCGCCGAAGGGGGAGTTCTTGGCCAGGGTCGAGAGGTCGAGGACGGGGGGCTTGGCGGCCTCCGCCGGCTCGGTGGAGGCCGACGTCTCCGTCGGCGTCGCGGCGAGCAGCAGGCTGGCGAGGAGGACGCTCATGGCTTACCCTTATACCCCTTAAGGCAACGCGGGTTTCGCGCAAGTAGGGTCTTCGCAAGCCGAAGGGTCTTTCCTCGGAAGACTCCAGATGACAGACTTCAAAGTCCGGGAGGACAATCCGCCTGCTTTGCCCCCGTGAAGCTGTTCTCTGCGAACCCGTGAAGCTGCCTGCTGTGCCTCCGTGCCGCTGTGAAGCCGTGAAGCCGTGCCGCCGTGTCCATCCCAACTGGCGGAGAGGGAGGGATTGGCTCCGCCGCGTTCGCGGCTCCGGGCCTGCGGCCCAATCCTTCGGATTGCCGGTTCGGCCTCGCCGGGGGAGACTTCAGATGACAGATTTCAAAGTCCAGTAGGACAACTCGCCAGCCTGACCCAAAGATTTGGCGCCCGCCAAGCCCTGTCCTTCGAAGTCTGTCCTTTGAGGTCTGTCCTGACTGGCGGAGAGGGAGGGATTGGCTTAGCCGGGGGAGACTTCAGATGACAGATTTCAAAGTCCAGTAGGACAACTCGCCAGCCTGACCCAAAGATTTGGCGCCCGCCAAGCCCTGTCCTTCGAAGTCTGTCCTTTGAGGTCTGTCCCGACTGGCGGAGAGGGAGGGATTCGAACCCCCGGGACCCTTGCGGGACCAGCTGATTTCGAATCAGCCGCAATCGACCACTCTGCCACCTCTCCGTTCGTCGGGAAGCCGTGAGGAAAGCCCCCGCCCCCGCGCGGGCAAGGGAAAAACCGCCGCTTAACCCGCTCGACACCCTCCGGCCGCCCGGATTAGACGAGGGTTCCCCACGACCATGACATCCGCCAACCCCGCCGATGCGCCCCAGCAGGACAAGCTCCTGTTCTGGGGATGCTTCCTCGCCATGATCACCACCTCGCTCGCGTTCATCACGCGGGCGTTCCTGTGCAACGATCCGGGCCTGTGGCCGACGACCTTCAACCTGGACAAGGTCCAGGCCGCCGAGCTCTTCGGCGCCGGCATCTGGTCCTTCGCGCTCTCCATCATCCTCTTCTCCCTCGTCATCGACCGCATCGGCTACAAGGCGGCGATGGTCTTCTCCTTCCTCTGCTACGCGGGCTACGCCGTCTTCGCCCTCATGGCCTATGACACCGTCGCCGCCGGCACGCCCGAGGCCCAGCGCGCCGCCTACTGGCTGCTCTACGCCGGCTCGGTCATCCTCGGGCTGGGCAATGGCACGGTCGAGGCCTTCACCAACCCCGTCGTCGCCACGATGTACAGCCGCGAGAAGACCAAGTGGCTCAACATCCTCCACGCCGGATGGCCCGCGGGCCTCGTCGTCGGCGGCCTCCTCTCCATCGGCCTGGCCGAGCAGGTGAAGGCCGACTGGCGCATCCTGGTCTACCTCCTCGCCGCGCCCGCCATCGTCTTCCTGGTCATGCTCGCGCGCTGCCGCTTCCCCGTGAACGAGCGCGTCGCCTCCGGCACCTCCTACCGCGAGATGCTCGCCGAGTTCGGCGTCCTCGGCGCCGCCCTCGCCGCCTTCCTCATGTGCCGCCAGATGGACCAGGTGTTCGACGCCTGGACGGCCACCACCACCTGGGTCGTCCTCGCGGTGTCCGTCGGCGCCTTCGCCGCCTACGCCCGCTCCCTCGGCAACGGCCTGCTCATCCTCCTCTGCGTGGTGATGATCCCGCTCGCCACCACCGAGATCGGCACCGACGGCGCCATCACCGGCATCATGGAGGCCCCCCTCAAGGAGGTAGGCGCCCACCCCCTCTGGGTCCTGATCTACACCTCGGCCATCATGGCCATCCTGCGCTTCAACGCCGGCGCCATCGTCAATCGCATCTCGCCCCTCGGCCTCCTCGCCGTGAGCGCCGTCCTCGCCATCGCCGGCCTCTTCTGGCTCTCCTTCGCCAGCGGCCTCGTCGCCATCTTCGCCGCCGCCACCCTCTACGGCTTCGGCAAGTCGTTCTTCTGGCCCACCACCCTTGGCGTGGTCTCGGAGCAGACCCCCAAGGGCGGCGCGCTGACCCTCAACGCCATCGCCGGCATCGGCATGCTCGCGGTCGGCATCGTCGGCGGCCCCGCCATCGGCGCCATCCAGGAGTCGGCCGCCAAGGACGCCATCACCTCCAAGCTCGGCGCCGAGGCGTACGGCAAGGTCTCCAAGGAGGCCAGCTACTTCCTGGGCGACTACACCGCGGTCGACGAGGCCAAGGTCGCCGCGCTCCCCAAGGAGGAGGCCGCCAAGGTCCACGCGGCCGTCGACGGCTCCCGCCAGGGCTCGCTCCGCACCATCGCCCTCTTCCCCGCCGTCATGCTGGTGGTCTACCTCGGCCTGATCGCCTGGTTCCGCCGCAAGGGCGGCTACAAGCCGGTGACCCTCGGGTCCGCCCACTGAGCCGATAAGGACCGCTAAGCGCCGGGCCGAGCGGGCGTGATGCCTGCCGGCCCGGTCCCTTTGCGGCTGGCGGCGGAACCGCTTTCCCCCTCCCTTGTCCTCACCAATCCCATGATGCGCCTGCTCCTCGCCCTTCCCGCCCTCGCCCTCCTCGGCGCCGCCGCGCCCTCGAACGAGGCGGCCAAGCCCTCGCCCGAGGCGCTCGAGCGCGGCAAGGCGGTCTACATGAAGTCCTGCGTCGCCTGCCACCAGCCCAACGGCGCCGGGCTCCCCCCCGTCTTCCCCCCGCTCGACGGCTCCGAGTGGCTGCAGCTCGACAACACCGTGCTCGCCAAGCTCGTCCTCCGCGGCCTGCAGGGCCCCATCAAGGTCAAGGGCGTCGACTACAACATGGTCATGGCGCCGCTCGCCGACCAGCTCAAGGACGCCGAGATCGCCGATGTCCTCAACTACGTGCGCGCCACCTGGGGCAAGGGCGGCCCGCTCGCCGACGAGGCGCTCGTCAAGGCCGCCCGCGAGGCGAGCAAGGGCCAGAAGCAGCCCTACACCGCCGCCGAGCTCGGCGTGAAGTGACCGGCGCGGGTTGACCCGCGTCGCCGCGCCCGCCATCCTGCGCCCATGAGCCGACCCCCGGAACCCTGGCGCCGCAGGGAGGCGCTCGCCGACCTCTACTACATGGACGCGCGGGCCCGCGTCCTCGACCTCGCCGCGTTCCTGGACCGGATGGACCGCGCCGAGGGCGCCGAGGACCATCGCCTGCGCTCGCTCCGCGCCGCCCTTGCCCTGCTCGCCGACGGCAAGCCCGAGCGCGCGCGCCGCATCCTCGAGTCCTGGAGCGACCCCACCCCCGATCCCGCGGCCGCCGCCGGATCCAAGGGCGCCACGGGCGCCTGGCCGGGCGCCTGAGACCGCATGCGCTACGTCGAGCCGCACGCCCACATGGTCAGCCGCACGACGGATGACTACCGGGCCATGGCGCTTTCCGGATGCGCGGCCGTCTGCGAGCCCGCCTTCTGGGCCGGCTTCGACCGCTGCTCGGCCGACGGCTTCCGGGACTATTTCCGCCAGCTGACCGAGACCGAGCCCGCGCGCGCCGCGCGCCACGGCCTGCCGCACTTCGCCTGGCTCTGCCTCAACCCGAAGGAATCCGAGGACCTCGGCCTCGCCGAGGAGGTGCTCGCGCTCATCCCCGAGTTCCTCGACCGGCCCAACGTCCTCGGCATCGGCGAGATCGGCCTCAACAAGAACTCCCGCAACGAGCTCCGCGTCCTCGAGCGCCATGTCCAGCTCGCCGTCGAGCGCGACCGCCTCATCCTCGTCCACACGCCGCACCTCGAGGACAAGCTCAAGGGCACCCGGCTCATCCTCGACGTGCTCCGCGCCCACGGCGTCCGCCCGGGCCGCGCCCTCGTCGACCATGTCGAGGAGCACACCGTGCGCATGGTCCTGGACGCCGGCCATTGGGGCGGCATCACGCTCTACCCCGAGTCCAAGGCCACGCCCGCCCGGGCCGTCGACATGGTCGAGCAATACGCCGCCGAGCGCCTCTGGCTGAACAGCGCCTGCGACTGGGGCCATAGCGAGCCTCTCGCCGTGCCCCGCGCCGCGCTCGAGATGCGCCGCCGCGGCCACTCCCCAGCCGCCGTCGATGCGCTCGTGTACGGCAACCCCGTCCGCTTCCTCTCCCAGGCCCCGGGCTTCCGGGTCGCCGAGGGCGCGGACCGCGCGCCGTGAGGGTCGGGCCCCGCGCCCATCTCGCCTACTGCACCAACGTGCACCCGGGCGAGGACTGGGCCCAGGTGAGGGCCTCGCTCGAGGGCCCCGTCGCCGAGGTGCGCCGCCGCGTCGCCCAGGGACGCCCCTGGGCGCTCGGCCTGCGCCTCTCCGGCCCCGCCGCCGGCACCCTGGCGCGCGATCCCGCCGAGCGCGCCTGGCTCCGCGCCTGGCTCGGCTCCAAGGACGCCTATGTCTTCACGGTGAACGCCTTCCCGCGCGGGCCCTTCCACGGGGCCCCCGTGAAGGACCTCGCGTATCGCCCCGATTGGCGCGACCCGGCGCGCCTCGCCTACACCCTGGAGGTCGCCGCGCTCCTCGCCGAGATCGCGCCCCCGGGCATCGACCCCACGGTCAGCACCGTGCCGGTCGGCTTCCGCGGCTTCGACCGCGACGCCGATGCCGACGCCGCCATGCGCGCCAACCTCGTCCGCGCCCGCGAGGGCCTGGAGCGCCTCGCCGACCGCACCGGCCGTCGCGTGCGCCTCGCGCTCGAGCCCGAGCCGCTCTGCCTCCTCGGCACCGCGCGCGAGGCCGCCGATTACCTCGGCGGGCTCTACGACGCCGACCCCGCCTCGCGCGCCTGGATCGGCGTGAACCTCGACGCGTGCCACCATGCGGTCGAGTTCGAGGGGCCCGCCGGGGCGCTCCGCCTCCTGCGCGCCGCCGGCGTGCCCGTGCTCAAGGTCCACCTCTCCGCCGCGCTCGCCCTTCCCGCGACGCCCGCCGCCCTCGCGCGGCTGGAGGCGATGGACGAGCCCACGTATCTCCACCAGACGTTCCTGCGGCGCCGCGACGGCGCCATCGAGCGCCACCCCGACATCCCCGTCGGCGTCGCCGCCGCGCGCCGCGACCCGTCCGCCATCGAGGAGGCCCGCGCGCACTTCCACGTCCCGCTGCACGCCGGCGACCTCGGCGACGGCCTGCGATCCACCGCGCCGGAGCTGGGCGAGCTGATGGACGCGCTCGTCGCCGATCCCGGCGCCTGCGATCAGCTCGAGATCGAGACCTACACCTGGGCCGTGCTGCCGCCGTCGCTGCGCGCCGCGAGCGTCGCCGACCAGGTCGCCCGCGAGTACGAGTGGACGCTTGCCGAGCTCGCCCGTCGCGGATGGAATGCGGCATGACCCGTCTCCGGGCCTGGCTTGAGCTCACGCGCGGCGCCAACCTTCCCACGGTCTGGTCCAATCTCCTCGTCGGCTGGCTCCTCGCCGTCGCCTTCGGCGCCACGCTCGACGGCGACAGCTTCCGGACCCTCGGCGCCGCCCTCCTCGGCGCCACCTTCCTCTACACCGCCGGCATGTTCCTCAATGATGCCGCCGACGCGCGGTGGGACGCGGCGCATCGTCCGGAGCGGCCCATCCCGTCGGGTCGCCTCTCGCCGCGACGCGTGGCGGTCGCCGGCGCCGCGCTCCTCCTCCTGGGCGTCGCCGCCTTCCTGCGCGCCAGCCCCGCCGCCTTGGCCGCGGCCATGGTGCTCGCCGCCCTCGTCCTCGCCTACACCCGATGGCACAAGTCGCGACCGTCCCTCGCTCCTTGGCTCATGGGCGCCTGCCGCGCCTTGCTGCCGGTCGCGGGTTTCCTCGTCGCGCCTCCCCCTGCCGGATCGGCGGGGGGGACGGCGCTCCTGGTCGCGCACGCCGGCGCGCTGGCGTTCTACACCGCGGGCATCTCGCTGCTCGCGCGCCACGAGGCCGTCGGCGGCGAGCCCTCGGGGCTCGCCCGCGCCATCCCCTTCCTAGCGGCCTTCCCGGTCCCGGTCGCGCTCCTCGCGCTCGGACGCGACCCCTGGATGGCCCTCGTCTGGGCGAGCGGCATCGTCCTTCTCCTCGGCTGGTCCCGCCGCCGCTTTCCCGACGTGGGCGACCGGGTGGCCTTCCGCATCGCCGCCCTCGCGCTGGTCGATTACCTGCCTTGGCTGGCGATCCGCTCGCGGTTCGACGCCGCCGACCCGCTCTCGATGGGCGGCCTGGCCCTCCTGCTTTTCTTCGGAACCGCGCTCGCCCTGAGGCGTCTCCTGCCTTCGACTTGACCCTCGCCGCATGGACGAGCTCGACCTGCGCTTCACCGTCGCCCACCGGCACCGCATCCTCTTTGTCGAGGACGCCTTCGCCCCGTCGCGCCCCGTGCTCGCCGGCCTGGTAGGGGACGCCAAGGTGCTCCCCGTCCTCGACGCCGGACTCGCCGCGGCCCGCCCGGGGCTGGCCGCCGAGATCCAGGCCCACGCCGCCGCCCGCGGCATCCGCCTGACGCGCGCCCCGCTCGTCCTGACCGGCGGCGAGGCCGCCAAGCGCGACACGGCCGTGGTCAAGGCCGTCCTCGCCGCCATCGAGGCCGACGGCATCTGCCGGCACTCGTATGTCCTCGCCGTCGGCGGCGGCGCCTTCCTCGACGCGGTCGGCTTCGCCGTCGCGACCGCCCATCGCGGCGTCCGCCTCATCCGCATGCCGAGCACGACCCTCGGGCAGGCGGACGCCGGGGTCGGCGTGAAGAACGGCATCAACACCTTCGGGAAGAAGAACTTCACCGGCGCCTTCGCCGTCCCCGCCGCGGTCGTCAACGACCTCGGCCTCCTCGCCTCCCTCGACCTGCGCGGCCGCCGCGAGGGCCTCGTCGAGGCCGTCAAGGTCGCGCTGCTCAAGGACCCCGCCTTCCTCGCCGAGCTCGAGACGTCAGCCCCCGCGCTCGCCGCGGGCGACCTCGCCGCCATCGGCCGCGCCGTCCGGCGCTCGGCCGAGCTGCACGCCCGCCACATCGCGGAGGGCGGCGATCCCTTCGAGCAGGGCAGCGCCCGCCCCCTCGACCTCGGCCATTGGGCGGCCCATCGCCTCGAGTCGCTCACCGACCACCGGATGTCGCACGGCGAGGCCGTCGCCATCGGGCTCGCCCTCGACACGCTCTGCGCCCGCGACCTCGGGCTGCTGCCCGCCGCCGATGCCGGCCGCGTCCTGCGCCTGCTGCTCGCCCTCGGCTTCCGCATCCATGCGCCCGAGCTCCATGCCGACGGCGGCCAGGCGCTCCTGCGCGGCCTCGAGGAGTTCCGCGAGCACCTCGGCGGCCGGCTCACGCTCGTGCT
This sequence comes from uncultured Enterobacteriaceae bacterium, assembly GCA_964472585.1. GTDB lineage: Bacteria > Verrucomicrobiota > Verrucomicrobiia > Opitutales > UBA953 > UBA8828. The sequence continues at coordinate 19,389 of CAYYLJ010000011.1, read as the reverse complement.
CCCCGCCGGCATCGGCGCGTCCACCGAGGTCCATGCCCTGGACCCCGGCCTTGTCCGCAAGGCGGCCGACGAGCTCCGCGCCCTCGACCCCTCGCCATGCGCCGCGCGGTCCTGAACATCGTCGGCCTGACCGCCCGAGACCTGGCCGGCGGCAAGATGCCCCGCCTCGCCGCCCGGGCCGCCGCCGGCTCCTTGGCGCGGGTCCACCCCGCCTTCCCGGCGGTGACGTGCACGGCGCAGACCACCTACCTCACCGGCTCGACGCCCGACGCGCACGGCATCGTCGGCAACGGCTGGGCCGACCGCGCGCTCTCGGAGGTCCACTTCTGGAAGCAGTCCGACCGGCTGGTCGGCGACGAGAGGCTCTGGGACACCCTGCGCGCGCGGCGGCCCGGGCTGCGCGTCGCCAACACCTTCTGGTGGTACAACCTCGGCTCGTCCGTCGACCTCGCCGTCACCCCCCGGCCCATCTACCGGGCCGACGGCGCCAAGCTGCTCGACATCGCCACCTGGCCGCCGGACCTAGCCGGGCGGCTCAAGGCCGACCTCTGGGACTTCCCCTTCGGCGCCTTCTGGGGACCCTTCGCCGGGCTCGACGCCTCGCAGTGGATCGCGGACGCCGCCCGCTGGATCGAGCACCATGAGAAGCCCGACCTGCATCTGATCTACCTGCCCCATCTCGATTACGACCTGCAGCGCCATGGGCCGGATTCGCCGGAGGCCGACCTCGCCCGCGCGGAGATCGACAAGCTCGCGGGACGCCTGGCCGACGACCTCGTGCGCGCGGGCGTCTCGGTGACGATCCTCTCCGAGTACGGCATCACCGCCGTCGACCGCCCCATCCTGCCCAATCGCCTCCTGCGCGAGCGCGGCTGGCTCGTGGCCAAGGACGAGCGGGGCCACGAGGTGCTCGACACCTTCCACTCGCGCGCCTTCGCCGTCTGCGACCACCAGGTCGCCCACATCTACGTCCGCGACCCCGCGCTCCTGCCCGAGGTCCGCGCCGTGCTCGCGGCGCTGCCCGGCGTCGGCCGCGTCCTCGGCGAGGCCGAGCAGCGGGCGGAAGGTCTGTGGCATGCGCGCTCGGGCGACCTGTTGCTGGAGGCCGACGCCCGGAGCTGGTTCGCCTACAATTACTGGCTCGACGACGCCCGGGCTCCCGACTTCGCCCGCACCGTCGATATCCATCGCAAGCCCGGCTACGACCCTTGCGAGCTGCTCGTCGACCCCGCCATTTGGTTCCCCTGGCTGCGGGTGGCGGGGTTCGTCCTGCGCAAGAAGCTCGGTTTGCGCGCGCTGCTCCGCCTGACGCCGCTCGACCCCGGCCTCGTCCGCGGCTCGCACGGCCGCGTGCCCGAGGATTCCCTCGATTGGCCTGTGCTGATCGAGCCGGCCAAGGGCTTGCCCGCGACCCTCGCCGCCACCGACGTCCGCGACCGCCTCGCGGCCGGCTTCTGAATCACCCCCCCTCGCCGCCTCCGAGGCCATCGATGGGTCCGGGTTGTCCGCGGAGTCGTGCCGACTTAGCCTGTCCTCGGCCTTTTCGTGCCAGCGCCACAGCGTCCCGGCGAGACAGCGATCCAAGGCGTACACGGCTTGACACCTTGGTTATTACGCTGTTATTACTTCCGCACCATGGCCTACAAGTCCAAGATCCGCCGCGTCGGCAACTCCCTCGGCATCCTCCTCCCCAAGGAGCTCCTCGAGGACCTGCGCGTCCGCGAGGGCGATGAGCTGTCGTTCGACAAGGTGAGCGGGACTTATCGCGTCAAGCCGCTGGCTTCCGTCGACCCGGAATTCGAGCGGGCGATGGAGGTGTTCCGTTCCGTGACCGAGCGCTACAAGAACGCCCTGCGCGAGCTGGCCAAATGAGCGCGGAGCCCCGTTGGTTCACGGTCGAGATGGCCGAGGCTCTCCATGCGCTCGTCCTGGCGCAGCATGGCGGCGGCCGCGGCGTGCGCGACCGGCGCCGCCTGGAGTCCGCCTTGCAGCGCCCTCGCAACCTCCATGCCTACGGCGCGCCGACGTTCGCCGAGATGGCGGCCGCCTACGCGTCCGGGGTCATCGAGGGTCATCCCTTCGTCGGTGGCATCAAGCGCACCGGCCTGGCCCTGGCCATCGCCTTCCTGGAGTTCAATGGGCTGAGGTTCCGCGGCTCCGAAGCCGAGGCCGTCGTTCACACGCTCGGCCTTGCCGCGGGCGAGGTCAGCGAGGCCGCCTATGCCGAGTGGCTCGCGCTCCATCTTGAGGAGCCCAAGGTCGAGGAGAGGGCCATCCGTCGGCGCCGGACGGGATCCAAGCCGCGCCGCCCTCGCTGACCGGTCTCAGGCGGTCAGTCGCTCGAGGCATTCCGCATAGAGCCGCTGCGTGCCCCGGACGACCTCGTCGGGCAGGCGGGGGCCGGGCGGACGCTTGTCCCAGGGCTGCGCCTCGAGCCAGTCGCGGACGAACTGCTTGTCGTAGGACGGCTGCGAGCGGCCGGGCTGCCACTTGTCGGCGGGCCAGTAGCGGGAGGAATCGGGTGTCAGGACCTCGTCGATGAGCACGAGCGAGCCGTCGGCCGCGCGCCCGAACTCGAACTTGGTGTCGGCGAGCAGGATGCCGGCCTTGGCGGCGCGCGCCGCGCCCATGCGGTAGAGCGCGAGCGAGGCGTCGCGCACGGCCCGGAAGTCGCGCTCGCCGAGGATCTCGGCGCACCGCGCCTGGGTGATGGGCTCGTCGTGCCCCGCCGCGGCCTTCGTCGAGGGCGTGAAGATCGGCTCGGGCAGCCTCGAGCCGTCGAGCAGGCCCGCCGGCAGGCGGTGATCGAGGATCGAGCCGGTGGCCTTGTATTCCTTCCAGCCGCCGCCGGCGAGGTAGCCGCGCACCACGGCCTCGACGGGCAGGGGCGCCAGCTTGCGCACCAGCATCGAGCGGGGGATGAGCGCCTCGTGCCCGCGGAGCGCGGCGGCCAGCGCCGCGCCGTGGTCGGCCACGAGGTGGATGGGGAAGACCGCCGACGCCTGCTCGAACCACCACAGGCTCACCTGGGTGAGGAGGATGCCCTTGCCCGGCACGCCGTTGGGCATGACGACGTCGAAGGCCGAGAGGCGGTCGGTCGCGACGATCAGGAGGCGGTCGCCGAGGTCGAAGATCTCGCGCACCTTGCCCACCGCCACCTTGGGGTAGGGCAGGCCCTCCACGGTCATGAGGGCCTCGGCGGGCAGGGCGGGGGAGCGCATCGGAGCGCTTGGGTTAAGCGGGAACCGGCCCGGACGAAAGCGGAAAGGCGGGCGGGCTCGCCTTCGGTGCGCTCCGATGCCAGCGTCGCCCCGTGGTCGTCATCCTGAGGCATCCCGACGAGAACCTGGCCAAGTGCTCCCTGGAGCCCCTGCGTGGCCGGGCGGACCTGCGCTTCGTGGAGGCGACGCCCGGGGTCTCGGTCGACGGCACCGGCCACGTGCTCCTCGAGGTCGGCGCGCCGCCGCTCGGACCCGCCGAGGCCGCGATGCCGCTCCTGCTGCTCGACGGCAATTGGAAGCACCTGCCTTGGCTGCGCGCCCGGGTCACCGGGTCCCCGGTCGCTCGCTCCTTGCCCGCCGTGCCCACCGCCTACCCGCGACGCAACGCCGAGGGGCGCGATCCCGCCGAGGGCCTCGCCTCGGTCGAGGCGCTCTACCTCGCCCGCCGGCTGCAGGGCGCGGACGACCCGTCCCTGCTCGCCCATTACCGCTGGCGCGAGGCCTTCCTGGAATCCGTACGCCTCGCGCTCGTCCGCTGACTCAGGCGCCCTCGGCGAGCGCCAGCCGGATGGCCTCGCCCGCCGCGGCCAGGCCGAAGGCGCCCGCGACGTGGGCGGCGGTGCCGTAGCCCCACTCGCAGTTCGGGCGCAGGTCGGTGTCCTCCGGCAGCTCGCCGCCGGGAAGCCCCTCGCAGTCCGTCGCGATGACCAGGGGCTCGTCGGACCAGGCGCAGCGGATGCCCATCGGCCCCTTGCGCGGGAACCCCATCTCCTGGCGGAGCTTCTTGCGGACGAAACGGAGCAGGGGGTCGTCCTTCGACTCGGCGAGGTCGCCGACGCGGACGCGCGTGCCGTCGGTCCTGCCCGCGCAGCCGCCGACCGTCACCGCCGCACGGCCCGCCTCGCGGCAGGCGGCGAGCAGCGCGCACTTCGGCGTCAGGCTGTCGATGGCGTCGACCACGACGCCCGGATGCGCCGCGAGGAGCGCCGAGGCGTCGCCCTTGCCGACGAAGCGCATGACGGGGACCGCCTCGATGCCGGGGTGGATCGCGCGGGCCCGCTCCGCCACGGCCTCGGCCTTGGGCCGCCCCTCGGCGCCGCTGATGGCGTGGAGCTGGCGGTTCGTGTTCGAGCGGCACACCGCGTCGCCGTCCACGAGCGCGAGCCGGCCCACCCCGCTGCGCGCGAGGGCCTCGGCCGCCCAGGAGCCCACGCCGCCCAGGCCGACGATGACGAAGGAGGACTCGGCGAGCCGCCGCGCGCCCGCGCGGCCGTAGAGCCGGGCGACGCCGGCGAAGCGCTCGAGGTAGGCCGCGTCCATGGATGTGATGAAGCGGACCTCGGCCCCGGGCTGAAGCGAAAAAGCCCGCTTGCCGCCGGGCGACCGCCCCCGCAACCTTCCCGCCCCATGGCCTCGTCCGAGCCGAAGACGCCCAAGGTCCTCATCGCGCCGTCCACCCCGCTGTGGTTCCACGCGCTCAAGTGGGCGTTGGTCGGCGGCTTCCTCGCCTTCCTCGCCGTCTTCGCCCTCGTCCTCCGGGGTCACCTGAGGGCCGTCCCGCTCGCCGACGCCTTCCGCCAGGTCGCCGCGCCGCTCCTGCAGCATCGACTGGAGCAGCGCGACTGGCCCGCCGCCTTCGATTTCTCGGCGCCCGGGGAGTCCATCCAGCGCTACAAGTTCTCCGATACGTGGGAAAAGGTCGTGGGACCCGTCGAGGTTCCCGGCGCCTGGTCGTTCGTCGCCGAGGGCGAGGGCGCGGCCCGCCGCGGGCTCATCGTCTTCCGGCCCGCGGATCCCGACAACGCCGAGACTTCCCTGCTCTCGGTGGATGGCCGGCTCGACGACGGGCGACCCGACGCGGGCGCCTTCCGCCGCCGGGCCGACGGCTCCTGGGCCTTCAGCCTCTCGGCCGAGTGAGCGCCTCGGCGCGGGCCCGAAGGTCCGCCTCGGCCAGCGCCGCGAGCACCTCGTCCAGGCCGCCGTCGAGCACCTGCTGGATGCCGTGGACGGTCACCTCGACCCGGTGGTCCGTCACGCGGTTCTGGTGGAAGTTGTAGGTGCGGATGCGCTCCGACCGGTCGCCCGAGCCGACCTGCGTCCGGCGCGCGTCGGAGCGCGCCGCCTGGTCGGCCTCCTTCTGGCGCTCGAGCAGCCGGGAGCGCAGCACCCGCAGGGCCTTCTGGCGGTTGCGCAGCTGGGAACGCTCGTCGGCGCAGTAGACCATGATGCCGGTCGGCTTGTGGATGATCTGCACGGCCGACTCGGTCTTGTTGACGTGCTGGCCGCCGGCGCCGCTCGCCCGCGCGACGCTCAGGTCGAGGTCCTCGGGCCGCAGGTCGACCTCGGTCTCCTCCGCCTCGGGCAGGACGGCCACCGTCGCCGCCGAGGTGTGGATGCGGCCCGAGGACTCGGTGGCCGGCACGCGCTGCACGCGGTGGACGCCGGCCTCGTGGCGGAGCGCGGCGTAGGCGCCCGGGCCCTCGACGAGGAGGACCGCCTCGCGCACCCCGCCGAGGTCCGAGGGCGTCAGCGAGAGCGTCTCGTGGCGCCAGCCGCGGCGCTCGGCGAGGCGCCCGTACATCCGCGCGAGCTCCGCGGCGAAGAGCGCCGCCTCGTCGCCGCCCGTCCCGGCGCGGACCTCGACGATGACATTCTTCCCCTCGTCGGGGTCCGGCGGCACCAGGGCCTTCAGGAACGCCTCGCGCAGGCCGGGGACCGACGTCTCGAGGTCCCGCGCCTCGTCCGCGGCGAGGTCCTGGAGCCCGCCCTCGGCCATCGGGTCGTCGCGCATCGCCCTCGCCTCGGCCAGCTGCGCGAGGGCGGCGTCCAGGCGCTCGCCCGCCGCGAGGGCGGGGCCGAGGTGGCGGAGCTCCTGGGCGAGCGACGCCGCGCGTCGCTGGTCGCCGAAGACCCTGGGGTCGGCCAGCTCCCGTTCGAGCGCCTCCTTCCGCCCGCGGAGGGCGGCGAGGTCGGGTCGGGTCTCGTCGGCGGGCATGGTCAATCGGTGCTTGGACAGGGGCGGGGTCGGGTGTAGACAATCGCCGCCCGCACCTCCCCCGGGCAAGCCCGACTTCCCGAACGTGTCCTCCGCCTCCTCCGCCGACAAGCCCCTGCGCGACAGCCATGTCCTGGCCTGCGTCTGGGACTTCGACAAGACCCTCATCCCCGGGTACATGCAGACACCCCTCTTCCGCGCCTTCGGCGTCGACGAGGACGCCTTCTGGCGCGAGGTCAACCAGCTGCCCGCCCTCTATGGCCGCAAGGGCATCCGCACCTCCAAGGACACGGTCTACCTGAACCACCTGCTGAGCTACGTGAAGCACGGCCCCCTGCGCGGCCTGACCAACCGTCGCCTGCGCGAGCTGGGCGCGGAGATCGAGCTCGCGCCCGGCCTGCCCGAGTTCCTCCCCGCCATCCAGCGCCACGCCCGCGAGCTCGGCGCCAAGGCCGGCCTCGAGGTGACGCTCGAGCACTACATCGTGAGCACCGGCCTGGCCGAGATGATCCGCGGCACGGCCGTGGCCGCCCACGTGTCGGGCATCTACGGCTGCGAGTTCCTCGAGGAGCCGCTGCCCCCGCACTTCACCAAGCAGGACGAGCTCCACCTCGAGCTCCCCACGGAGATCTCCCAGGTCGCCGCCATGGTCGACAACACCGTCAAGACCCGCTTCCTCTTCGAGATCAACAAGGGCACGAGCAAGGACCCCTCCATCGACGTCAACGCCGTCGTCCGCCCCGACGACCGCCGCGTTCCCTTCGAGAGCATGCTCTATGTCGCCGACGGCCCGAGCGACGTCCCCGTCTTCTCGCTCCTGCGCAAGTCCGGCGGCAAGACCTACGCCGTGTTCCATCCGGACCACGAGGCCGAGTTCGCCCAGTGCGACGCCCTCCTGCAGGGCGGGCGCGTCCACGGCTACGGCCCCTGCGACTACCGCGACACCTCCCTGACCACCCGCTGGATCCGGCACGCCGTCACCGGCATGGTCGACCGCCTGGTCGCCGAGCGCCGCCAGTCCATGGACCGCCGCGTCGCGCAGCCGCCCCGCCACCTGAACACGCCGTCCAAGCCCTCCTCGGCCGGCACCAGCCAGCCCGGGCTCTTCGACTGACGAGATGGCGCCCCCTCGCAAGAGCGACCGCAGGAAGTCGGCCACGCTCGCCCGGCCCACGAGCGAGAGCCGGCCCGTCCTCGCCCTCGTCCTCGCCCTCGCCGGCGCGTTCCTGCTCGTCGCCATGGCGCTGCGGACCGCCAACCAGCCCTGGCTGCTGAGCTCCGTCCTCGAGCCGGCCCTCCGGATCCCCGCCGCCGCCGCCGACCTGCCGCCCGAGTCCAATCCCTGCGGCGCCTTCGGCAACCTGCTCGGCACGCTGCTCTTCGCCGCCTTCGGCTTCGCGGCCTTCCTCATCCCGGCCTTCCTGCTCGTGGCGGCATGGTTCGCCCTCAACCGGCGCGCCCACACGCTCTGGCCCGCCAAGACGCTGCTCATGTTCGGCGGCACCTTCCTCGGCGCCGCGCTCTGCCACCTCTTCCTGACCCTGCCCGGCGGCGCGCCCCCGGAGGCGCTCACCGCCTTCGATCCCCGCGGCCCCGGCGGCCTGCTCGGCGACTTCCTCATGCGGGGGCCCCTCGAGCCGCTCGGCACCATCGGCGCCTGGCTCCTGCTCGCTCCCGCCTACGGCTTCTGCCTGCTCGGCGCGCTGGCCGACGACCCCCGCGCCACCCTCGCCGCCTGGATCGCCGAGATGCGCGACGGCATGGCCGACTGGAACCGCCGGCGCGGCGAGGAGGCCGCCCGCGCCGCCGAGATCCGCCGTCGCGAGGCCCACGCCCGCGCCGAGGCGCTCCGCATCGCCGCCGCGGCCCGCGGCACGACGCTCGCCGCCGACGCCCCCGTCGCGCCGCTCGCCATCCCCGCCCCGGCCCCCGTGCCGGCGCCCGAGCCCGAGCCGGAGCCGGCGATCGAGACGGTGGACCCCGACGACGTCGAGGTCGGCGACCCGGACGAGGCCAAGTCCGCCGGGTTGGCGGGCGTGCTGCCCCCCGCCAAGGCCCCCAAGCTCAAGGCCGACCCCGATCCCAAGCCCCAGGTCACCGGCAAGCTCGGCGTGACCAAGAACGAGCGCATCGAGCGCGCCGCGCCCTCGCAGATCCCGAAGCGCCGGGGCGACTACATCTTCCCGACCATCGATCTCCTCACGGCCGCCGCCGCGAAGGAGACGGTCAAGGAGGACTACCGCCGCCGAGCGGGCGAGCTCATCCAGACGCTCAAGGAGTTCAAGGTGGACGTCGTCCCCGTCGACCCGGCCAACGGCATCGACGTCGGCATCCAGCAGGGCCCGTCCATCACCCGCTACGAGATCCGCCCCGCGCCGGGCGTCCGCATCGAGCGCATCGCCAACCTCCAGAACAACATCGCCATGAACCTCATGGCGGAGTCCGTCCGCATCCTCGCGCCGGTCCCCGGCAAGGGCACGGTAGGCATCGAGATCCCCAACGCCAGCCGCCAGCTCGTCGTGGCGCGCGACATCCTCGAGTCCAAGGCCTGGGCCGAGAGCGCCTTCGACCTGCCCGTCATCCTCGGCGTCGACAGCGTCACCAACCGCCCGATCGTCCAGGACCTGTCCAAGATGCCGCACGCGCTGATCGCCGGCTCCACGGGCCAGGGCAAGTCGGTCTGCATCAACACCCTCCTCGTCTCGCTCCTCTACCGGATGACGCCCGAGGACCTGCGCCTCATCCTCGTCGACCCCAAGGTGGTCGAGCTCCAGGTCTACAACGACCTGCCGCACCTCCTCGTCCCGGTCGTCACCGATCCCAAGAAGGTGCCGGCCGCGCTCAAGTGGCTCATCGCCGAGATGGAGCGCCGCTACCGCATCTTCGCCGCCACCAACGTCCGCAACCTCGCCGGCTTCAACGCGCGCGTGGCCAAGGACGCCGCCGAGGCCGAGAAGGCGCGCCAGCAGGAGCTCGAGCTCACGCCCGAGGAGCGCGCCGCCGCCGCGGAGGCCGCCGCCGAGGCCGCGCCCGGCACGGTCGAGATCCCCAAGGAGAAGCTGCCCTGCATCGTCTGCGTCATCGACGAGATGGCCGACCTCATGATGGTCGCCGCCAAGGACATCGAGACCTCCGTCGCGCGCATCGCCCAGAAGGCCCGCGCCGCCGGCATCCACCTCGTCCTCGCCACCCAGCGCCCGTCGACCGACGTCATCACCGGGCTCATCAAGGCCAACCTCCCCACCCGCATCGCCTTCAAGGTGGCCGCGCTCGTCGACTCGCGCACCATCCTCGACTCCAAGGGCGCCGAGACGCTCGTCGGCAAGGGCGACATGCTCTACCTCGCGCCCGGCACCGCGACGCTGCAGCGCGTCCAGGGCGCCTTCATCTCCGACGAGGACGTCACCCGCATCGTCGCCTTCCTGCGCGAGAAGAACGGCGCGCCCGAGTTCGTCGCCTCCGTGCAGGAGGCGCTCGACCGCGCCGACGACGACGGCGAGGGCGGCGATGGCGAGGGCGGCGAGGGCGGGTCGCACGACGACCCCATGGTGGCCAAGGCGTGGGACATCATCCGGCAGTCCCGGCGCGCCTCCGTCTCCTTCCTCCAGCGCCGGCTCTCCATCGGCTACGGCCGCGCCGCCCGCATCATGGACATCCTCGAGGAGCAGGGCTACATCGGCCCCGACCAGGGTCCCGGCTCCCCCCGCGAGATCCTGAGGGAGGACTGACTCGCCCGCGATAGACATCAAAGGACAGACTTCAAGGTCCAGGATGGGCGGAGCATGGTGTGCCGGCTGTCCGCCGACCCTCTCGCCAAGCGGAGATAGATGAACAGCGGATTGGGGGTGGGTTTATGGTCTTGGAATTGCAGGTCCGGATGAGGCGACCGGATGCCTTTCCTGGCCCTTTGAATTCATTGCGGAGCAGAAATCAGGGCATGGATTTCAAGGTCCAGATTGCCCATCTCAGCCCACCGCCTTTTTCTGTCCTTTGAAGTCCGTCCTCTGATATCTGATGGAGCGCCGCGTCAGATCAGCCCGGCCTCCCCGAAGCTGAACCAGCCCTTGGACGCCGGGTCGGCCTCGGGCCGCCCCACGATGACGTGGTCGAGGAGCTCGACGCCGACGACCCTGCCGGCCTCGGCCAGCTGCCGCGTGACCGCGCGGTCGGCGTGGCTCGGCGCCGGGTCGCCGCTCGGGTGGTTGTGCGCGACAATGACGGCCGCCGCGGCGTGGCGCAGCGCCTGCCGGAAGACCTCGCGAGGATGGAGGAGCGAGCTGGTGGCGGTGCCGGAGCTCACCTCATGGAGGGCGAGCAGCCGGTTGCGGCGGTTCAGCGAGAGCACCCAGCACTTCTCGACCGCCAGGCCCATGGCGAGGGGCTCGACGCGGGACCAGACCTTGGCCGGGGCGTCGAGCCGCTCGCCGGGGTCGTGGGCCCGCTCCCGCACCCGCCGCGCGAGCTCGACCGCGGCCGAGAGCTCGGCCGCCTTGGCGGGACCCAGGCCCGGGACCCTCAGGAAGTCCGGGCTCTCCCATCCGGCGAGCCCGGCCAGGTCGCCGGCGACGTCGAGCAGGGAGGCGGCGGCGCGGGTCCCGGCGGCGCCGCGTCCGATGAGGAGCGCGAGCAGCTCGGCGTCGAGCAGGGCGCGGGCGCCGAGGCGCGCGAGGCGTGAGCGGGGAAGGTCGTCGACGGTCATGGCGCCATCGAAGCCGCCGCCGGCGGCCGGACCAGCCCCGCCATTGCCCAGCGAGAACCCCTCAGCCGCGGTAGGTGGCAAGCACCCGGCCGTACGCCGGGGTGAGGTCTTCCGCCCGGGCGACATTGAGCCCCAGGTCCTTCACCAGCCCGTCCTTGATGCCGTAGATCCAGGCGTGCACCTTGAGGGCGGCGCCGCGGGCCCAGGCGTCCTGGACCACGGTGGTCTGGCAGACGTGCAGGGCCTGCTCCACGACGTTGAGCTCGCAGAGCGTGTCGAGCCTGGCCGGCCCGATGACGGACTCCACCGTCAGGGCGTGCTTGTGGTGCACGTCGCGGATGTGGCGGAGCCAGTTGTCGATGAGGCCGAGCTTGCGACCCTCCATCGCCGCCTGCACGCCGCCGCAGCCGTAGTGGCCGCAGACGATGATGTGCTGCACGCCCAGCGCCTCGACGGCGTACTGGATGACCGAGAGGCAGTTGAGGTCGGAGTGCACGACGACGTTGGCGACGTTGCGGTGGACGAAGAGCTCGCCGGGCAGGAGGCCCACGATCTCGTTGGCGGGCACGCGGCTGTCCGAGCAGCCGATCCAAAGGTAGCGGGGGTTCTGCTGGCGCGAGAGCGTCTCGAAGAACTCCGGCTGGGCGCGGCGGACGCCCTCGGACCAGGCCCGATTCTGCGCGAACAACTTGGCGATGAGGGGCATCCGGGGACATCCCGCCCGCCAGGGGTCCCGGTTGCAAGTCCTTTTGCCCGCGCCTGGCAAGGGCCCATGCCCACGTTCGCCTCGACCGTCCTCACCACCACCGCCGGCCTCCTCGCCGTCTCGAACTGCTTCATGACCTACGCCTGGTACGGCCATCTCCGCACGATGGCCGACCGCCCGTGGTGGATCGCCGCCCTGGTGAGCTGGCTCGCCGAGCCAGCCGTTGGCTTAGCAACTTCGCGGGCTCGAAGTGACACGGAGGCGACGAGCGAACGCGAGTTCAACGCCGCCGCTCCGCCGCTCAGCGGATCAGCTGCTCCGCCAACCAAGCCTCCTGCCTCTCCTGTCCTTTGAAGTCTGTCATCTGAAGTCTATTCCGAGCGAGTTCCGGCCAGCGGCCCAGCCGCACCGCCACCCAGCTCACCCGCCAAAATTGGTCCCCCGCCTGTGCCGATTCCGCATTGGAGCCCCAGTGATTCCCGGTGTTTAGGTGGGCGGATCGTTGCCCGGCTCGGACGAGGCCGGTCGGGTCGTTCCTCCCGTATTTGTGTACGTGGGAGACGGATGCTGCCGCGGGTGTCGAACACCGCAGGGGACCGCCTAGGTTGGCTCGCGGCCCGCGGAAGGCAAGTCCGCCCAACAAAGAGGCCGCGCCCCCGAAGGCGCGGCCTCGCCCAACCCTTGGGAAATCACTCCGCCGCCGGGGCCTCGGCGGTGGCGCCGAGGGTCATGCCGCCGGTGACCTGGACCTTCTCCAGGATCGTGCGCTGCAGCTCCTCCATGACCTTGGGGTTCTTCATGAGGTGCTCCTTGGCCGCCTCGCGGCCCTGGCCGATGAGCTGGCCGTTGTAGGCGATCCAGGCGCCCTTCTTCTCGAGGATCTTGTGCTCGATGCCCAGGTCGAGGACCGATCCCGTGCGCGAGATGCCCTCGCTGTACATGATGTCGAACTCGCACTCGGTGAAGGGCGGGGCGACCTTGTTCTTCACGACCTTCACGCGGGTGCGGTTGCCGATGACCTTGCCGGTGGGCTCCTTGATCTGGCCGATGCGCCGGATGTCGATGCGCACGGACGAGAAGAACTTCAGGGCGCGGCCGCCGGGGGTCGTCTCGGGGTTGCCGAACATGACGCCGATCTTCTCGCGGATCTGGTTCGTGAAGATGCAGATGCAGTTCGTGCGGCTGATGGCGGCCGTCAGGCGGCGCATGGCCTGGCTCATCATGCGGGCCTGGACGCCCACCGTGCTGTCGCCCATCTGGCCCTCGAGCTCCTGCTTGGAGACGAGCGCGGCCACGGAGTCCACCACGACGACGTCGACCGCGCCGGAGCGGATGAGGGTCTCGGCGATGTTGAGGGCGTCCTCGCCGGACTCGGGCTGCGAGACGAGGAGGTTGTCGAGGTCCACCCCGACCACCTTGGCGTAGCGGGGGTCGAGGGCGTGCTCGACGTCGATGAAGACGGCGTTGCCGCCCTGGCGCTGGATCTCGGCGATGACGGAAAGGCAGAGGGTCGTCTTGCCGGAGGACTCGGGGCCGTAGATCTCGACGATGCGGCCGCGGGGCAGGCCGCCGACCCCGAGGGCGAGGTCGATGGCGACCGAGCCGGTCGACACGCTGGAGACCGTCATCTTGGAGGCCTCGCCCATGCGCATCAGGGTGCCCTCCCCGTAGGTCTTGTTGATGGCGGACAGGGCGAGCTCGATGGCCTTGCGGTCCTCGGCCTTGGCGGCGGCGGCCTTCTTGCTCTCGGCGGTTTCGGTCTTGGCGGGGGTGGACATGGGAGGGGGGATGAGGAGGCCCACTTTGGAAGGGAAAAGGGGGGAAGCAAGCAAAATGAACAAGTGTTCAGTATAGGGTCTTTTCCCTGAGTATTTATGCGGGCTTCCGAGGGTATTTCCCCCAGGGGTCCGCGGCAGGGCAGGACCCTTGGCACGCCTCCGTCTTGCCCTGCCGCGACCCCTCTTCCACGTTGTCGCATGCGTCTTCATCTCCTCCGCCACGCCGAGGCCGCCCCGGGCATCCCGGATGCCGGCCGCGCCCTGACGGACCGGGGTCGGGCGCAGGTCGACCGCATGGCCGAGCTGATGGATTGGACCTTCCTCGCCGGCCTCAAGCAGGTGGAGCACAGCGGCCTCGTCCGGGCCCGGCAGACGGCCGAGCGCCTCCTCGAGCGACTCGAATCTAAGGTCCCCGTCCAGGTCCGCCCCGGGCTCCGGCCGAGCGACGAGCCGGTCATGATCGGCCTCGACCTCGCCACCTGCAAGGAGGACCGGTTCCTCGTCGGCCACAATCCCCACCTGGGTCGTCTCGCCGGCCTGCTCCTCGCCCGCGGCGGCGCCGAGGTCGGCCTCGTCGTGAAGAAGGCCGGCTATCTCGCGCTCGAGCGCGTGCGGCCGGCCGACAAGGAGAACCCGTTCGGCCAATGGGCGCTGCTCTGGCTGATCTCTCCCGGGAGGCTCGCCTCCCGCAAGGCATGACGCCCCCTTTCTCCCGCGTCGCCGCCATCTGGTGCGGCGTCGGCCTCGGCCACCTCGCCGCCCTGGGGTGGATCTGGGGCGCCGAGGGCGTCCCGTCGGCGCGCGGCGACGGCATCGTGCTGGTCGAGCTGCTGGAGGCCGAGCGCCCCGAGGCGCCGCTCACCCGCCTGGCATCGTCGCCCGCCCTCCCGCCGCCGCCGGCCCCCGTCGTCGCCGCCGCGCCGGTCGTCCCGGCTCCCGCCGCCGTCGCCCCTGCCGTCGAGTCCGCTCCCGCCCGCGCGGCCGCGGCGCCCCTCGGCGCCGCCCCGCCTCTCCCGCCCGAGTTCCTGGAGCGCGTCGAGCCGGCCTATCCGCGTTCGGCCCGCCTGGCCGGCATCGAGGGCGTCGTGCGCCTCAGGCTGCGGCTCGACGCGGAGGGGCGGCTGGAGGAGGCCCATGTCGCCCTTTCCTCGGGAAGCCCGGCGCTCGACGAGGCCGCGTTGTCGGCCGCCCGCGCCTCCCGCTACGCGCCCTCTCGCCTCGGTTCCCGAGGTGTTCCCGCGGAGACCGAGGCCACCTACCGGTTCCGGCTGCGCTAGCGCTTGGCGCCCTTGGGCCAGGCGCGCACCCAGTCGACCTCCATCCAGGCGGACGAGGTCGCCTTCGGGCCGAACCCGCCCTCGGGCACCTTGCCCGCCCAGCCGCCGTCGACGACCTCGCTGCTCACGATCAGGTGCTGGGGCGCCTTGGAGACAGGGATGTCCTTGGGCGCCTGCCAGGTCAGCTGGCCGTCGTAGAAGAAGCGGTAGCCGGCCTCGTCCCACTCCACGGCATAGGTGTGAAACCCGACGTTGGCCGGCTGGGCCGGCTTGTTGCGCTGGGTGCGGGTGCGCTGGTGGGGCTGGCCGTAGCCGCCCCAGTGGATCGTGGTGTCGAAGGTGCCGCCGAACTTGTGCAGGTGCTCGACGATATCGAGCTCGAGGCCGTCGATGTCCGCCTTCGCCGGGTCCTTGCTCCGGCCGTAGGTCATGGGCATCGACCAGAAGGCCGACCACATCCCCGGTTGGCTGGAGAAGCGGAGACGGGCCTCGAAGCGGCCCTGCACCTGCTCGAACTTCCTGGCGCTGGTGAGGAACCCGGTGAAGTGCTTGCCGTCCTCGGTGAAGGTCGTGATGCGGAGGACGCCGTTGCGGAAGGACAGGGCGCGCGCGGTGTTGAAGGCGCCCTTGCGGGGCTGCTCCTGCACCTGCCACTTGGAGCGGTCCACCTCGGGCCCGTCGAAGTTGTCCTCGAAGGAGGGCGCCGCGACCAGGGCGAGGGGCAGGGAGGAGGCGAGAAGCAGCGATCGGGCGAGGCTCATGCCGTCCACCTTGGGTCCCCGCCGGCCCGCCGCAACCCTCGGGTTGCCTTGCCCGCCCCCGCCGGCCAAGGTCGCCCGGTGAACCTGCTGATCGCCGCCTCCAACACGGGTTGCAACGGCGCCATCGTCTATGCCCGCCGCCTGGCCCCGCTGCTCGCGGCCCGCGGCCACCGGGTCTGGCTCGCCGCCCGCCCGGATTCCTGGATCGCGGAGGCCACGCGCGGCGAGGTCCCGCTATTCCCGACCGATTTCTCGCGCTGGCCGCTCGGCGAGCTGCGTCGGGTCGCCGACTTCTGCCGCGCGGAATCCATCGGCGTCTTCCATTCGCACCTCACCCGCGCCAGCAACTTCGGCGCCTGCCTCCAGCTGCTCCACGGCGTGCCCAGCCTCGCGCACCTGCACGCCAACCACCCCCAAGTCCACGCCTGGTTCCATCGACGCGTGCTCGCCGTCTCGTCCGACACCCTCTCGCGCTGGCGTCGGCTCGGCGTCGGCCTCGGGACGCGCGGCGCCGTCGTGCCCAATTTCGTCGACCCCGACGCCTTCCGGCCGCGCGACGGCGAGGACCGGCTGCGCGCGCTCATCGGCGCCGCCCCCGGGGACCCTGTCCTGATTTGCGTGGGTACGGTCGACCGGCGCAAGGGCCAGGATCTCGCCGCGGCCGCCTGGGCCGATATCCGCCGAGCGCATCCCCGTGCCCGTCTCGTGCTCGTGGGCGGCGGCTCGCTTCCGTCGGGGCTAGCCGACCAGCCTGGCCTCCATCTCCTCGGTCACCGCAAGGACGTCCCCGACCTGCTCGGCCGGGCCACCCTATGCGTCGTGCCCTCGCGCGACGAGCCGTTTGGGTTGGCCGCCATCGAGGCGATGGCCGCCGGCGTCCCTGTCCTCGCCTCCGGCGCCGGCGGGCTGGGCGAGGTCGTCGAGGGCGGCGCGGGCGCCCTGTTCCGCCGGGGCGACCCGGCCGACCTGGCGCGAGCCGCCGCCGAGCTGCTCGCGGACCCCGCGGCGCTGGCGCGGCTGTCGCTCGCCGGGGCCGTGCGCGTGCGCGAGCG
>CAYYLJ010000011.1:0-2800 GCA_964472585.1 uncultured Enterobacteriaceae bacterium | reverse complement strand
AAGGTCAGCACCGCCGCCCCGGTCATCTCGGCCAGCCGGGGGGTGGACGTGTTGGTGATGCAGGGTTCGCCGAAGAACGGCAGGAGCTCCGACTGGGCGGTGCGCTTGCCCTGGTCGGGCGCGTACCAGACGATCTCGCCCGCGCGCAGCGCGCCGAGCAGGCCCTTCAGGTCGCGCATCTCGATGGCGCGGGTCGCCCAGGCCGTGCGGTGGCGCCGCAGGTGCGCCGCGAGCAGCGCGTTGTTGGGGTCGCGGTAGAGGCACGCGATCGGATGTACCAGCGAGAGCATCCGCCCGGTGATCTCGAGCGTCGTGAAGTGACCCGACACGAGCAGCACGCCCTTGCCCTTGGCCGCGGCGGCCTTGAGCAGGTCCAGCCCCTCGATCCGGCGGGGCGGCAGGTCCGCCGGGTCTCGCCACCAGCAGCGGGCCACCTCGAGGATTCCCAGCGCGAGGGATTGGTAGTGGCGCAGGGCGAGGTCGCGCCGCGCCGGGGCATCCAGCTCGGGGAAGCAGATCCTCAGGTTCGCCTCCACCACCCCGCGGCGGACGCGCACCAGCGCGAAGGCGAGCCAGCCGATCGCGTCGGCGACCTTCCGCTGCGCCGACCATGGGAGGCGGCTGACGAGCCAGAGCAGGCCGAGCCCCGCCCGCGTGTGCAGGTGCCGGGGGTCCGCGGGGTGCGGTTCGGGCGCGGGCTCGCTCACGCGCCCTTTCTCCGCCCGCGCCGCCCCGGAGAAAAGAACCAAATCATTCCGCGGTCGGCGCCAGGCCCATCAGCATCCGCCCGAAGCGCGACCAATCGCCCTCGTGGATGCGCCGGTCCATGCGCACCTCGAAGTGCGCCGGCTCAGCGGCCCGGACATGGACGCCCCACAGCGGCGCGGCGCGGGTCGGGATGGTGGCAAAGCGGATGTCGCCGATGAGGCGTCCGCCCTCCGGGACGTCCTCCACCGAGTTCCATCCCCCGGTGAAGCGGTTGAAGTCATCGAGCAGGCGCCGCGCCCGCGTCCCCTCGGCCGGCAGGGAGGGGTCGTCGGCGCTCCAGACGCGCCGGGTCTCGCCCAGGGTGATCCGGGTCTCGCCGAAGGGGGCGGTCCATATGGCCGCCGTCCGCCACGTGTCGCCGTCCTGCCAGATGCCGCGCCAGAGGACGAGGTTCGACACCGTCGGCTTGACCGCGATGCGGGTCGGCGCCGGCCCGCCGATCTCGGCCAGCAGGGCGGCCTCGGCCCGTCCCTGTTGGATGCGGCCCATGCCCGCGTAGGCGACGAACCAGGCGACGCCCGCCAGGGCCCAGGCGCGGGACCCGCGCTTCCACGCCATGAAGCCCAGCGCGACCAAGGGCAGCGTCAGGGCGAGGTCGATGATGGGGAGGCAGTCCCAGGAGACGCGGGCGTCGCTGAACGGCCAGAGGATGAGGGTGCCATAGCTCGTGCAGGCGTCGTTCAGCACATGGGAGAGCCCGGCGGCCAAGCCCACGGGGTATAGCGCCTTGAATCCCGAGTCGGGCTTCTTCCGGAAGATCCACGCCGCCAGTCCCGCCGCGAGCGCCGCGAGGACCGGCCAGAGGAAGAAGCTGTGGGTGAAGTGCCGGTGCCAGCGGAAGGCCACCAGGGGATCGTCCGGCGAGCGGATGAGCAGGTCGACGTCCGGCAGCTCGCCCGCCACGAGCGCCGTCACCGCCGCGGGCAGGATGGGCGCGCCCGCCCGACGGGCGGCGAGGCCCGCGCAGAGACCGAGCGCGGCGTGGGTGAGATTGTCCATGACGAGCCCCCAGCATGTCGGATTTTTGGCGGAACGCAACGGGGCTCGCTTGACCCCGCCCCCGCGCCGCCAAGGATGGCGCATCCCCCATGCGCTTCGGACTCAACTCCTTCCTCTACACGAGCCCCTTCACCACTGCCCAGGCGCCCGCGCTCCTGCGCAAGTTCGCCCGCTGGGGCTTCGCCTGCGCCGAGATCGCCGTCGAGGACCCGTCCCACGTGGACCCCGTCGCCCTCCGCGCCGCCGCCGACAAGGCCGGCATCGCCATCGGCGCCGTCTGCGCCGCCATGGGCCCGGGCCGCGACTTCCGCGGCACGCCCGCCGAGCAGCGCACCGCCCAGCGCTACCTCCGCGCGCTCGTCGACCACGCCGTGGCCTGCGGCGCGCCCCGCATCACCGGTCCCCTCTACTCCGTGGTCGGCCGCATCGGCGCCCATGACGAGGCGACGAAGGCCCGCCACTTCCGCCTCGTCGTCCGCAACCTGAAGTCCCTCGGCGCCTATGCCCGCGCCCGCGGCATCGAGCTCTGCGTCGAGCCCCTCAACCGCTTCGAGACGGACTTCCTCAACACCGTCGACCAGGGCCTCCGCCTCGTGAAGGCCGTGGGCCTCCCCAACGTGAAGCTGCACCTCGACACCTTCCACATGAACATCGAGGAGAAGGATCAGGCGGCCGCCATCCGCAAGGCCGGCCGGCACATCGGCCACTTCCACGCCTGCGGCACCGACCGCGGCATCCCCGGCGCCGACTCCCTCGACTGGAAGGCCATCGCCGCCGCGCTCAAGGCCGTCGGCTACAAGGGCGACGTCGTCATCGAGTCCTTCACCCCCGACGTGAAGGTCATCGCCCGCGCCGCCGCCATCTGGCGCACCATCGAGCCCCGCAAGGACGACATCCCCACCAAGGGGCTGGCCAACCTGCGCAAGGCCTTCGGCCGCGCCTGACCCGGGGCGAACCTTCGCCGCCGGGGGCTGTCTCAACCCTCACCCCCATGCGTCCCGTCCGCCTCCTCGCGCTCCTCGCCCTCGCCGCG
>CAYYLJ010000010.1:12583-34990 GCA_964472585.1 uncultured Enterobacteriaceae bacterium | reverse complement strand
CCTCGTGCTTGGAGGCGTCGATGAAGGAGCAGGTGTTGACGATGACGACGTCGGCCTCGCGGGCGTCGCCGGTCATGACCATCCCCGCCTTCGCGAGGTGCCCGACCATGATCTCGGAGTCGATCAGGTTCTTGGCGCAGCCGAGCGAGACGAGTCCGACCTTGATGGGCATGGCGGGAGGCAACGGTCCGCCCCGGGGAAGGCAATCCCCGAGGCGGCCGGCGTCAGCGCGAGAGGATCTGGCGCAGCACGTAGGGCAGGATGCCCCCGTGGCGGTAGTACTCGGCCTCGATGGCGGTGTCGATGCGGGCCACCATGGGCGCACGGTCGACCTTGCCGTCCGCGCGGCGGATGACGAGGGTGACGGCCTGGCGGGGCTTCACGGGGCTGGAGAGGCCCTCGAGGTCGAAGGTCTCGGAACCGGTGATGCCGAAGTCGGCCGCGCGCTTGCCGTCGGCGAACTCGAGGGGCAGGACGCCCATGCCGATCAGGTTGGAGCGGTGGATGCGCTCGAAGGACTGCGCCACGACGGCCCGGACGCCCAGCAGGGCGGTGCCCTTGGCGGCCCAGTCGCGCGAGGAGCCCATGCCGTAGTCGACGCCGCCGAAGACGATCAGGCCGGTGCCGCGGGCGCGGTACTGCTCGCAGGCGTCGAAGATGGTCTCGATGCGCCCCTCGGGCATCAGCTTGGTGAAGCCGCCCTCCTTGCCGTCGGCCATGGCGTTCTTGACCTGGGTGTTGGCGAAGGTGCCGCGGGTCATGATGCGGTCGTTGCCGCGGCGCGAGCCGTACGAGTTGAAGTCCTTCTTGGCCACGCCGGCCGCGACGAGGAACTTCCCGGCGGGGGTGTCCTCCTTGAACGAGCCGGCGGGCGAGATGTGGTCGGTCGTGACGGAGTCCCCGAGGATGGCGAGGGGGCGGAGACCGGCCAGGGAGGGCGCGGCGGGAGGCGTCATCGAGAAGCCCCGGAAGAAGGGCGGCTCCTGGATGTAGGTCGACGACTCGCGCCACGAGAAGCGGGCGCCGGTGCCGCCCTGGACGGACTTCCACTCGGCGGTGGCGTTGGCGAGGGATTCCGGGGCGTACTTCGATCGGAACATCTCGGGGCGGAGGCCCTTGGCCTCGGCGGCCTCGATCTCGGCCTTGGTGGGCCAGATGTCGCGCAGGAAGACGGGCTTGCCGTCGGCGCCCGTGCCGAGGGGCTCGGCGTCGAGGTCGATGTCGGCGCGGCCGGCGAGGGCGAAGGCGACGACGAGCGGGGGCGACATCAGGAAGTTGGCCTTCACCGCGCCGTGGACGCGGGCCTCGAAGTTGCGGTTGCCGGAGAGCACCGAGGCGGTGACGAGGTCGCCGTCCTTGATCGCCTTCTCGATGTCGGCGTCGAGCGGGCCGGAGTTGCCGATGCAGGTCGTGCAGCCGTAGCCGACCAGGTTGAAGCCGAGCTTGTCGAGGTAGGGGGTCAGGCCGGTCTCGGCGAGGTAGTCGGTCACCACGCGGGAGCCCGGGGCGAGCGAGCACTTCACCAGCGGGTTGACGGTCAGGCCGCGCTCGACGGCCTTCTTCGCCACGAGGCCGGCGGCCAGCATGACGGAGGGGTTCGAGGTGTTGGTGCAGGAGGTGATGGCGGCGATGACCACGGAGCCGTGGCGCAGCGTCCGGCCGGTCGCGCCGACGGGCGCGCTGTCGCCCCGGCTCTCCGGCGCCTTGCCGAAGCCCTGCTTGTCCTTGGGCGCGCTGAAGAGCGTGTCGAAGGTCGACTTGATGCGGGGAAGGTCGATGCGGTCCTGCGGGCGCTTGGGCCCGGAGACGCAGGGGACGACGGAGCCGAGGTCGAGCTCGAGGACCTGGGTGTAGTCGATGCTGCCGGCCTTGGGGATGCCGAAGAGGCCCTGGGCCTGGAAGTAGTCGCGGACGAGGGCGACCTGCGCCTCGTCGCGGCCGGTGGCGCGCAGGTAGGCGAGCGATTTCTCGTCCACGGGGAAGAAGCCCATGGTCGCGCCGTACTCGGGCGCCATGTTGGCGATGGTGGCGCGGTCGGCGAGCGAGAGGGCCTCGGTGCCGGCGCCGAAGAACTCGACGAACTTGCCGACGACCTTCGCCTTGCGGAGGAGCTCGGTGAGGCGGAGGGTGAGGTCGGTGGCGGTCACGCCCTCGCGGAGCGAGCCGGTGAGGTGGACGCCGATGACCTCGGGGGTCTGGAAGGCGACGGGCTGGCCGAGCATGCCGGCCTCGGCCTCGATGCCGCCCACGCCCCAGCCCACGACGCCGATGCCGTTGATCATCGTGGTGTGGGAGTCGGTGCCGACGAGGGTGTCGGGGTAGAGGACGCCGTCCTTCTCGAAGACCAGCTTGGCGAGGTGCTCGAGGTTGACCTGGTGGACGATGCCGATGGCCGGGGGGACGACGCCGAAGGTCTCGAAGGCCTGCATGCCCCACTTGAGGAACTCGTAGCGCTCGCGGTTGCGCTCGAACTCGAGCGAGAGGTTGGCGCGGAAGGCGTCGGCCGTGCCGGCGCGGTCGACCTGGACGGAGTGGTCGACCACGAGGTCGACGGGGACGAGGGGCTCGATGACCGAGCTGTCCTTGCCGAGGCGCGCGACGGCCTCGCGCATGGCGGCGAGGTCGACGAGCAGGGGCACGCCGGTGAAGTCCTGGAGGACGATGCGGGCGACCACGAAGGGGATCTCGGTGTCGACCGGCTTGGCGGCGTTGTACGCGGCGAGGGTCCGGACATCCTGCTCCGTCACGGCGACGCCGTCGCAGTTGCGCAGGACGGACTCGAGGACGATGCGGATCGAGACGGGGAGGCGGGAGATCTTGCCCAGGCCGGCCTCCTCGAGGGCGGGGAGGGAGTAGAACCGGGAGGTCTTGCCCTGGGAGGTCAGGGTCCGGAGGGCTTTGAACGGGTCGCGGGGGGAGGCCATGGGGGAAGGGATGCCCTAGACAAAGGGTTCGGGGGGCGGGGGGGCAAGAACGGAGAGGGGAGGGAGGGGGCGGCGGAAGGGCGGAACAGCTGAGCGGCGGAACTGCGGAACAGCGGGCCAGAACTCGCCTTCGCTCGTTCCCTGCCTCGGGTAGGGTCATGGCTACGTCCATGACCTGGGGGCGGGGAGCGGACCACGCGGTGTTGGCGGTGCTAGCGGGAAGCGGGGCTTTGCTGTCCGGCATCGATCCTGTGATTCCGCGAATCCGAGCCGCTGTGAAGCCCTTCGCGCGGTATCTGCGGTGACTGCGGGCTAGAACTCGCTACCGCTCATTTCCTCCGAGATTTTGTGCGCCTCGGATTCCGTGATTTTGCGCCCTGCGAAGCTGTGAAGCCGCGAAGTTGCCCCCCCCCCCGTGCCCCTGCGAATCCGTGAAGCCGCCCCCCGTGCCTCTGTGCACCTGCGAAGCCGTGAAGCTGCGAAGCCATCACGCCAAAACAAAACAGCCGGGTCTCCCCGGCTGCGTCAGTAGGCCGCGGCCTCGCTCAGGCG
The DNA here is from genome assembly GCA_964472585.1 of uncultured Enterobacteriaceae bacterium. GTDB lineage: Bacteria > Verrucomicrobiota > Verrucomicrobiia > Opitutales > UBA953 > UBA8828. The sequence goes on along the minus strand of CAYYLJ010000010.1, from coordinate 31,514 downwards.
CCGACCGCCTTGCGCACCTTGCCGAAGTTGGGCAGCTGCGAGGGGTCGCGCTTGGCCTCGACGTGGACGATGTTGCCGGCCTTGTCGGCGACGAACACCGCGCGCTTGGCGACCTTGAGCTTGGGGAAGCCGAGCTTGCCGGCGATCACCTTGCTGTCGACGACCTTGAAGGCCTTGATGGCGGCGAGGCTCATGTCCGAGGCCACGGTGATGCCGAGGGCGTTCTGCTTCGACCAGGCTTCCTGGGCGAAGGGGCTGTCGACGGAGATGGCGATGACGTCGGCCTTGAGGCCCTTGTAGGTGTCGAGGTCGCCGGTGACCTTGCACATCTCGTCGGTGCAGACGCCGGTGAAGGCGAGGGGGAAGAAGAGGATCACGGTCGGACCCTTGCCGACGTTGCGACGCAGGTTCACGTCGACAAGGCCGGCGTCGGTCTTGCTCTTGAGGGTCAGTTCGGGGAGGGGCTGGCCGGGCTTTAGGGGCATGGTGATGCGGGGTTGGGGTAAGCCTTTTTTTGCGGTCTTGGCGGGGGAGGGCAAGCCGGGAGGCGAAAAAACCCCTATTTCGGGGTCAGTCCCAGCCTGCGGAACCACTTCCGCTGGCTGCCGACCAGCGCCCAGGTCGAGCGGTCGATGGCCTCGGCCAGGGCTTCCTTGGATCCGGAACCCCCTGCTGCCAGCCATTCCAGCGCCTCGCGATACCCGACCGCCCGGGGGGCCGGCAGGTCCCCGGGAAGCCCCTGGAGCTGGCGCGCCTCCTCGATGAGTCCTCCGGCGATCATGGCCCTCGTCCGCCGGGAGATCCGCTCCCTGAGCTCGGCGTCCGGGCGCTCCAGGACCTCGGTCCTAACCTCGAGGTCGGCGAAGGCCCCCGGCTTGGCGAGGAACTCCGTCCTGAGGACGTCCAAGGGCTTGCCCGATGCCAGCCGCCGCTCGAGCGCCTTGGCGAGGCGCAGGGGGTTGTCGGCATCCAGCCAGGCGGGGAGCGGGCCGCCCTCGAGCGCGACGAGGCGTTCGCGCAGCGCCGGGATGCCCGCCGCCTGCAGCCGTCGCGCCTCGTCGCGCACCTCGGGGCTGATCTCGAGGTCATCCGCGACCGGTCCCAGGAACGCCGAGAGGTAAAAGCCGCTGCCCCCGACCACCAGGACCTCCTTGCCGCGGCGATGGGCATCGTCGATCGCCGCCCGCGCGTGTCGCACGTAGTCGGCCACCGACACGCGCGCGGAGGGCGGGGCGAGGTCGAGGCCGTGGTGGGGCACGCGCGCCCGCTCCTCGGCCGTGGGCTTGGCCGAGCCGATGTCCAGGCCCCGGTAGACGCAGACGGCGTCGCAAGAGAGGATCTCGGCGCCGGCGGCCTCGGCGGCGCGCAGGGCCGCCTCGGTCTTGCCCGCCGCGGTGGGGCCGGTGAGGAGCCGGAGGACGGGCCGTTCCATCCTCATCCCACCTTGGTCACCGTCCGCGCGATCAGCAGCAGGTAGGCCACCGGGGCGACGAGCAGCAGCGAGTCGATGAGGTCGAGCGCGCCGCCGATGCCGGGAATGGTCGCGCCCGAGTCCTTGACGCCCGCCCGCCGCTTGAGGTGGGACTCCACGAGGTCGGAGGGCAGGCTGAGGACCGCGAGGGGCAGGGCGTAGAGCGCGCCGCGCGCGGGGTGGAACTCGACGGATGTCCATGCCGTCAGCGCCCAGGCGCCGAGGGCGCCGACGCCGCAGGCCAGGGCGGCCCCGCCGATCGCGCCCTCCCAGCTCTTGGCCGGGCTCACGTTGGGGGCGATCTTGTGGCGCCCGAAGGGCACGCCGATGAGGAGGCCCCCGACGTCGGTGAACTTGGTGACCGCGATCACCCAGACGCCCAGCCATAGGCCGTCGGGCGAGCCGGGGCGCCCCCAGCCCACGAACGCCGTGAGGAAGGAGAGCAGGAACGGCACGTAGAGCAGGCCGAAGAGCGTCGGCGTCCGCAGCATCCAGGGCTTCGTCTCGCCCGGGTTCCGGAGCAGCGACAGCAGGGCCGCGACCCAGCCGAGCGCGAGCAGCGCCACGCCGACGCTGACGCTGACGAAGCCGAGGAACTGGGCGACGAGCAGGCCGCCGCCCGCGATGAGCCCCGTCGTGATGTCGGGCTTCGCGCCGCAGCGCTCGAGGATGCGGTAGGTCTCGTACTGAGCGGCCAGCCCGAGCAGGAGCAGCACGGCGAAGCCCGCGACCTGCGCGGCGTCGTAGCGGGCCGAGACCCAGAGGACGAGGCCGACGAGGGTCCAGAGGCCCACCGTGCTCAGGATGCGGTCCTTCATGCGGGGGGCGAGGCCGGGCGCAGCTGGCCGCCGGTCATGCCGAAGCGGCGCTCGCGCCCGGCGTACTCGGCGAGGGCGGCGTCGAGCGCCTCCTTGCCGAAGTCCGGCCAGTAGGTCGGCGAGATGACGATCTCGGCGTAGGCGGCCTGCAGCAGGAGGAAGTTGGAGAGCCGGCACTCGCCGGAGGTGCGGATGATGAGGTCGGGGTCGGGCAGGCCGGCCGTCTCGAGCCGTCCGGCGACCTCGGGCCAGTCGACCGCCGCGGGGTCCAGGCGGCCCGCCGCCGCGTCCTCGGCGACCGAGCGGGCGGCGCGGACGATCTCCTGGCGCGAGCCGTAGTTGAGCGCGATGACGAGGTCGAAGGCCGTGTTGTCCTTGCTCGACGCCACGGCCTCCTGGATGGGGACGCGGATGAAGTCCGGCATCGCGCCGACGTCGCCGATGGTCCGGAAGCGGACCTTGCGCTTGGCCAGCCGGTGAAGGTGCAGGCGGAGCACCCACTCCCCCAGCTTGAAGAGCCCGCCGACCTCGTCGGCCGGCCGCCGCCAGTTCTCGGCCGAGAAGGCGAAGAGCGTCAGGCAGCGCACGCCGCGGTCGATGGCGGCGTCGACCACCTCGATCAGGCGCTCGGCGCCGCGCCGGTGGCCCTCGAGCCGCGGCAGGCCGCGCCGCTCGGCCCAGCGGCCGTTGCCGTCCATGATGATGCCCACGTGCGCGGGCGCGCGCGGGGCGGTGTCGGAGGGGGTGGACATCGGCTCAGGGGCGGTCGGCGGCGATGAGGACCCCGGGGAAGCCCGCCGCGCGGGCGGCGTCCGTCAGGTCCGCGAGGGACTGCAGCGTCAGCGAGCGGTCCGCCTTGGCCAGGATGGGCAGGCCGCGCCGGCTCGGGTCGGCGGCGATCCGCCGCAGCTCGGCCGCGAGCGCGTCGCGCCCCTGGAGGATGCGCCCCTCGAGCAGGTAGACACCCTCCCCCTGCGCCGACACGAGCGTCGCCACGGCGCCGACCCGGGCGAGGTCGGGCGCGGAGGAGGAAGGGAGCCGCGACGGCGTGGCCGCGGGCCGTCCGTCGAGCGAGAGGTAGATGCCCGGCACGCGGGCCAGGGGAGCCGCCGCCGCCGCGGTCAGCGCGAGCGCCGCCGCCGCCGCCAGCATGGGCAGGGCGGGGAAGCCCGGACGCGCGGCGGGCGCGCGGTCGACGATGCCGAGGGGGCCGCTCATGCCTGTCGCTTGCGCTCGGCGGCCAGCTCCTCGGGGAGCTCGTGCCGCACGAAGGTGATGAGGGACCAGGCCGCCGTCTCCATCTCGATCGCGATGGCGCGCACGCGGCCCGAGAGGAAATGGTGAGCCGCCGCGAGGAGCGCCGCCAGGGTCAGGCCCGACGCGGCCAGCGCCGTCGCCGCCTGCAGGCGCAGGAGGAGCGCGTCCGCCGAGGCGTAGAGGCTTCCGGCGCGGAGGGCGGTCACCAGGTCCAGCGCGGCGAGCGCCGAGCCCGCGAGCGCGACCAAGGGGACCATCGTGGCGAGGGCCGCCAAGGTGCCGAGCCGGCGCTCGAGGACGGGCAGCTCGAGCAGGGCCGCCTCGGTCGCCGCGGCACGCATCGCCTCCTCGCCCGCCGGCATGCGGAGGAGGGCCGCCTTGACCACCCGGGGCACGGCGCCCGGGGACTCCTCGCACGCGGCCAGCGCCTCGAGGGCGCGGCCGGCCCGCAGGTTGTTGCGCACGCCCTCGATGAAGTCGGAGGAGCGGATGTGCCCGCGGTGCAGGAAGAGCGCCCGCTCCACGGTGAAGAGCAGGCCCAGTCCGCCGAGGGCGATGAGCAGCCAGACGAACGGTCCGCCGTCGGCCAGGAGGGAGAAGTCGCCGGGGGAGCTCATCGGGCGGGAGGATTGGACCCGCCGCCCTCGAGTTCGGCAAGTTTGCTTTCCGCGGCCGCCCGTCCGGGGAGCCGGGACGTGCCCTCCGGCAGGCCCGCGTTGAGGTCGCGGAGCAGCCGGTAGGCCGCCTTGGCCTCGTCGAGGTCGCCCTGGGCCTCGCAATGCTCGCCGAGGAGCAGCAGGGAGCGGGCGACCCAGACGCGGCCCTCCACGCCGAGCTTGTCCCGGGAGCCCGCGAGCAGCTCCGCGGCCTCGGTCGCCAGGAGCTGCCGAGCCTCCCGCCGGGTCGCCTCGGCGTCGGTCGCGGCCTCGCCGCGCGCCCGCTCGAGCAGGCTCTGGGCCAGCTTGTGGCGCGCCTCGGCCTGGGCGTCCACGTCCTTGGCCCAGGTGTCGAGGGCGCGCTCGTAGGCGGCGATCGCGCGGTTGATGCGGACGCGGTCGGGCGCCCCTGTCGGCGTGCGCCGCAGGGCGGCCAGGCCGAGCAGGCAGTCGCCGCGGGCGAGCTCGACGCGGATGCGGTCGGGATGGTCGGGCCGGGTGCGGGCCAGCTCCTCGAGGACGCGGAGCGCGGAGTCGAAGTCGCCCAGCCTCCGGTAGACCTCCGCCTGCCGGAGGGCGACGCGCGGGTAGGCGGGGTGCCCGGGGTGCTGCTGCAGGAAGAGTCCCAGCAGGCGGGCCGCCTCCGTGAGCTTGGGCGCGCCGGCGGCGCCGGCCAGCACGAGGGCCTGGTCGGCCGCCTCCTGCAGGCCGAGCGCGGCGTATTCCTGCAGCGCCGGGTCGCCGGCGAACGTGCGGGCCAGCTGCTCGAAACGGCGCTGGGCCTCCGCATGCCTTCCCTCCGCCGCGAGGAGCCGCCCTTCCGCCAGCCCGGCGGCGGCGGAGGCGGAGACCTTGCCCAGCCGCTCCCGGAGCTCGGCGAGCGCCTGGATCTCGACCGAGGCCCGCGCGTGCGGGCCGGAGCGCGCGCGGAGCAGCAGGGCGTGGGCGCGGAGCTCCGGCGCCGCCTCGCGGAGCGATTCCGGGGCGTCGGATGGCAGGTTGCCCAGCCGCTCGAGCAGGCCCTCGGCGGCGCGGGAGGCGGTCGTGCGGTCGCCGTTGGCCAGCGCGGACAGGGCGCGCAGCCACTCGAAGCGGAGGTCGTGCAGGACGGGCGCCTTCTCCGTCACGCGGGACAGGCGCGCGAGCGTGCGCGCGAAGGCCTGGGCGTCGCCGGAGCGCCGGGCGGCGTCCGCGGCGCTCCAAGCCGCGTCGAGGAGCCGTTCCCGCGCGACCTTGCCGGCGTCGGCCGCGGCCTCGATCCGGGCGCAGGCGGGCTCCAGGCCGCCGGGCACGCGGAGCGCGCTGAGCACGGCCTGGTGGAAGGCGGCGTCGCGCAGCGCGGGGTCCCGCGCCTCCGCCTCGACGGCCGCGTAGGCCCGCTCGGCGACCGCGGCGTCCCCGGCGAGGAACAGGCAGTCGGCCGCGGCGAGGCGGACGAGGTCGCGGTCGCGCCCCTCGACCATGCCGGCCAGCCGCTCGAGGTGCCCGGCGGCGAGCCGATAGGCGCCCTCGCCCCAGGCCACGGTGGCGAGCAGGCGGACGGCCTCCGGAGCGAGCGGGCTCGCGGGCGTCTCGCGCAGGAGGTCCTCGGCCGCCGACCGCGCGAGGTCGCGGTTGCCCGCGGTGAGCATGAGCTGGGCCCGGGCGAGGTGGATGACGTCGGTGATCTCCGGCGAGCGCGGGCAGCCGCCCTGGCTGTCGCTGAGGAAGGTGTAGGCGGCGTTGGCCGTGCGGACGACCCGCTCGGCGGGAACCTCGGCCGCCGCGGCGGCGAGTCCGCGGATGGCCTTGGCCCGGATCGCGGCGGGAGCCGCGGTCGCCGCGGCGGCCGAGCGGAGCAGGGCGGCGCCGCGGTCGGCGTCGGCGCCCAGGATCATGCCCGCGGCGAGCTCGGCCTCGGCCCGGCGCACGGGCGAGTCGCCGGCGGCGGCGAGGAGGATGGCGGCGGCGGACTCGCGGTCGCCGCGCCTCGCAAGGGAGGAGGCGCGCACGCGGTCGAGCGCGAACCTCGACGCTTCCGTCCCCGCCTCGCGGGCCTGGCGCTCGAGCGCGGCGAGGACCGCGTCGTCGTCCCTGCCATGGAGCACCAGGGCGCGGAAGCCGAGCAGCTCGAGCCTCTGTCGCTGCGACTCCGTGCCGGCGGCCCGGGCCGCCTCCTCCAAGCGCGCGGCGGCCTCGGGCCGGCCGGCCGCGGCATCGGCGATCCCGAGGGCGAGCAAGGCCCAGGGGCGCTCCTCGGCAGGAAGGCCGGCGACGTCGAGGCCGCGCGTCGCCGCCTCGACCGCCGCGGCGTCGCCCCGCAGCAGGGCGACCAGCGCGGCGCGGAGACGCCGGCGCGGGGAGTCCGGCGCGAGCGCGAGCGACCGCGAGGCATCGTCGGGCCGGTTCCGCTCAAGGTGGGCCAGGGCGAGGCCGAGGGCGGCCTCCTCCCGGTCCGCCGCGGTCGCGTCGGGCAGGGCCAAGGCGCGATTGTGCAGCTCGACCGCGGTGGAGGCGAGGCCGGCGGCCAGCGCCCCCTCGGCCAGGGTCACCAGCGCCCGGGCCTCCGGTCGCTCGGACGAGGGCACCCGGGGTGCCTCGCCCAGCACGGGCACGGGGAGCTCCTGGGCGCCCGTCAGGGCCGCGAGGACGGCGAGGACGGCCGTGGACAGGCGTGGCATCGGCCGCAGGATGGCAGGGTGGCTCGGGGCGGGCAAGCCCTGACGGCTGAGGGAGACTTCAGAGGACAGAATTCAAAGGCCAGGAGAGGCGGCGCGGCTGAAATTAAGAATCAAAAGCAGGGCTGGGCGGCAGAGCGGCTGGACGGCTGAAAAGGCCGAGCTACTGAACAGTGGACCGGAGATCGCCCCCTTTGATTTTTAATTCTTAGTTTCCGCCCCACTGCAGCTCCAAGCCCGTTCATCCGAGCTTCCGTGCCTCCGTGCCCCGGCATCCCCTGTCCTTTGAAGTCTGTCCTTTGGAGTCTATTTCTTCCCCAGCCCGAAAGCCGTGTGCACCGCGCGCACCGCCTCGTCGGCCCTCGCCGGGTCGAGCGCGACGGAGATCTTGATCTCGGAAGTGGTGATGAGGTCGCTGTTCACGCCCGCCGAGGCCAGCGCCTTGAAGAGCGTGGCGGCCACGCCGGAGTGGGAGATCATCCCGACGCCCACGACGGAGAGCTTGGCCACCTCGCCCGAGGAGCGGACGGTGCCCGAGCCGAGCCGGCGGAGCGTCTGGGCGATGACCTTCTCGGCCTTCGCGTAGGCGTCGGTGTTGACGGAGAAGGTCAGGTTGGCCTTCCCGTCCTTGCCGAGGTTCTTGATGATCATGTCGACGCTCAGCCCGGCGTCGCCGAGGTCGGCGAAGAGGGCGGCGACCGCCTCGGGGCGGTCGGGCAGGTCGCCCACGGTGACGCGGGTCTGCGAGCGGTCGAGCGCGACGCCGGCGACGGCGGCGTCCTCCAGTGTCTTGTCCATGGACTTGATGAGGGTTCCGGGGTTGTCGTTGAAGGAGGAGCGGACCTCGAAGGTCACGTTGTGCTTCTGGGCGAACTCGACGGAGCGCGCCTGCATGACCTTGGACCCGCTGGAGGCGAGCTCGAGCATCTCCTCGTGGGAGAGGGCGGGCAGCTTGCGGGCGTCGAGGACGACGCGCGGGTCGGCGGTGTACACGCCGTCGACGTCGGTGTAGATCTGGCAGAGGTCGGCCTTGATGGAGGCCGCCACCGCGATGGCGGTGAGGTCCGAGCCGCCGCGGCCCAGGGTGGTCACCTCCCCGGCCTCGGTGGCGCCCTGGAAGCCGGCCACGACCACGACCTTGCCCTCGTCCAGGCGGGCGAGCAGGTCGCCGCCCGTGATGCGCACGATGCGGGCGCGGGTGTGGTTGGCGTCGGTGACGATGCCGGCCTGGGCGCCGGTGCGCGAGACGGCGGGCACGCCGATGGCGTGCAGGGCCATGACGGTCAGGGCGATGGTCTCCTGCTCGCCGACCGCGAGGAGCACGTCCATCTCCCGCTCCTCCGGCAGGTGCGAGAGCGCCTTGGCGCGGGCGACCAGCTCGTTGGTCACGCCGCTGCGGGCCGAGACGACGACCACCACGCGGTGGCCCTGCGACCACTGGGCCTTGACCTTGGCGGCGACGTTCTTGATGCGTTCCACGTTGCCGACGGACGTGCCGCCGTATTTCTGGACGATCAGGGCCATCGGTCAGGGCGCGAAGATGCGGAGGAGGGTCGGCGGCTCGAGCACGGTGCGCAGGCGGGCCAGCTCGGCCACGACGCGCCCCATGTCCCGCTCGTTGCCCGGGTAGGTCGAGAGCGTGAGGGTGCCGGTGCCCGTGTCGGGGTGCTCGTACTGCACGACGCGGGCGATGGAGACCTTGTGCCGGGCGAAGATGCGGTAGATGCCCGCCAGCACGCCGTGCGTGTCCTTGAGGGTCAGGCGGAGGTAGAAGGGCGAGACGATCGACTCCTCGGGCGCCATGGGCACCGAGCGGCCGGCCTTGGCCAGCGCGTGCAGGTCCGCGCCCGGCCGGGCGCCGCCGCGGATCTCGAGCAGGGCGTCGGCGAGGTCGCCCAGGACGGCCGAGGCCGTGGCGTCCGCGCCCGCGCCGGGTCCGGCGAGGGTCGTCACGCCCACCACGTCGCCGCGCAGGGTGATGCCGTTGTTCACGCCCGAGACCTTGGCGAGGATGTCGTCGGAGGGCACGAGGGCCGGGTAGACGCCGACCGACATCCATCCCGCGCTCAGGTCGCGGCGGACGACGGCCAGGTGCTTCAGGGTGTAGCCGAACTTGCGGGCGAAGCCGATGTCGGCCGGGCTCACCTTGCGGATGCCCTCGACCAGGGCGCGCGAGCGCGGGGCCCACTTGCCGTGGGCGAGGAAGCCGAGGATGGCGGCCTTGTGCCAGGCGTCCCCGCCGTCGACGTCGAGCGAGGGGTCGGCCTCGGCGTAGCCCTTGGCGCGCGCCTCCGCCAGGGCGGCCTCGAAGGACAGGCCATCCTCGCCCATGCGGGTGAGGATGTAGTTGGAGGTGCCGTTGACGATGCCGACGATGAGGTCGAAGCGGTTGGCGACGAGGCCCTCGCGCAGGGTCTTGACGATGGGGATGCCGCCGCCGACCGAGCCCTCGAGGAAGAGTCGGCCGCCGCCGGCCTTGGCCGCGGCCAGGACCTCGGGCCCGTGCTCGCAGAGCAGGGCCTTGTTGGCGGTGATGACGGTCTTGCCCGCGCGCAGGGCGCGGAGGACGAGGGCGCGCGCGACGCCCACGCCGCCGATGAGCTCGATGACGACGCGCGCCTTGGGGTCGTCGACCAGCCGGCGGGCGTCGGTCGTCAGCAGGCGGGCGGGGACCTTGACGGCCCTCGCGCGCGCGCGGCGCCGGACGGCGACGCCGCGGAGGTCCAGCCGCACGCCGAGCCGGGCCTCGAGGTGGGCGCGCTGGGCGGTCAGGTGCTTCCAGACGCCCTGGCCCACGGTGCCGAGCCCGAGCAGGGCGATGCCGACGGTCGGCCGGCTCATCGCGCGCCCTCCTTGTCCTTCGAGAAGCGGCTCTCCTCGCCGCGGAGCAGGCGCCCGATGTTGGAGCGGTGCGTCCAGGCGTTGAAGGCGGCCAGGGCGCCGGCGAACCAGAACTCCGGCGGTCCGAAGGCCAGGGAGGTCAGCTGGGGCAGGAGCCAGCAGCTCAGCGGGAGCGAGAAGCCCAGGACGAGCGAGGCCAGCGAGACATAGCGAGTGACGAGGAAGACCGCGAGCCAGAGGACGGCGCCGACGACGATCGGCACGGGCAGGAGGACGAGCAGGCCGCCGATCGTGGAGGCCACGCCCTTGCCGCCTCGGAACCCGAGGAAGCACGAGAAACAGTGGCCGAGCAGGGCGCCCACGAAGCCGGCCGCCTGGGTGTCGAAGCTGGGCGAGCCCCCGGTGGCCCACGCGGCGATGAGGGCGGGGAACCAGGCGCCCGCCGCGCCCTTCAGGGCGTCGAGCGCGAAGACCAGGTTGCCCGGGCCCTTGCCGAGCACGCGCTTGACGTTGGTGGCGCCGGGGTTGCCGGAGCCGGCGGACAGGATGTCGACGCCGTGGCGGCGCGCGACGATCACGGCGAAGTTGACCGACCCGATCAGGTAGCCGAGGAGGGCGCTGGCGCCGAGGGCGAGGGCTTGGGCGCTGTCCATGGTCTCAGGCCTCGATGAGGCGGGCGCTCACGATCGCCGGGTTGCGGCGGATCTCCGCGAGGGCGGCGTCGCCGGGGGCGGTGTCGAGCTGGTAGACGGCCAGGGCGTTGGGCCCGCCGGTGCGGCTGAGCGCCATGTTGGCGATGTTGACCTTCTCCTTCGCGAGCAGGGTGCCCAGCGCGCCGATGATGCCGGGCTGGTCCTGGTTCTCGATGAGCAGCAGCTTGCCCTCGGGCACGAACTCGAGCGTGCGGCCGTTGACGGAGACGATGCGCAGCGACTGGGCCTTGCCCAGGACCGTGCCCGCGGCCGAGACGGCGCCGCCGCCCGCGAGGGCCGCCTCGACGTGGAGGAGCTCCTTGTAGTCGGCCTCGGCCGAGGAGCGGGTGGACTCGAAGCCGACGCCCAGCGCCTTGAGCTTGCCGGGGGCGTTGACGTCGTTGACGCCCTCGGAGACGCCGCGCAGGTAGCCGCGCTGCACGGAGCGGGCCAGGGCGTTGGCGCCCGACTCGGAGCCGGAGCCGAAGACGGTGAGGCGGAGCGACTCGACGCGGCCGGGCGCGGCGAGCTGGCGGACGATCGCGCCGAGTCGCTCGCCGAGCGAGAGGAAGGGGCGCATCGCCGACAGGGTCTGGCTGTCGACCGCCGGCAGGTTCACCGCGTTGCCGGGGAAGCCGCCGTCGAGGACGGTCAGGCAGGCCTCGGCGACCTCGAGCCCGACGTTCTCCTGGGCCTCCGCGGTGGAGGCGCCGAGGTGCGGCGAGAGGTGGGCGCGGGGCAGGCCGCGCAGCGGGTGGTCCTTGGGCAGGGGCTCCTCGGTGAAGACGTCGAAGCCGCAGCCGCCGCACTGGCCGGAGGCGAGCGCCTCGGCGAGGGCGGCCTCGTCGACGATGCCGCCGCGGGCGCAGTTCACGACCTTCACGCCCTTGCGCATCTTGGCGAAGGCGGCCTTGCCGACCAGGCCCTCGGTCTCGGGCGTGAGGGGCATGTGGACGGTCAGGTAGTCCGCGCCGGCGAGGGCCTCGTCGAGCGTGGCGATCTGGACGCCCAGCGCCTTCGCGCGGGACTCGGTCAGGTAAGGGTCGTAGGCGAGCACCTTCATGCCGAAGGCGAGCGCGCGCTTGGAGACCTCGGCGCCGATGCGGCCGAGGCCGAGGACGGACAGCGTCTTGCCGAAGAGCTCGGTCCCGGCGAGGGTCTTGCGGTCCCACTTGCCCTCGCGCATCGACTGGACGGCCTCCGGCACGGGGCGGGCGAGGCTCAGGAGGTGCGAGAAGGTCAGCTCGGCGGTGGCGATGGTGTTGCCCGACGGGGTGTTCATGACGATCACGCCGCGCTCCGTGGCGGCGTCGACGTCGATGTTGTCCACCCCGACCCCGGCGCGGCCCACGCAGACCAGCTTGGGGGCGGCGGCCAGGACCTCCCGGGTGATCTGGGTCTCGGAGCGGACGAGGATGGCGTGGACGTCGGCCACGAGCCCGAGGAGCTTGTCCGGCGGGGTGCCGTAGGCCTCGACCACCTCAAGGTCCTTGCGCGCCCGCAGGAGGGCGACCCCCGAGGGGCTGATCTTGTCGGCGACGAGGACCTTCTTCATGGGTCAATCCGGGGAATAAGCCCCCCCTTGGCCCCCTTGGCAAGTGTCCAGTGCCTTATGTCAGAGCCGCCGGTGGGTCTGGTCGGACAGCTCGTAGACGGAGGGGTCCATCGCCTCGAGGAACTGGCAGGGGTCCAGGGGGCGGTAGCCCTCCCCGGACGCGGCGTAGCGGGGGGAGACCAGGATCAGCTGGTCCATCGCCCGGGTGCACGCCACGTAGAAGAGGCGGCGCTCCTCCTCGACGTCGCCCGAGTCGAGGGCGCGCTGCAGCGGCAGGAGCCCGTCCGCCACCCCGAGCACGATCACGACCGGGAACTCCAGGCCCTTCGACTGGTGGATGGTCGTCAGGCGGAGGCGGTCCTCCTCGGGCTCGGGCGACTTGTCGGAGGTCTCGCCGTTGAGGAGCGTGACCTGGGCGACGAGGTCGCCGAGGTCGTCGAAGCGCGAGGCGAAGCCGATGAGGCCCTGCAGGTCGTCCTCCCGCTCGCGCCAGTCGGGGAAGAGCGTGCGCAGGTGGGCGCCGTACCAGCCCTCGATGGCGAGGCGCACCGACTCCGCCGGCGTGCGCGAGACGCGGGCCGGCGCGTCGGCGGGCCGGCCGGCGAAGAGGTCCGCCTGGGCCGCGGCGGGGGCGGGCGGGGCGGCGACGCCCTTGGCGGCCTCGTGCCCCTCGAGCAGGTCCTCGAGCGTGAGCGCGAGGTCGGTGTAGTCGTCCTTGGCCGCCTCGCCGACCTTGCGGAGGACCTCCGGCAGCCGCAGGGCGCGGATCAGGTGGCGGCCGTCCTTGGCCGCGGCCTCCTGGGCGGCGCCGAGCAGCTTGGCGGCGGTCACGGGGCCCACCTTGGGCAGGAGGCAGAGCAGGCGCGTCCAGGCCACGGTGTCCGTCGGGTTGTGCGCCACCCGCAGGTGGCAGAGCAGGTCCTTGACGTGGGCGAGGTCGAAGAACTTGTGGCCGCTGGTGATGACGAACGGGATGCCCAGCGTGTTGAGCTCCATCTGCAGCTCGACCGACTGGAAGTGCGCGCGGTAGAGGACGTGGATGTCCGCCAGCGGCGTGCCCGACTGGTGGAGCAGGGCGATCCGCCGCCCGACCAGCCGCGCCTGCTGCGTGGTGTCGGCCACGCGGTAGACGACCGGCGCCGGGCCCGGCGGGCGCACCGGCCGGAGCTCCCGCTCGAAGCCGGGGACCGTCGGGCGATGGCGGAGGATCTCGTTGGCGAAGGCCAGGATCTCCGGCGTCGAGCGGTAGTTGGTCTCGATGCGGTGGATGGCCGTGCCGGGGTGGCGGTCGGGGAAGCCCACGACGTTCTCCCAGTCGGCCCCGCGCCACGTGTAGATGCACTGCGCGTCGTCGCCCACCGCCATGATCTGGTGGTCGGCCGCCATCAGGTCGAGGATGCGGGCCTGCAGGCGGTTGGTGTCCTGGAACTCGTCGACCAGGATGTGGGCGAAGCGCCTGCGGCACTGCTCGAGCACCTCGGGCGAGGTCTCCAGCAGCCGCAGCCAGAGCTCGAGGAGGTCGTCGAAGTCGCAGACGTTGCGCTCGGCCTTGGCCCTGGCGTAGTCCTCGGCGAAGAGGACGACCTTGTCGGGCCCTCCCTTCATCCATTCGAGGCGCTCCGCGGCCACCTGCGCGAGCGGCAGCAGCGTGTTGCGGGCGTGGGAGACGGCGTCGAGGATGACGGGCGCCTTGGGGTTCGTCTTGTCCTTGAGGAACGCCCCGTCGCGCGCCGTGATCACCTCGGACATCAGCTGGTCGGCCTCCTTGGCGTCGAGCACGGTCAGGTCGGGGCGCCGGCCCGCCTTCTCGGCGTGGCGCCGCACGAGGCGCAGCCCGATGGAGTGGAAGGTGCCGCCCCAGAACTGCCCGCGCGGGACGCCGGTCAGGTGCTCGACGCGCTCGAGCATCTCGCGGGCCGCCTTGTTGGTGAAGGTCAGGAGGAGGATGTCCCACGGCCGCGCGCCCTGGGCGAGGAGCCAGGCCACGCGGTAGGTGAGGGTGCGGGTCTTGCCGGAGCCGGCGCCGGCGAGCACGAGGGCGGGCCCCCGCGGCGCGGTCACGGCGGCGAATTGCTCCGCGTTCAGCTCCCCGCGGAAGTCGATCGGCGGCGCGCCCTCCACGGTGTCAGCCGGCGGGCAGGGCGCGGCGGGCGAGCAGGTCGAACTTCACCGCCTGCTCGTCGGCCTTGTAGGAGGAGCGGACCAGGGGGCCGGACTCGACGTGGCCGACGCCGAGCTCGAGGGCGCGGGCCTTCCAGCGCGCGAACTCGTCGGGGTGGACCCAGCGGTCGATGGGGGCGTGCTCCTTGGAGGGCTGCAGGTATTGCCCGAGGGTGAGGATGTCGACCTTGGCCGCGGCGATGTCCGCCAGCAGCGCGTCGACCTCCGCCTCGCGCTCGCCGATGCCGAGCATGACGCCGGTCTTGGTCACGAAGCCGCGCGACTTCGCGTGGCGCAGCACCCAGAAGGAGCGGTCGTAGCGGGCGGTCTTGCGGATGGGGCGCTGCAGGCGCTCGACCGTCTCGAGGTTGTGGTTGAGGATGTCGGGCCGCGCGTCGAGCAGGGTGTCGAGGTGCTCCTGCTCGCCGCGGAAGTCGGCGGGCAGCACCTCGATGGTGGTCGAGGGGTTGCGGTGGCGGGTGGCGCGGATGGTGGCGGCCCAGACCGACGCGCCGCCGTCGCGCAGGTCGTCGCGGGCGACGGATGTGATGACGACGTGCCGGAGCTTCATGCGCGCGATGGACTCGGCCACGCGGGCGGGCTCGCCGAGGTCGAGCTCCGTGGGGCGGCCGGTCTGGACGGCGCAGAAGGTGCAGGACCGCGTGCAGACGTTGCCGAGGATCATCACCGTGGCCGTCCCGCGGGACCAGCACTCGCCCAGGTTGGGGCACTGGGCGGACTGGCAGACGGTGTGCAGCTTGTGCTCGTCGACGTTGCGGCGCGTCTCGAGGTAGTCCGGGCCGTTGGGCAGGCGGGCGCGGAGCCAATCGGGCTTGCGGGCGGACTCTAGCATCGGGAGCAGGGTTGGGTCTCCCGCGGGATTTTTCAAACGCAATTGCCCCCGGGGTTCCCCCCGCCCGCCAGCAGCTTGGCCGCGTACTTGGCGAGGAGGTCCGTCTCCAGGTTCACCCGGTCCCCGGCCCGCCGCCCGCCGAGGTTCGTGGCCTCGAGGGTGTGCGGGATGAGCCAGAGCGCGAAGGCGTCGGCCGCGACCTCCGCCACCGTCAGCGACACGCCGTCGACCGCCAGGCAGCCCTTGGGCACCACCAGCCGGAGGATCGCCGCCGGCGCCGCGACCTCGAGCAGGCGGTCGCCGCCGCGCGGCTCGAGGCGGCGGACGGTGCCGGTGGCGTCGACGTGGCCCGTGACGAAGTGGCCGCCGAGGCGGGTCGTGGGCAGCACGCTGCGCTCGAGGTTCACCCGGTCGCCGGGCCGGAGGTCGCCGAGGTTGGTGCAGCGGAGCGTCTCGGCGAGCAGATGGAACTCCGCCGCCTCGCCGTCGAGGCGCGCGATGGTCAGGCAGCAGCCGTTGTGGGCGACGCTGTCGCCGACCGCCGCGCCGCGGTAGAGCGGCGACTCGCAGCGGAGCAGGGTGGACCCTTCCGGTCCGGGCGCGAGCCCGAGGACGCGTCCGGTCGACTCGACGAGGCCGGTGAACATGGCGCCGCCCGGGCGCTCAGTTCTGGCCGCCGTTGCGCTTGGCGCGCTCCTCTTCCTCGAGCTTGGCGCGGATGCGGGCGCGCTCCTCCTCCTCGATCTGGCGGAGGCGGGCCTTGCGGCGCTCGTCCTCCTCGACCGCGGAGCGGACCTCGTCCTCGACCTCCTCGGAGGCCTTCTTGAACTCGCGCTTCGCCTTGCCCAGGCCCCGGGCCAGCTCGGGGAGCTTGGAGCCGCCGAAGAGCAGGATGGCCAAGGCTAGGATGAGCCAGAGGACGGGACCATCAAGGACGGCGAGGGGGAGGGTCATGGCGATTGCGGTTGAAGGGGAGGGCGGACTGCCCTCAATTTCCCCGCAATCACGCGGATGTCAACCCATGTCTCCCATCGCGACGTCTGGTACTCCGGCCGCGTCCAGGGCGTCGGTTTCCGGGCCGAGGTCCTGGCCGTCGCCCGGGGCTTCGAGGTGACCGGTTTCGTCCAGAACCTCCCCGACGGCCGCGTCCTGCTCCACGCCGAGGGCGCCGAGGCCGAGGTGGAGGCCTTCCTCGCCGGGGTCGCCGAGCGGCTCGAGGGCCACATCCGGGGCGCCGAGACGCGCGCCTTCCATGGCCTCCGCACCTGCGACCGCTTCGCCATCCGCACCTGACCCATGACGGACATCTCACCCGCCATCGAGGTCCGCGACCTCACCAAGGACTTCCGGGTCGGCCTCCGCGGCCTGAAGCTCCGCGCCGTCGACTCGGTCTCGCTCTCCATCCCGCGCGGCCAGGTCTACGGCCTGCTCGGCCCCAACGGCTGCGGCAAGAGCACGACCCTCAAGATCGTGCTCGGGCTCGTCGCCCCGACCTCGGGGAGCTTCCGCCTGCTCGGCGACGCGACGGCCTCGGCCGCCGTCCGCGCCCGCGTCGGCTTCCTGCCCGAGGCCCCCTACTTCCACCGCTTCCTCAGCGGCCGCGAGCTCGTGCGCTACTGCGCCCAGCTGAGCGGCGTCGACCCGTCGCGCCTCGACGCGGCGGTCGAGGAGGCGTTGGCGCTGGCCGACATGACGGAGGCCGGCTCGCGCCTCGTCGGCACCTACTCCAAGGGCATGCTCCAGCGCATCGGCCTCGCCCAGGCGGTCGTGCACGACCCCGAGCTCGTCATCCTGGACGAGCCCACGGCGGGCGTCGACCCCGTCGGCTCCGGCGCCATCGGCCGCATGATCCGGGCCATGCGCGACCGCGGCAAGACGGTCGTCCTCTGCTCGCACCTCCTCGGGCAGGTCGAGCAGGTCTGCGACCGCGTCGCCATCATGGACCGCGGCAAGCTCGTCCTCGAGGGCGCGCTCGACGACGTCCTGGCTCGGCGCGACCGCCACCAGATCACGGTCGAGGACCTCACGCCCGCCGCGCGCGCCGCTGCCGAGGCGGCCCTCGCCGCCGCCGGCGCCCGCGTCGTCGCGGTCGACCATCCCCGCCAGTCCCTCGAGGACCTCTTCCGCCGCCTCGTCACGGGGAGTCGGGATTGAGCCGGCGGGGCCGGCCAGGCTTCACAGATTAACGGCTTCACGGACGACAGGGCTTCACGGATGACACAGACAGCAGCGCAGCTTCATGGACGGCACAGCTTCACGGAACTCAGGTACCCAATCCCCCAATCCACAGCCCCCTCTTTTGATTCTCGATTTCAGCCCCGCGCTCCCGCGCATCAGCGAACCAGCGTAACAGCGTAACCGCGAAACCCCATCCCATGCTCTCCCGCCTCCTGCCGCTCGCCCGCGTTACCTTCCTCGAGGCCGTGCGCCAGCGCTTCTTCGGCTTCCTCCTCGTCCTGAGCGTCGCCCTCGCGCTCGCCGCCTTGCCGCTTCGCGCCATCGACTTCGGCCACGGCGAGCTCAAGTTCCTCGCCGACCTCGGCTTCGGCGTGACGCTCCTCTTCGGCTCCATCCTGGCCGTCGTCCTGCCCGCCCAGCTCCTCTACGCCGAGCTCGACAACCGCACCGCGCTCACGCTGCTCGCCAAGCCCGTCGGCCGGGCCGAGTTCCTCCTCGGGAAGTTCCTCGGCGCCTGGGCCGTGCTGGCCCTCTTCGCCGTCGCCCTCACCGCCGTCATCGGCGCCCTTCTCCTGGTCCGCGAGCCCGAGGTCGCCGCGCGGGCCGCCCGCCTCAACCTCGAGGCGCCCGAGGTCAGCGTGCCCGGGCTCCTGGCGCATGCCGGCCTCCAGGTGCTGCGCCTCGGCCTCGTGGCCGCCATCACCCTGCTCGTCGGCGCGCTCGCCCGCACCTTCCTCTACACCGTGGTCGTCGGCGCCCTCGCCGTCGTCGCCGGCCAGCTGGTCTGGATCGCGCAGGACGCCCTGCAGCGGCCCGAGACCGAGGGTCTGCTGCGCGCGGGCCTCTGGGTCGCCTCCCGCGCCTTCCCCAACCTCCAGATGTTCAACCTCGGCGAGACCCTCGTGCTCGCGCCGGCCTCGGCCGACGCCGCCATGGTGGCCGATCCCGCCCTCGCCGGCGCCGTGACCCTGGGCGTCGTCCTCCTCCTCGGCTGCCTCGCCTTCCGCCGCCGCGAGATCTGAGCCCATGCGCCGCCTGCTCGCCGCCGCCCTGGTCCTCGCCGCCATCCTCGCCGCGGGCGAGCTGGGCGAACGCGGGTGGGCGTCGGCGCGCCGGGCCGTGCCCGAGCTCCGGCGCGCCGACCTCGAGCTCTCGACGGGGCAGGGCGCCGTGCTCGGACTCCTCGGCGGCTTCCGCCCGCTCCTCGCCGACCTCGCCTGGATCCGCGCCTATGTGAAGTGGGAGCGCCGCGACCGCGGGTGCGAGGCGCTGCTGCGGCTCGCGTGCCTGCTCGACCCGCATGCCACCGGTTTCTGGGAATGGCGCGCCAATATGGTCGGGCTCGACATGGCCCACTGGGAGATCCGCGCCCGCGGCGGCTACCACAAGGTGGGCGAGGACGAGCAGCAGCGCATCTTCGCGCGCTATGCCCGCAAGGCCATCGAGGGCCTCGAGGAGGGCGTGGTCGTCGCCCGCAAGCCGTCGTCCCTTCTCCTGCTCGCCGGCTATCTCGCCGAGACCAAGCTCCGCGACCCCCTCGCGGCCGCCGGCTACTACCAGCGAGGGTGGGAGAGCCCGCCGTGCTCCTGGTATGCGCCCGTCTTCGCCGCCCGCCTGCTCCGGGAGGGCGGCAAGCCCCGCGAGGCCTACGCCTACCTGCGTCCGGTCTGGGTGGACACGCTCAGCAAGATGCGCGACGGCTCCCCGCTCGAGCTGGAGCTCCTGCGCAGCCTGGAGGATGACCTCAAGTTGCCTCCCGCCCTCCGCATTCCCCGCCAGGAGTGGGAGGCGGA
>CAYYLJ010000010.1:0-12483 GCA_964472585.1 uncultured Enterobacteriaceae bacterium | reverse complement strand
TGAAGTCTTCTATTCGGCCGCCGCGCCCTTGCCCTTGCCCGGCTTGCCCTTCCTCGGCGGGAAGGCGAACCACCAGCCGCGCGACTTGTCGGGGACGAGCCAGGCGTTGAAGGGCCGCTTGGTGCGGTTGGAGATGAAGCGCTTCTCGGCGGTGCGGCCCTTCTCGCCGAGCAGGTCCCGGATGTCGTCCGGGGTGATCGGGCACTGGAGCATCACCGAGTTGAGGCTGAAGGTCTTCTTGGCGCCGGCCTCGCGGGCCTTGGCCGGGCAGACGCGGTAGCCGGCGGCGGGGGTCTGGACGACCGGCAGTCCGCTGACGGGGCAGGTGCCGAGAACCGGCCAGGAGGGGTCGAAGGCCTCGCCGTCGGGGTCGCCGTCGCGCGGGGGCAGGTCGAGCGCCGCCTTCAGCTGGCCGTTGACCTCCTCGAGCTTGATGTAGCCCGAGTAGTTGCGGCCCGACTTCAGGGAGCGGAAATCGTGGAAGGGGCCGATGCGGCGCTTCTCGAGCAGCTCGGCCAGCTCCGCCGGCGAGAGGGCGCGGCCGCCGAGCTCGCGGTAGGCGAGGACCTTGGCGACCGTCTTCTTGCCCTGGGCGACCGTCTCCTTGGAGAGGTAGCGGCGGTCGTCGACGAGCATCGGCGTGCCGTCGGGGGAGAGCACCTCGGGGACGAGCACCTCCGTCAGCGCCCCCTCGTCGAGGCGCTTCTTCACGCGCTCCGTCATCTCGCGGGTCGACTCGTGGATGCCGCGCATGAACGCCTCGGCCGTGAGCTTGCCCCGCTCCATCTCGCGCAGGCGGTGCTCCCACTCGCCCGTCAGCTGCGGGTCGGCGAGCAGGAGGAGGGAGTTCGCGTCGAGGAAGCGCTCCAGCTTGAAGGCCTTGGCGGTGGGGATGAGCTCCTTGCCCTGGCGCTCGATGTAGGCCTGGCGCAGCAGGCCCTCGATGGTGGCGGCGCGCGTGGCCGGCGTGCCCAGGCCGCGCTCCTTCATGGCCTCGGCCAGCGCCTCGTCGTCGACCAGCTTGCCGGCGTTCTCCATGGCGCCGAGCAGCGAGGCCTCGTTGTAGCGGGCGGGCGGCTTGGTGGCGTCCTGGCGGACGTCCACCGCGTCGACCTTCGCCTTGGCGGGGGAGCCGTCGGCCGCGCCGGTGGCGGGCAGGTTGGCGCCGCCCTCCTTGTCGCGATCCTCCTCGGCGTCGGCCTCCTGGCCCCAGACGGCGCGCCAGCCGGCGACGACCAGGACCTTGCCGGTGGTGCGGAAGGCGTGCGGGCCGACCTGCGTCGTGCGCACGGTCTCCTCGAACTCCGCCATGGGGAAGAAGACCGCCACGAAGCGGCGGACCACGAGGTCGTAGATGCGCGCCTCGACGTCGCTCAGGCCCTCGGGGATCGTCCCCGTCGGCACGATGGCGAAGTGGTCGCTGACCTTGGAGTTGTCGAAGACGCGCTTGCCCGCGCGGTCGACCCAGCCCTGGGCCAGGGCCTCCTTGGCGAAGCTCCCGGCGGCGTGGCCGGAGCCGAGGGACGACAGGACCTCCTTGGCCGTGGCGACGTAGTCCTCGGGCAGGTGGCTCGAGTCGGTGCGGGGGTAGGTGAGGGCCTTGTGGCGCTCGTAGAGGGACTGGGCGGCGCCCAGCGTCGTCTTGGCCGCGAAGCCGAAGCGGCGGTTGGCCTCGCGCTGGAGGGTCGTGAGGTCGAGGAGCCGGGGCGCGCTCTCCTTCTTGGGCTTGCGCTCGTCGGTGACCACGCCCGAGCCGATGCCGCGGGCGGCCTCGGCCACGGCGCGGGCCTGGGCCTCGTCGTAGAAGCGCTCGGCCTCCTTGCGCTCCTCGACGCCGGGGACCTGGGCGGCGCCGCGGTAGCCGCCGGCGGCGAGCCGGAAGTCGGCCTCGACGCGCCAGAAGACCTTGGGGACGAAGTTGCGGATCTCATGCTCGCGGCGGACGATGAGCATGAGCGTCGGGGTCTGCACGCGGCCGACGGGGTGGACGCTCTCCTTGGAGATGCGGCTGCCGCCGAGCATCTTCGTCGCGCAGCGGGTCAGGTTGAGGCCGACCATCCAGTCGGACTGCGAGCGGCAGATCGACGACGAGCGCAGGCCCGCCTTCTCGGCCGGCTCCAGCAGGTGGTCGAAGGACTCCCGGATCGAGGCCGGGGTCATGCTCGTCAGCCACAGGCGCTTCTCCGGCAGGCGGGAGCCGGCCAGGGTGCAGATCATGTGGAAGATCAGCTCGCCCTCGCGGCCGGCGTCGCAGGCGTTGACCACGAGCGAGACGTCGTCCCGCTGCAGCTGCTTCTTCAGCAGGTGGAAGCGCTCCGACGACCCCCGCTCCTCGCGGACGCGGAGGATGCGCTTGTCGAGGGAGCCGAGGAAGTCCTCCGGCAGGATGGGCAGGGACGCCAGGGTCCAGCCCTTCCAGTCCTTGTTCAGCTCATGGGGCTCGCGCAGCTCGACCAGGTGGCCGACCGCCGAGGTGATCACCCAGCGGTCGTCCTCGTGCACCTCGCCCTTCTTCGGGACCTTCAGGACCTTGGCCAGGTCGTTGGCCACCGAGGGCTTCTCGGCGATGACGAGGGTCTTGCCCGGGCCGGGGGCGGCGGGGGCGGCGGATTTCTTGGCGGGGGATTTCTTGCTCACGCGTGCGAGTCTACCACGGTGTCAAGCGGCGGTCACTTGCCCTGCTCGGCGAGGGCGTCGTCGAGCGCGGCGAGGAGGGTGGCGATGGAGGCGTCGGTCTCGTCGCCCATGTTGGACACGCGGAAGGTCTTGCCCTTCAGCTTCCCGTAGCCGCCGTCGATGATCAGCGAGTGGCGGGCCTTGAGCGTGGCGTTGAGCCGCTCGAGGTCGACCTCCCGGGTGTTGCGGAAGCAGTTCAGGCCGCGCGTGCCGAACTCGCGGCGGGGCAGGAGCTCGAAGCCCTTGGCGAAGCCCCAGGCGCGCACGGCCTCGTTGAGGCGCAGGTGGCGGGCGAAGCGGGCCTCGTGGCCCTCGGCGTCGATCTCGTGCAGCTTCTGGCGCAGGGCGTACAGGAGCGAGATGCAGGGGGTCGAGGGCGTCATGCCCTTGAGGTGGTTCTCGTGGAACTCGAGGAGGTCGAAGTAGTAGCCGCGGCCCTCGACCGTGGCGGCGCGGGCGCGGGCGCGCTCGCTGACGGCCATCAGCGCCAGGCCGGGGGGCAGGGCGAGGGCCTTCTGCGAGCCGGTCAGGAGGATGTCGATCCCGAGGGCGTCCTTGTCGATGGGCAGGGTCGAGAACGAGCTGACGGAATCGACGACCGTGATGACGTCGGGGAACTCGCGGGCCACGGCCATGATGTCGGCGAGCGGCGAGAGGGTGCCGGTCGAGGTCTCGGAGTGGATGAGGGTCAGGACGTCGAACTTGCCGGTCGCCAGGGCGGCGCGGACGGCCGCGGGGTCGACCGCCTCGCCCCACTCGAAGCGCAGGGCCTCGGCGGGCTTGCCGCAGCGCCTGGCGACGTCGTTCCACTTGTCCGAGAACGCGCCGTTCATGCAGTTGAGGACGCCCTTGCGGGTCAGGTTGCGGATGGCGCCCTCCATCACCCCCCAGGCGGAGCTGGTGGAGAGGTAGACGGGGTCGGCGGTGCGGAAGAGGGCCTGCAGGCGGGGCTGGATGTCGTTGTACAGGGCCACGAAGCCCTTCGAGCGGTGTCCCATCATCGGCTGGGTCATGGCCTTCAGGACGGACTCAGAGACCGTCACCGGGCCGGGGATGTAAAGGCGGAGGCTCATGCTTGGAAGGTGGCGAGGAGGTCGGCCGAAGCCGCGGGGTTCTCGATGCGGACGAGGCGGCGGTTGCGGCCGGCCAGGGTGGCGGTCGAGGGCTTCCAGACCTGGGCCTCGGCCAGGGACAGGCGCCCGAAGGTCATGATGACCAGCAGGTCACCGGGCTTGCCCAGGTGGGCGGTGGCCCCGTTGAGGCAGACCTCCCGGGTGCCGGCGGGGGCGGGGATGGCGTACGTCTCGAAGCGCTCCCCGTTGGCCAGGTTGCCCACCAGGATCTTCTCGTAGGGGAGCATCCCGACCAGGGCCAGGAGCTCGGCGTCGATGGCGAGGCTCCCCTCGTAGTCGAGGCGGGCCGCGGTGACCTCGGCGCGGAGGAGCTTGGTGCGTAGGACGTCGACCAGCATGGCGGGGGAAGGGGGTTCATCATCCGCAGGCTTGCCCGCGTCAAACAACTTTGGCAGAGGGTTTCCCCATGGCCACGAAGCACCGAGGTCCCCTGGCCGCCGCCGCGCAGGCGGTGGCGGGGTATGCCGTGGACCTCGTGCACGACCGGCGGACGGGCTTCCTGGCGGCGCTGGCGGCCCTGCCGCTGCGCCTCCTGTCGGCGGTCTTCGGCGTCCTGGTCGCCCTCCGCCTCTGGCTCTACCGCGAGCGCCTCCTGCACGACACGCCCCTGGGCTGCAAGGTGGTCGTGGTCGGCAACCTGACCGTCGGCGGCACGGGCAAGACTCCCGTCGTCATGCGCATGGCGCAGGTCCTCGCCGAGCGCGGCCGCAAGGTCGCCATCCTCTCCCGGGGCTACAAGGGTCGCAGCGACTCCATGGCCCGGCGCTTCTGGCGCTGGCTCACCCAGGGCCGCCGCCCCGACCCGCTCGTGGTCTCCGACGGCAAGTCGGTCCTGGTCGGGCCCGACGAGGCGGGCGACGAGCCCTACATGATGGCGCGCAACCTCGCCCCGCACGGCGTGGTCGTCGTCGTCGACCGCGACCGCGTCGAGGGCGGCCGCTTCGCGCTCCGGCGCTTCGGGGTCGACACCATCCTGCTCGACGACGGCCTGCAGTACCTGCCGCTCCGCGGGCAGATCAACCTCCTCCTCGTCGACCGCCACAACCCCTTCGGCAACCGCCAGCTGCTCCCCCGCGGCATCCTCCGCGAGCCCGTGGCCAACCTCCGCCGCGGGACGTATATCTTCGTGACGAAGTGCGACGACGGCGTGCCGCCCGAGCTCGAGGCCGAGATCCGCCGCCACAACCCCAGGGCCGAGATCATCGCCTGCGCCCACCGCCCCCGCGAGATCGCCGAGGTCGACGGCCCCGGCCGCTTCCCCCTGGAGTTCCTGCGCGGCAAGCGCGTCATGGCCTTCTCCGGCATCGCCACGCCCGAGCGCTTCGAGTCCACCCTGCGCGACCTCGGCGCCACGGTCGTCGCCGTCCGCCGGTTCCTCGACCACCACGCCTTCGCCGAGGAGGACCTCGACGAGATCCTCGAGCGCGCCGTCCGCGCCAAGGCCGAGGTCATCGTCACGACGGAGAAGGACGCCGTCCGCCTGCAGTCCGGCTTCCGCCCCTCGTTGCCGCTCGTCTACGTGCGGCTCGACATCGACATCCTCGGCGACCCCGCCGGCTTCAACGCCGCGGTCGAGCGCATCTGCCTCGGGGCCGGCCGCTGAGCCGCCCGCTCAGTCCGTCCGCCAGCGGTCGTGGGTCGCGTTGATGGGCGGCCCGCGGCGCTTGCCCGCGCGGAAGTCCCGCAGGGTCGCCTCGCGGCCCGCGGGGTCGATCCAGAGCAGGCCGGAGACGAACGGCTCGTCGCTCGACCGCACGTCGAAGTCGGCCGGGAAGCGCAGCCAGGGCCAGTGGGCGAAGCGGTAGCCGGGCACGCGGAAGGCGGGGACGAACGCCGCGTCCTCGTGGATGATGCGCTGCGCCCGGTGCGAGAGCGCGCGCATCTCCGCCTCGTCCTCCGAGGCGCGGAAGCGGTCGATGAGGGCGTCGAGCTCGGGCAGGGCGGTGCCGGTCAGGTTGTTCGTCTGCCGCTTGGGCAGGACGCGCCCGTCGGGCGTCCGCTCGACGGCGTTGTCGGAGTGGTGCGACTGCCAGAGCTCGGGCCACTTGCCGGTCGCGCTCCAGGCCCAGAAGACCATGTCGTGCCGCTTCTCCATCACCTTGCGGTACATCGTGGTCTGCTCCAGCGCCTCGGTGCGCAGCTCGAGGCCGCTGCGGCGGGCGGACTCGACGAGCGTCGCCAGGAACTTCCGCCGGTCGGAGTCGTCCATCGTCAGCTGCAGCGAGAGGCGCCGCCCCTGCCGGTCGACCAGGATGCCGTCGGGCCCCGCCCGGTCGTAGCCGGCGCGCGCGAAGGCCTCGCGGGCGAGCCGGGGCGAGAAGGGCCGGGCCTTGATCGACGGGTCGGTGAAGTCGCCGAAGCCCTCGCTGAACTGGTTCAGCCGGTCGTAGTCGCCGCGGTAGAAGGTGTCGATGACCCGCCCGAAATCGAGGCTGTGCTGGACGCCGAGGCGCACGTCGCGGTTGTCGAGCGGCGCCCGCAGGGAGTTGAGGTAGACGCCGAAGGGCGGCCGGGGGATCTCGTTGTAGAACTGGACCTTCGCCACGTAGCCCAGCCGGTAGGCCGGCATCTCGTTGAGCCCGTACCAGTAGCGCGGCGTGCCGACGGGCTGGAGGTCGAACTCGCCCTGGAGGAACATCTGGTAGGCCTTGTCGACCTCGCGGACGATGCGGAACTCGATCGCCTCGGGGTTGTAGCGGTTGCGGTAGAACCGCCGGTCGTCGCCCCACCAATTGGCCACGCGCCGGAAGGTCACCTGCTGGTCGCGCTGGAAGTCCTCGGCGCCCAGGTGGTAGGCCCCCGTGGTGGGCTGGAAGCGCTGGGCATAGGTCGTGACGTAGTCGGGCCCGAAGTCCTTGAAGAAGTGCCGCGGCGTCGGCCCGAGGCCGCCCAGCCAGTAGAGCGGGTCCGGCCGCTTGCGCGGGGCGTGGACGGCGATCGTGAGGTCGTCGTACTTGGTGATGCCCGCGAACTCCCGCCCGTAGAAGTCGCTGTACCAGGGCGCCTGGATCCAGGGCGAGAGGTGGAAGTAGAAGGTGTAGAGGAAGTCGTCGGCCCGGACCGGCTGCCCGTCCGTGAAGCGGGCCTCGGGGTCGAGGCGGAAGTAGGCCGTCATCCCGTCCGGCGACAGCGCCCAGTGCGTCGCGAGGGCGGCGATCGGCCGCAGGGTGTTGGGGTGCGCGCCGATCAGGTTGAAGTCGTTGGCGTCGTAGGCGTAGCCGCGGAAGCCGTTGTTGGAGTTGGGGCCGACGCGGCGGAGGACGGGCGGGCTCGTGCGGAGCATCATCCGCAGCGCGCCGCCGCGGACCGCCTTGGGGTCGGCGAACTCGGCCTCCTCGGAGCCGTCCTTCCAGACCAGGTCCTTGGGCAGGTCCTCGGGGCGGGCGAACCGGAAGAACTCCGGCCGGGAGGCGTAGAACGCCGCCGCCTTGGGGTCGGCGAAGACGTCCTCCGGGCGCATCGGGGCGGCGCCGGCGACGGCGGCCAGGAGGAGCAGGGCGGCGAGGAGGCGGGTCATCAGGCGTCGGTCTTGCGCGCGTCGAAGGCCTCGCGGACGGCCTCGCCGACGAAGTTCACGAGGACGAGGACCCCGACCATGCACGCCACGGTCGGCATCCCGATCCACCACGCGGTCCAGTTCTCCTTGCCCTGCCGGAGCAGGTCGCCCCAGGAGGGCTCGGTCGGCGGCAGGCCGAAGCCCAGGTAGTCCAGGGCTGAGAGCGAGTAGATCAGGCCGGCGAAGCTGAAGGGCAGGAGGGTCACCGCCACCGTCACCGTGTTGGGCAGGATATGGCGGATGATGACGCGAAGGTGGCCGGCGCCGAGCGTGCGCGACGCCGCCACGTAGTCCTTCGACGCCGCCGAGTAGGCCGCGGCGCGCATCTGCTGGGCCAGGCCGATCCATGAGAAGGCGACGAGGATGATCATCAGCGCGCCGAGCGACGGCTCGAGGAGGGTCGAGAGCAGGATGACCGCGTAGAGGAAGGGGATGTTGGACCAGATCTCGATCACCCGCTGGGCCACGAGGTCGAACCAGCCCCCGAAGTAGCCCATCGCGGCGCCGAGCAGCAGGCCGATGGCGTACATCACGGGCAGGTAGATGGCCGCGGCGCCGAGGAGGGTGCGGAAGCCGCCGAGCAGGCGCGCCAGCACGTCGTGGCCGGACTCGTCCGTGCCGAGCAGGTGGCCGTCGAGGCTCGGCGCGGCCGGCGCCGGCACGTAGGTCATGAGCAGCCCCGTGGGCTCCCAGGTCGCGGCGGGCAGGGCGTCGGCCGCGGGGTGCTGCGAGACGAGGCGCCCGTCGGTGAACTTGGCGCGGACCTCCGTGTCCCCCTGCCGCTGGCGCGCGTCGCCGTGCAGGCGGCCGTCGACCACCGACCAGGAGCGCGCGCGGGTGCCGTCGGCCCTGAGGTTGAAGATCCGCCCCTCGGCGATGGGCGCGCCGTCCGCGAGGAACCGCCCCTCGGCGTCGCGCGACACCGGCAGGTTCACCTCGCAGACCTCCGTGGGCGAGAACGGCACCAAGGGCATCAGCATCCAGCTCGGCGAGCCCTCGGCCTGCCAGGTCGCCCGCAGGACGCGCCAGTTGGGCTCGCCCTCGCCCTCGAGGCCGAGCTCGGAGGCGGGGATGGGGTCGGCCAGGGCCGGGAAGCGCCATTCGCCGCCGTGCGACAGCACCAGCGGACGCGAGCCGACGAGCAGGGGCCCGAGGGCGGCGGCGACCATCAGGACGGACAGCGCCAGCAGCGACCACCAGCCGCGTCGCATCGAGCGGAAGCGGGCGAGCCGCCGGCGGGTGATGGGGTCGAGGGTGATCACGCGGACTTGTCGAAGCGGATGCGCGGGTCGGCCAGCGCCACGCAGAGGTCGGAGAGGACGTTCCCGACGAGCATCAGGAGGCTCGAGAGCGTCAGGATGCCGAGGAAGACGGGGAAGTTGCGCTGCACCAGGGCGTCATAGCTGACCAGCCCCATGCCGTTGATGTCGAAGGTCACCTCGATGAGGAAGGATCCCGTGAGGAAGAAGCCGATGATCGAGCCGAAGTTCGCGGCCAGCGGGATCAAGGAGTTGCGCAGGCCGTGGACGAGCAGGACGCGCCAGCGCCCGAGGCCCTTGGCGCGCGCGGTGCGCACATGGTCCGAGGACAGGTTGTCGAGCAGGCTGTTCTTCACGAAGAGCGTCATCAGCGTGAACGAGCCGACCGACATGCACGCCAGCGGCAGGACGGTGTGCGTCCAGCCGAACTCGAACCCGGAGTGCGGCAGCCAGCCCAGGCGGAAGCACAGGAGCTGCTGCAGCGCGACGGCCAGGACGAACCCCGGGATGGCGTAGAGGACGAAGAGCACGCCCGAGGAAGCGCCGTCGAGCGTCCTGCCGTGGCCCACCGCCTTGGCCACGCCGAGGGGGATGGACACCACATACGCGACGACGAGCGACCAGAAGCCGAACCAGGCCGAGACCGGGATGCGCTCCGTCAGCAGGTCCCACACGGGTCGGTCGTCGACCGACGACTTCCCGAGGTCCAGCTGGAGGATGCCCGAGAACTCCGGGCGGTACGCCACGAGCCGGGGCGCCGGGTCGGTGTCGTCGGGCAGCGGGGCGGGCTCGACCCGCCAGCCGGGCGGCGCGCCGACGAGCCCGGGCTTGCCGTCGACGGTCGCGACCTCGAGGGCGCGCCGTCCGCCCGGAGCCGAGGCGTCGGCCACCTCGACCTTGGCCTTGCCCGCCTTGTCGAGGCGGAAGACGGCCCAGTCGGCCGGGCCGGGCCAGGCGCCGAGCCAGATGGCGTAGGCCTCGATCAGGGGGCGGTCGAAGCCGTAGCGGCGCTTCAGGTTGTCGATCTCCTCGGGAGAAGCCGGCCCGCTGGCGTCCGCCTGGGCCGCCCCGCCGCCCATGCGCTGCATGGAGGCCTGCTGGCGCGCGGCCAGGGCCTGCTCGATGGGCCCGCCGGGGACGAAGCGGGTGAAGAGGAACGCGACGAAGGTGATCCCCAGGAAGGTCAGGGGAATCAGGGATAGGCGTCGCAGCAGGTAACGCAGCACGGGGGCCGGCCAAGGTAGGAGGGCGGGGAAGGGGAGGGCAAGGTAGACTTCAAAGGATAGACTTCAAAGTCCAGGGAAGGGCATGGGGCGGAACGGCTGAGAAGCTGAGCAGCGGAGCCGCTGAACGGCTGAACTGCTGGATAGAAATCGCGTCCGCTCGTTGCCTGATTCGGGTAGGGTCATGGCTACGCCCATGACCTCCCCGAGACGCTGTTTCGCTGGGTCGCTGTAGCGCTGTGCCGCTGTAACGCAGCAATCCCGTGCCTCCGAGATTCCGGGATTCTGTGCTTCCGAGACTCCGGGATTCTGTTCCCCGTGAAGCCGCCTCTGCGGTGACTGCGGTGTCTGCTGACCTGCTGGCCAGTACTCGCGTCCTCTCGCCCCCTGCACCTTTTTTAATTTTTAATTCTTAATTTTTAATTTCAGCCTCCTGCCCCCCTGCCTCCCCTGTCCTCTGAAGTCTGTCCTTTGAAGTCTACTTCTTGGCCAACCCGCAAATCACCTTCACCTCCGCCGCCGTCACCGGCGTGATCGAGAGACGGTTGCCGGGGCGCAGGATGAGCATGCCCGCGAGCCGCTTGTCGGCCTTGATCCGCCCGAGGGTCACCGGCCGGGCGAAGTCCTCCGCCCAGGCGATGTCCACGAGCCACCAGACCGGCTTCTCCTTGGTGGCGCGCGACTCGAAGTACTCGCCGCCCTTCGTAAACTGGGTCGGGTCGGGGTAGGGCGCCGAGGCGACCTTGCCGAGGCCCTGCACGCCGGGCTCCTCGCACGAGGAGTGGTAGAAGAGGACGGTGTCGCCGACCTTCATCTCATCCTTCATGAAGTTCCGCGCCTGGTAGTTGCGGACGCCGGTCCACGGCTCCTTGCGGCGACGCCTCAGCTCCGCGAAGGAGAAGACGTCGGGTTCGGATTTCATCAACCAGGAGGGCATGGTCCATGCCTAGCGTGCGCTCGGCGGACTTCAAGGGACAGATTTCAAAGTCCAGAAACCTTGCTTGAGCGCCTATGGATGGGGCAAGAACGGGCGGAAGATTGGAAATCAGGAATTCAAGACTAGGAGCGACGGTTCCTCCACCTGAGGTGGTAGGGGATGGCCTTGAAGTAGGCAACCTGTCCGACGTGCGTGTCCCTGCCCATCAGATACTGGTGATCTTGGGCCAGCGCCATCGGATCTATCCATAATGGCGGCGGCGCGTGCCTGTCGGTCGCCTGCAGTATCGAGTGATGCAGGTTGAAGCCGTCGATGAGCCATGTTGTCGGCCGACTCATGCCCGGAAAAAGAAATCCCCGCAGGTCGTGACCTGCGGGGGGCCGGCGGAGAGCGGCAGTGAAGCCGTCATGTCGCCGGGGGAGTTGAGATGATGTTGATGCAAGCGACCGGCAGTTTCAACCGTATTCACCGCACGCCAAGCGCGGCGATTACCTAAGTATAAGTACTTAGCTGACGTTGGGTAGTTCCCTCCTGAGCCGCCACCCTTCGTCCCTTCAACAAGCCTTCGTAGCCGCGCCGTCTTTGCCTCGGGTAGGGAGGATGCTACGCAACCTCCGCGGAGGATGGCGTAGCATCCTCCCTACCTCAGGTCAGCGTTTCCGTGCTTCCGTGATTCCGGGATTCTTTTCCCCGTGTCGCCGTGAAGCCGTCTCTGCGGTGCCTGCGGACCTGCTGGCCGGAACTCGCTCCGCTCGTTCCCTGCATCTTTTTTAATCTTTAATTCTTAATTTGTAATCCGCCGCCTGTGCCCCTGCGAAGCTCTCATCCCCCATTAAGCCATTAAGTCGGTAAGCCATTAAGCCTGCCCCCCATTCTACCTTTTACTTTCCACAACCTCCCCCATTCCTCCTTGCAGCAGCCCGCCCATCGCTAGAATCGGCCTTGCCATGAAAACCCTGACGCCCCTGCTGGTCGCCGCCGCCGCCCTATCCCACGCCCAGACCGCCCAAGTGCAGGTCAGCACCTCCGGAAACTACTCCGTGAGCGTCGACAAGCACGAGGTCGTCCGCGACGCCGACGATTTCGACGGCCTTTCCCTCGGCGCCAAGGCGCGCCTAGGTAACAACCTCAGCGCGACCTTCTCCTGGGCCGATGCTTGGTCCGACAAGTTCGCCCTGGTTCCCGGGACCGACGTCGAGATCGAGGCCAACCGCATCTCCCTCGGCGTTGAGTACGACCAAGCCGTCGGAGCGGGCAAGGGGATCCTCTCGCTCGCCTACGCCCAGACCTCGGCGGAGTCCGAGGTCAGCCCGGCCGGCGACGCCTTCGACAACGACCAGTTCGTCCTCGGTGCCCGCTATGAGCAGGCCCTGGGCAGTGGCTTCACCGCCTCCATCGGCGTCACCCACTTCATCAACGACTTCGAGGGCAAGGGGGCCCAGGCCGCCGCCTATGACACCCGTTACGGCGACTCCACCACGTCCGTCGCCGTCACCCTCGCCTACGAGGTCCATCGCAGCGTGTCCGTCCACCTGACCTATGCGACGGAGGACGCGCTGCTCGGCCTCGCAGGCGCCGACAACACCATCAGCTTTGGCCTGAAGGCCAGCTTCTGAGCGGCTCCCGCGCTCTCTCAGGCCGGCTCATCGAGCCGGCCTTTTCTTTTTGCCCCCGTTGCCTCCCCCGCTTCCCGCTAACC
>CAYYLJ010000009.1:0-47376 GCA_964472585.1 uncultured Enterobacteriaceae bacterium | reverse complement strand
GGCAGATGTCGACGGTGTTGAGCGAGTAGTTGTTGGCCAGCTCGCGACCCGGGTAGCAGGTCAGCGTGTTGTAGGAGCCGCGGTTGACGAAGCCCAGCACGGGGTCCTTGGCGACCTCGTTGCAGAAGCGCACGCAGCGGGAGCAGAGGATGCAGCGCTCGTCGTCGAGCGTCACGCGCGGCCCGAGGCGGGTGCGCTTGGGCTTGGCGTTCTTCTCGTCGACGTAGCGGGAGACGCCGCGGCCGTGCTCCGCGGAGTATTCCTGGAGCTTGCACTCGCCGGCCTGGTCGCAGATCGGGCAGTCCAGCGGGTGGTTGATGAGGAGGAGCTCCGTCACGCCCTCCCGGCAGGCCTTGACGGTGGGGGAGTCGAGGCGGACGTGGAGGCCGGGGCTGACGGTGGTGGCGCAGGCGATGGCCGGCTTGGGCTGCCAGCCGATCTTGGGCCTGCCGTTCTCCATCACGACCTCGCCCGTGGCGCGGTCGCGCAGGGGGGAGCCGAGCTCGACCAGGCACATGCGGCAGTTGCCGGCCACGGTGAGCTTCGGGTGGTAGCAATAATGGGGGACTTCCTTGCCGATCGAGGCGAGCGCGTCGACCAGGTTGGCGCCGGCCGGGAGCTGGTGGTCGACGCCGTCGACGGTGACGGTGACAAGGGAGGGTTTGTTGTCCGTGACCATGTCGCGGGAAAGGTGCCCTAGAACGTAGGTCAGCCCCCCCTCTCGGCAAGGGGAAAGGGCGATTTGCCGGCGTCACGGCGTCACGGCGTCACCGCTTCACGGAAGGTGCGACCGTGGTTCACCCACCTGCCCCCTTTTCCCTTCTGCTTTTCCCCCCATCCGGCCGCCTCTGCACTGCCCCCTGTGAAACTGTGCCGCTGTGAAGCCGTGAAGCCGCCCCCTGTGGGGCTGACCGCCGCCGTCACGCCATCACCCGGGTCCAGAGCACCTTGAGGTAGCGGCCCTCGGGGTGGTGGGAGGCGGTCGGGTGGTCCGGGCCGGCGCCGGTGCGCCCGAGGATCTGCAGCCGCCGACCGTGCCGGTGGGCGGCCTTGCTGACGAGCTCCTCGAACTGGGCCTCCGTGACGAGGCCGGAGCAGGAGCAGGTGACGAAGAAGCCGCCGGGGGCGACCAGGTGGAGGGCGAGGACGTTGAGGTCGTTGTACTTCTTGAGGCCGTCGGCCACGTCCTCCTCGTCGCGGCCCTCCACGAACTTGGGCGGGTCGCACAGGACGACGTCCCAGGTCGCGCCGTTGCGCTGCATCTGGCGGGCCCACGAGAAGGCGTCGGCGTGCACCCAGTCGACCCGCGCCTGGTTGAGGTTCGCGTTGCGCCTGGCCATGGCCACGGCCTTCTCGTCGAGGTCCACGCCGGTCACCTCGGTCGCGCCGGCCAGCTTGGCCGACACCGAGAAGCCGCCGCTGTAGCAGCAGAGGTCGAGCGCCCGCCGGCCCTTGGCCAGCTGCCCGAAGAGGCGGCGGTTCTCGCGCTGGTCGCAGAAGAATCCGGTCTTGTGGCCCTCGGCGAAGTTCGCCTCCAGCCGCATGCCGTGCTCGCGGAACTTGGCGTCGCGGACGGACGACCGGGGAACCTCGTGCGGGGGGATGCCCTCGAGCCGGCCGATGTGGTCGTCGACCTGCACGACCTCGCGCGTCGTTCCCGCGGCCTCGTGCAGGATCGGCAGCCAGCGCGGGAGGCGGCGGTGGACGGCCAGGGAAGAGACCTCGACCGAGAGGGTGTCGCCGAGGCGG
This sequence comes from uncultured Enterobacteriaceae bacterium, assembly GCA_964472585.1. Lineage (GTDB taxonomy): Bacteria > Verrucomicrobiota > Verrucomicrobiia > Opitutales > UBA953 > UBA8828. Next base: position 45,627 of record CAYYLJ010000009.1, on the reverse strand, counting down.
TCGACGACGAGGCCCGAGAGCCCGTCGCCGTCGGCGTTGACCAGGCGGTAGGCGTCGGCGACGGCGTCGAGCCCGAGCGTCTCGCGCCGCAGGGCGACGGCGCGCCGCAGGGCGGCCTCGAACCACGCGTCGTCGGGCCGGACGGGCGTGTGCTTGATGAGCCGCAGGGCGATGGGGGCGCCGGGATTCCAGAGCCCGTAGCCGATGGGCCGCGCGTCCTTGTCGTGCACGGCCACGACGTCGCCCGGGCGCGCGTCGGGCGAGACCTCGCCGACCATCGTCCGGAAGATGTTGGGCCGCGAGGTGAACGTGCGCAGCTGCACCCAGGGGCGCTCGCGCGGGGCGCCGTCCCCGGCGTTCGGGGAGGGGCGTTCGGCGGGCGAGGGGCTCATGCGAGGAGCGTCAGCCCTCGCCCCGCGGCTGGCAAGCCCGCGCGCTCAGCCGAGGAAGGAGCAGACGTACTGGCAGATGCCCGCGTCGACCCGGATGAGGAAGCCGGAGCGCGCCGGCACCTCGAAGGCCTCGCCCGCGGCGTAGGCGCGGGTCTCCGCCGAGCCGTCGAGGCGCACCGCGCAGGCGCCGTCGGTGATCTCCATGCGCTCCGCCTGCTCCGTGCCGAAGTGGTACTCGCCCGGGAAGACCAGGCCGAGGGTCTTGCGCGAGCCGTCGGGCAGCCGGATCGCGTGGGAGACGACCTTGCCGCCGAAGTACACTTTGGCCTTGGCGTCGGCCGACACGCCGTCGAAGCGCATGGTCAGATGAGCTGCGGGGCGGCGGGCGCCGTGCCGTCGCGATGGCGGCGGACGGACTCCAGGTACTCTTCCTTGAACTTGGGCACGGCGGACTGCACGGGCCAGGCCACGGCCTCGCCGTGGGCGCAGATGGTGCGCCCGGCGACCTGGTTGGCGATGTCGAGCAGCATGGGCACGTCCTCGTCGCGGCCGCCGCCGGCCACGATGCGCCTGGAGATGCGCGAGAGCCACAGGGAGCCCTCGCGGCAGGGCGTGCACTGGCCGCAGGTCTCGTGGGCGTAGAAGGCGTTGAGGTTGGCCAGCGCCTGGATCATCTCGACCGAGTCGTCGAGGACGATGGTGCCTCCCGTGCCGAGGCCGGTGCCGCAGGCCGCGATGCTGTTGGCGTCGAGGGGGATGTCCTCCAGCGCCCAGTCGAACTCCTGCCCGTTGGGGAGCTTCCCCTTGAAGCGCTCGCCGAAGCGGAGGATCTTCGTGGAGGAGCCGCCGGGGATGATGGCCTTGAACGTCCGCCCGTCGAGCGGGCCGCCGCACAGGTCGAAGAGGAGCTCGCCGAAGGTGGCCTTGCCGGCCTCGATCTCGTATAGCCCGGGGCGCTTGACCAGGCCGGAGACGCCCCAGATGTGCGTCCCGCTGTCGCCCGGGATGCCGATCTTGGCGAACTCGGAGCCGCCGAGCGCGAGCACGTGGCGGACCTGCGCCAGGGTCTCGGCGTTGTTGACGATGGTCGGGCAGTTGTAGAGGCCGAGCACCGCCGGGAAGTAGGGCGGCTTGATGCGGGGGTAACCGCGCTTGCCCTCGAGCGACTCGATCAGGCCGGTCTCCTCGCCGCAGACGTAGCAGCCGCCGCCGCGGTGGACGACGACCTCGCAGGAGTAGCCGCTGCCGAGGATGTTCGCCCCGAGGAACCCCTTGGCCTTGGCCTCCTCGATGGCGCGGCGGAGGATCTTGGCGCCGTGCTGGAACTCGCCGCGGATGTAGATGAAGGCCTGCTTGGCCTGGATGGCCCACGCCGTGATGGCGATGCCCTCCAGCATCTGGTGCGGGTCCTTGTAGATGATCTGGCGGTCCTTGTAGGTGCCGGGCTCGGACTCGTCGGCGTTGACGACCAGGTAGGCGGGCTTGCCCGACTTCCGGTCGAGGAACTTCCACTTCATCCCGGTGGGGAAGCCGGCGCCGCCGCGGCCGCGCAGGCCGGACGCCTCGACCTCCTTGCAGACGTCCTCCGGCTTCATGGCCACGGCCTTGCGGAGGGCCTCGTAGCCGCCGTGCCTCAGGTAGCAGTCGATGTCGACCGAGTACCCGGGCTTGCGGAGGTTGGCGTAGATGAGGGGGCGCTCGATGGCGGGCATGGTCGTGCGGGGGTTGTCAGCCGTTCCACTCCGGGGTGCCGGGGACGGGGGCGGCCTTGCCGTAGGCGGGGTCGGCGAGCGAGCCGCGGATCCTCGCGGCGAAGGCGGCGCCCTGGTCGGGCGTCACGTTCTCGTGCAGGGCGTGGTCGACCTGCACCACCGGGCCGCAGCCGCAGTCGGCGATGCACTCGACGAACTCGAGGGTGAAGTTCCCGTCCGCCGAGGTCTCGCCGCGGGCGCAGCCCAGGGCCTTCTCGAGCTCGGCCATCAGCGCGTAGGAGCCGCGGAGCGCGCACGAGAGCGTGCGGCAGACGCGGATGTGCCGGCGGCCGACGGGCTTGAGGCGGAACATCGGGTAGAAGGTCACGACCTCGCGGACCTGCATCGGGGTGACGCCGACCTTGGCGGCGATCCACGCCTCGTCCTCCGGGGCGATGTGCCCCCGGTCCTCCTGCACCAGGTGGAGCAGGGGCAGGGTGGCGCTGCGCGCCTGGGGATACTGGGCGACGATGGCGTCGGCCTGGGCGAGGGTCTCGGGCTTGAGGGACATGGTCAGCGGTCGCACTCGCCCATGACGAAGTCGAGCGAGCCGAGGATCGAGGGGATGTCGGTGAGGTGGTGGCCGGGCACGAGCTCGGGCAGGATGGAGAGCGAGACGAAGCTCGGGCCGCGGATGCGCAGGCGCCACGGCACGCCGCCGCCCTTGGAGACGATGTAGAAGCCGAGGGCGCCCTTGGGGTTCTCCGCCTCGAAGTAGGTCTCGCCCGCGGGGACCTGGGGGCCCTCCGTCACCAGCATGAAGTTCTGGATGAGCTCCTCCATCTTGGTCATCACCTTGGCCTTCGGGGGCAGGACGATGCGGGGCTGGCCGACGCAGCTGACCGGACCGTCCGGCAGCCTGGCCAGCGCCTGGCGGAGGATGGCGACCGACTGGCGCATCTCCTCCATGCGGACGAGGTAGCGGTCGTAGCAGTCGCCCTTGGTGCCCACGGGCACGTCGAACTGGTACTGCTCGTAGCCGGAGTAGGGCTTGTCCTTGCGGAGGTCGAGCGGGACGCCGGAGGCGCGGAGGTTGGCGCCGGTGAGGCCGTAGGCCAGGGCGCGCTCCTTGGCGATGACGCCGAGGCCCTCGGTGCGCTCGAGGAAGATGCGGTTGCGGGTGAGCAGGCCGTCGACCTCGTCGACCACCTTCAGGACGCCGTCGCAGAAGGCCGAGACGCGGCCGGTCCAGCCCTCGGGCAGGTCGCGGGCGAGGCCGCCGACGCGGGTGTAGCTCGTGGTGAAGCGGGCGCCCGTCAGCTCCTCGAAGAGCGTGTACAGCTTCTCGCGCTCGTTGAAGGTGTACATGAACACCGTCCAGGCGCCGGTGTCCATCGCGTAGACCCCGATGCCCAGGAGGTGGGAGGAGATGCGGGCCATCTCGCAGCAGATCACGCGGATGGCCTCGGCGCGCGGGGGGACGCGGATGCCGGCGAGGTTCTCGACGGCGATGGCGTAGGCGACGTTGTTCGCGAGCGGGGCGAGGTAGTCCAGCCGGTCCGTGTAGGGCACGAACTGGTTGTAGGTCATCGCCTCGGCGATCTTCTCGTCGCCGCGGTGGAGGTAGCCGACGACGGGGTCGCACTTGGTGACCGTGTCGCCGTCGAGCTCGAGGCGCAGGCGCAGCACGCCGTGGGTGGCGGGGTGCGACGGCCCGAGGTTGAGCTGCATGCGCTCCGCGCCGAGCTCCTCGGAGCGGGCGCCGATGTCGCCGAGGGAGATCTCCTTGGTGGTCTTGGACATGGTCGGGTCAGCGGCGGGGGTTGTCCTCGCTCCAGGACTCGTCGCGGGCGACGGGCTCGCCCTTGGCGAGGGTGCCGCCGGGCGAGACGAAGGGGCCGCCCATCATCGGCGCGGCCTCGACGCGGCGGCCGGTGACGGCGGCCACGTCGGCGGCGGGGAGCTCGACCGGGATGCCGGCCAGGGGGAACTCCTTGCGCAGCGGGTGGTGCGGGTAGCCGTCCCACATCAGGATGCGGCGGAGGTCGGGGTGGCCGTCGAAGCGGATGCCGATGAGGTCGAAGGCCTCGCGCTCGTGCCAGTCGGCGCCGGGGTGGATGGCGGAGACGGTGGGCACGGCGGGCGCCGCGTCGTCGGGGCAGGCGGCGGCGACGCGAAGATAGGCGTGGTGCGCGGAGCCGAGGAGGTGGAGGACGACCGTGAAGCGGGGGCTGGCGCCGGGGCCGGCGTCCACGCCGGTCAGGTCGGCCAGGAGGTCGAAGCCGTGCGCGTCGCGCAGGCGGCGCACGGCCGCGGGCAGGTCGGCGGCGGGCACCTCGACGCCGGCCATGTCGCGGGAGGGGCGGGCCTTGGCGCCGGGGAAGGCGGCGACGAGCTCGCCGACGAGGGCCTGGGTGTCCATGCTCATCCGACGACCTTGGTCTCCACCGTGCGGCCGCGGAAGGTGCGGCGCAGCGAGCCGCCCTCCGTCCGGATCTTCTCCTGCAGCAGCATCATGCCGTCGAGCAGGGCCTCGGGCCGGGGCGGGCAGCCGGAGATGTAGATGTCCACGGGGACGATGTTGTCCACCCCCTGGAGGGTGGCGTAGGAGCGGTACATGCCGCCCGAGGAGGCGCAGGCGCCCATGGCGACGACCCACTTGGGCTCTGCCATCTGGTCGTAGATGCGGCGGACGACCTCGGCCATCTTGTAGGTCACGGTGCCGGCGACGATCATGCAGTCGGCCTGGCGGGGCGAGAAGCGCATGACCTCCATGCCGAAGCGGGCGATGTCGAAGCGCGAGCCGCCGGCGGCCATCAGCTCGATGGCGCAGCAGGCCAGGCCCATCGGCATGGGCCAGACGGAGTGGCTCCGGACCCAGTTCACGACGGCGTCGGCGCGGGTCACGATGACCTCGCCCTCGACCTTGCTGTTGTAGGCGTACTCGGAGTTGCCCATGGATGCGTCCCGCACCCTAGGAGGGGGGACCCTTCTGGCAAGAGGAGAAGGCGGGAAAATCCCGCCGTCCGGCCCGCGCCTCCCGTCATCGTCCCCGCGATTTGGCCGGTTCGGCATCCGTCCGTAACCTGGAAGGTGCATCATCCGTGGCGATGATGCTCCCCGATCCCTCGGTCCCGAAGCCCGGCAAGGTCCAGTTCCGGACCGTCTTCGTGTCGGACCTCCACCTCGGGACCAAGGACGCCCAGGCCCGCGCCCTGCTCGACGTCCTCAGGGGCATCCGCTGCGAGAAGCTGGTGCTCAACGGCGACATCATCGACCTCTGGTCGCTGCAGCGGAAGAACCATTGGGCCCCGGCCCACACCGCGGTGGTGCGCCGCATCCTCAAGATGGCGGAGAAGGACGGCACCCAGGTCGTCTACCTCCGGGGCAACCACGACGACTTCATCGGGAGGCTCCTGCCGCTGGCCATCGGCCGCATGGAGCTGGCGGAGGAGCACGTCCACGTCGGCCCCGACGGCCGCCGCTACCTCTGCATCCACGGCGACGCCTTCGACACCATCACGGCCAAGATGCGATGGCTGGCCGTGCTCGGCGACATCTCCTACCAGTTCCTGCTCGGGCTCAACCGGTTCTACAACGTCTGGCGCCGCTGGCGCGGCAAGGAGTACTTCTCCCTCTCGCAGGCCATCAAGGGCAAGGTGAAGTCCGCCGTCAGCTTCATCTCCAGCTTCGAGAGCCACCTGCGCTCGCTGGCGGTGCGACGGGGCTGCGACGGCGTCATCTGCGGCCACATCCACAAGGCGGAGGACCGCCGCATCGGCGAGATCCGCTACCTCAACTCCGGCGACTGGGTGGAATCCCTGACCGCGCTGGTGGAGGAGACGGACGGCCGCCTGCGGGTCGTCGGCCACGCCGAGCTCCTCGCGCGCATCGCCGCCGCCCGCGCCGAGGCCGACCGCCCCGCGGCCGTCCTCGCGGCCTGACATGGCCATTCCCGTCCTGACCGCGGGCTTCGGCGAGGGCCACAACGCCGCGGCCCGCGCGGTCGCCGAGGCGCTCGGCCGCCTCGCCCCCGAGGCCGGTCCGTCGGCGCCCCGCGACCTCTTCGAGGAGGCCTACGGCCCCGAGCGCTTCGGTCGCCAGCGCCGGCTCTACCTCGACCTCGCCAATCGCGCGCCCTGGCTGTGGGCCGGCGTCTACCACGCCCTCGACCGGCTCCCGCTCGTCCGCCTCGGGCTTCCCTTCCTCGGCCCCGTCGCGCGGCGGATGGACGACGTCCTCGCGGCGCGCCCGCGGGTGATCGTCACCACCTACCCGCTCTACCCTTACCTCATCGACCGCCGGTTCCGACCCGGCGACCCCGCGCGACCGGAAGTGATCACGGTCGTGACCGATTCGCTCTCGGTCAACCGCGTCTGGCACGGGGCCGGCTCGGACCTCTGGATCGCCCCCAACGCGCCCACCGCCGCCGTGCTCGTCCGCCAAGGCGTCCCTCCCGCGCAGGTCCGCGCCCTCGGCTTCCCCGTGAACCGGCGGCTCCGCGCCCCGGCCCTCCCGCCGGGCCCGCGCCCCCGCGTCCTGCTGATGCTCAACCCGGGGCGGCGCGACGCCGTGCCCCTGGCCCGCGCGGTCGCCGCCTGCGACGTCGACCTCACGGTCACGGTCGGCCGCGACGCCGATTTCCGCTCGGCCGTGGAGACCGCGCTCGGCGGCCGAGCCGCGGTCGTCGGCTGGACCGACCGGCTGCCCGAGCTCATGCTCGGCCACGACCTCATCCTCACGAAGGCCGGCGGCGCCACCACCCACGAGGCCGTCGCCGCCAACATCCCCCTCGTCTTCACCCAGGTGATCCCCGGCCAGGAGGCCGGCAACGCGAGGCTTGTCGTCGCGGGCGGCGGCGGCGCCTATGGGCTCGATCCGCGGGCCGCGGCGGCCGCCGTGGCCTCGGCCTTCGCCGAGGACCGCAAGGTCTGGCGCGGATGGAAGCGCGCCCTCGGCGCGCTGGGGGACCCGCTCGGCGCCGACCGCGTGGCCGCGCTGGCGCTGGAGCGCGATCAGGCCCGCCGGGACAGCAGCTCGGCGACGCGCGCCGCGAGCTGAGGCCCCACGCCCGGCGTCCCCGCCAGGGCCTCCGGCGTGGCCTTCCGGAGCGCCTGGATCGAGCCGAAGCGCGCGAGCAGGGCCGCCTTGCGCGACGGTCCGAGGCCCTCGACCTCGTCGAGCAGGGACTCGCGCAGCTTCCGGCCGCGCAGCTCGGCGTTGAAGTTGTTGGCGAACCGGTGCGCCTCGTCGCGCAGCCGCTGCAGGAGCCTCAGGCCCTCGTGGTGGCGGGGGAGCCGCAGCTCCGAGCCGTCGGCGCGAACCACGGTCTCCTCGCGCTTGGCCAGGCCGATCAGCGCCGGCGGGGCGAGGCCGGCGTCGGCGAACGCGCGCAGGGCCGAGTCGACCTGGCCGAGGCCGCCGTCGATGACCACGAGGTCCGGCATCGGCCGCCCCTCGCGGGCGAGCCGCGCGTAGCGGCGGCCGACGACCTCGCGCATCGCGCGGAAGTCGTCGTTGCCGACGAAGCTGGCGATCCGGAAGCGGCGGTAGCCGGCCTTGTCCGGCCGGCCGTCCGCGAACCTCACCATCGAGGCGACGGCCAGGGTCCCGGAGATGTGCGAGATGTCGAAGCACTCCAGCGTGGCGGGCGCCGGCATTCCCAGCGCCTCGCCGAGCGCCGCGGCCGCGTCCGCGGCGGGGCGCGGGGGCGCGTCCTCCCGCAGGAACCGGCGCGCGCGCTCGGTCGTGGCGCGCAGGGCCGCCAGCAGGTCGCGGCACTCGGCGGCCTTCTCGTAATCGCGCGCCTCGGCCGCTGCCTCCATGTCCCTGGCGAGCGAGTCGGTCCATTCCTTCACCCTCCCCTCGAGCGCGGCGCAGGCGGCCTCCACGCGCTCGCGGTAGTCGGCCTCGGTCACCTCGACGGGGTGGTCCTGGATCTCGGCCCGCGCGTCGGCGTAGAGACGCCACGAGCCGTCGGGCAGCCGCTCCGGGGAGGCGTCCGGCCCCAGGACCCCGAAGCGGCGGCGGATCTCCTGGAGCGTCCGACGGACCTGGGGCGCATGGGGGAAGGGGCCGAAGTAGCGGGCCGACTCCGAGGTCCGGGCCCGGACGAGCCGGAAGCGGGGCAGGGGCTCGTCGAGGTCCACCCGGATCTGCAGGAACTGCTTGTCGTCGCGGAGAAGGACGTTCCAGCGGGGCCGCCAGCGCTTGATCAGGGCGCCCTCGAGCAGGAGCGCCTCCGTCTCGCTCCGCACCACCCTCCATTCCAGCCCGGCGGCCGAGGCCACGAGGGCGGCGACCTTGGGGCCGTGGCGGGCGCCCGGGCGGAAGTAGCTGGCCAGGCGCTTCCTCAGTTCCTTGGCCTTCCCGACGTACACGACCGTCCCGGCCGCGTCCCTCATGATGTAGACGCCGGGCTCCCGGGGGGCCTGGCGCGCCAGGGCCGCGGGGGACAATTCTGTGGGGTCCGGTTGCATTTTTCTCGGCCGCTCGGAAAGGTGGGTGAGGTCGGCCATGTCGCAAACGGAATCCAGACAGCCCTGCCGGGCGCATCTCATCAACATCGGGGACGAGCTCCTCGAGGGGGTGCGTCCGAACGGCCACCTCGTCTGGCTCGGCGAGCAGCTCGCCCGCCGCGGCATCCGGCTCGAGCAGGCCTCCATCGTCCGCGACGAGCTTCCCGCCATCGCCGACGAGATCCGCCAGGCCTGGCGGCGCTGCGACCTGGTCATCACCACCGGCGGCATGGGCCCGACGACCGACGACATGGCGCGCGACGCCGTCGCCCAGGCGCTCGGCCTGGAGATGGTCCACGATCCCGAGGCCGAGCGCGCCCTGCGCGAGCGCTTCGCCAAGATCGGGCGCGAGGTCGGCCCGCTCGACCTCCGCCAGTGCCGCCTGCCGCGCGGGGCCGTCTCGCTGCCCAATCCCCGCGGCACCTCCCCGGGGCTCTTCCTCCGCGTCGGCGAGCGCAGCCTCGCCATGCTCCCCGGCCCCGGCATCGAGCTCCGGCCGCTCTTCGAGCAGCACGTCGTGCCCCTCCTGCGCGACGACGGCTCGGCCTGCGACGGCGAGGCCTATGTCCAGGTCCGCACCTTCGGCATCGGCGCCGCCCCCCTCGAGTCGCTCATCCGCCCGCTGCTGCGCCCCGGCATGCAGCTGACCTTCGGCACCCACTCCGGCGTGGTCGACGCCCGCATCTCGCCCGGCGCGAGCGGCGCCTGCTGCGACGCCATGATGGAGGTCGCCCGCGCCGTCCGCGACGCCGTCGGCGACGACTTTGTCTGCACCGGCCATTCCACGCTCGCCCAGCTCGCGGTCGAGCGCCTCGGCCGCCTCGGCCGCACCCTCGCCGTCGCCGAGTCCTGCACCGGCGGTCTGCTGGCGAGCAACCTGACCGACATCCCCGGCGCGTCCCGCGTCCTCGTCGGCTCGCTCGTCGCCTACACCAACGACGCCAAGGTCGGCGTGCTCGGCGTCCCCCAGTCGCTCATCGACCAGCACGGCGCCGTCTCCGCCGAGGTCGCCGCCGCCATGGCCACCGCCGCCACCGAGCGCTTCGGCGCCGACCACGGCCTCTCCATCACCGGCTTCGCCGGCCCCGAGGGCGGCACCGCCTCGGATCCCGTCGGCACCGTCTACCTCGGCTATGCCAGCCCCTCGGGGGTCTGGTCCCGCCGCATCGTGGTCGCCGGCGACCGCGCCCAGGTCAAGGTGCGCGCCGTGAACACCGCCCTCGACTGGCTGCGCCGCAAGCTCAGCCGCTACGCGGTCGAGGACGCCATCCACGGCGCCTGAGCGGCTTCGGGGTTGCCTCCCGCCCCGGCCTCGGGAGGATGGTGGGGCGCATGCCCGCGAACCTCGCCATCGTGGCCGGGAAGGACGAGTTCCTCGTCGACCGGGAGGCCCGCCGCCGCTTCGAGGCGGCCCGGGCCGCCGCCGGCGCGGACGCCGACGCCGAGGTGGTCGACGGCTTCCTGCGCGTGGTCGCCGACGCCGAGGCCATCGAGGCCCGCATCCGCGACGCCCTGGTCTCGCTCGGCCTCTTCGGCGGCGCGAAGGTCGTCTGGATCCGCAACCTCAACTGGCTCGAGCTCCCCAAGAACCAGGCCGGCTCGGAGTCCGTGGCCGAGATCCTGGAGCAGCACCTCGTGCCGCTCATCACCGAGGTGGACCCCGCCGTCCGCCTCGTCGTGTCGCTCTGTCCGGTGAACCGGACCCGCAAGGAGTTCAAGCTTCTCGCCGAGGCCGCGGGCGACTTCCAGGACATCCCGGACCCGACCCCCGACTTCCTGGCCGACCTCGCCGAGCGCGGCCTGCGCGAGGCCGGCGCCAAGCCGGGCAAGGGCGCGGTCGGCGCCCTGCTGGACCGCGTCACCGGCTCGACCCGCGCCCTGCTCAACGAGTGCGAGAAGCTCGCGGTCCACGCCGGGCCCGGCGGCACGGTGACGGCGGAGGACGTCCGGATGCTGACCCCCGTGTTCGGCGAGTCCGACCTCTTCGAGCCGGTCGAGGCGGTGCTCGCCGGGGACCTGCCCTGGACGCTCGCCGCGCTCGACCGCTTCTTCTTCCACAACGACTCGCCGCGCCCGCTGCTCGCCTCGCTCCTGAACCGCATCCGCCTCCTCATCCAGCTCCGCGCGATGGCCGACGCGGGCGTCATCCGGCTCGGCCCCTCGGGCGCGCCCGAGCGCGAGCTCAAGGCCGCCGCCGCGCGCTTCGGGCCGCTCCACGGCGACGGCGGCAAGACCTCGACCAACCCCTTCAGCCAGAACCCCTGGTACCTGGGGACGAAGGTCGCCCCGGACGCGCACCGCTTCACCGTGCGCGAGCTGTCCGACCTCCAGGCCGACCTCGTCGCGGTCTACGCCTGCGGCGACGAGCCCGCCGCCTTCCGCGACGCCTGCCTGCGCTTCCTCGGACGCCGCCGCGCCGCCGCCTGACCTTTCCCCATCATGGATACCGTCCCCAACGTCCTCGCCGACCGCTACGCCTCCGCCGAGCTGCGCGCCCTGTGGTCGCCGCGCGGCCGCGTCATCCTCGAGCGCGAGTTCTGGATCGCCGTGCTCCGCGCCCAGCGCGACCTCGGGCTGGCCGTCCCGGAGGGCGTCGTCGAGGCCTACGAGCGCGCCAAGGACAAGGTCGACCTCGACGACATCCGGCGCCGCGAGGAGGTGACGCGCCACGACGTCAAGGCGCGCATCGACGCGTTCTGCGCGCTGGCCGGCCATGAGCACATCCACAAGGGGCTCACCAGCCGCGACCTCACCGAGTCCGTCGAGCAGCTCCAGCTGCACCGCTCCCTCGTCCTGCTGCGCGCCAAGGCCGTCGCCGCCGCCGCCGCGCTCGCCCGCCGCGCGACCGAGTCGAGGGACCTCCTCCTCGCCGCGCGCACCCACAACGTCGCCGCCCAGCCCACCACGGTGGGCAAGCGCTGGGCGATGTTCGGCGAGGAGTGCCTCCGCGGCGTCGCCGCGGTCGACGCCTGCCTGGGCGCCTTCGCCGCGCGCGGCCTGAAGGGCGCGGTCGGCACCCAGCTCGACGCCCTGACGCTCCTCGGCGGGGACGCTTCCAAGGTCGCCGGTCTCGAGCGCCGCGTGCTCGCCCACCTCGGCATCCCCCGCGCCCTCGGCGCCGTCGGCCAGGTCTATCCGCGCTCGATGGACCTCGAGGCCGTCAGCGCGCTCCTCGTGATGGCCTCCGGCCCCTCCTCGATGGCCCGCACGCTCCGCCTCATGGCGGGCAACGAGACCGCGAGCGAGGGCTTCCTGCCCGGCCAGGTCGGGTCCTCCGCGATGCCCCACAAGATGAACGCCCGCACCTGCGAGCGAATCAACGGCCTGCACGTCGTCCTCCGCGGCCATCTCGCCATGGCCGCGTCCCTCGCGGGCGACCAGTGGAACGAGGGCGACGTCTCGTGCTCGGTCGCGCGCCGCGTGATGCTGCCCGACGCCTGCCTCGCGGCCGACGGGCTGCTCGAGGCCTTCCTCACCGTGCTCGGCCAGATGGAGGTGTATCCCGGCGTCATCGCCCGCGAGTCCCGCCACTACCTTCCGTTCCTCCTGACCACCACGCTCCTGATGGAGGCGGTGAAGGCCGGCGCCGGCCGGGAGGCCGCCCACGAGGCCATCAAGGAGCACGCCGTCGCCGTCGCCCGCGCCCTGCGCGCCGGCGAGATCGAGCGCAACGACCTCATGGACCGCCTGGCCGGCGACGCCCGCCTGGGCCTCGACCGGGCCCGCGTCGAGGCCGTGCTGGCCCGCGCGCCCGAGCTGACCGGCTCCGCCGGCGCCCAGGTGGACGCCTTCGCGGCCGAGGCGGCCGCCTGGTCGGCCCGCGTCCCCGAGTCCGCCCGCGTGCGCCCGGGGCGGATCCTCTGACTGTAGTCTTGCCAACGGCCGCGGGGGTTCCCACAACCCCTGTTCCAACCGTTCCATTCCCATGTCCCTTCAAGGCAACCTCCTCGTCGCGCAGAGCGGCGGCCCCACCCCGGTCATCAACGCCTCCCTGGCGGGCGTCCTGACCGAGGCCCTCAACCATGAGGACACCATCCCCGAGATCTTCGGCGGCCTGAACGGCATCCACGGCGTCCTCAAGGAGGAGCTCGTCGACCTCGCCTCCGAGTCCCAGCTGACCGTCCGCGCCCTCCGCCACACCCCCGGCGCCGCCCTCGGCACCTGCCGCTACAAGGTCAAGAAGCAGGAGGACTTCGACCGCATCCTGCAGGTCTTCGCGGCCCACGACATCCGCTACTTCCATTACATCGGCGGCAACGACTCGCAGGACACCGCCCTGAAGATCCACAACCTCGCCCAGGAGCGCGGCTATGACCTCCGCGTCATCGGCGTGCCCAAGACGATCGACAACGACCTGCCCATCACCGACCACTGCCCCGGCTACGGCTCCGTCGCCAAGTACCTCGCCACGACCGTCCGCGAGATGTCCCTGGACAACGCCGCCATGGGCCAGAACGACTTCGTCTCCATCCTCGAGGTCATGGGCCGCAACGCCGGCTGGCTCGCCGCCTCCACCGTCCTCGCCCGCCGCAAGGACCGCCAGGCCGCCGACGCCCCCCACATCGTCCTCCTCCCCGAGGCGCCCTTCAACCCCGACGCCTTCGTCAACCGCGTGCTCGAGGTCCTTAAGTCCAACCCCCATTGCTTCGTCGTCGTCTCCGAGGGCGTGCAGGACGAGTCCGGCGCCTACCTCGGCGCGGACACCTCCAGCACCGACGCCTTCGGCCACGCCGTCCTCGGCGGCGCCGGCGAATACCTCCGCTCGCTCGTCGAGAGCCGCATCGAGGGCGTCAAGGCCCGCTCGGCCAAGCTCGGCATCGCCCAGCGCGCCGCCTCGCACTCCGCCTCCCTGGCCGACGTCGACGAGGCCTTCCTCTGCGGCCAGGCCGCCGTCCGCGCCGCCGTCGACGGCGAGTCCGGCAAGATGGTCGTCCTGGCCCGCGTCGAGGGCAAGGATACCTACGCGGTCAAGACCGCCCTCGCCCCCCTGGGCGACATCGCCAACGGGGTGAAGACCTTCCCGGCCAACTGGATCGGCTCCGACCGCATGTCGATCGAGCTGCCCTTCCTGAAGTACGCCTCCCCCCTCATCCAGGGCGAGCTTTCCCTCCCCTACGAGAACGGCCTCCCCCGCTACGCCCAGCTGGCCGCTATCCGCGTCAAGCGCCTCCTCGAGCCCTTCCAGGGCTGATTGGGCCCCCGGGGCGGCCCTTTCCCGGGCTGGGTTTTCGTTGCCAACGGTTCGGAGCCCGACATCCTTGATGTCGGGTTCCCCGCCCGCATCCCCGACTTTTCCGCCATGCGCTTCCTAGCCCTCATCGCCGCCGCGCTCCTTCCGCTCGTCGCATCCGCCGGCCTCCAGAAGGGGGTCGTCGAGGTCGGCGCCGTCCAGGGCACCTCGGTGCTCAAGAACGCCGCCGGCCGGTCGGCCAACCTGACGAAGGGCCTGACCTTCCGCGAGGGCCATCGCGTCGAGACCTCGGCCAACTCGACCGCCGAGCTCATCTTCTCCAACGGCGCGACCATCCTCGTCACCGCCGAGACGCAGATCGAGGTGAAGATCTTCAGCCAGGTCGCATCCCCCCTGATCGTCGCCGGCAAGTACCGCGAGCTCTCGGCCGAGCCCTCGATGTCCATCGTCCAGATCGAGCTCTACCGCGGCAAGATCATCGGCGAGGCGCGCAAGCTCAACCCCAGCACCCAGTTCACCGTGAAGACGCCCGTCGGCCTGACGCGCGTGCGCGGCACGGTCTGGACCGACGAGTACACCTTCGACGACAAGCGCATGGTCGGCCAGCAGACCACGACCGTCGTCAAGGGCGAGGTCGAGGTCAACGACCTCCAGGGCTCGCTGCCCACGCCCCTCATCGGCGGACAGGAGATCGTCATCGTCGGTCCGGCCGACAAGCCCGAGCGCATCGGCGGCGTCGACGTCGACCCTTCCGGCGAGGGCGACCCCGTCCTGCCTTCCGAACCCAAGACCGAGGTCCGGCAGGCCGACCCCGAGAAGGTCAAGGAAGTCGTCGAGGAGTTCAAGGGCGGCACGACCGCCCCGCCTCCGGCTCCCGCCCCCCCCGGCGGCGGCACCACCGACCCCGGCCCCGAGGAACCGGGAGCCGGAGATCCGACCGACCCCGCGGCGGAGCCGACCGAGGAAAAGCCCAAGCCCACGCCTCCGCCGCCTTCTCCCCCTCCGCCTCCCTTGCCCCCCGAGATCGAGACCGTCATCCAGAAGGAGACCCAGGAGAACCTCTCGCCCTCCGGCACCACCAGCTGAGCCCCGCTTGGGGCTTGCCCATCGGGGGCGGCTGCGTGCCAATGGTGCCGTGGCCGCCCTCTCGCTTTCCCGGGGCGCCTTGATCACCTTCGAGGGTGGTGAGGGCGCCGGCAAGTCGACCCAGATCGGTCGGCTGGCCGGGCGCCTTTCCTCCGAGGGCGGCTTTCCCGCGGAGCGCGTCGTGCGCGTCCGCGAGCCGGGCGGCACCGTCCTCGGCGAGGGCATCCGGGATATCCTCAAGCGTCCGGAGAGCCGCATCGGCGGGCCCGCCGAGGCCCTTCTCTTCGCCGCCTGCCGCTCCCAGCTGGTCGAGGACGTCATTCGCCCGGCCCTGGCCGAGGGCAAGGTCGTCCTCTGCGACCGCTTCGCCGACTCCACCGTCGCCTACCAGGGCGGCGGCCGCGGCCTGCCCGCCTCCCTGGTCGACTCGGTGAACCGGCTGGCCTGCGGCGAGGTGCGTCCCGACCTCACGGTGCTGCTCGACCTCGATCCGGCCGTCGGGCTCTCGCGCGCCTCCGCCCGGGACTCGGGCAAGGCCGACCGCCTCGAGGCCCTCGACCTCGCCTTCCACCGCCGCGTGCGGGAGGCCTACCATGCGCTGGCCGCCGCCGAGCCCGCGCGCTTCCTCGTCCTCGACGCGACCCGGCCCCAGCCCGAGGTCGCCGAGGCCATCTGGCATGAGGTCCGCCGCCGCCTCGGCTGAGGGACGTCCCGCGGCCCGGGACGCCCTGCTCGCGGCCGCGCGCGCGCGCCGCCTGCCGCACGCCGTCATCCTCGCCGGCGGCGAGCTCCCCCTCCTCGTCTCGGTCGCCCGCGAGGTCGTGGCGGCCCATCTCGGCGAGCCCGTCGACGCGGGGCACATCGACCTCATGGACCTCCGCCCCTCGGGCAAGATGCGGCTCATCCAGGTCGAGCCCGCGCTCGACGTCGTGCGCTTCGCCAACCTGAGCTCCCACTCCGGCCGCAAGGCGGTGATCATCCACGAGGCGGACCGCTTCAACGGCGAGTCCGCCAACACCCTCCTCAAGACCCTTGAGGAGCCGGCGCGCGGCCTCCTTCTCGTCCTCGTCACGACGCACCCCTACCGCCTCCTCCCCACGATCCTAAGCCGCTGCGCCCGCTTCGACCTGGGCGGGGAGGGCGCGCCCATCCCGCTTCCCGCCTGGCGCGACACCGTGGCCGCCTTCGCCGCGCTCGCCCGCCGCGTCCCCGACGCCCGGGGCCCCGCCGCCTCGCTGGTCGTCGTCGAGGCCTACGGCATCCTCAGCCGGCTTGAGCGCGCGCACGCGGAGCTGCTCGCCCGCGCCCTCAAGGAGGACCCGTTCGTCCCGCCGCCGACGGACGACGCCGACGAGATCCGGAAGCTCGAGGACGCGCACGAGTCCCGCCACGAGCGCCAGCTGCGCGCCCGCATGCTCGCCGAGCTCGCCGAGGCGCTGCGGCTCCTCGCCCGCGAGCGCCCGGCCGCGGCGCCCGCGGCGGCCGCCGCCCTCGCCTGCCTGGAGGAGGCCGAGCGGCGCGTCCATCGGCTGAACGTGCCCGCCGCCGCCGCCCTCGAGCGCGGCCTGCTGGGCGCCCTGCGCGAGCTGGCCGCCCGCTCCTGAGGCCATTCCCATTGACCCGGCCGCCGCCCGGCGGCACTGTGCGGCCGTGCGACGCCTGATCCTCCTCGCCCCGCTCCTCGCCTTCCTGCCGCTGCGCGCCGACGACGCCCGCGACGCCATCGCCGCGGTCTCGCCGGCGGTCGTGCGCATCGAGGTCATCTCGGAGGAGGGCGGCGAGGGCAGGGTGCGGCGTCAGACCAGCGTCGGCTCCGGCGCCATCATCGACGCCGAGGGGCATGTCGTGACGAACTACCACGTGGCCGGCCGCGGCGCCGCCTTCCTCTGCCGCCTGGCCGACGGCGAGGAGCTTCCCGCCGCGCTGGTCGGGGCGGACGCCATGACCGACCTCGCCGTCATCCGGCTCGACCTCTCGCGGCGCCCCGCCGGCGCCAGGCCCCTCGCCATCGCCAAGTTCGGCCGCTCATCCGAGCTCCGCGCGGGCGACGTCGTCTTCTCGATGGGCTGCCCCGCCGGCCTCAACCAGTCCGTCACCCGCGGCATCGTGGCCAATCCCCGGATGATCATGACGCGCTTCGTCGGCCAGATGGACCTCGACGGCGAGTCGGTCGGCGAGCTCGTGCGCTGGATCGGCCACGACGCCGTCATCTTCGGCGGCAATTCCGGCGGCCCTCTCGTCGACACGCGCGGCCGCATCGTCGGCGTCAACGAGATCGGCGTCGGCAGCCTCGGCGGCGCCATCCCCTCCGACACCGCCAAGCCCGTGGCCGAGGCCCTCATCCGCGACGGCCGCGTGCGCCGCAGCTGGACGGGCATCGAGGCCCGCCCGCTCCTGCGCAGCCAGGCGGGCGCGCGCGGCGTGCTCGTCGAGGGCGTCCTGCCGGAGTCCCCCGCCTCCGCCGCCGGCATCCGCCAGGGCGACATCCTCCTCGCGCTCGGCGGCGCCGAGGTCCACGCCGCGGACGCGGAGGGCATGCCCGATTTCGGCCTGGTCGAGACCAGCCTCCCGATCGGCCGGCCCGCCGAGGCGCGCCTCCGCCGCGGCGACAAGGAACTCGTCCTCTCGCTCACGCCCGCCGAGCGCGAGCCGCGCCTCGCCCGCGAGGCCGAGCTCGCCGCCTGGGGCGCGACCTTCCGCGACCTGACCGCCTTCTCCGCCCGCAAGCTGCGGCGTCCCGACACCGACGGCGTGCTGGTGGACTCGCTCCGCGCCGGAGGCCCGGCGGAGCTGGCCAAGCCCCCGCTCCAGCCCGGCGACCTCATCCTGCTCGCCGACGGGCGCCCCGTCCGCCGGCTGGCCGACCTGCGCGAGGCCACCCGCGCCGCCCTCGCCGGCCCCGAGCCCCGCGCCGTCCTCGTCGGCATCCGCCGCGACGACGCCGACCTGGTCTCCGTCGTCCGCGTCGGCCCCGAGACCGATCCCGCGCCCGTGCCCCGCGTGCCGAAGGCCTGGGCCGGCGTCTCCACCCAGGTCCTCCTCCCCGAGCTCGCCAAGGCGCTCGGCGTCGAGGCCCGCTCCGGGCTCCGCGTCACCCGGCTCGTCCCCGGCGGCGCCGCGGAGAAGTCCGGCCTGCGCGTGGGCGACATCCTCCTCCGGCTTGACGGCAAGGTCATCCCCGCGCGGCGTCCCGAGGATGCGGAGTGGTTCGGCTCGACCCTCCGCGAGTACGACCCCTCGGCCACCGTCTCGATCGACATCCTCCGCGACGGCAAGCCGGCCAAGGTCGACCTCGCCCTGGCCGAGCGCCCCGCGCCGCCCTCCGAGCTCCCCACGGTCCGCGACATCCGCCTCGGCTTCTCCGCCCGCGCGCTCGGCTTCGACGACCGCCAGGAGCGGCGCCTCGGCGACGACGACACCGGCGTCGTCGTCACGCGGGTCGAGCGCTCCGGCTGGGCGGACCTCGCCGGCCTGCGCGCCGGCGACATCGTCACCGAGCTCAACGGCCGCGCCCTCGCCGCCAACGACGACCTGCGCGCCGCCCTCGATTCCCTCGCCGCCTCCCGCCCCCGCCACGTCGTCTTCCGCGTCCGCCGCGGGGTGACCGGCTCCATCCTCGAGTGCGAGCCCGACTGGGCCGCCATCGCCGCCGCCGAGGCCCGCTGACCTTCACCATGCGCCCCATCCCGATCCTCGCCGCCCTGATCGCGGCCCACTCCTGCCTCCTCGCCTCCTCGGATTCCGCCGCTGTCGCCCGCCGTCTCGTCGCCGAGAAGTCCGACGCCGTCGTCGTCGTCCGCGCGACGGTCTCCATGACCCTCACCGCCGGCGACCAGCCCTCCCAGAGCCAGGACCGCGCGGTCGAGACCCTCGGCACCGTGGTGTCGCCCGACGGCGCCGTCCTGGTCGCCGCCGCGAACATCGACCCTGGCTCCATGGCCGACGGCCGCACGGTCCAGACCCCCGCCGGCCCCCTCCGCCTGTCCGTCGTCTCCGACGTCAAGGAGGCCTTCATCGTGCTCGCCGACGGCACGGAGCTCCCCGCCAAGGTCGTGATCAAGGACAAGGACCTCAACCTCGCGCTCATCGCCCCCGTCGCCAAGCCCGCCCAGCCGCTCGTCGCCCTCGACCCCGGCGCCGAGGTCGAGCTCAAGGTGGCCGACGAGGTCGTCGTGCTCGGCCGCATGGGCAAGTCGCTCGAGCGCGCGCCGCGCGCCGACATCGACCAGGTCTGCGCCGTCGTCTCCAAGCCCCGGCCCTTCGCCGTCATCCATCTTCCCTTCCCCGGCTGCCCTGTCCTCGACCTCGGCGGGCGCCTCGCCGGGGTGACCTCGGCCAAGCCCGACGGCGACGACCTCGAGTCCGGCCAGGGCATGGGCTTCACCCCCGTCGTCATCCCCGTCGCCACCATCCGCCGATTCCTCGAGGCGGGAGCCAAGGCCG
This sequence comes from uncultured Enterobacteriaceae bacterium, assembly GCA_964472585.1. Lineage (GTDB taxonomy): Bacteria > Verrucomicrobiota > Verrucomicrobiia > Opitutales > UBA953 > UBA8828. The sequence continues at coordinate 26,306 of CAYYLJ010000009.1, read as the reverse complement.
CCGCCGCCCCCGCCGCTCCCGCGGCGCCGGCCGCCGCCGGCAAGTGACGCCGGCGAAACCTCCGGCGCCCGGCCGGGGTTGAACGAGCGATGGCCGAGAGCGACGTCGATCCGGACGGGGAGGACCGCCGCCTCATGGCCTTGGTCGCCGGCGGCGACGACCACGCGCTGCGGATGCTCGTCGAGCGCCACCACGGGCGCCTCGTCGGCTACCTGACCTCGCAGCTGGGCAGCCTCGCCACCGCCGAGGAGCTCGCGCTCGAGGTGTTCGTGCGGCTCCATCGGGCGGCGCCCCGCTGGCGCCCCGAGGCCAAGCTCTCGACCTACCTCTTCCACATCGCCCACAACCTCCTGCTCAACGAGCGGCGGCGGCGCGCCCGCAAGCCCGCCTCCGCCCTGGACGACGCGCCCGAGCCCAGCGACCTCTCCCACCGCTCCGACCGGGAGGTGGCCGACATCCAGGAGGCCTTCCGCCTCGCGGTCGCCGGCCTGCCCGAGGAGCAGCGGACGGCCATCCTGCTCCTGGTGCAACAGGACCTCTCCTACGAGGCCATCGCGGAGGTCATGGGCGCCGGCGTGCCCGCCGTGAAGACCTGGATCCACCGGGCCCGGCTGCGCCTGCGCGCGGCCATGGGGCCGGATTTCCGGCCTGAAACTTGACCCCTGCCCCGGGGTTTCCCCTATGAGAGACATGGACGACCGACAGCCCATCGACGACCGCATCGACGGCGCCCTGCGCGCCGGCCGGGAGCGCCGCATCCCGGGGTTCGCCGCGCGCGCCGCCGCCGCCGTCGGCGCGGACCGCCGCCGCCGCCGCGTCATCGCCTTCGCCCAGGTCTCCCTGGCCGCCGCCGCGTGCCTCCTCCTGGCCCTCCCCCTCCTCCGCTCCGCCGGCCACGAGGCCGAGGCCGAGCGATTGGCGCACGCCGCGGCCGCCTTCGAGGTCGGGCTGCCCTCGCTCGACGACGCCGACGCGCTCGCGGCCTTCGTCGTGTCCGGGAGCTGACCTCAGCCCGCGTCGGCCGCCAGCTCGGCCGCGATGTCGGGCAGGTGGATGACGCGGCGACCCGTGGTGTCCCTCTCGAAGTAGGGATCCGTCGGCCTCACGAGGTCGAAGGGCTCGTCCGGCAGGTTGTCCTCGTCGAACTCCATCTCGTCGACCGCGTCGAGGTCGTCGAGGACCAGGCTCATCCGTCTCGGCTCGCCCTCGATGATCTCGGCGGGGCGGGGCAGGCCTCCCGCGCGCGGCAGGACCAGCTGCAGGCAGGGCCCCAGGTCGTCGGCGTAGCCGCGCTGGAGCTCGCTCAGCCAGGCGTTCGGGACGCCGTGCCGGCCGGCCAGCACGACGGCGTCGGAGAAATGGGCGCAGGCGCGGAACCACGGCGCGAGCGCCGGGCGGCGATGCAGGAGGGGCAGGTCGACGACCGTCACGATGCGGCGGATGGCCCAGCCGGCCCCGGGGGCGTCCCGGAAGAGCGCCTCGAGCTGGTCGACCTGCGAGCGCCGTCCGTCCGTGATCAGGATGGCGGCCTTGCCCTCGGCCTGGGGAAGCCGGGCGGCGCCGTCGGCGAACGCCCACGCGCGTCCCTCGCCGTCCTCGGACGACCCGGGGAGGATCTCCGTCGCCACGCCTTCCGGCCATCCGAACCGGGCGAGGTCCTCCGCCACCTCGCGGCGGGCCGGGCTGGGCGCGCCGAGGATGAGGCAGAGGTCGCTCATCGCGCGCGGCGGGTGATCGGGAGGTTCTGGGCGCGGTCCCGCAGCCAATGGTCGGCCAGCACGAGGGCGGCCATCGCCTCCACGATCGGCACGGCGCGCGGCAGGACGCAGGGATCGTGGCGGCCGCGCGCGGTGAGCTTGGTCGGCTTGCCCGCGCGGTCGACCGTGGCCTGCTCGCGCAGCACGGTCGCGGTCGGCTTGAAGGCGACGCGGAACTCGATCGGCTCGCCGTTGGAGATGCCCCCCTGGATGCCGCCGGAGCGGTTCGTGGCGGTGCGGATGCGCCCGCCCTTGCGCACGAAGGCGTCGTTGTGCTCGCTGCCCATCAGGCGCGCCCCCGCGAAGCCGCTCCCGACCTCGAAGCCCTTGGTCGCGGGGAGCGAGAGCATGGCCTTCGCCAGGTCGGCCTCCAGGCGGTCGAAGACGGGCGAGCCGAGGCCCGGGCCGGCGCCCTCGATGACGCAGCGGATGACGCCGCCGACGGAGTCGCCGCGGGCGCGGGCCTCGCGGATGCGCGCCTCCATCCGGGCGGCGGCCGCCTTGTCCGGGCAGCGTGTGGGCGAGGCCTCGATGGCCTTCGTCGTCGGCACCTTGGCGGGGCGGGGCGCGTCGATGTCGTGCACGCTCTCGACCCAGGCCGTCACGGTCGCCCCGAGGGCGCGGCGGAGGATGAGCTTGGCGACCGCGCCGGCGGCCACGCGCGCGGCGGTCTCGCGGGCCGAGGCCCGCCCGCCGCCCTCCACGGCGCGGATGCCGTACTTGGCGTCATAGGTGAAGTCGGCGTGCGAGGGCCGGTAGGCGGCGCGCATCTCCGCGTAGGCCGAGCCGCGCTGGTCGGTGTTGCGGATGAGCAGGGCGAGGGGCGAGCCGAGGGTGAGGCCGTCCTCCGAGACGCCCGAGAGCACCTCGACCTCGTCGGCCTCCTTGCGCTGGGTCGTCAGGTCGCTCTGGCCCGGCCGGCGGCGGGCCAGCTCCGACCGGACGAACGCCAGGTCGAGCGGCAGCCGGGGCGGGCAGCCGTCGATGACGACGCCGATGCCGGGCCCGTGGGATTCGCCGAAGGTGGCGATGCGAAGGAGGTGTCCGTGGATGTTGCCCATGCTAAAGAAAGACGCCGCCGGGCTCGGGGCCGGGCGGCGTCGGTTCGGGACCGCGCCCGCTCAGCGGCCGAGGTTCTCGGTGATGCGGTGGATGACCTGCTGGCTCTGCTGGCAGTTGCCGGCGGTGCCCCAGCGGACGGAGACCTGGGTGCAGTCGGAGCCGGTGTTGACGTCGATGGACTTGGTGATGGCGACCTTGACCTGGTAGTCGCCGATCGCGCGGGCGTAGACGGTGACGCCGGTCAGCTCGCCGAGCTCGTTGGTCTCGGGGGTCTCCCCGGTGCGGCCGAGCACGCCGACGTCGCGCATCGAGTCGAGGGCGCGCTTGGTGGCGGCGAAGATCGTGGACACGTCCGACTTGTAGGTCGTGGTCAGGTTGCCGCCCGAGTAGGTGGCGGAGGAATTGTCGGGGTTGTTCACGCCGACCTGGGTGGCGCAGCCGGTGAGGGCGAGGGCGCAGGCGAGGGCGGCGACGGTGAGGAGGTGCTTCATGGTGCGACGAGGTGACCTTGTTAAGGCAGAGCCCGGCGGGATTGGCAAACGCAAAGCGACGCAGGTCCTGAAGACCCCCGTCGCCCACGTTGTATCAACTTATCAACTACATGCGCCGTCTTTCCGGCCGGGGATCGGGCGGGACGGGAAGGGCCCATTTGTCTAAAATTAGTCAAAATTTACACAAACCCATATATATAAACATTTTGCGTATTTATTGAGCCATTTTGTCCGGCCAGGATGCCTGTGAGTAAGTTTTTGGGGGTAAAGTGGGGTAAAAGCATTGACCAGTGGGTCAATGTGGGTTGAAGTGGGTCAAAAGGGGGCACTCGCCCCTGTTACGTCCATGTCGCTCCCCCCTCGCCCTGTGCTCTTCACCGGCATCCATGCCGGCAAGCTCGACGAGAAGAACCGCGTCACCATCCCGGCGGCCTGGCGCTCGGACGAGCTGGAGCAGCAGCGTTACCTCGCCGTCTTCCATCCGGCCGTCGGCGCGGTGATCGTCTTCCCGCCCGCGATGGTGGACCGCATCGCCGCGGCGGCGTCCCAGGTGACGATGAGCGACCCGTCGAAGGTCGACGCGCTCACCGTGCTCGGCGAGAACAGCGTGGAGGTCAGCGCCGACCGGTCCGGCCGCATCACGCTCAACGAGCGCATCGTCGCGCAGGCCGGGCTCGGCCGCGACATCACCTTCGGCGGCGCCTTCACCACGTTCCAGATCCGCGGCGAGCGCCCGCCCCGCCGGCCGGCCGACGACGCCGCCACGCGCGCCATCCTCGAGGCCCTGCGCCAGCTCGGCCTCTGAGCTGTATCCATAAGTTACTAACACAACTCACAGCTTGTTCACAGCCGCCCACCAGCCCGTCCTGCTCGAGGAGACCCTCGGGGCGCTCGCGCCCCGCGACGGCGGCCGCTACCTCGACTGCACCTTCGGCGGCGGCGGCCACAGCGGCGCCCTCCTCGCCCGCGCCCCCGGCGCGCGCGTCGTCGCGCTCGACCGCGACCCCGCCGCGGCGCCCCGGGCGGCCGCCCTCGCCGCCGCCCACCCCGGTCGCCTCGAGTTCCACGCGCTCGACTTCCGGCACCTCGACCGCGTGCCCGGGCCCTTCGACGGCGTGATGATGGACGTCGGCGTCTCCTCCTTCCAGCTCGACGAGCCCGCGCGCGGCTTCTCCTTCCGCGCGGACGGCCCCGCCGACATGCGCATGGACACCTCGCGGGGCCAGCCGGCCTCCGCCTTCCTCGAGACCGCGCCCCGCCCCGAGCTCGAGCGCGCCATCCGCGACCTCGGCGAGGAGCCCCGCTGGCGCCGGGTCGTGGAGGCGATCCTCCGCGCGCGCGGCACCGGCCGCCTCGCCCGCACCGCCTCGCTCGCCGCGCTGATCGAGGAGGCGGCCCCTCCGCCCCCCGGCCCTCGCGGGACGCATCCCGCCACGCGCTCCTTCCAGGGCATCCGCATCCTCGTCAACGACGAGCTCGGCGCGCTCGACGAGGCCCTGCCCAAGGCCTTCGAGGCCCTCGCCCCCGGCGGCGTCCTCGCCGTGATCTCCTTCCACTCCCTGGAGGACCGCCGCGTGAAGCGGCTCTTCAACGAGCTGGCCGGCCGCCCGGTCGACCGCGACGACTCCCGCCCGCAGGACCTCAGGGTGGCCCGCGGCGAGCTCCTGACCCGCGGGGCCGTCATGCCCGGCCCGGCCGAGGTCGCCGCCAACCCCCGCAGCCGCTCCGCCCGCCTCCGCGCCATCCGCCGACTCCCGTGAACCGCCTCCGCGCCGCCACCGTCCTCCTCGTCATCGTCACCTTCGCCGTGGCCGTCGGCGGCGTCGTCGGCATCATGCAGGTCCGCCTGCGCGCCGACGAGGTCGGGCAGCGCATCCGCGGCCTCGAGCGCCAGATCACCGAGCGCCGCAAGGAGGCCGAGCAGCTCGACCGCCGCCGCGCCCAGGCCCAGGACGCGCTCGAGCTCTCCCGCCGCGTCGGCGAGGACCTCCGCGCGCCCGAGCCCGCCCAGGTGGTCTGGGTGCGCCCGCCCCTCGCGGGCGCGCGCCCCGTCGGCGCCGCCGGCGCGGGCCTGACGCCGCGGACCGCCGCGCTCAACGCCGCAGGGGGCGACCCCTCGGGGCAGGGAGGGCGCCTCCGCCGATGAGCCTGGCGCAAGCCAGGCGACCTCGGTTCGGGTTCCTGGCTTGGGCTGTCGCCGCCGGGTTCCTGGTCCTCCTCGCCAAGCTCGTCCAGCTGCACGTCGTGGACGGGCCCCGCCTGCGCGCGAAGGCGATGGAGAACCGCGGCGAGTGGACCCGCCACGCCAGCCGCCGGGGCGAGATCCGCGACCGCCAGGGCAACCTCCTCGCCGCCTCGGACCGGGTGTGGGACATCGGCCTCGACCCCCAGGTGCTCGCGCCGGAGGACCGCTCGCGCGGGCCCGAGATCGCCCGCGCCCTCGGCGTCCCGGTCCCGCATGTCCTCGCCGCCCTCGACCCCGCCCGCGCCTTCCGCCCGTCCGCCGAGCCGGGCCAGCCTCCCCGCGAGGTCCGTTGGATCGTGCTCGCCAAGGAGGCGGGCGCGGAGGCCAAGAAGGCCGCCGACGCGCTCGGCATCCGGGCGCTCTACGGCCAGCCCCGCTACGTCCGCAGCTATCCCAACGGCAGGCTCGCGGCGCACGTCCTCGGGTACATCAACCAGGAGGGCAGGGCGGTGTCGGGCGTCGAGCTCACCTTCGACCGCCTGCTCGCCGGCCAGGACGGCTGGACGGAGTCCGAGCGCGACGGCCGGCGGCGAGAGATCGTGGCGCGGCGCCTGCGCGACGTGCCCGCGGTCAACGGCATGACGCTGGAGCTCACGCTCGACTCGGTCATCCAGAGCGCCGCCGAGAAGGCCCTCGAGCAGGTCGCCGCCCAGTACCGGCCCGTCGGCGCGGTCGCCATCGTGACCGAGCCGCGCACCGGCCGCGTGCTCGCGCTCGCCTGCTGGCCCACCTTCGACCTGAACCGTTTCAACGACCGCGAGGCCGCCCCGCTGGAGGCCCAGCGCAACCGCGCCCTGGCGGACATCTACGAGCCGGGCTCCGTCTTCAAGATCGTGCCCGTGGCCGGGGCGCTCGACGCCGGCCTGGTCACGCCCGACTCCCGCTACGACTGCTCGCTCGGCCAGGTGCCCTACCGCGGCCGCATGGTCTCCCTGCCCGGCGACTCGCACCCGATGGGGCTCGAGGACCTCCGCGCCATCGTCTGGGAGTCCTCCAACCGCGGCTCCGTGCAGATCGGCATGCGCTACGCCGAGTCCCTCGGCGAGCAGCGCTTCTTCGACCTCGTGCGCGGCTTCGGCTTCGGCGCCGAGACGGGCTTCCCCCTCGCCGCCGGCGAGGTCCGCGGCATCCTGCACCCGCCCTCGCGCTGGGACGGCCTCACCATCTCGCGCATCCCGATGGGCCACAGCGTGAGCGCGACGCCGCTCCAGATGCACCAGGCGATGGCCGCCATCGCCGCCGACGGCCTCCTCATGCGCCCGCAGGTCGTGGGGCGCGCGCTCAACCCCGACGGCTCCGTCGCCCTCGAGTACGCGCCGCGCGCGCGGGGCCGCGCGGTCTCGGCCTCGGCCGCGCGCCAGATGGCGGACCTCCTCCGCGGCGTCTGCTCCCGGCAGGGCACCGCCGCCGCCGCGGAGATCCCCGGCTACGACGTCGCGGGCAAGACCGGCACCACCCAGAAGCTGGTCGGCGGCCGCTACTCGAGCCAGCACCACGTCGCCTCCTTCTCGGGCTTCTTCCCCGCGGGCGACCCGCGGGTCGCCATCACGGTCGTGATCGACGAGCCCCGGCTGGCGGGCGTGGGCTACGGCGGCAAGGTCTCCGCGCCCGTCTTCCGCGAGATCGCGGAGGCCTGCATCCGCCGGCTCGAGATCCCGCCCGCCCGGGCGCCGCAGGGAGGGCGGTTCGTCGCCGGGCCATGAGCGCGCCCACCCTGGCCGACCTCCTGGAGGGCATCCCGGCGCTCTCGCGCTCCGGCGCGTGGCGCACGCCCATCGCGGCGCTCGTCACCGACAGCCGGCGCATCGTGCCCGGCGCCCTGTTCTTCGCCCTCGACGGCCGCCGCGCCGAGGGCCACCGCTTCGTCGACGAGGCCGTCTCGCGCGGCGCCGCCGCCGTCGTCTCGGGCCATCCGGTCGGGGGTGTGCCCGCCGTCGACGCCGCGCAGGTGGCCGAGCCCCGCCGCGTGCTCGCCGAGGTGGCCCGGCGCTTCCACGGCCACCCCGAGCGCTCGCTGCGCCTCGTCGGCGTGACCGGCACCAACGGCAAGACCACCGTGGCCTCGCTCGTCCGGCACCTCGCCGAGCGCGCCGAGGGCCGGCCCTGGGGGCTGCTCGGCACGGTGCGCTATCACCTGGGCGCCCGGTCCGTCCCCTCCTACAAGACCACGCCCGACGCGGCCGACCTCGCCGCCTTCCTCGCCCAGATGCGCGACGCGGGCTGCGCCGGCGCCGCCATGGAGGTCAGCTCGCACGCCCTCGACCAGGAGCGCGTGCACGGTCTCCCGCTGGCCGTCGCCGCGTTCACCAACCTCACCCGCGACCACCTCGACTACCACGGCACGCCCGAGGCCTACCTCCGCGCCAAGCGCCGGATCTTCGACGGCTCGGTCGGGCCCCGTCCCGGCTGCGCCGTCATCAACGCCGACGACCCCTCCTTCGCCGCGTTCGCCGGCGCGGCGGCGGGCCTGCCCATCCTGACCTACTCGCTCTCCCGCGAGGCCGACCTCGCCGCCCGCATCGTCTCGATGGACCTCGCGGGCACGCGCCTCGCCGTCCGCAGCGGCGGCCGCGAGGCCGAGTTCCTGACCCGCCTGCCCGGCGCCTACAACGTCTCCAACCTCCTCTGCGCGCTGGCCTGCCTGCGCGCGCTCGGCGCCGACCCCCTCGCGCTCGGCGCCGCGGCGGCCGACTTCCCCGGCGTCCCCGGCCGCATGGAGCGCGTCGAGGCCGGCCAGCCCTTCCCCGTCTTCGTGGATTACGCCCACACCGACGACGCCCTCGGCCACGCGCTCGGGATGCTCCGCGCGATCACGCCCGGCCGCGTGCTCTGCGTCTTCGGCTGCGGCGGCGACCGCGACCGCGGCAAGCGGCCCGCGATGACGCGCGTCGTCGCGCGCCTGGCCCACCGCGCGTGGGCGACCGCCGACAACCCCCGGCGCGAGAGCGTCGCGGCGATCTTCGACGACATGCGCCCGGGCGCGGAGGGCCCCGGGACGGTCGACTTCGTCCCCGACCGGCGCGAGGCCATCGCCCTCGCCTGCGCCGACGCCCGCCCCGGCGACTGCGTGCTCGTCGCCGGCAAGGGCCACGAGACCACCCAGGAGTTCGCCGAGACCGTGGTGCCCTTCGACGACCGCGAGGTCGCCCGCGACGTCCTCCAGCGCCTCGCCCTGAGGCCCGCCTCCGCATGACCCGCCCCGACCCCGAGCGCCTCGCCGAGTGGTCCCGCGGGACCTGGAGCGGCGACGCGCCCGCGGAGGTGGACGGCTTCTCCAACGACACGCGCAGCCTCCGGCCCGGCCAGGGCTTCGTGGCCATCGCCACCGGGCGGCGCGACGGCCACGCCTACCTCGCCGACGCCCGGGCGCGCGGCGCCTCCTGCGCGCTCGTCTCGCGCCTCGTCGACGACCCGCTCCCGCAGCTCGTGGTCGGCGACAGCCTCTCCGGCCTGCGGGCCGCCGCCGCCGGCTGGCGCGCCTCGCTGCGCATGCCGGTCGTCGCCGTCACCGGCAGCGTGGGCAAGACCTCGACGAAGGAGATGCTCCGCGACTGCCTCGCGCCGCGCGCGCACGCCACCGAGGCCAACCTCAACAACACCCTCGGCGTGCCGCTCACGCTGCTCGGCGCCGACGACGACCGCCACGACGCCGCCGTGGTCGAGGTCGGCATGAGCGAGCCCGGCGAGCTCGCCCTCTCGGCGGAGGTCGTCCGGCCCGACATCGCCGTCGTCACGGCCGTCGCCGCCGTCCATCTCGAGGGCGTCGGCTCGCTCGAGGGCATCGCCCGCGAGAAGGCGGAGCTCGTCCGCCACCTCGACGCCTGCGGCGAGGCCTTCGTCCCGGCGTCGCTCCTCGCCCACGCCCCCTTCGCCGCCCTGGCGCCCCGCATCGTGGCCGTCGCCTATGGCGACGAGCCCGCGCCCGCCGGCGTCCGCCGCGTCGCGCGCGCCCGCCTCGCCCCCTCCGGATCAGGCTGGCGGCTCGCGGTCGAGGACGCCTCGCTCGGGCGCGTCGAGGCCGAGCTCGGCGACCTCACCGACGGCCAGGCGCGCAACGCCGCCCTGGCCGCGCTCGCGGCCCGCCGCGCGGGCGCGCCCGCCGCCCGCGTCGCCGCCGCCCTCGCGCGCTGGCGCCCGCTCGGCGGAAGGGGTTCCGTCCATCGCGACGGCCCCCGCGAGCTCCACGTCGACTGCTACAACTCCAGCCCCGCCGCGCTCGCCGATGCCGCCGCCGCCTTCGTCCGCCGCACCCGCGGCCCGCGGCTCTGGGTGCTCGGCGGCATGGCCGAGCTCGGCGCCGCCTCGCGCGAGCTGCACGCCGAGTCCGGCCGGTCCCTCCCCCTCGGGCCCGGCGACCGGGTCGTCGCGCTCGGCGGCGACGCCGACGCGCTCGCCGCCGCCTGCGGCGGCGTCGCCGCCCGCGACCTCGCCGAGGTCGCCGCCGCCATCGCCGCCTGGTCCGGCCCCGTGCTCGTGAAGGGCAGCCGCGCCCACGCCCTCGAGCGCGCCCTCCCCGAGGCCGTCCGCCGCCAGCTCGGCTTCCACTGAGATGCTCCATCACCTCGCCGATTTCCAGCACCTCTGGGGCCCCCTCCGCCTCTTCGACTACCTGTCGGTCCGCATGATCCTCGCGGGCGTCACCGCGCTGCTCGTCGGTCTCGCCGTCTCGGGCCCGATCCTCCGCTCGCTCGCCCGCCTCCGCCAGCCCGAGCGCGACGCGCGCCTGATGGGCGAGCTGGCCAAGGAGGGCGGCAAGGTCCCCACCATGGGCGGCCTGCTCATCGCCGCCGCGATGCTCCCGGCCGCGCTCCTCTGGGTGAAGCCGACCCCCGCCGTCGCCGCCGCGCTCACCTGCCTCCTCGGCATGGGCGCGCTCGGGCTATGGGACGACTGGCTCAAGGTGCGCCGCGGCAACGCCGACGGCATCTCCGCCCGGACCAAGCTCGCCGGCCAGCTCGCCGTCTCGGCCCTGGCCTTCGCCGCCTGGGCCGGCCTCTCCGGGGGCGCCTCCGGCATCGCCGCCGAGGTCTGGGTCCCCGGCCTCGACCGCGCCGTCGTCTCGCCGCTCGCGCTCGCCCCCGCCCTCGCCCTCGCGCTCGCCGGCGCGTTCTTCCTGCTCGTCGCCACCGGCGCCTCCAACGCGGTCAACCTCACCGACGGCCTCGACGGCCTGGCCATCGGCTGCGTCCTCATCGTCACCCTGATCCTCGGCGTGGTCGCGTACCTCGCGGGCGACGTCCGCCATGCCGACTACCTGCTCATCCGCCACGTCCCGGGCGCGGGCGAGCTCGGCGTGCTCTGCTGCGCGCTCGCCGGCGGCGCGCTCGTCTTTCTCTGGCACAACGCGGCGCCCGCCGAGGTCTACATGGGCGACGTGGGCGCCCTCGGCATCGGCGGCTTCCTCGGCGCGGTGGCGTGCCTCATCCACCAGCCCTTCCTCCTGGCCGTCGCCGGCGGCGTTTTCGTCCTCGAGGCCGCGTCCGTCATGCTGCAGGTCGCCTGGTTCCGCCGGACGGGAGGGCGCCGGCTGTTCCTGATGACGCCGATCCACCACCACTTCCAGAAGCTCGGCTGGCCGTCGACGAAGGTCGTCGTCCGTTTCTGGATCCTCTCGTTCCTCTTCGGCCTCCTCGGGCTGCTGACCCTCAAGCTGCGATGAGCCCCCTCCCGGAGATCCTCGCCCGCAGGCTCGCCCGGCCCGCCGCCATCCTCGGCGACGGCGTCAGCGGCCGCGCGGTCGCCGCCGCGCTCGCCGCGGCGGGCAGGGCCTCCGTGACGTATGACGCCCGCGGCGAGCGCGCCGCCTTCGGCCCCGCCGAGGCCGCCGCCCACGACCTCGCCGTCCTCAGCCCCGGCTTCGCCCAGAACCACCCGTGGGTGCTGGCCGCCCGCCGCGCGGGCTGCCTCTGCCTCGGCGAGCTCGACTTCGCCGCGCTGCTCTGGGACGGCCCCGCGGTCGCCGTCACCGGCACCAACGGCAAGACCACGCTCACCGAGTTCCTCGCCTTCGCCCACAAGCGCGCCGGCCGGAACGCGGTCGCCTGCGGCAACATCGGGCTCCCCCTCACGACGCTCGCCGCGGACCCCGCGGTGTCCGCCGCCGGCCTGCTGCCCATCGTCGAGGTCAGCTCCTTCCAGTCGGAGGACCTCCGCCACTTCCGGCCCGAGGCCGTGCTCTGGACCAACCTCGACGAGGACCACCTTGACCGCCACGGCGACATGGAGGGCTACTTCCGGGCCAAGCACAAGCTGGTCGAGCGCCTGCTCCCCTCCGGCATCCTCGTCGTCGGCGAGTCGGTGGTCGCCCACGCCCGGGCGCTCGGCATCGCGCTGCCCGACGAGACCCTCGTCGCCCGCCGCGAGGACTTCGCCGGCCGCGTGCCCGCGGGCTCGCCCTTCGCCACCTGGCCCCAGCTCGAGAACTGGGCCCTCGCCGCCCGCTACTGGGAGGCCCGCGGCCTGCCCATGGCCGCGCTCGAGGACGCGGCGCGCCTCTTCCGCGTCGGCCCCCATCGGCTGCGCAAGGTCGCCGAGGCCGGGCTCGTCGAGTACTGGAACGATTCCAAGGGCACGAACTTCCACGCCACCCTCGCGGCGCTGCGCGAGTTCGACTGCCCGGTCCGATGGATCGGCGGCGGGAAGTGGAAGGGCGGCGACCTCCGGCGCTTCGCCGCCGAGCTCGCGCCGCGGATCGAGCGCGCCCATCTCCTGGGCGAGACCGGTCCCGAGCTCGCGGCGCACCTCGCGGAGCTCGGCCGGCCCGCGGAGCTGCACGCCGGCCTGGAGGAGGCCGTGCTCGCCGCCGGCCGCGACGCCGCCGCCGTCCGCACCGTCGTCCTGCTCAGCCCGGGCTTCGCCAGCCTCGACATGTTCCGCGGCTATGCCGAGCGGGGCCTCGTCTTCGAGCGCGCCGCCCAGGCGCTCGCCGCCCGCCCCGCCTGAACCCCTTTTCCCAACCCAAACCCACACATACCATGCGACCCATGATCACCATCAGCGCCGTCGTGCTCCTGCACCTCGGTGTCATCGCCGTCCTCGTCGGCGTCAACGGCTGCCGGACCACCTCCGGCTTCGAGAAGCCCGGCGACCTGTCGGCCTACACCGGCGCCCCCGGCGTCTCGGCCACCGGCGCCGCCGCTCCCGCCCCGGCCGGGCTCAACGAGCCCGCCGCGCCCGCCGCGCCCGCCGCCCCCCGCGCGGCCAAGGTCGGCCACGGCGGCACCTACACCGTCGTCCGCGGCGACAGCCTCTGGCTCGTCGCCCGCCGCGAGGGCGTGAGCCTCGCCGCCCTCGCCGCCGCCAACGGCATCGAGGTCAACGCCGTCCTCCGCGAGGGCCAGAAGCTCACCATCCCCTCGGCCGACGCCGTGGCTCCCGCGCCGAAGGCCGACGCCACCCCCGCCGCCGGCGGCGCCAAGCCCGCCGCTCCCGCGGCCGGCTCGTCGTTCGCCGCGCCCGAGGGCGGCTTCGGCGGCTTCGGCACCTCCGTCCCCGCCGCGCCCGCTCCCGCCGCCCCCGCGGCTCCCGCCGCGCCCGCGCCCGCGGCCCCCGCGGCTCCCGCTCCCGCCGCCCCCGCGGCCGGCGGCTCGTTCGCCGCGCCCGAGGGCGGTTTCGGCGGCTTCGGCTCCGGCCAGCGCTGATAGCGTCGGATGCAGTTCAAGGCCGAGCAGCTGGGTGAGCCCGGGAGCGTCCTCCGGGCCACCCTGCTCGTGCCCTTCCTGGTCGTCCTGCTGACGACCTTCGGGCTCATCGCCCTCTTCAGCGCGGGCTACTCGATGTCGCTCAAGGAGCCCCTGGCCGCGGTCACGCGCCAGCTGCTCTACGTGCCGGTGGCGGCCCTCGCCGGCTGGCTCGCCTGGCGCGTCGACCTCGACCGGCTCCGCGCCCATCGCGTCGCCATCCTCTGGGGCGTCATGGTCCTCCTCGTCCTCGCCCGCACGCCGGGCATCGGCCGCATGGTCAACGGCTCCTGGCGCTGGATCGACCTCGGCATCATCCGCCTCCAGCCCTCCGACCTCGCGAAGATCGCGCTCGTCCTCCTCGTCGCCGACGCCGTCGCGCGCAACCAGCGCCGCACGCTGCCGCTCGCCGCGCCCTTCTGGAGCCTGTCCTCGCGCCCGCCCTACGTCCTGTCCCGCCCCGCGTGGGATGACCTGCGCGAGGGCTACCTGCTGCCGATGGGCTGGGCCGCGCTGCTCTGCGCGGGCATCGCGCTCGGGCCCGACCTCGGCACGATCGTCCTGTGCGGCTCGGTGGCGCTCGCCATGGTCCTGGTGGGCCGCGCCCGGATCCGCTACATCGCCGCCACCATCGTGGTCGGCGCCGCGGGCTTCTACCTCCTGGTGGTCAACTGGCCCAGCCGCCTCCGCCGGTTCTTCTCCTTCCTCGACCCGGAGGGCCGGCAGATGGACGAGTCCTACCAGCTCTACCAGGGCATGCTCGCCTTCGCCGTCGGCGGCGTCGGCGGCGTCGGCCCCGGCAACGGCCTGCAGCAGCGCGCCTACCTGCCGGAGGCGCACACGGACTTCGTCTTCACCATCATCGGCGAGGAGTGGGGCCTGTTCGCCACCGCCGGCGTCGCCGCGGTCTACCTCGGGATCTTCCTCGTCGTCCTCCGCGAGCTGCGGCGGTCGACCGACCTCTTCCGGATGACGCTCGCCCTCGGCTGCGTCCTCTTCATCACGCTCCAGGCGCTCGTCAACATGTGCGTCGTCACCGGCCTGCTCCCGACGAAGGGCATCGCCCTGCCGTTCATCAGCTACGGCGGCACCAACCTCGTCGCCTCCTCCATGCTCGTCGGGCTCATGCTCAACGCGCTGAGGGACGGCGGACTGCCCGGCCTCCGGCCCGGGATCTACCGCCGATGAGCCGCGTCCTCCTCGTCTGCGGCGGCACCGGCGGGCACCTCGCGCCGGGCATCGCCCTCGCGCAGGCACTCGACGCGCGCGGCCGCCGCCCGCTCCTGCTCGTCAGCGGCAAGGCGGTCGACGCGCGCATGCTCGCCCGCTACCCCCGCCTCGAGTTCCGCCGCGGCCTCGGTCGCCCCTGGGCCGGCGGCGTCCTCGGCAAGCTCGCCTTCCTCGCGGTCGGCGCCGCGGCCGTCGCCGACAGCCTCTGGCTCCTCCTGCGCCGCCGCCCGCGATCGGTCGTCTGCTTCGGCGGCTACCTCTCGCTCGCCCCGGCGCTCGTCGCCCGCCTGCTCGGCATCCCCGTCCACGTCCACGAGGCCAACCTCGTCCCGGGCAAGGCCGTCCGCCTGCTCGCCCGGCTCGCCCGCACCGTCCACCTGCCCCGCGGGGTGAACCTTCCCGGCCTGCCCTTCGCGCGACTGCGCACCGGCGGCTTCCCGCTGCGTTCCGAGATGGGCCCTCGCCCCCGCGCCGAGTCGCGCGCGGCGCTGGGCCTGCCCGCCGGGGGTCCCTGCGTCCTCGTCATGGGCGGCAGCCAGGGCGCCGCCGCGCTCAACGGCTGGGCGCGCGGCGCCTGGCCCGCGCTCGCCGCGCGCGGCTGCCACCTGCTCTGCCTCACCGGCCCGGGCGGGGCCGACGAGACCCTGCGCGAAGGCGCCGCCGTCGCCCGGTTCCTCCCCTTCTGCGACCGCATGCCCGAGGCCTACGGCTGCGCGGACCTCGCCGTGAGCCGATCCGGCGCGGGGACGCTCGCCGAGCTCGCCGCCTGCGGCCTTCCCGCCGTGCTCGTGCCCTACCCGACCTCCGCCGACGACCACCAGCTCGCCAACGCCCGCGCCCGCGAGCGCGCCGGCGCCGCCCTCGTCTGCGCCGAGCGCGACCTCGCCGGCCTCGCGCCCCGCGTCCTCGCGCTGCTCGGCGACGCCCCGGCGCTCGCCGCGCTGCGCGAGGGCCAGGCCCGCGCCCACGCCGACAACGGCTGGGACAACCTGCTCGACGAGGTCCTGCGCGACCTGCCCGCGCCCAGGGAGGAGGCCGCCCGATGAGCCGCGCCGCCCCGTCCTACTGGATGCTCGGCGCCGGCGGCATGGGCGTCGGCCCGCTCGCCCTGCACCTCCGCTCGGCCGGCCACGAGGTGACCGCCTGGGACGACGGCGGCCACGGCCCGATGCGCGCCATCCTCGAGGGGGCGGGCATCCGCTTCACCCGCGACCCCTGGGCGGACGGCCTGTCGCCGTCCGTCGTCGGCCACTCCACCGCCGTCCGGCCCGGCCACCCGCTCCGCGCGCTCGCCGCCGACCGCGGCGCCGAGCTCGTGCGCCGCGGCGAGCTCCT
This sequence comes from uncultured Enterobacteriaceae bacterium, assembly GCA_964472585.1. Lineage (GTDB taxonomy): Bacteria > Verrucomicrobiota > Verrucomicrobiia > Opitutales > UBA953 > UBA8828. The sequence goes on along the minus strand of CAYYLJ010000009.1, from coordinate 10,507 downwards.
CGCGCGCGTCGCCGCCGGCAAGCGCCTCGTCGCCGTCTGCGGCAGCCACGGCAAGACCACCACCTGCGGCCTGGTCATCGCGGCGCTCGAGGCGGCCGGCGCCGACTTCGGCTACGTCCTCGGCGGTCTCTTCCGCGACCCCGCGCAGCCGCCCGCCCGCGCGTCGGCCGGCGACTGGCTGGTGGCGGAGGTCGACGAGAGCGACGGCACCATCGGGCACTTCGCGCCCGACATCACCGTCGCGGTCAACCTCGACTGGGACCATCCCGACTACTACCGCACCGAGGCCGACCTCGAGCGCGTCTTCGCCGACCTCTTCCGCCGCACGCGCTCGCTCATCCTCGTGCCCGTCGAGAGCGCGCGCCTGCGCCGCCTCGCCGAGGGCGCCGCCGCCCGCGTCATGACCGTCGGGCCCGGCGGCGACTTCGACCTGCGCGACCTCGGGTCGACGCACGCCTGGTCCGACGTCGCCCTGGGCGGCCTCTGGCCCGAGGCGCGCCACCGCCTCCCCGTCGCCGGCGCCTTCAACCGCGCCAACGCCGGCCTCGCCCTCGCCGTCGCCCAGCACATCGCGGGCCGCCTCGGCGCCGCGCCCCTCGGCCGCTGGTCGGGCATCCGCCGCCGCCAGGACACCCTCCTCGACCAGCCCGGGCTGCGCGTCGTCGCCGACTACGCGCACCACCCGACCGAGATCGCCGCGCTGCTGGGCCTGCTGCGCGAGACCTCCCCGGGCCGGCTCGTCGTCGTCTTCCAGCCCCATCGCCACACGCGCACCCGCCAGTACGCCGCCGCCTTCCGCGACGCGCTCGCCGCGGCCGACCGCGTGCTGCTCCTGCCGGTCTACGCCGCGGGCGAGCAGCCGGTCGAGGGCGGCACCTCCGACCGGCTCATGCCCGAGGGCGGCGGCGCCTTCCGCCTCGTCGCCGACCGCGCCGACCTTCCCGCGATGCTCCGCGAGGCCACCGAGGGCGTCGGCGCCACGGTCGCCTTCGTCGGCGCGGGCGACATCGACCGCGACGCGCGCGCCTTCGCCGCCTCGCAGGCCGACCTGGAGGCCGCGCTCCGCGGGCGCCTCTCGCCCCGCACCGCGCTCCGCCGCGGCGAGCCGCTCGCCCGCCGCGTCACCCTCGGCGTCGGCGGCGCCGCCGCCTGGTACGCCGAGCCGGCCGACGCGGCCGACCTCGCCGAGCTCCTGCGCGCGGCCAAGGCCATGGGCCTGCCGACCTTCGTGCTCGGGCGCGGCTCCAACCTGCTCGTGCCCGACGAGGGCTACCCGGGCCTGGTGCTGCACCTGCCCGCCGAGTCCTGGGGCCACGTCAAGCCCCTCGGCGGCCGGCGCCTCCGCGTCGGCGGCGGCGCGCGCCTCAAGGAGGTCTGCGGCGTCGCCGCGCGGCTGGGCGTCTCCGGGCTCGAGTTCCTCGAGGGCATCCCCGGCACCGTCGGCGGCTCGCTCCGCATGAACGCCGGCGCCATGGGCGCGTGGATCTTCGACCGCGTCGTGTCGGTCGCCTGGCTGGACGCCGACGGCGCCCGCCGCGAGGCCGGACGCGAGGCCTTCCATGCCGGCTACCGCGACTGCCCCGAGCTCCGCGACGCCGTCGTGCTCGAGGCCGTGCTCGAGGGCGACGGCGAGCCGGGGCCCGAGGCCGTCCGCGCCCGCATGGCGGCGTTCGCCGAGCGGCGCCGCGCCTCGCAGCCGCGCGACCCGAGCGCCGGCTGCGTGTTCCGCAACCCCGAGGGCGCCAAGGCGGGCGCGCTCATCGACGCCGCCGGCCTCAAGGACGCCGCGCAGGGCGGGGCGCGCGTCTCGCCCGTCCACGCCAACTTCATCGTCAACGGCGGCGCCGCCACCGCGGCGGACGTCGTCGGCCTCATGCGCCGCGTGCGCCGCGAGGTCGAGTCGCGCCACGGCGTGCGCCTCGACCCCGAGATCCTCGTCCTCGGCCGCGACTGGGAGGAGGTCCTGCGATGACGCCGGGGCTCCTCGTCCTCTGCGGCGGCCGCTCCTCCGAGCGCGAGGTCTCGCTCCGCTCCGGCGCCGCGGCCGCGGCCGCGCTCCCCGGCTCGAGGCTCGTCGTCCTCGACGAGGACGCCCTCCCGGCCTGGGTCGACCCCGCGCTCCACGCCGTCCTCCCCATGATGCACGGCGGCTGGGGCGAGGGCGGCGGCCTGCAGGCCGAGCTCGAGGCCCGCGGCGTCGCCTTCGCCGGCTCCGGCTCCGAGGCCAGCCGACTCTGCATGGACAAGGTCGCCACCAAGGCGCGGCTCCGCGCCGCCGGCCTGCCCGTCGCCCCGGAGCTCGCCTTCGACCGGTCCGCGCCGCCCGCGGCCGACGCCGTCGTCGCCGCGCTCGGGACCGAGGTCTTCCTCAAGCCCTCCGACCAGGGGAGCAGCGTCGGGACTCGCCGCGCCGTCGGCGAGCCGGCCATCGCCGCCGCCCTCGCCTCGCTCCCCGTGGCCGGGCGCTGGATGGCCGAGCCCCTCCTGCGGGGCAGGGAGCTCACCGTCGGGCTCCTCGCGGGCCGCGCGATGGGCGTCGTGGAGATCGTCGCCGCCGCCGACCACTACGACTACGACAGCAAGTACACCCCCGGCGGCTCGCGGCACCTCGCCCCGGCGCCGATCCCGGAGGACGTCCGCGCCGCCGTCGCCGCCGCGGCCGAGCGCGCCTTCGCCGCCTGCGGCTGCCGCGACGTCGCCCGCGTCGACGTCATCCTCCGCGACGACGGCGCCTTCCACCTGCTCGAGGTCAACACCCTGCCCGGCATGACCGAGCTGAGCCTGCTGCCCGACAGCGCCCGCTGCGCGGGGCTGTCGTACGCCGACCTCGCCCGACGACTCGCCCAACCCGCCCTCGACCGGGCCGCCCGCCGATGATCCCCCCGTTCCTCCGCAAGCTGCTCGGCCTCCGCGCCGAGGCCGACCATGCCCGGGCCGACGACCGCGACTGGCGGAAGCTCATCCCGCAGGACGTCAACACCGTCCCCCGCGGCACCATGGGCCGCCGCCGCGCCGCGCGCTCCTGGGCCCAGGGCGCGACCGTGCTCGCCCTGCTCGGGCTCATGGCCGCCGTGCTCTGGTTCGCCCTGGACGACGCCCCCGCCGGCCCCTCGGCCCGGCCCGCGCTGCGGCTGCGCACCGACGGCTTCCTCGCGCCGGCCGACGTCGCCGCGGTCGCCTTCCCCGCCGCCGCGCCCTCGGGCCTCGACGTCGTCGCCCTCCGCCAGGCCGTCGAGTCCGACCCGCAGGTCCTCTCCGCCCGCGTCCGCCGGCTCGCCGACGGCTCGCTCGACATCGAGCTCCGCGAGCGGCTCGCCGTCGCGCGCCTCGAGGCGCCCGCCGGCGCCGGAGGCTGGCGGCTGCTCGGCGCCGACGGCGTCCCCTTCGCCGGTCGCGGCTACCCGGTCCAGGCCGTGCGCAACCTTCCCGCCGTGGTCGACCTCCCGGCGGAGTCCGAGGGCGGCGCCCGGCGCAGCGGCGGCCTCGAGCTCGCCGCGGCCTTCCTCTCCGCCGCGCGCGCCTCCTACCCGGCGCTGGTCGCCGACTGGCAGTCGGTCTCCCTCCGCGACGCCTTCGACGGCCGGGCCGACATCCCCGGCGCGACGCTCCGCGTCGCCCTCCGGCCCTCCTCGCAGCCGGCCGACCGCCCGGCGCTCGCCGAGGTCGTCTTCTCCACGCGCGAGTGGGCCCGCGAGCTGCCGCTCCTCGCCTCCATCGGGATCGACGAGCGCCTGCGCGCCCCCGGCATGACCTCGCCCGCCTACGTCCTCAAGCTCCACATCCGCAACCGATCCCAACCCGGAACCGTCACCATGGAACCCCGCCTCGTGCCGGCCGTCTCCCGATGAGCCGCAAGCCCGCCCCTCCCGCCCCCCGCCGCATCGCCGCCCTCGACATCGGCACGCACAAGACCGTCGTCCTCGTCGGCCAGGTCGTCGACCGCCGCGTCCGCCTGCTCGGCTTCGGCGAGCGCCGCACGGAGGGCGTGGTCAAGGGCGTGGTCGAGGACCTCGAGCGCCTGACGGAGTGCGTGCACCACGCGGTCCACGACGCCGAGCGCAGCGCCGGCCTCTCGCTGCGCGACGTCTACGCCACGGTCAACGGCCCCCAGGTCGACGGCAGCCGCGTGAAGGGCATCGTCCCCGTCCCCGGCCGCGACCGCCGCGTCACCCCGGCCGACGTCGTCGAGGCCGAGGCCTCCGCGCGCCGCATCGAGCCGCCCCCGGGCCGGCTGACGCTCCTCTACATGGCCCAGCCGACGCTGCTCGACGGCGCCGCGGTGGCCAACCCGGTCGGCATGACCGGCGAGCGCCTCGAGGTGAGCTTCTGGCGCGTGACCCACGAGGAGGGCTCGCTCCGCCAGCGCGTCGGCATGATCAACGGCATGAGCCTCGGCCTGCGCGACTTCCTCCTCGGCAGCCACGCCGCCTCCTGCGCGGTCGCCGCCGAGGGCGACAAGCGCACGGGGTGCCTGGTGGTCGACTGCGGCGCCGGCACCACCTCCTGGATCCTCCACTACCGCGACCACATCCTCTGCGCCGGCTGCATCCCGGTGGGCGGGGAGCACGTGACCAACGACCTCTGCTCGGCCCTGCGCGTCCGCCGCGACGTCGCCGAGGACCTCAAGCTCCGCTACGCCTCGGCCCTGCACCGCCCGGAGGACGCCAACCAGACCATCCTCAAGGAGGGCCCGTCGGGCCCCGAGCACCAGTTCAACCGCGGCACCATCAACCTCGTCGCCTCCGTGCGCGTCCGCGAGCTCCTCGAGCTCGTGCGCCAGGACGTCGAGGCGCGCGTCCGCCAGATCTTCGGCCGCGACGTCGCGCTGACCAACGCCTTCCTGCCCGCGGGCATCCTCCTCACCGGCGGCGCCTCCCAGCTCGCCGACCTCCCGGCCGCGGCCTCGGAGGTGTTCGGGTTGCCCGCCCGCACCGCGCTGCCCGTCACCGAGGCCGCCGAGCTCCGCAAGCCCGAGTACGCCGCGGTCGTCGGCATCATGGCCGCCGCCTTCGTCAACGAGGTCCCCGCGCGCCGCGCGCCCCGCGGCCTCTGGGCGCAGATCCGCGCCCTCCTCCGGCTCTGACATGCCCGAAGGCGTCCCCATCCTCCTGGTCGGCGTCGGCGGCGCCGGCGTCTCGATCGTCGGCCGGCTCGCCCCGGGCCTGCCCGCCAACGCCCGCGCGCTGGCGGTGGACGCCGACGCGGCCGCGCTCGAGGCCTCGGGCCTTCCCGCCCAGGTCCAGCTCGGGCGCGGCTCCCTCCGCGGCCTCGGCGCCGGCGGCGAGGTCGCGCTCGGCGCGGACGCGGCCGAGGCCGACGTCCCCGAGCTGGCGCGCCACCTGACGGGCGCCTCCGTCGTCGTCATCGCCTGCGGCCTCGGCGGCGGGATCGGCGGCGGCGCCGCGCCCGTCGTCGCGCGCCTCGCCGCGGAGTCCGGCGCGACCGTGCTCGCCCTGGCCACCCTGCCGTTCTCGCACGAGGGCGAGCGCCGCCTCGCCGCCGCGCGCGACGCGGCCGTGGCCCTTCACCGCCGCGCCCACGGCACGGTCGTCCTCCGCAACGACGCCCTCCTGCAGGTCGCGCCGGCCGACGCCCCCGTCGCCGAGCTCTTCGCCGAGACGGGCCGATGGGTCGGCGCCGCGCTCGAGGCGCTCTCCGGCTGCTTCCGCCCCGGCGCGCTCCTGCCGCTCGACCCCGGCGCGCTCCGCTCCTTCCTGCCCGCGCCCGGCTGCCGCGCCGCCTTCGCCACCGGCGTCGCCCGCGGCGAGGGCGCCGTCGCCGCCGCCACGCGCGCCGCGCTCGCCTCGCCGCTGCTGCCCCACGGGCCCGAGGCCGAGCGCCACGACCACCTGCTGGTCGAGGTCGTGGGCGGGCCCGGGCTCTCCACCGGCGACTGCCAGGCGGCCGTCGCGGCCCTCCGCGCCGAGCTCGGCGGCGACCGCATCACGCTGCTCGGCGCCCGCGCCGATTCCCCCGAGCCCGACCTCGTCCGGGTCTCCTTCCTCGCCGCCTCGCCGCCCGCCGCGCCGGGCGCCGAGCCCCGCCGCCCGGCCAAGGCCCGCCGGGGCAAGGCCAAGGCGGCGGAGTCGGCCGACCAGCCGGTCTTCAGCTTCGCCGAGGAGGCGAACCTGCGCCGCGGCCTCTTCGGCACCAGCGCCCCCAACCTCTTCAACGGCGAGGATGTCGACATCCCCACCTACCTGCGCAAGGGCATCCGCGTGCCCTCGCCGGACTGACTTCCCCGGTTGCGCCCGGCCGCGCACCCCCTAGGTTGCCGCCGATGGACTTCGACGTCGCCCGCGTCCGCGCCGACTTCCCGCTGCTCGCCCGGCGCGAGGGCCCGCGCCCGCTCGCCTATCTCGACAGCGCCGCCAGCGCCCAGAAGCCCCTCGCCGTCCTGGACGCCGTCCGGGACTTCGACGCCGCCCACTACGCCAACATCCACCGCGGCGTCTACCGCCTGAGCGAGGAGGCCACCGCCGCCTTCGAGGCCGCCCGCGCCGAGGTCGCCCGCTTCCTGCGCGCGCCCGACCCCCGCGGCGTCGTCTTCGTCCGCGGCGCCACCGAGGCCATCAACCTGGTGGCCGCCTCCTGGGGCTCCGTCCACCTGCGCGAGGGCGACGAGATCCTGCTCACCCAGCTGGAGCACCACGCCAACATCGTCCCCTGGCAGCTCGCCGCCGCGCGCGCGGGCGCCAAGGTGGTCGTCTGCCCCCTGACCCCGCGCGGCGAGGTCGACCTCGCCGCCTACGCCCGCCTGCTCGGCCCCCGCACGCGGATGGCCGCCTTCGCCCACGTCTCCAACGCCCTGGGCACCGTCAACCCCGCGGCCGAGATGACCCGCCTGGCCAAGGCCGCCGGCGCCGCCGTCCTCATCGACGCCTGCCAGTCGGCCAGCCACTTCGACATCGATGTCGCCGCCCTCGGCTGCGACTTCCTCTGCTTCTCCGGCCACAAGGTCTGCGGCCCCACCGGCATCGGCGTCCTCTGGGGCCGACCGGAGCTCCTCGACGCCATGCCGCCCTACCAGGGCGGGGGCGACATGATCGACCGCGTGTCCTTCGCGGGCACCACGTTCCGCGCCGCCCCCGAGCGCTTCGAGGCCGGCACGCCCCACATCACCGGCGCGATCGGCCTCGCGGCCGCCCTTCGCTACGTGTCCGCCCTGCGCCCGGGCTCCCATGCCCATGAGCAGCGCCTGCTCGCCCTCGCCACGGAGCGGCTCTCGGCCATCCCCGGCCTGCGGATCGTCGGCACCGCCCCGGAGAAGGTCGCCGTGGTCTCCTTCGTCATGGACGGCGCCCATCCGCACGACATCGGCACGCTGTTGGACGCCGACGCCGTCGCCATCCGCGTCGGCCACCACTGCTGCATGCCGCTCATGGAGTCCCTCGGGATCCCCGGCACCGCCCGCGCCTCCTTCGCCTTCTACAACACGGAGGAGGAGGTCCTCCGGCTCGAGCAGGCGCTCCTGCGCGTCCGGCGGATGACCGCGGGCTGAGGTCAGCGCGTCCCCGCGTAGTCGAGGTAGTCCTCGATGATCGTCCGCAGCGCCCCGCGCACCGCCGCGTCCGTCTTCTCGAGGGTGTCGACCTTGAGGTGGCGGAGCTCCGGCTTGGTCCGGAAGCGCTCCGAGGTCGGCAGGGTCAGCTGGAGCTGCAGGTAGGCGAGACCGGTGCGCAGCTCCTCGGCGCGCGCCCGGTAGTCGAGGGACATCGGGTTCCACCACGCGGTCATGGTTTCCTGCGCCCGGAGGACGTCCGGCTCCTCCAGCAGCACGATGCGGCGGCCGGCCGAGCCCTGGCGGAGCTCCTGCTCCATGCTGAAGAGGGTGTTCTGGATGGCGTGGCCGTAGGCCAGCGCGACCTTGCGGGCGTGCCAGCGCAGGCCCAGGCCGCCCACGATCAGGACGAGCAATCCGATGAGCGAGTAACGGGCGAGACGGGCGCGGAAACGGCGTCGCATCCGCCCAACTTGTGAGTCCCCGCCCGGCCTATCAACCCTTTCCTCCCCGCCCCAGCGCGTGGAGCATCCCCTGCACGACCCAGTTGCGCCGGGGCAGCTCGGGCCGCAGCCGCTGTCGCGCCTCCTCCAGGCCGTCCGGCCGCAGCCCCGCGGGCCAGTCCATCCATACCGGCTCCAGCGCGGGCCCGCCCATCGGAAGCCACACATCCGTCGCCAGCGTGTCCGCGAGCGACGGCGGGAGGAGGCCCGCCAGGGTGCCGTGCAGCAATCCCTGCCGGGTGCACCGCCCGCGCGCGAGGTCGGGCAGGTTCCCGCGGACCCTTGCGACCCAGTCCGGCCGCCGCCGGCAGAGCTCGATGTAAAGGCCGAGCCGCCGGTGCGGGTGCGCCATCGGCCGCTGCCCGCGCAGGTTCCACCTGCCGGTCTCGCCCAGGTAGAGGTCGCCCGCCTCGCTCGCGGCGAAGCCCTGCACCCCGAGCCGCAGGGCCAGCGAGGCCATCGGCCCGCGGTTGCCGCCCTGGCCCAGCGCCTCGACCGTCGCCCGGTGGCACGTCGCCTCCCAGCCGTCGGCGGCGACGCGCGCCGCCAGCAGCGACGCCTTGGCGGCGAACCGCTCCCGCGCCCGCTCGCGCAGGCCCGCCTCGAGGCCGGGGTTGGCCTCCGCCACCACCCGCGCGATGTCCGCGGCGCGCCCGCGCAGCTCGAGCAGCGCGTCGTGCTCCGCCGCCGACTCGAGGTCCTCCGGCAGCAGCGGGAGCAGCATCACCGTCTCGGGCGCGTCGCCGTGGCAGGTGGTCACCGCCGAGGGCTTGCCGAGGAGCACGGCGTGGAGGATGACATTGCCGTAGGCCTTGTCCCTGTGGTGGCCGTGCGCCCGCCAGTCGGAGGCCCGGAGGTGGATCTCGGCGTCGCCCCGCATCCGCCGACCGTCCACCCGGATCTCGGCGCCCTGGAAGTCCGGCCCGCCGAGCCGGTTCCACCGCCCGGGGTCGAGCAGCTCCACGGTCGCGCCCGAGGCCGCGCGCGCGGGGAAGCGGATGCGGGACTCGGACCATAGCCGCTGGATGGCGCGCTCGGCGGCGGGGAAGGGGAGGGCGGGGTCTTTCATGCGGGCGAGGACAGCCCCCGCCGCGCCCCTGTCGAGAAAGGCTATCCCTCAGGCGCCGCCGGGGGAATCGCCTTGGGCTTCCCTGCCTGGACAGGTCCTTTGTCCTAGCCGCTTCGGGTTGCGCGCCTCCGTCGCCGCCCATCATCGGACCCATGCGACACCTCCTCGCCGCCCTCTCCCTTCCCGCCGCCGTCCTGCTCGCGTCGCCCATGGAGGGGCCGCTGAACCCCTTCCTCGGGGCTCCCGTCCTCGAGAGCCAGCAGCTGTTCCCCAACGAGCGCTTCCCCAACGTCGTCGTCTCCAAGGAGGGCGTCGTCATCGCCGCCTGGAACCCCGTGCAGGTCCGCCGCAGCGAGGACGGCGGCAAGACGTGGGGCCCGGCCATCCCGGTGGGCAAGGGCCTGATGGGCGGCGGCTTCACCGTCGACGAGGTCTCGGGCGACATCCTCGGCTTCGTCGAGGACAAGCACCCTCCCGCGCCGCTCAAGGTCTACCGCTCGAAGGATGCCGGCCTCACCTGGAAGGCCGACCCGGTCGTCATCCATCCCAACTCGCAGGGCCACGTGCCGGCCATGCACATGAACGAGGCGGGCATCACCCTGCGCCACGGCGAGCACCGCTGGCGCCTCATCCGCCCCTCGCGCTGGTACGCCCGCCAGAACTATCCCGCCGAGTATTGGTTCACCCACTACACCAATGCGATGTTCAGCGACGACGGCGGCCGCACCTGGCAGGCCTCCGAGCCCTTCCCCGCGCGCGGCACCGGCGAGGCCGGCATCGTCGAGCTGGCCGACGGCACCCTGCTCTACAACACGCGCCGCCACTGGGCGCCCCAGCGCGCCGACGCCCTCTGGCGCTGGTTCGCGACCAGCCGCGACGGCGGCCGCACGTGGACGGACCTCGCCAGGTCGTCCGTCCTGCCCGACGGCGAGACCTCGACGCCCTACGGCCTGATGGGCGGCTTCGTCCGCCTGCCCGTCGCCAAGCGCGACATCCTGCTCTTCAGCAACATCGTCAGCGACAAGGGCCGCAGGAACGGCCATGTCTGGGCCAGCTTCGACGGCGGCAAGACCTGGCCGATCCGCCGCCAGGTCTTCCCCGGCGCCTTCGCCTACTCCGCGCTGGCCGCCGGCCGCCCGGGCACGCCCTCGGCGGGTTGGATCTACCTCCTGTACGAGGGCGGGCCCTCGGGCGGCGGCACCTTCGCGCGCTTCAATCTGTCCTGGGTCCTGGGCGGCGAGGCCACGGGCGACGGGGCCGTGCCCGACTGGGCGAGGGGGCGCTGACCGCCATTCTGCTTGGAGTCCGGCCTCCCCTCGGCCAAGATGCCCTCACGGAGAGGTGGCAGAGTGGTCGATTGCAGCTGACTTGAAATCAGCCGAGCCCGAAAGGGTTCCGGGGGTTCGAATCCCTCCCTCTCCGCCACTTTGGAAG
>CAYYLJ010000008.1:0-48884 GCA_964472585.1 uncultured Enterobacteriaceae bacterium | reverse complement strand
GACCTCGTGATGGCGGGCTCCAAGGTCAGCCCCGAGGCGGTCAACTTCATGACGCGCCACGGCCGCGGCCTGATCTGCGTGCCGATGGTCGAGAGCCAGCTGCGGCGGCTCGGCATCGACCAGATGGTCCCGGAGAACCGCGAGTCCCAGCGCACCGCCTTCACGGTGTCCGTCGACGCCGCCGACGGCATCACCACCGGCATCAGCGCGGCCGACCGCGCGCGCACCATCGCGCTGCTCGCCGACCCGTCGACGCCGCCCGAGGCCCTGGTGCGGCCCGGCCACATCTTCCCGCTGCTCGCCCGGCCGGGCGGCGTGCTGCAGCGCGCCGGCCACACGGAGGCGGCGGTCGACCTCGCCCTGCTCGCCGGGCTGCCGCCCGCCGGCGTGATCTGCGAGATCCTCAACGAGGACGGCACCATGGCGCGCCTCCCGGAGCTCTCCGGGATGAAGGCGCGCTTCGGCCTGAGGCTCGTCTCCATCGCGCAGCTCATCGCGCACCGCCGGCGCGACACGCGGCTGGTCGAGCGCGTGGCGGAGAGCGACTTCGAGTCGGCCTGGGGGCGGTTCCGCCTCCACGTCTACCGCTCGGTGGACGGCCGGCAGCACCTCGCGTTCGTCCTAGGCCGGCCGGGCGCCGAGCCCACGCTCGTCCGCGTGCAGCGCGAGAACCTCCTCTCGGAGCTCTTCCGCGGCAAGGCCTTCGGGCCGGGCGGCGCGCTCGAGGCGAGCTTCCGCGCCATCGCCGCCGAGGGCCGCGGCGTCATCGTCCACGTCGGCCAGGCCGACGGCGGCTTCCGCGCCGACGCGGCCGGGGTGCGCCCGGGCGAGATGGACGACCGCGACTACGGCGTCGGCGCGCAGGTCCTGGCCGACCTGGGCCTGCGGCGCATCCGCCTGCTGACCAACAGCCCGCGCAAGGTCGTCGGCCTCTCGGGCCACGGGCTGGAGATCGTCGCCCAGGAGGCCCCCTGAGCGGGCGCGCCGCTTCGGGCTTGCCGAGAAGGGGTCGGGCGATTGCCTAGGCCGACCCGTTCCCTCCCAACCATGAGCCAGGACAAGCCCCAGCCGACCGACATCGACGGACGCGACCTCTGGGTCGCGATCGTGGCGGCCCGCTACAACGGCGACCTGGTGGACGCGCTCCTCGAGCGCGCCCGGCGGACGCTCCGCGACGCCAAGGTGCCCCAGGCCCAGATCACGGTGGTGCGCGTGCCCGGGTCGGCCGAGGTGCCCTACGCCGCCCACATGCTCGCCATGACCGGCGAGCACGACTGCGTGATCGGGCTGGGCGTGGTGGTCGCGGGGGACACCCCCCACCATGAGGTCATCGCCCAGTCGACCGCGGTCGCCTTCCAGGAGTCGTCCCTCCGCTCGGAGGTCCCCATCATCAACGGCATCGTCGTGACCTTGGACCGCGCCCAGGCCGAGGCGCGCTGCCGCGGCCCGCTCGACCGCGGGGCCGAGTTCGGCCGCGCCGCCCTGGAGATGGCCTCGCACCGCATCCTGCTCGGCGAGCGCCTCGACCAGATCGAGGCGGAGGAGAAGGCCCGCAAGGGCGGCCAGGAGCCGTTCGCCCAGAACTGAGATGAGCGACGCCCCCGACGCCAAGCCCCGACGCAACCGCCGGCGCGAGAACCGCGTCGCCGCGATGCAGTTCCTCTATGTCTGGGAGTCCCAGCGGCCGGCGGACCCGGTGGTGGCGCTGGCCGACTTCCTCGCGATGCAGGAGCACCCCCGCGACCATTACGCGTTCGCGGAGTCGCTCGTCGCCGGCGCGCTCGCCCACATGGACGAGATCGACCGGACCATCGCCCGCCACGCCGACAACTGGTCGATCGAGCGCATCGCCAAGGTCGAGCTCGCCATCCTGCGCCTGGCCGTGCACGAGCTGCTGCGCCGCCGGGACATCCCGCCGGTGGTCTCCATCAACGAGGCCATCGAGCTGTCCAAGGGCTTCGGCGGCGACGACTCCCACCGCTTCGTCAACGGCGTCCTCGACCGCGTGAAGGAGACCCTCGACCGGCCCCTGCGCGAGGCCGCGGAGGGCTGAGCGATGGGCTGGCTCGACCGCCTGCGCGCCGGCCTCGACCGCACCGCGCGCGGCCTGGCCGCCCTGCTCTCGCGGCCGCTCGACGAGGCGGGCGCCCGCGAGCTGGAGGAGCGGCTGCTGGCGGCGGACGTCGGCGCGGCGACCGCGGGCGAGGTCGTGGAGGCGGTGCGCGAGGCATGGCGCAGGGAGCCCGACCTGCGCGCGGGCGGCGCGGCCGAGGTGGCGGCGGCGGTCCTCGAGCGGCGGCTGGCGGCGCCCCCGTGGTCGCCGGACTGGTCGTCGACGCCGCGCGTCATCCTCCTGCTCGGCGTCAACGGCGCGGGCAAGACCACGACCGCGGCGAAGCTCGCGGCGCGGCTCGGCGCCGAGGGCCACCCCGCCCTGCTCGGCGCCTGCGACACCTTCCGGGCGGCCGCGGGGGCCCAGCTCGAGGCCTGGGCGGCCCGCCTCGGCGTGCCCGTGGTGGGCGGCAAGCCCGGCGCGGACCCGGCGGCGGTCGCCTTCGACGCCGTGACCGCGGGCGCCGCGCGCGGCGCTCACGCCGTGCTGCTCGACAGCGCGGGGCGGTTGCACACGAAGGCGCCCCTGCTCGAGGAGCTGCGCAAGCTGGCGCGGGTCGCGGGCAAGGCGCTGCCGGGCGCGCCGCACGAGCGCTGGCTCGTCGTGGACGGCTCGCTCGGGGCGAACTCGATCGAGCAGGCGCGGGTCTTCCACGAGGCGGTCGGGCTGACCGGCATCATCGTGACCAAGCTCGACGGGGCGGGCCGCGGCGGCGCCGCGGTCGGCATCGCCCGCGAGACCGGGGTGCCCGTCCGCTTCGTCGGGGTGGGCGAGGGGCCGGAGGACCTGCTCCCGCTCGACGCGCGGGCCTACGCCCGGTCGCTGGTGGGCCTGGCCTGAGGGCTCCGTCCTTGCCGCCCCGCTCGGCGCCGTCCTAGGGTGGCGCATGTCCCGCGTCGTCGAGACCGTCCGCGCCGCATCCGGCGCCTACCCCGTGCACATCGGGCCGGGCGCGGTCGAGGTCGCGGCGGAGGCCGCGGCGGCGGCGCGCCGGGCGGGGGCGGGCGTCCTGACGGCGGTGTCGCCGGGCGTGCGCGCGGCGCTGCCCGGTGCGGTGGCGCGCTTCGCCGCGCTCGGCCCGGTGCATGTCACCCGGGCCGACGGCGAGACGGCCAAGTCGCCCGCCGAGCTCGCGGCGCTCTGGGAATCCCTCGCCGGGGCCAAGCTCGGGCGCGACGGCGTGGTCGTGGCGCTCGGCGGCGGCGTGGTCGGCGACCTCGCGGGCTTCGCCGCCGCGAGCTACCTGCGCGGCGTCGCCGTGATCCAGGTGCCGACGACGCTGCTCGCGATGGTCGACAGCTCGGTCGGCGGCAAGACCGGCGTCAACCTGCCGCAGGGCAAGAACCTCGCGGGCGCGTTCCACGCCCCCGCGCTGGTGGCGGCGGACACCGACCTGCTCGCCTCGCTCCCGCCGCGCGAGCTCGCGGCCGGCATGGCCGAGGTGCTCAAGTACGGCCTGCTGGGCGACGCCGCGCTGCTCGCCGAGGCCGAGGCGGCGGGCCGGATGGCCTGGGACCACCCGGCGCTGCCGGGAATCGTCCGCCGCTGCGTGCGGATGAAGGCCGACATCGTCGGCGGCGACGAGCGCGAGACCGCCCGCGACGGCGGCCGCGCGCTGCTCAACCTGGGGCACACCTTCGGACACGCGATCGAGGCGGTCGCCGGCTACGGGGCCTACCTCCACGGCGAGGCGGTCGGCGCCGGGCTGGCCATGGCCGCGGCGCTCTCGCGCGACCTCGGCCTGCTGGCCGACCGCGACGTCGCCCGCGCGGCCGCCGCGGTCGAGGCCCAGGGCCTGCCGTCCCGCCTGCGCGCGCCGCTGCCGGCCGACGCGCTGGTCGCGGCGATGCGCCACGACAAGAAGGCGCGCGCGGGCCGGATCCGGTTCGTCGTGCTGGAGGCCATCGGCCGCGCGGCGACGCGCGACGACGTCCCCGAGGACGCCGCCCGGCGCGTCCTCCTCGCCCACGGCGCGGCCTGACTCAGGGCGCGGCGTCGGGGCCGACCGCGGGGCGCGCCGCGCGCCAGTCGCCGGCCCGCGCGCGCTCGGCGTTGCGGCGGTTGGCCGCCTCGATGCCGCCCTCGGGCGCGGGCTCGCCCGCGAGCGCGGCGGCGGCGGGGGTCTTCTCCAGGCGATGGCCAGGCTGGTCGGCGGGGCCGCCGGCGCAGCCGGCGAGGAGGGAGAGGGCGAGAAGGGAGGCGGGGCGCATGGTCAGGGGGCGCGGCGGGCGGCGTCTTTGCCGGCCCAGGCGAGGAGCGCGTCGACGGACGCGCGGGCGGATGCGCGGGCGGCGGCGAGGCGGTCGGGGTCGTCGACCGCGACGCGGGCGAAACCGTAGAACTTCACCTTGGGCTCGGTGCCGGAGGGGCGGATGCCGAGGCGGCGGCCGTCGGCGAGGTCGATGAGCAGGAAGTCCTCCCTGGGGAAAGGCTCGCCCTCGGCGTCGCGGGCGGTCCCCGCGGCGAGGTCCGTCACGCCGGCGACCTTGGCGCCGTCGACCTCGGCGGGCGGCGACTCGCGCCAGGAGGCGAGGAGGCGGCGGATGGAGGCGGCGCCGGCCGCGCCCTCGCGGGCGAGGTTGAGCAGGCCCTCGGCGTGGGCGCCGTGCCGGAGATGGAGGGCGTCGAGCGCGTCGCCGAGCGTGCGGCCGCGGGCGCGGAGGACGGCGGCGTGCTCGGCGAGCAGGACGGCGGCGGCATTGGCGTCCTTGTCGCGGACGCCGTCGTCGGCGAGGTAGCCGTGGCTCTCCTCGAGGCCCATCACGAAGAGCGTCGAGTGGCGCAGGGCGAGGGGGGCGCGGCGGTTGAGCGGCAGCGCGGGCGCCTCGGGACCGGCGCGCTCGGCGAGGCGGGCGGCCCAGCGCTCGGCCTTGCCGGCGATCCACTTGAAGCCGACGAGCGTGCCGACGCAGCGGACGCCGTGGCGCGCGCAGAGCGCGTCGACCAGCGGCGTCGTGACCACCGACTTCACCACCGCCGCCGCGGGCGAGCCCTCGGCGGGGAGGATGCCCGCCTCCTTGAGCGAGGACAGCCGGTGCTCGCAGAGGAGGGCGGCGATCTCGTTGCCGGTGAGGACGCGGAAGCCGTCGCCGGAGGGGATGGCGGCGCCGACGCGGTCGGCGTCCGGATCGGTGGCGAGGACGAGGTCGGCGCCCGAGCGGGCGGCCGCGGCGAGCGCGAGCGCGAACGACTCCGGGTTCTCCGGATTGGGCGAGCGGACGGTGGGGAAGGCGCCGTCGTGGTCGAGCTGCTCGGCCACGAGCGCGGGCTCGACGCCGAGGCGGCGCAGGGCGGGCACCACCATCACGTCGCCGGTGCCGTGGAGGTTGGTGAAGGTGACGCGCGGCGCGTGGCGCCGGAGGGACTCGGGGTCGGCGACGCCTTCGACCAGCCGCCCGAGATAGGCGGCCTCCGCCGAGGCGGGCACGGGGCGGGCCGCGGCGCGGTCGGCGCCGAGCAGCGGGGCGACGTCGGCCAGGCCGAGCGCCTCGACGCGGGCGACGATCGCCGCGTCGTGCGGGGGGAGCACCTGGCCGCCGTCGCCGAGGTAGCACTTGAAGCCGTTGTCGTGCGGCGGGTTGTGGCTGGCGGTGATGACGACGCCGGCGTCCGCGCCGAGGTGGCGCACGGTGAAGCTGAGCTGGGGCGTGGAGCGCGGGCCGTCGAACAGCCATGCCTCGCCGCCGAGCGCGCACCAGGCGGCGGCGACGGCCTCCGCGAAGGCGCGGGAGAAGTGGCGCACGTCGTGGGCGACGACGAGCGCGGGCGAGGCCTTGCCGAGCGACGCGAGATGCCCGTGCAGGCCGGCGGTGGCGCGGAGGATGTTGAACTCGTTCAGGCAGGCGGCGCCGACGGCCGGGTGGCGCGGCGCGGCGCCGGCCGGGGCGTCGCCCTGCTCGGAAGGGGCCACGACCTTGCCGATGGTGCGACCGCGCATGCCGCCCGTGCCGAAGGCGACGCCCTTGTAGAAACGGTCCTCGAGCTCGGACCAGGCGCCCGCCTCGGCCAGCTCGCGGATCGCCGCGACGGCGCGGGGCGGCAGGGCGCCCGGGGCGAGCCAGCGCGCGAGCTGGGCCAGCGACGCCTCGGAGAGGCGGCCGGAGGCGCGCAGGGTGGCGAGGAGGTCGGCGGGGGGCATGGGCGCCACTCTCACCAAGGCGGCGGCGGGGGACAAGCGCGAGGTTGAGGCCTCCCCGTCTCCTCGCCACTGAAGGAACAGAGCCGAAGGCATTGGGCAAATCCCCCGAGATCCCACAAGGCCCCTCCAATCCATCAAGCCGTTAAGCCATTAAGCCACTCCCCTGGGGTCCCTGCGGCGGAGTCCGTGAAGCCGTGATTCTGAGAAGCCGTGAAGCGGGGGGCGCCGGATGACCCCTCGCCCTCCCGTCGGGATTGACTCAACCCGCGTCCTGCCAAGGGTTGGAGGCCTATGTCGCAGGACCGCAACCCGAGCCCGAAGGGCGACGACCGCAACCTCGTGGTGGTGGACGAGGACTTCGCCCAGGCCGACGCCGAGGACCGCCTTTGGCTCTTCTGGGAGCGGCATCGCTCCACGATCGTCGGCTCGGTGACGGCGGTCATCGTCGGCCTGGTCGCCTGGTTCGCCTACCGCGCCTGGGACGACGCCCGGCAGGAGGCCGTCCGCGAGGCCTACGCCGCCCTGACCGACGACGCCGGCCGCCGCGCCTTCGCCGCCGCCCACGCGGGCTCGCCGCTGGCCACGGCCGCGCTGCTCACGATCGCCGACGACCTCAAGTCCAAGGGCAAGGGGACCTCCCAGGCGTACGCCGAGGCGGCGGCGACCGACCCCGGGCCTTCCCGCGCCGGGCAGGCGCTCGTCTGGCGCGCCCGCCTCTACGCCGGCCTTCTCGCGCTCGACGAGGGCGCCACCGCCGACGGGCTCGCGCGCCTTGCCGAGGTGGCCGACGCCGCCGAGGCCCCGGACGCGCTCCGCGGGCCCGCCTTCCTCGCCCTCGCCCGCGCCGCGCTCGCCGCGAAGGACACCGCGAGGGCGCGCGAGTGGCTCGACAAGATGGACCGCCTGCTCGGGCCGAACCACCCTTGGCGCGACGAGCAGCGCCGCCTGATCGCGAACGAGCCCGCGCTCCGTCCCGGCGGGACGCCGGGCTCCTGACCGAGGGATGGGAGACCCCGCGAGCCAGACCGTCCCGGCGCTCGAGGCCCGCGGCCTCACGCGACGCTACGGCAAGCTCACGGCGATCGACGCGGTGAGCTTCGCGGTCGGCCCCGGCGAGATCGTCGGCTTCCTCGGGCCCAACGGCGCGGGCAAGTCCACCACCCTGCGCATCCTCGCGGGCCGGCTCCTCGCCACCGAGGGCAGCGCCTTCGTCGGCGGCGTGTCCGTCGCCGCCGAGCCCGCGGCCGCGCGCCGGCGCCTCGCGCACATGCCCGAGAACAACCCCCTGCCCGAGGACACGCGGGTGCGGGAGTACCTCGAGCTGCGCGCCCGGCTCAAGGGCGTCGAGGAGGACCGGGTCGGTCTCCGGGTCGACCAGGTGCTGCACGATTGCGACCTGCGCGAGCGCGCGGGGAGCCTGATCGGCCATCTCTCGAAGGGGTATCGCCAGCGCGTGGGCATCGCCGACGCCCTCGTGGCCGAGCCCGAGGTCGTCCTGCTCGACGAGCCGACCATCGGGCTCGACCCGCACCAGGTGCTCGGCATCCGCGACCTGCTGCGCCGCCTGCGCGGCCGGCTCGCGGTGCTGATCTCCAGCCACATCCTGAGCGAGGTCGAGCAGGTCTGCGACCGCGTCGTCATCATCCACCGCGGCAAGCTCGTGGCGCAGGGCAGGCCCGACGACCTCCGCCGCGAGCTCCTGCCGCCGCCGGCGCTGATCGTGGGGACGCCGGCCGGCGCGGGCGCCGTCGCCGCCGTGGCGGCCCGGCTGGAGCCCGCCGCGCGCGTCGCCGAGGAGACGCCGGGGCGCGTGCGCGTCGACCTGCCGCGCGGCTCGCCCGCCCGCGCGCGGCTGCTCGCCGAGCTCGGCGCCGCCGGCGTCGAGGTGACCTCGCTGGCCGAGGAGGCGGCCGGCCTCGAGGCGGTGTTCCTCGCCGCGACGCGGCGCGAGGCGCGGGAGGCGCCCGCCGCCTGATGCGCGCCTTCCGCACGCTCCTCGCCCACGAGCTGCGCACCGCGTGGCTGGGGTGGACCACCTGGGCGGCCTGGGCGCTTTTCCTCGGGCTGCAGGCGGTCATCTTCTGGTACGCGACCCTGGCCTGCTCGCGCGGGCCGATGCCCTGGACCCCGATCGAGGCGGTGTTCGCCTGGTTCCCGCTGCCGCTGCTGACCATCCTGCCGCTGCTGACCATGCGGGCGCTGGCGGAGGAGCGCCGCAGCGGGACGCTCGGCGCGCTGCTCTCGACGCAGGCGGGCCCCGGCGCGGTCGTGATGGCCAAGTTCGCGGCGGTGTGGATCACGTGGATGGTCTTCTGGGCGTCCTTCGCCGCGCTGCCCCTCGTGGCGCGGGCGACGCTGGGCGCGTCGGCCGACCCGCGGCTGGCGGACCCCCTGGCCCTGGGCGGCGGGCTCGCCTTCGTCGCCGTGAGCGGGTTCCTGCACGTGGCGATCGGCATCCTCTGCGGCTCCCGCACGCGCAGCCCGGCGCTCGCCGCGCTGCTGACGTTCGTCTGCCTGCTCGGCCTGACGATGTCGGGCGGCCTGCTCGGCGCGCTGCCGACGGACGGATGGGGCGGCGTCGACTGGCTGAGGGCGGCCGCCGAGCACCTGCGCAACCTCGCCCACCTCGACGACTTCGCCTCGGGCGTCGTCGACACCGCGCCGCTGGCGCTCTACCTGGGAGGCGCCGCCATCTGCCTCGGCGTCGCCTTCCGCAACGTGGAGGAGCCGGACTGACATGGCCGACCGCGACGACTTCCGCTCCGCCCGCCATGAGCGCCGCCTCAACCGCTGGCTGCAGGCGCTGCTGGCGCTCACCCTGGCCGTCGGGCTCAACCTCGTGGCGACCCAGCCCGGGCTTCGCTGGCGAGCGGACCTGACGGAGGACCGCCGGCACTCGCTGGCGACCGAGTCGTCCGCGCTGCTGGCGGAGATCGGCGGCCGGGCCCCCGCCGGGGACGAGGCCTGGGCGACCCTGGCTCTGGTCGAGCTGCCGGCCGACACGGTCGACCCGGCGGCGGAGCGGCGTCTCGCGCGGCTGGTCGAGGCGATCGAGCGCGAGTCGCGCGGCTGGCTGCGCGTGACCCGCCCGGGCGCCGGCTCCGGCCCCGCCCTCGGCGAGCTCGCGGCGCGGCACGGGCCGCTGCCGCCCGACGCCGCGATCGTTGCCGCCTGCGGCCCGCGCCTGCGGGTCATCGGCGTGGCCGAGCTGGGCGGACGGGCGGAGGGAGGGACCCTCGAGGAGGCCCTGCTCTCGGCGCTCGTCGAGGTGACCGACGAGCGCGCCCTCGTCGCCTACGTGGCGCGCGGGCACGGCGAGCTCTCGCCCGACGACACCTCGCCCTCGCGCGGCATGAGCCAGCTGGCGCGCCAGCTCCGGCTGGCGAACGTCGAGCTGCGACCCCTGCTGCTCACCGGCCCGGTGCCCAAGGACGCCGGCCTGGTCATCGTGGCCGGTCCCGTGGTCGCCTTCTCGCCCGCCGAGGCCGAGGTGCTGCGCGCCTACCTCCACGACCGCAACGGGCGCGCGCTGCTGCTGCTCGACGCCGGGCGCGAGCACGGGCTCGGCCCGGTGCTGGAGTCGTGGGGCGTGTTCTCGCCCGAGGCCGAGGTGCGCGAGCCCGACGCCTCGCGGCGCCTGCCCGACGGCGACATCGCCGTGCGCAACCTCGACCCTGAGCTGCACCGCGTCGCCAAGGTCCTGGCCGACCTCGACCTGCCCATCGTCGCGGGCCGCCTGCGCCCCGTGCAGTTCGACCTCGGCAGCGCGCCCGACTCCACCCTGGCCGTCTGGCAGATGGCCTACACCTCCGGCGAGGCGTGGGGCGAGTCGGACCCGCGGCGGGAGCCCGCCCGCTTCGATCCCTCGCGCGACTTCCCGGGACCCCTCTGCGTGGCCGTCGCCGCGGAGCGGCGGGCCGGCCTGGGCGACGGCTCGGGCGGGACCCCGGCGGGCCGCCTCGTGGTCATCGGCTCCTCCGACCTCGCGACGAACGCCCGGCTGGAGCGCGGGGGGAACCGCGCCCTCCTCATGCAGGCCGTGCACTGGCTTGGCGGCCGCGAGCGCCGCGCCGCGGTGCCTCCCCGCCCGCTCGAGCGCTTCGCCCTCACCGCCGCGGCCTCCCAGATGGGCACGCTGGCCTGGAGGCTCGCCCTGCCCTGCCTCGCCGTGGCGGCGGTCGGGCTTGCCGTCTCGGCCTGGCGCCGCAGGAATTGAGGACGGATGCGACTGACGCGCACAACCCTGATCCTGCTCGCCGCCAACCTGGCGTGCGCCGTCGCCATCTGGAGGAGCCTGCCGGAGACGGGGGTCGCCGACGCCCACGGGCTGGCCTTCCCGATCGCCCCCGCCTGGGTCGAGGTGGAGGGGGCCGCCGGCAAGGTGCGCCTCGAGCGCGCGGAGGGCGGCTGGATGATCACGCACCCTTTCCGCTGGCCCGCCAACCGATGGGAGGTCCAGCGCCTGCTCGGCGAGCTCGCGCTCGTGCGCGAGGCGCCCCGGGGCGCCGCGCGTCCCGCCTCCGGCGAGCGCTGGACCGTGCGGGCCGGCGCCGAGGCCGGGACCGGTCTCGAGGCGCTCGTGCTGGCCGACACCCAGGCGGGCGGCGGGCGCACCGCGTTCCTGGACGGCGGCGGCCGCGGCAAGGCCGTCGGCGGCGAGGCCCTGGTGCGCGCGCTGGCGCAGCCCCCCGAGGCCTTCCGCGTGGATGCCGTCTTCTCGCTCGCGCCCTTCGAGATCCGCGCCGTCGGCGTGCGGCTTGCCCGGGAGGGCGCCGAGGACCGGCGCTGGGGAATGGTGCTCGAGGCGCGCGAGGCGCTCGGGCGCTCCGATCCCTCCCCGGCCTGGCGCTTCGAGGCTCCGGACAACGTCGCCGCCGACCCCGAGCGGACGCCCCGGGCGCTGGCCGCCCTGGCGGACGTGCGCGTGGCGCGGTTCCTCCCTGCCCGGACGGCGCCGGCCGCGGGCAAGCCCTGGCTCCGCCTCTCCCTTGAGGGCGCCGCCCGCCGCGAGGTCCTCCTCGTGTGGCCGGAGAAGGACGGCCTGTGCGAGGCCGCGCTGGAGGACAACCCCTCCCAGCCCTTTCTTGTCGCGGCCGCCGCGATCAAGCCCTGGGCCGACCCGCTGGGCGAGCTCCGCACGCGCGCGCCCCTCGACTTCGACCCCGCGATCGCCCGCGGCATCACCCTGCGTCACCTCAAGTCGGGCCGATCCCTCACCTTGCATCGGGTCGAGGGCGGCGAGGGTCGGTGGGAGATTCCCGTCGTCGCGGGCTCGACCGCGACCCGGAGGCTCGAGGTGAGCGTCGGACGGGCCAGGCAGTTCCTCCGCCTGCTGACCGACCTGAGGTCCGACGGCGAGGAGCCCAAGGCCGCCGAGGCGGATTGGCACCGTCTCTCGCTGGAGTTCCCCGGAGGCTCCCTCGTCCACGAGCTCGCGATCGACCCGGCGGGCGGTCGCCTGCTCGTCCGCGCCCCCGGCGGCCCCGCGGTCTCCTGCCCGACCGACCTTCCCCTCGCGCGTTGGCTGTCGGTGGAGCCCGGCGACTGGCGCTCGGAGGTCCTGACCCGCCTGCCCGCCGGCACCCAGGTGGCGCGGCTCGAGCTCATCGACGCCGACGGCGACATCTTGGCCAAGGCCGAGCTCGGTCCGGACGGCCGCTGGCTGGCGGAGGGCGACATCGACGCCGCGAGCTCGGCCCGGCTCGCCGCCAGGCTCGGCGTCGTCCAGGCCATCGCCTTCCTCCCCGAGAGGGCGCCAGCCGGCGCCGGCTGGGAGCTGACGCTCCGGGTCACCGACCGATCCGCGGCCGGGGCCTCGGGCTCGACCGAGACGACGCGATCGTATCGGCTCGGCAAGCCGGGCGGCGCCTCCGGGCTGCGCCTGCGCGACGAGGCCGAGGGCGCGGTCTTCACGCCCGAGCCCGCGCTCGCCGAGGCGCTCGCGCCTTGGACCAACCCCTGAGGCCGATGGCCGCCGGGGCGCCGAGGAGCGGGAGACGCCGGCCATGGCGGAGCGTCGCGGCTAGGGCGACCCTGGTCGCGACCCTCCTTCCCCAGCTCGCGATCCTCTGGGTGCTTCACCGCCCGTCGCCGACCGGACTTCCGGCCGCGCTGGTCGCGGCGGCGGCCGACAGGATGCTGGGCGAGGCGACGGCGAGCGTGGCCAAGGCGACGGTCGACAACCGCGGCGTGGTCCGGCTCGAGGGCCTGCGCGTCGAGCACGCGCCGGGCGGCGTCGCCTTCGAGGGCGCCGCCCGGGTGGCCTTCCCTTGGTCCGACTGGCTCGCGGGCCGGCCGTCGACGCCGCTGCTCCTGGCGCGGGGCGACCTGCTCGATCTCGGCGCCGGCGGCGCGGCGCTCGCGCGCGACCTCGTCGTGCGGGCGGGCGATCCCGCCGGCGCCTGGCTCGAGGGTGCGGCGCGCCTGGGCGACGTCGCGATCCGCGCGGAGGCGTTGGCGGCGGCGCCCATCCGCTCGCGCCTCGCGCGCGGCGGGGACGCGGAAGCCGGCCCGGACTGGCGGGCCGCCCTGCGCGAGGTCGCCAGGCTCGAGGGCGGCGCCGAGATCCGGGTCGAGCACGGCGGATGGACCGCCGAGGCCGCCCTGCGGGGAAAGCCGGGCTCGGCCGGCGGGTGGAGACTGGGCGCGCTCGAGGGATGGCTCGCCGAGGACGGGGGCGACCTCGTCGGCTGGGCGAGGGCCGAGGGCCTCGGCCATGGCGACCTCGAGGCCGGCGCCCTCCGCGGCCACATCCTCGGCAGCTGGGCCACGGTCACGCTCGGCGACGGACAATGGGGCGCGCTCCGCGGCGTGGAGGCGACGGCCCGCATCGTGACGGGACGCCAGGGCGGCAGGGCCCGCGTCGGCATCACGGCGGGCGACTCGCGCGCCGCCCTGCACCTGGTGGATCCGCGCGGTCCCGAGGGATGGCGCCTCGACGGCCTCTCGGCCAAGCTCCGGTCGGGCGAGCTGCTCCGCCTTCCGGGCGTCGCCGAGGCGCTGCGGCGGGCCGAGATCGACCTCGCCGGCGGGATCGAGGTCGCGGATGCGACGGTCGCCCTCGCGGGCGGCGCCGTGACCCGGGCGGAGGGATGGGTGGCCATCGGCAAGGCGGGCTGGAAGGACATCCGCCCCTCCATCATCCGGCCGGAACGTCCGGACGCCGCGCTTTCCGGCCATGTCGCCATCGACCTCGCGGCGCGGCGCTTCGTCGCCTCCCGGCTCGACCTCGCGGGCCTCGCGGGCTCCATCGAGGGCGGCCTCGCCGCGGGCGACGACTACGTCGTGCGGCTCGCCTCGACACCCGGCAACCCCGTCCATCCGCGCTGCCTGGACTCGCTCCTGGGCGGATGGTGGATCGACCTCTGGAGGCGCTTCGACCTGACGACGGCGGGCGTCCTGCCGCATGCGGACGTGGTGGTGAAGGGCAAATGGGGCGCCTCCGAAGCCGACCTCGTCCGGGTCGCCGCCAGCCTCGGCCGGTTCGGCTTCATGGGCGCGCGCTTCGCCGGGACCGACGTGCGGGTCGAGGCGACGCCCAGCTCGACCGTCGTCCACATCGACCGCCTGCTGGGCGAGCTCGAGGGCGGGCCGGCGGGCTCGGCGAAGGGCACGGTGACCTGGGACTGGGCCTCCGGACAGACCTCGCCGGACATCCGCGCCGAGGGCGACCTCCATCCCCTGGTGGCCCTCCGGCTGCATGCCCAGGGCGCCGAGCACGCCGCGCGGCTGCGCGGCTCGACCTTCGGCGGACCCTGGCTCCGGGTCCACATCCCGCCCGTGGGCGCGACCACCGTCGAGCTCAGGACCAAGGGCGAGTCGGAGATCCTGGGCGCGCGGCTCGGCGAGCTGGACCTTCGCCTCAGCGTGGCGGCCGAGGCGCCGATGGTCCTGTCGGGGACGGCGGGATTGGCGGGAGGCAAGGTGACCCTGGACTTGGCCGGAGACCTCGGCGCCCGAAGCGAGGTCCGGTCGTTCAGGGCCGAGGGCGTCCGTTGGGCGCTCCTCGCGCGCTCGCTCCCCTTCCTCTTCACGGATCCCTCGAAGGACGCCGATTCGGAGGCCGTGCTCGACGGCAGCTTCAAGGGGCTGCTCCGCCTCGACCCCTCCCCTAGCATCGAGGGCGAGGGGGCATTTTCCCTGAAGGACCCCCAGTTGCGACGGGTGCGACTGTTCGGGGTTCTCTCCCAGGGGCTGGACAACCTAGGCCTGGGTTTCTCGGGTTACGACCTGACCGAGGCGACCGGGGACTTCCAGATCAAGGACAACCAAGCCACCCTGCCGCGCCTGGTGATTGGCGGGGAGGATGCCGAACTGCGGCTGGCAGGCAAAGTAGACCTGAATTCAGGGGTTTTGAACCTTAACGGAAACTTTGAACTGAAGGATTCACCCTGGGGGCCCCTCGGGCTTCTCAATCCCAACCGATTGATTACCAAGGTAATAAGGATTAAGGTGGGGGGTACATTGGCCAACCCGGAGACAAAGGTGAGGTCAGGATTGTGACTTAAGTTATTGCAGTTTAATAATTTATAAAGTTACTCCCAGCCCAAAGAATAGGGGTTGATTTGCCACTCACCCTCCCTATCAACGACCCACCTCACCCAACCGAGGCCCTCCCTTGGACATCCAAAAAATCAAGCAGGTCGTGGATCTCATGAAGAAGTCGGAGCTGTCCGAGTTCGAGTTCCAGGAACAAGACTTCAAGCTCCGCATCAAGCGGGACACCCCGGGCAGGGTGGTCAGCGCGGCCGCCCCCGTGGCCGCCGCCCCGGCCCCCGTGGCCGCCGCCCCCGTCGCCGCCCCGGCACCGGTCGCCGCTCCCGCGGCGGCCCCCGCCCCCGCCGCGGCCGACCCCAGCGTCAAGGTCATCACCTCCCCCATGGTCGGCACCTTCTACGCCGCCCCCTCCCCGGACGCCCCCCCGTTCGTGGGCGTGGGCAGCCAGGTGAAGGCCGACTCCGTGGTCTGCATCATCGAGGCCATGAAGGTGATGAACGAGATCCAGGCCGAGATCGCCGGCAGCGTCGTCGAGTGCCTCGTCGCCACCGGGACCTCGGTGGAGTTCGGCCAGCCGCTCTTCCGCGTGAAGGTGAGCTGAGCCCGCCCGCATGAACAAGATCCTCATCGCCAACCGCGGCGAGATCGCGCTCCGGATCATCCGGGCCTGCCGCGAGCTCGGCATCAAGACCGTCGCGGTCTACTCCCAGGCGGACGAGCAGTCCCTGCACGTCCAGCTGGCCGACGAGGCGGTCTGCATCGGCCCCGGCCCCAGCAAGGACTCCTACCTCCTCGAGTCGCGCATCATCTCCGCGGCCGAGATCACGAACGTCGACGCCATCCACCCCGGCTACGGCTTCCTCTCCGAGAAGGCCGGCTTCGCCGAGAAGTGCGCCGCGGCCAACATCAAGTTCATCGGCCCCCGCCCCGACGCCATCCGCATGATGGGCGACAAGGCGGTCGCCCGCCAGACGGCCGCCAAGGCCAAGGTCCCGACCGTCCCCGGCACCGACGGCCCCGTCGACAACCAGCGCGAGGCCATCAAGGAGGCCCAGCGCATCGGCTTCCCCGTCATCATCAAGGCGGTCGCCGGCGGCGGCGGCAAGGGCATGCGCATCGTCCACAACGCCGCGGCCTTCGCCAAGGAGTTCGACAGCGCCCGCATGGAGGCCGAGAAGGCCTTCGGCAACGGCTCGGTCTACATCGAGAAGTACATCGAGCAGCCCCGCCACATCGAGTTCCAGATCCTGGCCGACCAGCACGGCAAGGTCCTCCACCTCGGCGAGCGCGACTGCTCGGTCCAGCGCCGCCACCAGAAGCTCATCGAGGAGGCGCCCTCGCCCTTCCTCACGCCCAAGCTCCGCGAGACGATGGGCAAGACCGCCGTCCGCCTCGCCGAGTCCATCGGCTACCAGAACGCCGGCACCATGGAGTTCCTCGTCGACAAGAACGGGAACTATTACTTCATGGAGATGAACACGCGCATCCAGGTGGAGCACGGCGTGACCGAGGAGGTCACCGACCTCGACCTGGTGCGCCGGCAGATCCTCGTCGCCTGCGGCGAGAAGCTCGAGCTGGACCAGCGCGACATCAGGATCACCGGCCACGCCATCGAGTGCCGCATCAACGCCGAGGACCCCGCCCGCAACTTCGCCCCCAGCCCGGGCACCATCGGGCTCTACTACGCCCCCGGCGGCCACGGCGTGCGCATCGACTCGCACTGCTACTCGGGCTACACCATCCCGCCCCTCTACGACTCGATGGTGGCCAAGATCATCTCGGTCGGCGCCAACCGCCAGAAGGCGATGGACCGCATGCACCGGGCCCTCAGCGAGTACATCATCCGCGGCGTCCACACCACCATCCCGGTGTGCCGCGCGATCATGAAGGACCCCGTCTTCCGCCAGGGCGGCGCCACGACGAAGTACCTCGAGGACTTCTTCGAGCGCACGCCGAAGGAGCTCTGGTCGTCCGCGCCCCTCACCTGAGGCGGCGATGGGCGCCCGTCGCCTGCCCGAGAGCGCGGTCCGTCGCCTCCGCCGGGCGTCGGACTGGCTCGCCTATGGCGAGCGCCTGCTCGCGCGCGAGGGCGCCTCGCACGGCCAGGGCTTCCTGGACGCGCGCGAGGAGGTGGCGACGCTGCTGGCCCACGCGCTCGGCGTGCCCTGGGAGGCGCTCGCCGAGGCCCTGCCCCGCCCCATGCCCGGCCCGGCCGCGGCGCGGCTGCGCGACCTGCTGGAGCGGCGCGCGTACGACCGCGAGCCGACCGCCTACCTGACGGGCGAGGCCTGGCAGGGCGGCCTGCGCTTCCGGGTCGACCGCCGGGTGCTCATCCCGCGCTCCTACCTCGTGGAGCACCTGCCCCTGCTCGCCGCCCGCCTCGGCGCCGACAAGGTGCGGCGCGCGGCCGACGCCTGCACCGGCTCGGGCTGCCTCGCGATCCAGGTCGCGCGGGCCTTCCCGACGGCGACCGTCGACGCCACGGACCTGTCTCCGGACGCCCTTGAGGTCGCCCGCCTCAACGTCGCGGACCACGGGCTCGATGGGCGCGTGCGCCTGGCGGAGGCCGACGGCCTCGGCGCGCTCAAGGGACCCTACGACCTGATTGTCTCGAACCCTCCCTATGAGCCCGAGTCGATCCGGGAGACGCTGCCCGACGAGTTCCGCAAGGAACCGGACATGGCGCTGTTCTCGGGCGCGGACGGCCTCGGCGTCGTCCGCACCCTCCTCGCCCAGGCCGCCGAGCGGCTGGGCCCCCGGGGCGTCCTGGTGATGGAGGTCGGCGGCCTGCGCGGGGCCATCGAGGTCGAATGGCCGCGGCTCCGGCTGGAGTGGCTGCCGACGGCCGACGGCTCCGACTGCGTGCTGCTCGCGGACCGCGCGGCGCTGCGCGAGGGGCTCACCAAGCCCGCGGCGCCGGCTCGCGCTCGAGCGCGTCCTGCGCCCTCGCGGGCAAGGCGGGGAAAAAGTCGAGGCCGGTGAGCCGCTCGATCTCGTCGACCGAGACGAGATAGGCGGAGGGGTTTCGGTCGCGCCAGATCTCGCGGTGCGGCACGAGGAAGGCGAGGACGCGCAGGGCGCCGGCTTCCGTGCGCTCGGCGACGACCATCCAGAAGGCGTCCGGCACGCGGACGGGGGACTCGGGCGGGCCGATGCGGCGCGCCGCCGACTCGCCGTCGAGCGCGGGGCCGCAGGCCACCCAGACCTCGCCGTAGCGACGGACGTAGCGGTGCGCGATGCGCTGCTCCAGGTCCCGCCACAGCCCGGCGTTGAGCCCGGGCAGCTGGGGGACGACGTTGGTCATCAGGAAGCTGGCCTGCTGCGCCTCGGGGCCGTGGGCCACGGCGAGGATATGGTTGGGCGCGAGGTGCCCGCGGTCGTAGCCGGAGCGCGAATAGGTCTCGGTGCGGACCTGGGACGTCGTGCGGCGGTCCACGCGGAACCGCGAGGGGCGGTCGGGCTGGGGATGGACGGCCGGGAGCGCGCGATAGGCGGCCCAGCGGGGGATCCGCTCGGCCTCGTCATAACCGACGGCGAACCCGGGATTGGCGAGGACGAGCCAGCCCCCGCCCGCGGGGTCGCCGTAGGGAGAGGGCGCCTCGGCGGACGGCGCCGGGACGGCCACCGGCCTGCCGATGACGATGGGCAGCGTGTCGGCCCAGTCGTCGAGCGCGTCGACCAGGGCGCGCGGGGCCAGGTCCGACTCGCGGACGAGGTCGACGACGTCGAGCGCGGCGTGCTCGATCTCCGCCTTGCCCTTGGGGTCGGCGAAGACGTGCGAGAGCCAGACGGCGGTGAGCGCGAGCCAGAGGACGCCGAGCGCGCCCGCGGACCAGCGCAGGGCGCGGCTCAGCCAAGGGGGCATCAGCGAGGCAGGGTCCAAGCAAGCCACATCCAATGCAACGCGAGGCCGAAGGCGAGCCCCCATCTCACCTGCCGGTCGCCCCGCGCGTCGGTCACCAGCCGCAGGCGAAGGCCGTCGCCCCTGAGACGGGCGACCATCACCCAGCCCGACCAGGCGGTCGCGGCCGAGACGACGAGGAAAACCGCGGGATTATAGGACAGGGCGGCAAGCAGCTCCCCTTGGGTCAGGGCCCGGACGCAGCGGGTGCCGCCGCAGGCCAGGCAAGGGAAGTCGGTGAGGCGGCGGAACAGGCACCCGGGCGTGCCGCCGACGAAGGTCAGGTAGGCCCAAGCCGCCCCGGCCAGCCCGAGGAACAGGGGCGGCAGCCACCGCTCGGCGTCGAATTCGCCGGGGATGAGCGGTCGCCGCACCAGCCGGATCATGGGTCAGGCGGCGGCCGCGGCGCCGGCCACGCCGACGAGCATCATGAGGCAGCAGAGACAGGCGCAGCAGAACGTGAAAAGCAGGAGCTGGACGCCGAGGGCGCGACCGAAGCCGCAGCCGAGCGCATGCCCCATGGCGCGGCTGTAGAGCGCGAGGCCGACGAGCTGGAGGGCGAATCCGGCGAGGAGGCTCGCGCCCGGGCTGGCGAAGGCGAGGGTCGACACCAGGATCGAGACGGGCAACAGGGCGATGCCCATCCAGATGGCGACGAGGACGCCGCCCGACACGACGCGCTCGACGGGCGCCTTGACGCCGAGCAGCCGGTACAGCGGCCACTGGAGGAACCCGAGCAGGGCGACGAGGAGCGGCATCACCGAGAGGGCGCAGACCGACACGCACGCCATGAGGCCGGCGCCCGGCTGGTCGCCATCCTGGCTTTGCCCGATGCCTTCGCGGAATCCCTCGGCGAACGTGGGGTTGATCGACTCGGCGGCATCGGCGAGGACCTCCATCTGGAGCGGCTCGACCTGCTGGTTGAGGAGGACCAGGCCGCAGAACGGCAGCAGGCCGACCAGTATCGCGAGGTAGGCGCCGCCGAGGGAGCGGCCGAAGCCCAGGCGGGCGTCGGCGAGGGACGACGGATTGAGAAGGGTCGCCACCATGCCGCGGATGAGCGCGCCAAACGACGGGCGCGTCTCCCACTCGATGCCGGCCGGGGCGCCGTCGGCGACGGCGGCGGCCGCCGGGGCGGCGGCGAACTCGGGCCACTCGGCGAGGGGCGCCCACGCGGCCATGCCGGCGCGCCAGGCGAGGTCGGAGCGGCGGAAACGGCCGTCGGCCAGGCCGGACCTCACCTCATCCGGGGAGAAAACACCAAGGGCGGCGCCGTCGCGGGCAACGTGGATTTCCATGGGCCATCCTCAGACAAGGCGCGTCGCGAAGGCGAGCACGACCAGCAGCAGGGCCCCCAGCGAGGCGAAGGCGACGACGAGCGCGGCCAGGGCCAGGGCGGCGCCGACCCTCCCGCGCGAGGCGCCGTGGGCCGAGGCCAGGCCGGCCATCGCGCAGGCCATCCCCCAGGGGGCGGCGAGGATGCCGACAAAGGGAAAGGCCAGCAGGAGGTTCGCGGCGCCGCCGATGTAGTTGATCACGCGGAAGGTGGCGCGCCAGCCGCCGGCCCCGGCGCCGAGAAGCCGGAGGAAGCCCTGCAGGTAGAACGACGCGAGGAAGGCGCCGGCCAGCACCAGGACGGGAGTCGCGAGCGCCCAAATCCCGAGATAGGCGACCACCGAGCCCCACTCCGGCATAAGGTCGCCGCTGAGCAGGCGGAAGCGCTCCCAATAGGGCCGGATGAGCCAGTGGGCCCAGCCGAGGCCGATGAGGTTGGCGAAGGTGGCGAGCAACAGGTGCCAGGAGAGGGCGAGCGCGAGACGAGGCTGGCCGGGAACCGGTTGGAAGGCGGAGGCGGGCGCGAGCAGGACGCGGCGCAGGGTGGGAAAGATCGCCGCCAACCAGCGCCGGGAGGGGTCTTCCCAAGCCAGGGGCTCGGTCGCCGGCATCATGCCCGCGGCCCAGGGGCGCTCGCGGAGGGGCACCCAGGCCGGCTCGCCCGGCGACCAGGAGAGGTCGGACGGGCGGAACCGGCCGTCGCCCAGCCCGACGAGGATCTCCGCCCGCCCGTGGATTCCGAGCGAGGCGCCGTCGCGCGCGAGATGGAGCGGGTCCATGAAAGGGGGCGAGGGGGGCGGGACTCGAACCCGCGACCGGCGGTTTAGAAAACCGCTGCTCTAATCCGGCTGAGCTACCCCCTCCTAGGTGCCGCAGGTTGCGCGGGCGGAGGGAGGACGCAACGGCGGAAAGGTCAGCAGACGAGGTCTCTGAAGGCCTGGAAGTCGGCGGGAAGGCCGGAGGGCAGGCCCTTGTTGATCACCGAGACGGCGTCGTGGGAATGCAGGGACTCGAGGTGCGAGCAGGCCACGACGAAGTCGCGGACGCGCGTGTCGGCGTCGAGCTGCTCGTAGACGAGGCGGGCGGCGTCCTCGACGAACTTGGGGTAGGCGCCGTTGAGCTCGGCGAAGGCCTGCTCGTCCTCGCGCTTCACCATCACCTGGGTCTCGGTCTGGAGGGCGGCGAGGCAGAGCTCCTGGATGTCCTCGACGGAGAGGGGCTTGCCGGGGTGGCTCTCGACGATGACGCGGGCCTTGGAGCGCTGGGAATGGGGGATGCCGTAGACCTGACGGACCTCGCGGGCGTGCTCCGTGAGGTCGGCCGAGCACGGGCAGGCCGAGGAGTAGACGAAGTCGAAATGGGTGCGGCGCTGGTAGCGGTCGAGGTCATCGAGCCCGCCCTCGAGGACGACGCGGTAATACTGCCAGCCCTCCAGTCCCGAGCGGAGGGAGCGCTGCAGGATGGGGTAGCGGAACTCGACGAGGAGGCGGGCGCGGCTGCAGCCCATCTCCTTCTTGTAGGTGAGGAGGATCTCCTCGAGGAGCGCATGGTCGAGGGGGCGGTCCTTGAAGTCGTAGAACGTCCGCAGGATGCGGGACATGTTGATGCCCTTGAGGTCGGCGGCCAGGGAGACGGTGCCGGTGACGGCGCACTCGAGGGTGTGGACCTTGCCGTCGCGGGAGCGCACGGCCATGGGGAGGCGGAAGCCGGAGATGCCGACGTGCTGGATGGGGACGTTGGCGCCCTGGATCAGCGAGGCGTCGGTGTTCTGGACGTCGGGCAGGCCGGCGCGGTAGGCGGCGTCGGAACGGAACTGCCGGTCGTAGGAACGGCTGAGGCCGTCGGCGCGGCGGGCGGATGTCTGCTTGCTCATGCGACCCATGAGGGGAGGAGGAAGGGGGCGGGGAGCAAGCGGGAGGGGGACTTCGCCGGTGGAGCCGCTTGTCGGACTTGAACCGACGACCCTCTCATTACGAATGAGATGCTCTACCAACTGAGCTAAAGCGGCGGACCGGGAAGGGGCGCAGATTGCCGAGCGGGTCGGCGGGAATCAAGCCTGTTGGCGGCTTTCTCCTCGCCTCAGGCCCGCCTGGAGGGCAAAAAAGGGCATGGAGTCGTGGACCTGGACGCAGGCGCTGGCGCTCGCCGGATTCGTCGCCTGCCTGACCCTCGGCGCGCGCTCCGGGTACCGCAGGGGACCCATCCGGCAACTGGCCACGCCCTTGGCCGCCCTGGGCGCGCTCGCGCTCGCCGCCGGATTCGGCCCCGACCTCGGCCACGCCTGGCTGGGACAATTGGGAATCCCCTGGATCCTCCGCGGGCCGGCGGGCTTCCTCATCTTCGCCGCGGTGGCTTGGCTCGCGCTGCTCGCCCTGCTCTGGCGCGCGGGGCGCCCCTTGGCCGAGACCGGAGAGGCGGAGAGCCCGGTGATGGGCGCGATGGTGGGCTGCTGGACGGGCGGACTCGCGTGGCTGGCCGTCATGACGACCTGGGGCCAGCACGCGGCCTGGGAGCGGGAGCTGCAGCCGCGAGGCGCAAAGGCCGGCACCGGCTCGCTGGCGGAGATCGCCCGCCTGCCCGGACTCGGCTGGCTGGCCAAGATGGAAGCTTGGCCGGAGAAGCCCCGCGAGATCATCCGGGCCGGCCGCAAGGTCATGGCCGACCCCGAGGCCAACCGGCGACTGATGCAAAACCCCGGGGTGCGCGCGCTGGCTTCCCATCCCACTTTCTATACCGCCTGGGGGGATCCCGAGGTGAAGCGGTTGGCCAGGAGCGGGGATTTTTTGGCCCTTTTGGATCACCCAAAGGTAAGGGTATTGCTCGCCGACGAGGGGTTTCAGCGGGAATTGTCGGCTTTCGACCTCCAAGGCGCGCTCAAGCAGGCGCTTCGTGAATAACTCCACCCCGGAAAAGACCGCTTTTTATTGGCTTTCAGCACGCCAAATGGCAGTCTGAAGCACTTACCGCCATCACCCCATGAGGACCCTCCTTGCCTGCCTTCTGACCCTCTCGCTCTCCGCCCAGGAGAAGCCCGCTGCCACGCCTGCTGCCGCGCCCGCCGAGGCCGCCAAGCCCGAGACCCAGACGGTCGAGGTCCTTGAGATCCAAGGCCGCCGCCTCGCCAAGGTGCGGGACATCAAGAGCCCCGCCGAGTTCGAGGCCTTCCAGAAGGACGTCCAGGCCATCTCCAACGAGCGACAGGCCGCCGCGCAGACCAAGCAGCTGCTCGACCTCGCCCTGACGAGCCCCGAGAAGGAGGCCCGCCAGCGCCAGCTGGACACCCAGCTCAAGAAGCTGACGGAGTCCAACCAGTCGATGAACAAGGCGTATGGCTTCGACCTCACCCGCCAGTACCTCGTCGTCCCGACCAAGGTCGGCGTGTACAAGGTCCTGACGGAGGACGAGTTCATCAAGCTGGCCGCCACCGCCAACTTCGACAAGGCCGCCGTCATCGAGGCCTCCGGCAAGAAGCTGCAGCAGCGCGGCACCGTGACGGGCGCCGTCGAGGTCGAGACTTTCCAGCTCCAGCTCCGCTCGGTCGCCGAGGCGCGCCAGCGCCTCCAGCAGCTCCTCGAGCTCCAGCCCAAGCTGACCAAGGAGGAGGACAAGAAGAAGGTCGCCGAGGCCATCGCCCGCGTCCAGAAGGACGTCAACGAGGCCGAGGCCGACTTCGCCAAGGCCAACGGCTACGCCTTCAGCGACGCCCTCGCCACCCAGATCGCCGAGGCCAAGCTCTATGTCCTGCTCTCCGACGAGGAGAACAAGCAGCTCGACAAGGCCGCGGCCGACGCGAAGGACGCCAAGCCCGCCGGCGCCAAGTGACCTTCAGACCCAACCGAAACCCCACCCCCTGAACCCGATTCCATGAGCACCACCGAGACCACCGCCGCCGAGACCGCGACCCAGCAGCGCCCGAAGGCCGAGCGCATCGCGCTCAACAACATGATCTTCGAGAGCGTCCTGCACATGCAGAGCCCCCAGGCACTCGAGCAGTTCCGCCTGCAGTTCACCTCGCTGGGCAACCAGGTCCGCCAGCTGCAGGGTATCGAGCAGCGCATCCAGGTCGCCCTGACCACCGCCGAGAAGGACGCCCTCGCCAAGGTGCGCGAGTCCGAGATCCGCGACCTGCAGGGCAAGGACAGCCTCTTCCTGAAGGTCTACGGCTTCTCGGCCGCCGCCCTCGCGCAGCGCCCCAACTTCGTGCTCAACACCGTCGTGCGCCTCCTGACCCCCGTCACGGACGAGGAGCTCACGAAGGCCCGCGAGAACAAGGATTTCAAGGAGTCCGACGTGGTCGTCCGCGACAGCTCCAAGCTGATCCACGTGTCGACCCTCCGCGGCCCCGCCGTCCAGGCCTTCGAGCGCGACTTCAAGATCATCCAGGCCAACCGCGAGGCGGCCGTGCAGCTGCGCGCCCAGGCCGAGCGCCTGCCCGAGGGCGAGGAGAAGACCAAGGCCAACGAGGCCTTCGCCGCCGCCGAGAAGAAGCTCAACGATGACAACGCGACGATGGCCGGCACCTACGGCTTCTCGCTCACCCGCAACTACGTCGCCGAGCCCCAGGCCGGCGTGTTCTTCGTCGCCCTGACCCAGGAGGAGGTCCAGCGCGCGGCCGCCCAGCAGCAGGCGGAGGCGGGCCAGGCGCCCAAGGCCGAGGCCAAGAAGGAGAAGGCCGCCAAGGCCAACTGAGGACGGTCGCCCACGGCAAGCGAGGGCCCGCCGACCGGCGGGCCCTTTCCTTTGCCGGGTCTCAGAAGAGCTCGCCCTGGGCCTTGGCGGCGCGCTCCGCGGCGCGCCGGCGGGCGACCTTGGCGCTGGACTGCATGCCCATCGACTCGAGGTAGGCCTCGAGGGCCGCCGGATCTCCCGAGCCGCGCTCGGCGGGGTCGAAGGGGAAGTCGTCCTTGAACCTCACGAGGCCCAGGTTGACGCGGATGCGCGCGGCCTCGGACGCCACCTGCTCGCGGAAGCGCGCGGGCTCCAGGCGGTCGGCCGCGGCGAGGACGCCCTCGAGTGTGCCGTGCTCCTCGAGCCACTTGACCGCGGTCTTGGGGCCGACGCCGCGCAGGCCGGGAATGTTGTCGGAAGTGTCGCCGACAAGCGCGAGGTAGTCGGGGATCCGCTCGGGCGGCACGCCGAACTTCTCCTTCACGCCGGCGGCGTCGAGCCGCCGCCAGCCGAGGGCCGGGTTGGCGGTGGGCGGGGGTAGGAGCTGGGCGACGGGCCCGCCGACGCATTGGCCGAAATCCTTGTCGGCGCTGACGATGACGACCTCGTGGCCGTCGGCGGCGAGCCGCTTGGCGGCGGAGGCGAGGAGGTCGTCGGCCTCGACGCCGGAGATCTCGACGACGCGGGGGCCCATCAGGGCGGTCAGGCGCTTGAGCTCCGGGATCTGCAGCTCGAGGTCGGCCGGTGTGTCCTCGCGCTGGGCCTTGTAGTCGGGCAGGGCCGCGAGGTGGCGCTCGGAGCCGCCGAGGTCGAAGAAGACGACGGTGCGGTCGGGCTTCTCGCCGTCCTCCAGCGACCAGAGGGTGCGCGCCCAGCCGTGCAGCGCGCCCGTGGGGAAGCCGTCGGCCCGGCGCAGGCCGATGCGCTCCATCGCGAAGTGGCTGCGGAACGCCAGGTTGAAGCCGTCGACGAGCATCCACCTCATGGCGGCATCATCCCCGCGGGCCGCGGCGGCGACCAGCCCAAACAGGGAGGCCCGCCTCACGGCGGGCCTCGTCGGGCCGTCCGGGGGCCGCGCTCAGCGCGACTCGGCGGGGGCGGCGGTCGGGGCGACGGGCGCGGCCTCGGTGACCTCGCGGTAGGCGGCGCCGCCGGGGGTGATGACGACCGGGTTCGAGAAGGTGGCGCCGTTGTTCACGCCGCCGACCTTGCTGCGGAGGGTCGAGCCGCCGGGCGAGATCAGGTTGGCGGTCACGAACACCATGAGGTTGCGCTTGCTGGTGGTCTTGCCGCTGGAGCGGAAGGCCGCGCCGAGCAGGGGGATGTCGCCCAGCACGGGCACCTTGTCGTTGACCGTCTTGACCTCCTCGCGGGTGAGTCCGCCGATGACGACCGTGGCGCCGTCGAAGATCGTGACGTCGGTCGTGACCTCGCGGTGCGAGAAGATCGGCTGGAAGAAGCCCGAGGGGACGGTGACTGTCGTGTTGCCCTGGATGGCGACGGAGGTGCCGCCGTACTCCACGAAGCCCTCGAACTCGATGACGTGGGGCTTGAGGTTGAGGGCGATCGAGTCGTCCTGCTGGACGGTCGGGGTGACCTCGAGGATGACGCCGACGTCCTGCTCCTTGAAGTCCTGGGGCGTGCCCGCGGTGATGGTGACGCCCGCGCCGCCGCCGCCGTTCACGCCGCCGCCGGCCTGGCCGACGTTCGACTGCACGTCGCCGTAGGAGTCGGGATAGCGGAGGGTCTGGACGATGCGGATGGTGGCGGTCTTGTTGTCGACCACGGTCAGGCTGGGGGCCGACATGAGGTCGGAGCCGTTGTTCTGCTCGATGGCGCGCAGGAAGAGCGACAGGTCGTAGGATCCGATCATGCCCACGAGGCCCGCGCCGTTGGCGCCGCCGAAGGTGAAGTCGGGCGTGCCGAAGTTGCCGCGGGGGATGTTCGGGGGCGAGTTGGGGATCTCCAGCGAGGGATTCTGGACGATGGTGACGACGCCGGTGACGGGGTCGGTCTGGGTCGAGGACGACAGGATCCGGCCGTTGTTGGCGACGGAGGTCTCGCCGAAGGCCTCGTTGACGCCGCGGAGGCCGGTGCGGGCGCGGATGACCTCCTGGCCGCCGACCGTGCGGGAGAGCTGCCAGTTGGCGGAGAGCTCGTTGAGGGTCTGCTCGTTGACCTCGATGAACTTGGCCTCGATGTGCACCTGCTTCGTGTCGGAGTAGCGGCGCAGGATGTTGCGGATGCGGTCGAGGTTCTTGCGGGTCTGGGTGGCGGTGAGCATCGCGCCGTCCCAGGCGAGCGTGGCGCCCTGGACCTCGAAGTTCACGCCGGAGCGGGTGAAGAAGTTGCGGATCGCGACCTCGCGGGGGCTCGCGCCACCGACGTCGCCGGGGCCGGCGCCCACGCCGGGGCTGAAGGGATTGGAGGCGCCGCCGGAGGAGGCGGAGTTCGAGGAGATGCCCGTCATCTTCGTCACGGCCGCGTCGGGCAGGGGGAAGAAGTCGGTCTCGAGGTCGCTCGAGCCGGAGTCGGGGCGGACCTCGATGATGCCGTCGTTGACGGTGTAGGTGTAGTTGACCTGGCGCAGGACGATGTCGATGGCCTTGTCGAGCGACACGTTGCGGAGCGTGATGTTGACGCTCGGGTTGCGCTTCTCGGGGTCGATGAGGACGATGTTAACGCCCTTCTGGTCCTTGTCGTAGGCCTGCGCGGCGGTCTGGATGACCTCGAGCGCGCGGTTGAGGGGGAAGTCCTTGATGGGGAGCTCGGGGACGGTGATGTCCTTGAGCTTCTGGAGGACGGGGTCGAGGACCTGCTTCTCGGTCGCGGTGCTCTCGCGGTTGTAGACCTCGGGGAGCTTCCAGGACTCGTCGAGCAGCTCGAGGAGCTTGCCCTTGGTCACGCCGCGGTTCCACTGGCCGGAGTTCTCGGAGAGCAGCTTGCGGATGCGGACCTGGTAGGCCTTGGCCTCGGGATTCTGGGGCTGGTACTGGAGCACCTCGCGGTAGGTGTCGAGGGCGCCCTGGTAGTCGCCGTAGAGGTAGCGGGCGCGGCCCTTGACGAGCAGCTCCTCGACCTTGGCGTCCTTGGCCTGGAGGCCGGGCGAGATCTCGTCGATGCCGCGGTAGGAGGGGTCGGCGCGGCGGGCCTGGTAGAGCTTGAGCAGGCGCTGGTAGGGCAGGTCGTCGAGCTCGTTCTCCTTGTTGGTGACGAGCTTCTCGTACTCCTTGAGGAAGATGAGGGCGCGGGGGAGGTCGCGGCCGTCGATGGCCTGGGTGACGCGCTCGGCGAGGATGGTGGCGCGGAGGCCGAGGATCTCGCGGCGGAGGGGCTGGGTGGCGATGTTGCCCGGCAGCTCGGTGTTGGCCTTGTCGAGCTCCGCGTTGGCGGCGTCGAGCTCGTTGGAGCGGATGAGGGAGCGGGCCTCGGAGATGTGGTCCTCGGCCTTGTCGATCTTGGCCTGGTTGCGGCGCGCGACCTCGCGCATGCGCTCGTTGACGAGGCGGTCGGAGCCGGTCTCGCCGGCCTCGCGGGCGGCGAGGATCTGCTGGCGGGCCAGCTCGAGGCGGTCGCGGGTGGCCTTGGCGCCGGCGCTGGGAGGCAGGGCGGCCTCGGCCTGCTTGAGCAGCGCGAGGGCCTGGTCGTTGCGGCCGGCCTCGGCGAGGCCCAGGGCCTCGGAGACGGCGGCGTCGACCTCGGTGAAGAGGGCGGCGCGCTCGCGGGTGACGGTGTCGAGGAGGGAGGTGTCGGCCGGGGGCTGGGAGGCGGCGCGCTGGTCGGCCTCGGCCTGCTCGGCGGCGCGGCGGGCGGCGGCGAGCTCGGCCTCGATGCGGGCGATGGCCTCGCGGGCGCCGATGTCGTCGGCCTTGAGCTTCAGGATCTCCTCATAGGCGGCCTTGGCGCCGGCGAGGTCGCCGCTCAGCGAGGCGGCGTCGGCCTTCTGGTGCAGCTGGTAGAGGGCGTCCTCGGGCGAGGAGGGCGTCTCCTGGGCCGTGACGGCGCAGGCGGCCGCGAGCAGGGCGAGGAACGGGAAACGAGTGGGGGAGCTCATTGAGGACGAGAGGGGGTGGGGAAGAGGGGGAAGGCGTCGGTCGACGGGCCGCGGGATTCGGGGGCGGCGGGAGCGGCGGGGGTGGTGGAGGAAGGCGCCGGGGCGGGAGTCGCGGGAGCTGCGGGGGCCAGCGACAGGGTCTCGGTGAAGGTGCGGGGACCCTTGCGCGGGTTCAACGTAAACGTTTTGTCAACTGTCACCTTGCCCGCGGCGAGGTCAACCCCTTTGACGACGAAGGTGGCGCCGTTGTGCTCGAAGGTGGCGCCCACGGCGGAGAAGGTCCAGGTGGGCTCGCCGGCATCGGCCTTGAGGACAATGTCGATGCGATCCCGGAATTCCAGAGGAGCGATGTCGTCGATTTCCAAGGTCTTGCCCAACTTGGAGTCCTTGATGGTCAACACCTTGCGTCGGACGGGTACGCCCTGCGCGTCCGGGGTGGTGACCTCCTTGTAGGCGACCGGGGTGATGCCCAGCTCCGGAACGGAACGATTGAGGCGGGCCTCGAAGCTGGTCTTGGTGTCCAGGTTCTCGAGGAAGAAAATGCGCTCGGCCTCCCCCTTGGGCGAGGCGAGGGACATCCGGAGGATGACGGGGTAGCGGGGGTGGCCCAGCTTCGCGAGCCTGACGCCGAAGTCGGGCACGACGGGCGGGGTGTAGTCGCGGGGCAGGTATTCCTTCAACTGCTCATCCCAGACCGTGGGGACGGCGTCGAAGAGGTCGTAGGTCCACCCGTCCTCGCCATCCTCGGGGCGGATCCAGTTGGCGCGCAGGGCGAGCTCATCGTCACGGGTGAGGGCGGGATAGCTCGCGCCCGCGGGCGCCCCGGAGGGGCCCCGCGAGGAGGCGTCGGCGGCCATCGGGCGGATCCAGACGAGGCCGAGGACCAGGCTGCCCAGGAAGAGCGCGCCGGCGCCGGCAAGCAGTAGGGTGTCGTTGCGCTGGGACATGGTCACTTGGCGGGAGCCGGGGTCGACGCGGGGTCCGCGGCGGTCTCGGTCACGGGAAACAGGTACTCAAGCCGCACGGTGTACTCGGACGCGCCCGAGGGGACCACGGGGATACGCTCAGCCTTGGCGGGGGCGGCGGGGGCGGCGGCGCCGTTGTTGGACGGGGTGCCGAACGCCGGGAAGGCGAAGCTGGGCGCGGGCGCGGCGCCGGAGGCGGCGGCGCCGAGGTTGGCGGCGGGGGCGAGGAGGTCCTTCAGGGTGTCGGCGGCGGGCTGGGCGACCTCGATGCGGGTGATGGCGACCGGCCGTCCGGAATTCTGGACGAGGTTGACGAAGGCGCGCAGGGTGTCGGTGCGGCCGACGAAGCGCAGGCTGAAGGCGAAGGAGCCGACCAGCCCCGGGCGGCGGAAGCTGTGGCCGGAGAGCACGAACTCGTCGGACTGCAGGCGCACCGCCAGGGCGTCCGCCGAGGGCGTGTCGAGGGTGAAGACCTGCGCGCCGCCGGTGGGCCCGGCCACGGCGGGGAACATCTCGATGGGCTCGCGCTCGACGGAGAGGATGAGGAGGGGGGAGGCGGGCGACTTGGCCTCGACCAGGGTCTCGACGATCCACTCGATCATCTTCCGCTGGCGGTCGACCTCGCTGTACAGGCGCTGGGGCTGGTTGCCGCGGTTGAGGACGTAGCGGCGGAAGCCGAAGCAGATCTCCTCGCGCGAGGGGAGCTTCACGTCCTTGGACTGGGCCAGCCGGCGCCAGCGCGCCACGGACTCCTGGATCTGGGTGTTGAGGTCGGCGCCGATGCCGACGAAGCGCGAGTCGATGTGGTTCTCCGGGGAGCCGGCGATGGCGTTGCGGAGTGCCTCCTGGCGCGCCTGCAGGGCGGACAGGTCGGCGGTGGCGGAGGCGACGTTGGCCTCGTTCAGGGCGACGGGGTCGCCGGCGTCGGGCAGCGCGGCGCCGCCGACGAGGGCGTTGACCGCGGAGGTGACGCGGCGAAGGTCGGCGTCCGCCTTGTCATGGGACTGGTAGGCGGCGAAGACGAGGTAGCAGCCGCCGAGCAGGGCGAGGGCGAGGGCGCCGAGCGCGGCCTGGAAGGGGAGATGGGGACGGTTGGCCACGGCTTCAGAGGGACTTGTCGGCCTTGATCACGAGGGTGAGCGAGAGGCGCGGCAGGTTGGGCTGGGAGGTGTCGGCGCGGATCTCCGAGTCGGGGATGGACTCGACGAAGCTGTTCTTGCGGAGCGCGTCGACGAGCTCGCGCTGGCGGCGGCGGAAGACGTCGGCGTTGATCACGGCGTCCTTGCCCGGGACGACCTCGGGGAGCAGCAGCCGCACGCTCAGGCTGACCTTGGTGACGGCGGGCGGCGGGGGCGGCGGCGGCTCGCCCTCGGGCGCGGCGGGGGCCGCGGGCTGGTCGCGGCGGACGCGCAGCTCCTCCACCCACTGGTGGCGGGACGAGAGGACCTGGGCCTGGAGCTCGACGAGGAAGTCGTTCCAGTGCGAGCGCGCGGTGACCACGGAGTCGAGCTGCGCGTTGGTCGCGGCCAGCGCGGCGGACTTCTCGCGGAGGCCGATCAGCTCGCCGCGGCGGCCGGAGAGCTCGACCTCGCGGGCCTTGACGGCCACCACGCGGGCGGCGGCGGCCTCGGCGGCGCGGTCGAGGAACCACCACGCGGGGAACGGCGCGAGGGCGGCGAGGGCGGCGGCGGCGAGGAGGAGCGGCTTGCGGGCGTTGAACGCGATCTGCTCCGCGATGGGCGCGGGGATGAGGTTGACGCCGGCGGGGTCGGGCAGGACGAGGCGGGCGGCCTCGCCGATCGGCTCCGAGAGCTGGGCGCGGCAGGCCTCGACGTACTCGGGGTTGACGTTGGCGCCGAGCGCCACCGCGGCGACGGGGTCGAGCGTCTCGACGGGCAGGCGGAGGGTCTCGGCGAGCTGCTCGCGCAGGCCGGGGAGCTGGGAGCCGCGGCCGGCCAGGAGGACGCGGGCGGGCTGGCGCGCGGGATGGGTGCGCTTGAGGTTGATCAGGCGGCGGTTGATGTCCTGCGCGAGGCGGCGCGAGAAGGCCTGGGCGTTGGAGACGAGCGCGACCGCCTGGGGATCGCCCTCGGCGAGCTGCACGACGCCGGTGAAGAAGCCGACCTTGAGCGCCTCGGCGTTGGCGAAGGCGTTGCCGGTGTTGTCGGAGACGCCCTGGGTGACCGTGTTGCCGCCGAGGGTGGCGGTCTGGACGCTCATGCCGGAGGGGCCGGCGAAGGTGAGGTTCGTCGTGCGCGAGCCGACGTGGACGATGAGGACCTCCTCGGCGGCGTCGCCGGAGGCGAGGCGCCAGGCCTGGCTGTCGAGCAGCGGCGCCGCCTGGATGCCGGCGGGGCGCAGGCCGGTGGCGGCGACCTCGTTGGCGATGCGCGTCGCGAGCTCGGTGCGCAGCGCGAAGAGCAGCACCTCGGCCTCGACGCCGTCGGAGGCGAGCACCTGGCTGCCCCAGACGACCTCGGAGAGAGGATAGGGGATCGCGTTCTGCGCCTCGAAGGCGACGATCTGGGCCTGGCGCTCCTTCTCGACCTGGGCGACCTTGAGCGGCTTGGAGAGGAGAAGGAAGCCGGGGACGACGACCGTCACGACGCCGGAGAGCTCGTGCTGCTGGACGAGGCCGCGCAGCGACTCGATGGCGGAGGCCAGCCACTCGTCCTCGCCGGCCAGCCCCGCGGGCAGGTCCTGGACGAGGACGCGCTCGAGCGTCAGGCGTCCGGACAGGGCCGAGAAGGCGGACACGGACACG
Organism: uncultured Enterobacteriaceae bacterium; assembly: GCA_964472585.1. Taxonomy (GTDB): domain Bacteria; phylum Verrucomicrobiota; class Verrucomicrobiia; order Opitutales; family UBA953; genus UBA8828. The sequence goes on along the minus strand of CAYYLJ010000008.1, from coordinate 16,450 downwards.
TGGCCCGCGCCGAGGTTGACGACGAGGGAGGACTTGGCGCGCGCGCTCATGGGACGGGGCGGGGCGGGCTCAGCGGGACGACAGGTCCTCGCGGACGAACTCCGGCGAGAAGCGGGCGACGTCCTGCTCGAGGTTGTCGACCAGGTAATGGGGGCGCAGGAAACCGGCGTTGTTCAGGCTGCCGCGGTCGGCGAAGCCCTTGACGTTGTCGAAGGCGGCCTTGTCGGCGAGGAGCTTGCTGACGGAGGCCTTCTGCTCGGCCACGAAGGCGCCGCGGGCGTCGAAGAGGGCCTGGGGCGTGCCCGCGACCTCGAGCTCGACGAAGTGGACGTCGGGATCCTTGCGCAGGGAGTCGCGCTTCACGATGTCGCCGGGCAGGTAGAAGAACACCGAGCGGGCCGAGTTCACCTCCATGGTGAGGACGGTGGCCGAGGCGCGGTAGAAGCTCCACTCCTCGAGGTTCTTGGGGGAGTTCTTGTTGTTGAAGCCGAGGGTGACGGTGACCTTGATCCGGTCCACCCAGCGCTTGTTCAGGGACTTCGGGTCGGGATTGGAGCGGGCGTCCAGCACGACCTCGACGCGGTTCCAGGGATTGGTGGCCATCCCGTTCATCCGGGTCTGGGAGAATCGGACATCCTTGACCAGGACGGCCTTGTCCGGGGCCCCGGCGGTCGCATTGGCGGCCGATTGCTGGGCCCTGAGGGCGGGCAGGGAAAGGCAAAGCGCCAGCGCCGCCAGACACGAGGGCAGGAGGGAGGGCATAGACATCTAGGGGCTAGGAAACGCGGGGGGGTTGGCAAACGCAAAAAACTGGTGAAGGGGATTCTAACGCAAATGGTTTGCGTTTGAAGGCCCAGTCGGGAGGATGCGTCCGATGCGTTGGCTGACACCGCTCCTGGCCGGCTTGGCCGCGTGCCTCGAGGCGCGCGTCGGCGAACCCATGCGGATCGCCGCCAGCCAGCCATTCCTCGAGGAGTGGACGGGGCGGCTCGCCCAAGGGGATGCCGTGGTCACCTCCCTGGCGCCGCGGGAGGCGGACCTGCATGTCTTCGAGCCCTCGCCCCAGACGGTCCGGCGACTTCTCGAGGCGGATGCCATCGTGGGTTTTGACCCCTTGCTGGAACCATGGCTGGCCCAGCTGGTTAAATCTAACAATTTGGAGGTCAAGGTTTTGTGGATTGGGAAACCCTGGATATCCGACCAGGGGGACAGCCTGGCCTGCTGCCCCCATGAAGGCTCGGCCAAGCATACCCTCCTGCGACGGCCGAAGCCCGTCGACCCCCATGTCTGGACCGACCCGCAGCTGGTGCAGGAGATGGTATCCGCCATCCATGCCTGGCTGGACGGCCGCCTGGGCGCCGACGGCGCCAAGCGGCGACAGGCGGCGCTCGCGGCGCTCCTGCGGGAGGCGGCCGACGTCGACCGCGACATCCGCGGGCGCCTGGCCGAGCTTCCTGCCGACCGGAGGGGGCTGATCACGCATCATGCCAACCTCGGTCGCTTCGCCGAGAGGTACGGCCTGCGCATCGAGGGCGTGGTGCTGGGGAGCGCGACGACCGAGGCGGCCGATCCCTCGGCGCGCGACATGGCGCGGCTCATCGCCCTCGCCAAGTCGGGCAAGGTCAGGGTGGTGGTCGTGGACAAGGGCCAGCGCGCGACGGCGGCCGAGGTGCTGGCCTCGGAGGCGGGACTCCCCCCTCCCCTGCCCCTCCGCGTCGACAACCTCGAGCGGGAGGGGCCCGGCTCCACCTGGGCGGGCATGATGCGCGAGGCCGGCGCGCGGCTGGCGGAGGCCCTCCGCCGATGAGCTGCGGCTGCGAGCGGCCGGCGATCCGCGCCGAGGGCCTGGCGCTGCGTCCCGCCAAGGGCGCGCCCATGGTCATCGAGGCGGCCGACCTCGACGTGCCGGCGGGTTGCCGCGCCGCGCTGGTCGGTCCCAATGGGGCGGGCAAGTCGACCCTGCTGCGCGCGCTGGCCGGCCTTGTCGCGCCCGCCGCGGGGACGCTGGAGGTCAACGGCGCCGCGCCGCGCGCCGGCCGGGCCGACGTCGCCCTGCTCGCCCAGCGCCCGAGCCTCGCGGTCGGCGTGCCCTGCACGGTGTCGCGTCTCGCGGAGATGGGGCGGCTGGGGCGATCCGCCTGGGGCTTCTCCCTCGGCAAGGACGACCGGGAGCGCGCCGCGCAGGCGCTCGGCGCCGTGGGGCTGGCCGACCTGGCGGACCGCAAGGTCGCGACGCTCTCCGGCGGCCAGCTGCAGCGGGCCCTCATCGCGCGGGCGCTCGCGCAGGGCGCGACGCTCCTGCTGCTCGACGAGCCGTATGTCGGGCTCGACGCCGCGAGCCGCCGCGCGCTGGACGACCTGGTCTTCGGGCCGGCGCTCGCCGGCGCCACCGTGCTCGTCTCCACCCACGACGCGGCCGACCTCCCGCGCTTCGACCGCATCCTCTCGATCGGCGGCGGCCGCGCCGCCGTCGCCCGCGCCTGCGAGGGCCGGCATCCCCACCGCCATGCCTGACGACGGCGCCCTCTCCCACCCGTTCATGCAGCGCGCCCTCGTCGCGGCGGCCTGCTGCGGCGTGGCCTGCGCCTGCATCGGCACGCACCTCGTCGCGCGGCGCATGACCTTCGTCGGCTCGGCGCTGACGCACACCCTGCTGCCCGGCATCGCGGCCGCCTTCGTGCTCGGCTTCTCGCCCTACCTGGGCGCGCTGGGGGCGGCGGCGGTCACGGCGGGGCTCATCGCCCTGGCGGGCGTGCGGCGCGAGGGGCGCGAGGACGCGGCCATCGGCGTCGCGCAGTCGGCGCTCTTCGCCGCGGGCGTGCTCATCATGGCGGGCAGCCAGTCCTGGAGGGATTTCGGCGGGATGCTCTTCGGCAGCGTGCTCGGCGTGGGCGCCGGCGACCTCGCGTGGACGGGCTGCCTCGCGGCGGGAACGCTCGCCCTGCTGCTCCTCGGCCACCGCGCGCTGGAGGCCTCGGCGGTGGACGAGGAATACGCGCGCGCCGCCGGGCTGCGGCCGGAGCTGCTGCGGCTAGGCCTCGTGCTGCTGGCCGGCGTCGCGGCCGCCTCGGCGGTCAGCCTGCTCGGCGCGATGCTGACGTCGGCCCTGCTCATCGTGCCCGCGGCGGGCGGGCTGCTGCTCGGGCGCAGCCTCGCGGGCGCGATGGCCTGGGCCTCGGCCATCGCCGTCGCGGGCTCGGCGGGCGGGCTGGTCGCGTCCTACCACGTCGAGGGCCTGCCCTCCGGCGCGGCGATGGTCGGCGGCTGCTGCGCGGGCTTCGCGCTGGCCCGCGGCTGGCGCGCCCTGCGCGGGTGATCAGCGCAGGCTGAGCGGCCGGCCGAGCACCTCGCGCGCGACGACCGCGCGGCGCAGGGCCTCGCGCGTGGCGAAGTCGCGGGCGTGGCGCGAGGGGGCGGGCCGGGCCACCGCGGGCAGCGCGGCGCGGGGGGCGGGCGCCGCGGCGGCGAGGGCCGGTCCCTCGTCGCGGGGCTCGTCGGCAAGCGGCGGCGCGGGCATCCGCGGCCGGCGGGGCCGGCGCGGCGGCGGGGCGGGGACGGGCGGGGGCTCGGCGACCGCCTCGGGCTCCGAGAAGCGGCCCGCGGCCCAGCGCAGCAGGGCGATCAGGGCGGCGACGAGGAGGAGCTCCACGGGTCAGGCCTTGGGCGCCTCGCCGGTGCCGGCGATGCCGCGGCGCATGTCGGTGTCCGACCGCAGGTTCTCCATGCGGAAGAAGTCGAGCGCGCCCATCTTGCCGTTGCGCAGGGCCTCGGCGAGGGCGAGGGGGACCTGCGACTCGGCCTCGACGACGCGGGCGCGCATCTCGGCGACGCGGGCCACCATCTCCTGCTCGAGGGCGACGGCGGCGGCGCGGCGGATCTCGGCCTCGGCCTGCGCCATGTTCTTGTTGGCGTTGGCCTGGGCCTCCTGGAGCATGGCGCCGACGTTGTCGCCGACGTCGACGTCCGCGATGTCGATGGAGAGGATGTCGTAGGCCGTGCCCGCGTCGAGGCCGCGCTCGAGCACGGTCTTGGAGATGCGGTCGGGGTTCTCGAGCACGACCTTGTAGGAGGGCGCCGAGCCGATGGTGCTGACGATGCCCTCGCCGACGCGCGCGATGATGGTCTCCTCCTGCGCGCCGCCCACGAAGCGCTCGAGGTTGGTGCGGACGGTGACGCGGGCCTTCACCTTGACCTGGATGCCGTCCTTGGCGACGGCGTCGATGGTGCTGCGGCCGCCCGCGGGGTTGGGGCAGTCGATGACCTTGGGGCTGACCGAGGTCAGCACGGCCTCGAGCACGGACTTGTTGGTGCCGCGGGTGGCGATGTCGATGGCGCAGGCGCGCTTCCAGTCGAGCGGGATGCCCGCCTTCTGGGCGGCGATGAGGGCCTGGACGGTCTGCACGATGTTGCCGCCCGCGAGGTAGTGGGCGTCGATCATGTCGACCTCGATGGGCAGGCCGGCCTTGTGCGCCGCGACGCGGGCGTCGACGACGACGGCGTAGGGGACGCCGCGGAGCCGCATGCCGACGAGGTCGCCGAGGCCGGTGCCGGCGCCGGCCAGCTGGGCGCGGGTCCAGACGGGCAGGAAGCCGAGCGAGAAGAGGACGAGGAGCGCGAGGGCGCCGAGCGAGACGTAGGCGAGGAGCTTGAGGATGACGGGGTCCATGGGAAAGGTCAGCGGCGGCGGACGACGACGCCGTGCGGCGTGGTCTCGGTGACGACCACGGCGGCGCCGCGGTCGAGGAAGCCGTCGGCCGAGGTCGCCTCGACGCGGCGGCCGGCGACCTCGACGTTGCCGGTGGGGGCGAGCGCGGTCAGGGCCACGCCCTCGCGGCCGACGAGGCCGGCGTAGGCGGCGGCGCCCGGCACGGCGGAGCCGGTGTCGGCGACGGGGCTGGCGATGCCGGCCTGGCGGGCGAGCCCGGGCATGAGCCGGCGGAAGAGGACGAACTCGGCGGCGACGCCGCCGACGAAGACCGCGGCGAGGAGCAGGAACTCGCCGAGGCCGTGCGACGCGGCGAGGGCCAGCCCGGCCAGGCCGAGCAGGGCGCCGAGGGCGCCGATGATGGCGCCGGGGAGCAGGAACTCGACGGCGATGAGCAGGAGGCCGCCCAGGACCAGGGCGAGCGGCAGGCTGGGGCCGGCGAGATCCATCGCGCGAAGCAAGGCACGGCGGCGGGGGATGTCCACCCTTTCCGACCCGATGGGGACTTGCCGCGGCGGGCGACCGCGGGCAAGGTGGTGGGCATGCCAGCCAAACCCGCGAAGCGCCGCCATCGCCCCGTCCGCGAGGCCCATGAGGTGGTCGAGGACGCCCTCCGCCTATCCGGCGACCAGGCCGTGCGGGCGGGACGCACGCGGCAGGCGGCCCATGCCGAGATCGCCAGGCGACTCGGGGTGTCCCCTTCCCTGCTCTACAAGTGGCGCGAGGCGCCGGCGGAGGGCAGCGGCCAGCCCAACCCGCTGGAGCGGACCGTCGGCCTGATGGCCGCGACGGGCGACGCCCGCATCATCGAGTGGCTCTGCCAGCGCGCGGGCGGGCGCTACGAGTCGGAGGCGCAGGACACGGAGCCCGACCTCGGGCGCGCCGCCAACGCGCTCGTGCGCGACTTCGGCCTGCTCATCGCCGACGTGGTCGGCGCGGCGGAGGACCGGAGGATCGACGCGGACGAGAGCCGGGCGCTGCGCGCGCGCTGGGACCGCCTGCGCTCCCGGGCGGAGTCCTTCGTGCGGACTTGCGAGAGGGGCGGCTACGGGCAAGGTGGCTGAGATGGAGCCCCTCGAGATCCGGCCCTATGGCGACCCCGTGCTCCGCGCGAGGGGCGAGCCGGTGCGCGAGTTCGGGGCGCCGCTGCGCGCGCTCGTCGGCCGGATGCTGGCGGCGATGCGCGCGGCGCGCGGCATCGGCCTCGCCGCGCCCCAGGTCGGGCTCCCCCTCCAGCTCTTCGTCCTCGACACCGGCCATGACCCGGAGCCGCTGGAGCTCGACGGGCGGCCGGTGGCGGACCCGGCCTCGGTGATGCCGCTCGCGATGGCCAACGCCGAGGTGACGGTCCTTCCCGGCGAGGAGGAGCGCATGGAGGAGGGCTGCCTCTCCTTCCCCGGCATCCGCGGCGACGTCGCCCGCGTCGAGCGCGTCTCCGTGGCGTTCCGCGACGCCGACGGGCTGCCGCGCACGCTCGTCGCCTCGGGCCTGCTCGCGCGCTGCATCCAGCACGAGCACGACCATTGCCAGGGCGTCCTCTTCATCGACCGCATGGTGCCGGCCCACCGGCTGAGGGCGGAGCCCAAGGTGCGGAGGCTCCTCCGCGAGACGCAGGCGGCGCGCCGCTGAGCGGGCGGTCAGCGGGGCTTGGCGGCGGGCGCCTCGGCGGGCTCGACGCGGAAGGCCAGCTGGCCGACGGGCACGGGACGCGCGCCGGGCGTGGCGGGCGTGGATTCCAGCCTGTACGCGCGCTCGCCGCCGGCGGGCGCCATCGGCTTGATCGTCCAGAGCGCGTTGGCGCGCGGGGGAAGCGCGGCGACGCCGAGCGCGACGAGGGCGTCGTCGGCCCAGACGGGCACCTGGCCGAGGCGGTGGCAGACGTGGCGCAGCAGCGAGGCGCCGAGCGCGGGGGCGTCCGGCGCATAGCCGAGCCGCCACGACGAGGAGGAGGCGGCCAGGCGGGGCAGGAAGCTGCGGTCGTCGCGCAGGACGAGCGAGGCGCGGCGGGCGACCTTCTCCCCGCGGGGCGAGCAGAGGAAGGCCTCCGAGGCGAGAAGCCGGAGCGAATGGGCGTCGGCGACGCGGATCAGGACGATGGAGAGCTCGTCGGAGAGGACGTGCACCTCGCCCCAGGCGACGGCCGCCTGGCCGGGCGCGTCGGCGCCGGCGTCGGTCGCCGAGAGGAGGACGGGGCGCGCGGCGTCGGGGCCGGGGACGATGCGGTAGCCGCCCTCGGGCACGGCCTGGAGGTAGTCGCGCTCCGCCTGCGCCTTGCGCCAGGCGCCGCGCAGGTCGTCCGTGAGCTCGGGGCCGGGCGAGGCCCGGCCGGCGGCGTCGAGCGTCCACACGCCCAGCACATGGTGGCGCGAGGCGCCGGCGTCGCGGGCGGCCTTGACGCCGCGGACGGCGGCGACGAGCGCGCCCTCGGACCACGACTGCGAGGACAGCTCGGAGGCGGCGCTGATGGCCTTGGTCTGGTCGGCGAGGCGCACCGCGGCGACGGCGCGCAGGCGGTCGAGGGTGAGGTTGGCGCGGGCCATGGTCTCCTCGCCCTCCTTCTGGATGACGAGGCCGCGCTGCTTGGCGGCCTCGGGCGACTCGCCGCCGGAACCCTTGATGGGCACGCGGGGCGTCTCGGCGATGCTCCTGCCCTGGGCGGCGCGGTTGCGGCCGTCCTCGAGCATGCGCCGCGCGCGGGACCACTCCGAGATCTCGCCGCCGCGCAGGAGGGCGGGCACGTCGGCGTCGCTGATGGCGGCCGGGGCGGGCGCGGGCGCGGGAGCCGCCGAGAGCAGGGCCGCGAGGAGGATGGGCAGGAGGGGCCGCACGGCTCAGTTCTCGTCGAACTTGCGGGCGAAGAGGGCCTCCATCTCGTCCAGCAGGGCGGCCGAGCCGACGCCGGCGCAGGCGAAGCGGAGGCGGCTGCCCTGGCCCGCCGCGAGCATCATGAGGCTCATGATGCTCTTGCCGTTGACGGTCTCGTCGTCCTTGGAGACCTGCAGGTCGACGTCCGGGTAGCGGTTGGCCAGGCGCACGATCTGGGCGGCGGGACGGGTGTGGATCCCCATCTTGTTCTGGACGACGAGCTCGCGGGTGACGGGCGGGGTGGAGTCGGGCATGGATAAAGGGTGCGGGTTCCCCGCTTGGGGGAACGAAAAAGGGCGGGGTTCGGGCATTTGGGTCAAGGAAATTGCCGGGGGCAATCCGGAACAGGGCGCGAGTCGGCGCGCCCGAGCGCTTGACCTTGGCCGCGGCGGACCCTCCAATGACCCTTCAGAACCACCGTGGCCAAGCCCATCGCCCTCACCCACCCGGAGTCCCTGAAGCGCCCCCCCGGGCCCTCGGCCTTCGCGAAGGACCCCGTCAACGCCGCCCTGACCAAGGCGGACAAGATCAAGCTCTACACCCAGATGGCGCGGATCCGGCACTTCGAGCAGCGCTGCATCCGGACCTACCAGCAGGGCAAGATCGGGGGGTTCCTCCACCTCTACGTGGGCCAGGAGGCCATCGCCTGCGGCACCCTCTCCGTCCTGGGCAAGGACGACCACCTGATCACCGGCTACCGCGACCACGGCCACGCCCTCATGGTCGGGATGGACATGAACAGCTGCATGGCGGAGCTCCAGGGCAAGGTCACCGGCTGCTCCAAGGGCAAGGGCGGCTCCATGCACTACTTCGCCCCCGACAAGAACTACTGGGGCGGCCACGGCATCGTCGGCGGCCAGGCCCCGCTCGGCGCCGGCATCGCCTACGCCCTCAAGTACAAGGGCATCAAGGGCTGCTGCCTCACCTACATGGGCGACGGCGCGGTCAACCAGGGCGCGGTCCACGAGGCCTACAACCTGGCGGCCCTCTGGGACATCCCCGTCATCTTCATCATCGAGAACAACGGGTACTCGATGGGCACCTCGCAGGAGCGCTCCTCCGCCCACCCCGGCTCGCTCGCCCAGCGCGCCGAGGGCTACGCGATGGACTGGGACCTCGTCAACGGGCACGACCTCTACGAGGTGCGCGCCAAGACCGCCGCCGCCGTCCGCCGCGCCCACGAGAAGTCCCGCCCCACCGTCCTGGAGATCTTCACCTACCGCTATTTCGGCCACTCCATGGCCGACCCGGACAAGACCTACCGCGACAAGGACGAGATCAAGGACTACCGCGAGAACAAGGACCCCATCAAGCTGTGGGAGAAGACCCTGGTCGAGGAGGGCGTGCTCGACGCCGCCACCATCGCCTCGGTCAACGAGGCCGCCATGGACGAGGCCGACAAGGCCGCCGCCTTCGCCGACGAATCCCCCTACCCCGAGGCGGCCGACATCACCAAGGACATCTACTGGGAGGAGGACAACCGCGGTCCCGCGACCAACTCGCGCGGCACCATCATCTTCGGCGACTGAACGACCATGCCCGTCCTTTCCTACCGTGAAGCCATCCGCGCCGCCCTCCGCGAGGAGCTGAGGCGCGACGAGAACGTCGTCGTCATGGGCGAGGAGGTCGCCCAGTTCAACGGCGCCTACAAGGTGACCGAGGGCCTCCTCAAGGAGTTCGGCCCCAAGCGCGTCGTCGACACCCCCATCTCCGAGGCCGGCTTCATCGGCGTCGGCATCGGCGCCTCCATGCTGGGCATCCGCCCGGTGATGGAGCTCATGTTCTGGTCCTTCAGCTACGTGGCCTTCGACCAGATCGTGAACAACGCGGGCAACATCCGCTACATGTCGGGCGGGCTCATCAACTGCCCCATCGTCATCCGCGGGCCCGCCAACGGCGGCACCAACGTCGGCGCCACCCACTCGCACACGCCCGAGGCCATCCTCGCCTCGCACCCCGGCATCAAGGTCGTCTGCCCGGCCACGCCCTACGACGCCAAGGGCCTGATGAAGGCCGCCATCCGCGACAACGACCCCGTGTACGTGATGGAGAACACCATCCTCTACAACGACAAGGGCGAGGTGCCCGACGAGGACTACGTCATCCCCCTCGGCGTCGCCGACGTGAAGCGCGAGGGCACGGATCTCACCATCGTGGCCCACGGCCGCGCCGTCATCACCTCCCTGAAGGCCGCCGAGATCCTCGAGCAGGAGCACGGCGTCTCGGTCGAGGTCGTCGACCTCCGCTCCATCCGCCCGCTCGACGAGGAGACCGTCCTCGCCTCGGTGCGCAAGACCCACCGCGTCCTCCTCGTCGAGGAGAACAAGCCCTTCTGCGGCGTCGACGCCCAGCTCGCCTACCTCATCCAGGCCAAGGCCTTCGACGACCTCGACGCCCCGATCGGCCGCGTGTCGTCCATCGACGCGCCGCAGATCTACAGCAAGCCGCTCGAGGACATCCAGATCCCCAACCCCGCCCGCGTCGTCGAGGGCGCGCTCAAGGTCCTCGCCTGAACCCCCTCACCACCATGGCCGAAATCATCGATATGCCCAAGCTCTCCGACACCATGACGGTCGGGACCTTGGTCAAGTGGAACGTCAAGGAGGGCGACACCCTCGCGTTCGGCGACATCCTCTGCGAGGTCGAGACCGACAAGGCGACGATGGAGGTGCAGAACACCATCCCCGGCGTCCTGCTCAAGACCTACGCCGCCGCGGGCGCCCAGCTCCCCGTCGGCGCGCCCATCGCCGCCATCGGCAAGAAGGGCGAGGCCGCCCCCGAGCCCGGCGCCAAGAAGGCCCCTGCCGCCAAGGCCGAGCCCGCGAAGGCCGACAAGGCCAAGCCCCCCGCCGGCGTCCCCGCCATCCCCGAGTCGACCGGCGTCACGTGCGCGCCCAACGCCCTGCCCGCCTCCGGTGACCGCGTCGCCGCCTCGCCCTACGCGAAGCGCATGGCCGCCAAGGCCGGAGTGAACGTCGCCGCCCTCTCCGGCACCGGCCCCGGCGGCCGCGTCGTCGCCAACGACGTCCTCGCCGCCGCCTCCGCCGCGCCCGCGGCGCCCGCCGGCCCCGTCAACGTCTCGGTCGCGCCGCCCGCCGACGGCAAGGGCATCCAGCCCGACGCCGACGTCGCCGTCTCCAACATGCGCCAGACCATCGCCCGGCGCCTGCTGGAGTCGAAAGTCACCGTCCCCCACTTCTACCTCGAGACCGAGGTCGACGCCGCCCCGCTCCTCGCCCTGCGCGAGACGCTCAACAAGCGCCTCGCCGAGGCGGCCGGCAAGGACGCCAAGGACGCGCTCAAGCTCTCGGTCAACGACTTCATCCTCAAGGCCTCGGCCGAGGCCCTGCGCCGCGTCCCCGCGGTCAACGCCTCCTGGGCGGGCACCAGCATCCGCACCCACGGCGCCGTCCACCTCGCCTTCGGCGTGGCGCTCGAGGACGGCCTCGTGACGCCCGTCGTCCGCGACGCCCAGGCCAAGTCGCTCCGCGAGGTCGCGCTCGACGCCAAGGCGCTCATCGCCAAGGCCCGCTCGAAGAAGCTCACGCCCGCCGAGATGTCGGGCTCGACCTTCACCGTGACGAACCTCGGCATGTACGGCGTGACCGGCTTCTTCGGCATCATCAACGTGCCCAACGCCGCGATCCTCTCGGTCGGCGCCACCGTCGCCAAGCCGGTGGTCGACGCCCAGGGCCGCATCGTGGTCGGCCAGCGCATGGTCATCGGGCTCTCCGGCGACCACCGCGTGGTCGACGGCGCCAACGGCGCGCAGTTCCTCCAGGCGCTCAAGCAGCTGCTCGAGGAACCCGCGCTGATGATGCTGTGATCGGCGGGACGCCGATCGGGGACTCCTCGCTTCACGGCGGCACCACTTCACAGCCCAACCGGGCGTCAGTGGCGGCGTGGCTGGCCACCCGGGTGCTGGCCTGGTTGCTCGCGCCCTGGATCGTCTTCACGAGCCTTGCGCCACTGACCATCGGGCACCTGCCCTCGCCTCTCGCTGACAACGCGTTGTTCGCCCAAGGCATCCTGGCGATGGCACTCTCGGCGTTTCTTGGCTGGGAATCGCTCTGGCGATTGCCGAAAGCGGTCGCCGACGCGCCGCGCCTTCCCCCCGCCCAAGGCGCGCGCGCCTTCCGGCTGACGGGCGCCCTCTCGGGTCTCGCCGTGTCGCTGGCGCTTGGCCCCTGGCTCCTCGGCATCCTCGGACCGGCCATCGGGGATGCATGGATGCGGGCCGGGGTGTTCGTCGGGATCTGGCTCAGCCCGCCCGCCTTGCTCAGCGCGGCATTCGTCACGTTTTTCCTCCGTTGCGCGGCGTGCGGGCGACGCACCCTGACGGTCGCGCCAAGCGCCCGAGGCGCATCCTGCCGGTGCCGCGCCTGCGGGGCGGTCACGGGCGGCGACCCCGAATAGCGCCTCGCCATCGCCGCGAGGGATGCGGGCATCCTCCCTTCCTATTCAAGGCATTGGGGTGTTGGCACGTGAAGTCGTGCCCCCGTGAACCTCCGGAGCCGCATGCCGTATCAAGCCTATTCCGCTAGGTATTACCCTGTCTCGTCCTTGCCTTCCTGCGCCCCAGCCTGTCGGGATGCACCTTGTCTACATCGACGAAAGCGGGGACCTCGGCGCGCCTGGCGCCTCCTCACGCCACTTCATTCTCAGCGCCCTTCTCGTCCCCCATGAGCATTGGGGCGCGGCGCGCCTGGGGCTCCTCGGCATGCGCGCCAATCTCGATGAGCTCTACGGACTCCGGACGGGCGCCGAGATCCATGCGGCCCAATTTCTGGGCGGCGCCGACCGTCATCATGGGCTCGATGTCCGCCGGCGTTTCCAGTGCGCCCACCATGTGCTGGGGCATCTCGCCAAGTCGCCCCATCTACGGCCGGTCCGGGTCGCGCTCGAGAAAGGAGCCATGGGAGGACGGCCCTTGCTCGACCTCGCCTGGTCCGCGCTCCTCGAGGAGGTGGCGTTCGAGATCCGGCAGCTCCCGGGCAATGCCTGCGGCAGCCGCGGCCTGGTAGCGATCATGGACCATCATGGCGCCATGCCGTATCGTCCCTCCGCAGGCCTGCCGGCCGAAGGTCCCCTGCTCGAATTACCCTTTGGAAGGCGATCGGAGGACAGCGACCTGCTCCAATGCGCCGACCTCCTCGGCTTCCTGACCAAGCAGTCCCTCGATCCGAACCGATACTTCCTGGCCTCCCATGGCCGTCGCCTGATTCGCAGGATGGAACGGCTGTATTCCCACCCCTGCCGGAGAATTGGCGCCAAATAGAAGGGGGGCGCTTTCGCGCCCCCTAGGAGTACTTACGGCAGGCCGCGGCCCAGCGTACTAACTCGCAGACAAACTTAGCCCGGTCCACGCCCGCGTGAAGCCCAAACTTGCATCTAAGCAATACACACCAGATGTCGTCAGGACTATCGCCAAGGAGAGATTCGCTGGGCCGCTGTTGCGCTGCATCGCTGTCTCGCCGAGTGCGGTCATGGCCACGTCCATGACCTCCTGGTCGTTCCTGCGGTGACGGCGGTATCTGCGGTGACCGCGAGGGAGAACTCGCCGCCGCTCGTTTGCCGCGGAACTCCGTATCACATCCCCATCAAGCCATTAAGCCGGTAAGCCATTAAGCCACCCCCCTAGGGGGCGGCTCAGAGCAACCGTACCGACGACAGGCCGCCGTCGATGCGCAGCACCTGGCCGGTCATGAAGCCGCTGCCCGGACCGAGCAGGTGCTCGGCAGCCTCGGCTAGCCCCTCGGCGTCGCCGATGCGCTGCAGCGGGTGGCGCTTGGCCGCGGCGGCCCGGCGGGCGTCGTCGGACAGCAGGTTGCCGGCGAGCGGCGTGTCGGAGAGGGAGGGCGCGATGACGTTCACGCGGACGTGCGGGGCCCACTCCGCGGCGAGCGAGCGGGCGAGGCCCTCGACCGCGCCCTTGGCCGCGGCGATGCTCGCGTGCATCGGCATGCCCTGGGCGACGGCCACGGTCGAGAAGAGGACGACCGAGGCGGAGCCGGAGGCGCGGAGGGCGGGATGCGCGGACTGCAGGGCGGCGACGGCGCCGAGGAGGTTCACGCGCAGGTCGCGCAGGAAGTCGTCGGCCGTGAGCCGTCCGAAGGACTTCAGGGTGATCGTGCCGGGGCAGTAGACGAGGCCGTCGAGGCGCTCGGGCCAGCTTAGAGGGGTGGGCGACTCGGCGTCGAAGGGTTGGGTCGGGATGCCCAGGTCGGCGAGGGGCTCGGGGTGGCGCGCGGCGGCATGCACGGCGTGGCCGGCGGCGACGAGGCGCTTGGCGAGCGCGAGGCCGATGCCGGAGTTGCCGCCGATGAGCGCGTAGGTGCGGGACATGCCGGGCAGGGATGGGAGGAAGGGGGCGGGGTCAAGGGATGGGGGAAGATTTCAAAGGACAGACTGCAAAGGACAGGAAAGGCCGGGTCATTCCTGCGGTGACTGCGGCCACGTCGGAGATCCAGCCCTACCAGCGCATCGGGTAGGGGAGATTCCCACGGAATCTCCGCGAAGGATGCGTGGCATACTCCCTACCCAAGGCAGGGCCGGCAGGGTCATGGCTACGTCCATGACCTCCCCGTGCATCCTGCGGTGACTGCGGTGGCTGCGGTATCTGCGGGCGAGAACTCGCTCACGCTCGTTGCCTCCGTGATTCCGTGCACCACCATGCACCCCTTGCGCGGCAAAGTTGACAGGTTGCGTTTGTGGCGTTTGATGGGTTTCATCATGGCCGCGCACCTCCGACTCAGGACGCCGACATCACCGAAGGCCAAGGCAGCCCTCGGCCTTGTCTCCAAGAAGCTGCAGGACGCAAGCCGCCTTGCGATCGTCCCCGGGTCCGGCAGGCCCATGACGCTGCCGGAGGAGTTGCGGCTCCTGTTGACGACCGTCGCGACCGCGCTTGTGGAAGGGAAGACGGTGACGGTCCTGGCGGACGACGCCGAGCTGACCACCCAGGAGGCGGCCGAGCACCTGGGGATGTCGCGCCAGTACCTCGTGCGCCTGCTCGAGGAGGATGCCCTGCCCTACCATAAGGTCGGCACACATCGCCGCCTGCGCCTCGCCGAGGTGCAGGCCTACGGGCATCGCCGCGACGCCCGCCGTCGGCGCGCGCTGGACAAGCTGGCGAAGGAAGTCGACGCCGCCGGGCTCTATTTCCCCAAGTCCGGCCGGGGCATGAAAAGGAATGCCGTCTGATCACAAGGCGGTCCTCGACGCCAATGTCCTCGCCAATTTCGGCGTGTGCGACCTCCTGCTCCGACTGGCAGAGCCTCCGCGCCTTTTCGCGCCTTGCTGGAGCGAGACCATCCTGAGGGAGACCGAGCGGACGCACCTGGGGAAACTCGGCTGGCCACCGCACCTGTCACGGAGCTTCCAGCGCCGGATTCGCGAGGCCTTCCCGGAGGCGATGGTGTCCGGGTTCGAATCCTTGATCGAGACCTGTGAAAACGAGGCCGGCGACCGACATGTCCTGGCCTGCGCACGCCGGACCGGTGCCGGCGTCATCATCACGTTCAACCTCCGGCATTTTCCGTCATCCGCGCTCGGGCCATGGGGCATCCGGGCGATGCATCCGCAGGATCACCTGCTGATACTGCATGCGGCCGACCCGATGACCGTGCGCCGTGTCGTCGGTGAGATTGCGGGTAGGCGCGGCCTATCGCCCCGGGAGCATCTCCAGGGGCTGGCCTGCTTCCTGCCCGAATTCAGCAGACGGCTATTCGCAAGCGACCCGAGGGCATAGTCCGGATAGCGGAGGGGGCGTGGCGGCAGCAAGGCGATGAGGTAGGGACGCCTCCCCGAGGCATCCGCGGCCGGGTCGGAGACCCAGCCCTACCAAGGCAGCGGATGGCGGACTTGGCGGTGTCAGCGGATTAGCGGGCGAGAACTCGCCACCGCTCGTTTGCTCCGGGATTCCGGGCTTACGCGCCTCTGTGCCGCTGCGAAGCCGTGAATCCATTCCGGCGGCGAATGCGTGGGGCGGGGACAAACAAAAGGCCCCGCTTTCGCGGGGCCTTCGCAAGAACCAAGGACTATCGGCTTACTTCGCGGCCATCCGCCGGCGGATGGCCGCGCCGACGAGCGCCAGGCCACCGAGGATCAAGCCGTAGGTGGAGGGTTCGGGGACGGGGGCGCTGTAGCCTAGGATAAACGCGCCGTCGACGGGATCGGTGCTGATGGCAATCGAGGTGAAACCACCGGGCCTGAAATACGACAGCTCTGACTCGTGTAAGGTGCCGGTGAGCATATTGGCGACGAAACCGGCGTCGACCTGGGTTGCACCGTCGAACACCGTGTAGTTGAAGCCATTGACATTGACCAAGCCCGTGGGTTGCCAGGCGGTGAGGGCGCCGGCCCAGCCAAGATATAACTGGGTGATGCTCTCGCTGAAGGAGATCGTCGTCACGCTCCGGGCGTACATCGAGACCCGACCGCCGTCGATGTAGGTGTGATCATGCGGCCCTGCATGGACCTGGAAATTTCCAGGCGTGAAGGTGCCTGTATAGGTAGCGTCCTTGTTGACGGTGAAGGTGCCAGTGATGTTGCCCCCAAAGAAATTGGCGGCGGTATAGGACTCAGTCAGCCCCGAGGTGACCGGCGCGATCAACGGCGCGTAGGTCTGGGCGTCGGAGGCGGCGCAGATGACGAGCAGGGAGCTGACGGCGAAGAGGTGATTGCGGGGCATGAATTGGGACTACCCTCGCGCAATCGACAGTCAACATCGAGGTCATCGCTGGCAACAATCGCCAAGATAACGGCTTGAAATTTCATGGACTCGCGCGGGCGGCGCGGATTGGCGGGTTACGGGACGAGAACAGCGAGATCATCCGAAGCAAGAGGCCCCGCGTTTGCGGGGCCTATTGTTGAAGTCTT
>CAYYLJ010000007.1:41609-54877 GCA_964472585.1 uncultured Enterobacteriaceae bacterium | reverse complement strand
AGGGAGTAGGGGCGGCGGGGGTGGCGGGCCAGCTGCACGCGCTGCCAGGGGGTCAGGTTGCCGTAGACATCCCGGCGGGTCTTCTCGAGCTTGTCCTCCAGCGAGGCGAGCTCCTTGGAGGCGTCCAGGCCCGCGCCCTCGGAGGAGGCGCGCAGCGAGGCGATCTGGTCCTCGATCTCGCGGATGGGCTTCTCGAACTCGAGGGCGAATCGGGCCTTGGATTGGGTGGACATGGAAGGGGGTGAGGGGAGACGGGGGGATGAGAGGACCGAAAGGGATGAAAAGGATTAAAAGGGGGGAGGGAATAACGGAATCAGGGCCGAAATGCCCGCGGAATCAGGGGAATGGGCGTCAAAGGCCGAATGTCCCGGCGACTTGATGGAGAACACCGAGCCGGCGGGAAATCGTATGGCTGGGCCCGGCGCGGCGTCGCTGTCGCGGGCCTCAGCCCCCGGTGCCCAGCACCTGGATGCGCCGGGAGAACGGCCGGCCGTGCTGCGAGACGATGCGTCGGAACTGGCTGGTGGCGGACTCGGCGAAGGTGGTCGAGCCGGTGGCGAGCTGGAGGCCGCGGAGCTCGCGGGAGCCCTCGGGCGTCAGGACGGTGACCGAGACCTCGACCTGGCGGAGCGTGTAAGGCAGGGCGGTCGCGCGGTCGTCGAGCAGGACGCGGTCGGAGAAGATGCGGGCGCGCGAGGAATAGCGCTCGCTGCGGACGCTCGAGGAGGAGGCGGACCCGGAGACGGCCGCGTCATAGAAGCCGCCGTAGGCCGAGGCGACGCCCGAGCCCGAGGAGACGCTGGTGCCGGAACGGACGGAGGACTCGCCGGCGCCGGCGGCGTGGATGGTGAGCGGGCGGAGGGCGTCCGCGGGCAGGCCCGCGGGGAAGCCGGGGCGGGCGGGATTGCCCACGTCGTCCTGGGCCCGGGTCTCGGAGGAGGCGCACCAGAGGGTGACGGCGACCGCGACGACGTTCTGGGCGCAGAAATTCGCCTCGTCCATCGTCCAGCCGCCCTGGAGGGTGCCGTCGAAGAGGGTCTTGTTCTCGCGCACGCCCTTGGTGTAGTCGGCCACGAGGCCGCGGGTGCCGTTCCAGAAGGTCGAGGGAGGCACGGTGGCCGAGATGGCGGCGGTGCCGGTGAGGGCGCCGGCGAAGGTCGCCCGGGCGTCGATGACCGTGCGCTGGACGGTGTAGACCTGCTGCACGGGGTCGCCGGGCACGTCGAAGGGCGAGCGGAGCCCGAGGCGATAGGCGATGGCGCAGACGTCGCCGCGGATCTCGTTGATGCGGTTGCCCGAGGCATCGCGGGTGGCGAGACCGGGCTCGAAGCGCGGGCGGTCGGGGGGCGAGGCGAAGAACAGGAGGACGGGCTGGAGGTCCGCCGGCACGTTGGGCGCGCGCATGCCGGCGGGGAAACCGGCGGGAGCGGCGGCGGAGCCCGGCACGACGACCTCCATCCAGCACTTGCCGTCGGGCCGGATGACCGCGCTGTTCAGGTCGCGCTCGAGGTTGTCGAGCACCGCGCGGGCCTCGGTCTGGGCGGAGAGCTCGGCGACGACGCGGTCGTAGGCGGAAAGCGTGTCGTTGGCCACCTTCACGACGAGCAGGACGAGGATGACCATGATGGCCGAGGCGACGAGCAGCTCGACCAGGGTGAAGGCGCGGCGGACGCGGGGGCTCATCGGTTCAGGATGATGGTCTGGGTCAGGACGGGCTGGGTCTCGGCGTCCTTGAACTCGGCGGGAGGGGCGTAGTCGTGCGGGAAGAACTCGGCCACGATGGGCAGATGGGCGAGCGCGTAGGTGTTGGGATCGGCGCCGAGGGCGGCGCCGGCGGCATAGGTGGCGGTGGTGGGCTCGCCCGTGGCAGGGTCCAGGGTGACGCGCTGGCCGACGAGCAGGCGGGACAGGGTGAGGCGGACGCGCATCGGGGCGCCGATGACGGAGCGCGCGTTGGCCAGGTCGGGGCCGAAGGCGTCGTCGGACATGCGGACGACCTCAACCAGCGCGGGGTTGGCGTTGACCTGGAACTGGTCGGCGTCGGCGCCGTCGACCTCCTGGTCGGCCCGGACCGCCTTGCGCTCGTAGACGAAGAGCCACACGGCGGTTTCGGCGTCGCCGGCCTGGTTGAGCAGCCGATAGGCGATCTCGAAGCCGGAGGCGTCGCCCGCGGCGCTGTCCAGCAACCCGCCGCCATCGGGATCCGACGCCGAGGGGAGGTAGTTGGAGGGTTGGTTGTTGGCGCCGCCGGCGGGGAGGTCCCTCAGGATGCTCCGGGGGTTGTCGAGGGCGGTGATGAGGCCCTGCGCGGCGGTGAGGGCGCGGTTGGTCTGCAGGACATCGTCGACCTGCTGGAAGGTCGAGGTGAGGATGCCGACGAGCGAGGCGACCGCGATGCCGATGACGCCGACGGCGAGGATGACCTCGACGAGCGTGAAGCCGGGGCGGCGGGCGCGGACGGGGGCGGAGGTCATGGAAGGCGCTTCGGGATTCATCGCAGCGGGGTCTCCTCGAAATCGACGGTGTCGACGGTCAAGGCCACCTCGCCGTTGCGGCGGACGAGGATGGCGGCAAAGCGGTCGGGCTTCTCGAAGCGGACGCCGCTGCCGGTGTTGATGCCCTCGCCGACCACCAGCATGACGCGGCCGGTGTGGGCCAGGGTGCCATCGGGACCCAGCTCGACATAATACCACTCGCGCCCGCCCGAGGTGGTGGCGTGGGTGAAGTTCGGCGAGACACCCGAATCGAAGTAGGCCGGCGCGGTCGGTCCGAGCAGCGGGGAGGCCAACGGGCGGTAGCGCATGCGGGGCGCGGACGTCGCCGAGCCAGGCTGCTCATAGGTGCCGGTGACGAGCCTCCAGGTATCGGCGATCCCCGTGATGCGGCTGCGGCGCGCGGCGGAGCTCGTGCCGGAAAGGTTCAGGGCGGTGGCCGCGGGCATGACGGTGTTCGTGGCGGTGGCGCCCGTGAAACCGGTGGGGGGGGTGTCGGCCGGGGGGACGAAGAAGACGCCGGGGGGCAGGAGCACCGGGGGGTCGGGGGAGAACCAGACGTACTTCGTGGGGCTGCCGCCGAGGCCGAGGACGCCGACGGCGATGACCATCTCGCGCAGGTGCCGGTCGGGGTCGGCGGGGTCGAACTTGATCAGGACGCGATAGCGGAAATCGGTGGGCGCCCAGGTGCCGGTGAAGCCGACGGGCCTGGGCAGGGCGGCCCGGTTCATCAGCGCCTGCGCCTTGGCCGAGCGGACCATCGAGGCCATCATGCGCTGCCCGTTGGCCAGACCCTCGGGATTGGCGGGCCGGATCACGAGGATCATCGACGCGAGGATGAGGATGACCGTGATGACGATCATCAGCTCCACCAAGGTGAAGCCGCGGCGGGAGGCGGGGCGCGGGGTGCTCACTGCAGGGACTGGATGTCGGCGAAGTCCGGGCGATCGGTGCCCTCGGCCGCGGTGGGGTTGTCGACCGACGTGACGTCGGTGCGGGAGGTGTAGATGAGCACGCGGCCGGGAAGGCCGGCGGTGGTGGTCATAGGACGGAGCTCGAGGGGGATGGCCGCGGCGGCGGGCGCGCCGGCCGCGCTGCGCAGGAAGCCGTCGTTGTTATAGTCGACGACCACGCGGATGTTGCGGTTGCCGAGCCGGTCGACGAGGAAGTTGCTGGTGCCGATCGTGCCGGTGGTGTCGGTGCCGGCGGGCAGATTGGTCGGGTCCTCGTAGTCCTCCCGGGCGAACTCGATGAAGGCCTCGGCCTGGCGGTTGAACCTCATGCGATTGCCGGAGGCGCCGGTGGTGAGGACGGTGCCGTTGGGATTCCTGCCGGAGAGCGACATCACCAGGATGGCGCCGACGTTGGCGGCCCCGGCGCCGGTCTCGAGACGGCGGACGGTGTCGGCGGTCGGGAAGGTGGTGGCGAGGGCCGGGAAATAGCCGTAGGCCTGCTTGTAGCGGACGATGCCCGAACCCCAGCTGGCGAAGGCGGTCTGGCTATTGGCGACCCTGGCCCGCTTCTGGACCCCCAAGGCGGCCGGAATGAGCACGGCGGTCAGGATGCCGATGATGGCGATGACCGTCAGCAGCTCGATGAGGGTGAAGCCTCGGCGAAGCGGGGGGAACATGGGACAAAGGTGGGGGAGTTCCCCAGTATGGCGAGACCGGGCGGAAGGAAAGCCGCAAAAAGCCGGGGCAGACCCCCTTCACCAGCCCATCTTGGCGGCCAAGCGCCCAAAACTGGCCTCCCCGAAACCCAACCGGCGCTTCAGCGCGACATCCCTTGCCAGGGGGTTGTCCACGGCCGATATCTCATGCCAATCGCGCAGGCCGAGGTCGCCCCGGAGGTAGGACCAGACGGGCTGGCAGGGCACCGGGAAATCGGAGCCGTGGACGATGCGGTCGGCGCAGCCGTCGAGGAGGCGGCGGACGGCTTCCGAGCGGATCGGCGAGCCAAGGGCGGAGTTGTCGACCAGGAGATTGGGGTGCCGGCGGCAAAGAGCCACCAGGTCCCCCACGTGGTCCTTGGCCCAGGGAAGCGACCGGCTCGAGCCGTGGGCGGCGATGCAGGTCACGCCCTGCTCGAGGGGCAGGACCAGCACGGAGGGGTGCTCGAGGTCCGGGCGGAGAACCGGCAAGGTGAGCTCCCCGCCGGTGTGCGCCAGGAAGACGATCCTCAGGCGGGCGCAGGCGGCCCAGAAGCGCGAATGGCGCGGATGGGAGCAGTCGGCCCCGTGGCAATTGGGCAGGAGCTTGAGGACGCGGGCCCCGAGGGCGGCGCATCGCTCAAGCTCGTCGATCGCGTCGGGACGCGAGGGGTGCACCGACACCGCCGGGATGCGCCTCGCGGGGTCGCGCGCGCAGAAGGCGAGCACGGCGTCGTTGGGCACGCGGAAGCCGGCCATGGGCAAGGGCCGGCCGTCGGCGTCGTGCGGCAGGTCCTGGGCGAGGATGACGGCGCCGTCGAGGCCCGAGCCCTCGATGTGCCGGGCCAGCGCGGCCTCGAAGGCGGCATCCAGGCCGCCGGAGAGATGGGCGGCGTCGACCTGCGCCTCCTTGAGGAGGAACCGGGCCTGGAGCCGATTCCACGGGGTGCGAAGCTGGAAGGCCCTGCCGTCCCCCGAGGAGCCGTCGCCGACGAGGTGGACGTGGCAGTCGAGCCGCATGCTCAGCGGGGCAGGAGCATGAAGCAGGCGGCCGAGATCAGGGTCGGGGGGATGGCCCAGAGGAGCAGGCGGCCGGCGGAGATGCCGTGCTCGAAATGCTTGGCGAGGATGGACTGGCCGGCGGGGTTCGGCGCGTTGGCGATCACCGTCAGGCCGCCGCCCGTGACCGCGCCCGCGAGCACGGCGAACTGCAGCGCCCGCGCCTCCTCGGTCGCGGCGGACAGCGCCGGCACCTGCGCGGCGAGGAAGGTGATGGCGGCGTTGTCGTTGAAGGCGGTGAGGATGGTGGCGCCGGCGAAGAGCTCCAGCTCGCCGAGGCGAGAGAGGATGGGCCCGATCCACCAGCCCTGCAGGCCGCCGTGGAGGACGAGCGAGGCGAGGAAGAAGGCGACGAGGAGGGGGCCGCGGAGCTGGATGGGCGACTGCCACTGCGGGGTCGCCACGGTGAAGGCGAGGAAGACAAGCAGGCCGGCCATCAGCAGGGCGCCGTGGTGCCCGACGAGCATGAGGACCGTCCAGGCCATGCAGATGAGGTGGACGCCGGTGACCCAGGCGGGCACGCGCGCCTCCGACTCGGGGCTCAGCGGCGGGTCGGCGCGCCCGGCGAGCTCGACGAACTCCTTGCGGAAGAGCCAGGCATAGAGGCAGGTGGAGAGCGCGATGGCCAGCGTGGCCTTAAGGCCGAAGTGGAGGAACATGTGCGGGGTGGTCCAACCCCAGGTGCCGGCGACCATCACGACCGGGGGCGCGGCGAAGTGCGTGAGGGTGCCGCCGATGGAGATGTTCACGAACAGCAGGCCCAGCGTGGCGTAGCGCAGGCGCATCGAGGGCTTCAGCTCGTGGAACTGGGCCGAGAGCATGAGGGCGGCGATGGTCATGGCGGCGGGCTCGGTGATGAGGGAGCCGAGCAGCGGGGCGACGGTGAGGACGACGGCCCAGCGCGAGAGGGGCGAGCCGCCCATCGAGCGGGCCAGGCGGTTGAGCAGGCCCGAGGCCGTCGAGAAGATCGGCCGCGAGGACGCGATGACCATGATCACGAAGACGAACAGCGGCTCGAGATACTTGGGCGAGGCGAGGATGCGGGTGCCGGGGCCGGCCGGCTCCGCGACGAGCGCGGTGGCGCGGGCGTAGTCGGCCGTCTCCATGTAGGCGGTGGCGAAGTCCCATCCCTTGCCCGGCCAGAAGACGAACGCGTAGAAGAGGAAGAAGGCCCAGATGCCGAAGACGGCCTCGACCTCGCCCAGGAAGTGATAGATGGAGGCGCGGAAGTCGGCCGACCTGCCGTCGGGACCTACCGGCACCTTGCCCGCCTTGACGAGCTCATGGTGGCGCTCCTCGAGCTCATGGGCCTTGCGCGCGAAGACGGGCGCCATGAAGGTGTGCAGGATGGCGAGCAGGAAGATGCCGCTCGCCACCGGCAGGAAGGGGTCGGCCTTGGCGGCGGCGGCCAGCTCGGCCCAGAGGGTAGGATTCGTGTCCATGCGCCCAGCGGAGAGGGGCAACCCGGCGATTGCAACCCAGACCGAACGGCGGATGATGGATGCATGGCCCGCCCCGCCCTGCCCTACCTGCTCGCGCTCGCCGCCACCGTCGCCGGCGCCCAGACAACCGAGCGCGCCTATCGCGGATCGGTCGCCGGCACGCCCGAGGCCGCGGCCGGACTCGCCAACCCCGACCGCGGGTTCCGGCTCGAGGTCCAGCTCGGCCTGCCCGAGGGGAGCCACTGGGCCGTCGATGCGACCGGCAAGGCCTCGGTCCTACGCGGGCCGCTGCCCGCCGGCTCGACCGCCTTCGCCCAGGCGGGCGGCGACCCGACCAAGGCGCTGTCGAGCGACCGCGGCCTCGCCGAGGCGCTCGCGCGCTGGCACGCGGCGGGGGTGACGACGCACCTCGCCGTCGCCTGGCTGGACCGGACGGACAAGCCGCTCGACCAACGCACCCTCGCGCGGCTCAACGCGGGCCTGGGAATCGTCCGCAAGTCGGGCGCGCGCGTGCTGCTCCGACCCGCCTACGAGCCCGACCGGACCAAGTCGGGCGGCCCGACGACGGCGGGCGCCGTGGCCCATGTCAAATCGCTCCAGCCGCTGCTGGCCCAGCACCGCGACGCGCTCGCCGGCCTGCAGCTCGGGCTGATCGGGCACCGCGGCGAGGCGCGCGACGCCACGCGCATCCCGGCGACCGCCACCGACCACGCGGCGCTGCTGAGGGCGATGCTCGACGCCCGCCCCAAGGGCAAGGCCGTGCAGTTGCGCACGCCCGCCATGCGCGCAGGGCTCCTCGAGGAGCTGAAGCTCGCCCCGGCGATCAGCCAGGCCGACGCCTTCGACGGCACGACCGTCGCGGGCACGGTCGGCTTCCACAACATCGGCTTCGGCGCCGACATGACGGACGACGGGACCTTCGAGGCCATCGGCAGCGGCGACGCCGACTGGCGAACCTGGTCCGAACAGGCCATCTGGGTGCCGGCCGACGTCGACCTCGGGCCGGGCGCCCGCTCCAGCCAGCTCCTGGCCGACGGTTGGCAGGTGGCGCGCCGCCTCGGCGCCGAGCGCGCCGTCACCCTGGGCGTGACCCACGCGTGGTCGGCCGCCGACCCCGCCGGCCGCCCGGGTCCGCTGGACGGATGGAAGACGCAGCTCAAGACCCGGCAGGAGGTCATGGCCCTCGGCCTCCCGATCTCCGACGGCTATTTCGAGGACGCCAGGGGCGCGCCCGTGTCGCGATCGGCCTTCGACTACATCCGCGACCATCTTGGTTACCGCTTCGAGCTTCGCAACGCCAGCTGGCCCGGGAAGGTCAAGGCCGGCCAGCCCTACAACCTCAACCTGCGCCTCGCCAACCGGGGATTCGCCTCCTGCCCGGTGCCGCGCATGCTCGACCTGGCATACGTCCCGAGGTCCGGCCGCCCGATCTACGCCGCCGGCCAAGGCGAGGCCTTCGACATGCGCAGGGCCTTGCCCAGCCACCTCATCCGCAGCGAGGGCAACGAGGAAGGGCTCATGGGCATCACCATGAGCAACCGCGCGCCGGAGGCGCCCGGCAAGTACCTGATCGTGCTCCTGCTCCGGGAGTTCGACGGCGATCCGGCGACGGCGATGGGCCAGCCCACGGCGGGGGCGCGTCCCGCGCGACCGTCGGCGCCGCCCGACGCGCGTCACTACATCCGCTTCGCCAACCGCGACCTGCCGCATTGGGTCTCGCCCGACGGCACCTGCGCCGGACCGATGATCGGCGAGATCGAGGTCACGAGGTAGGGGGCTGGTTCGCTGTCTCGCTGGGACGCTGTCTCGCTGGGACGCGAGGTGAGGGCTTGGCAAAGACCGTGACCTGAGGCGGCCATTCCTGCGGTGACAGCGGTATCAGCGGTGACTGCAGCGGAGAACTCGCTGGCGCTCCTTGCCTTGGGTAGGGCCGGCTCGCCGAGCTGGCCGCGGCGGTTTCGGAGAAACCTACCTACCCGATGCACGGACGCCTTGGCGAGGCGCCCCTACCCAATAAAGTCCTCGATAAGGCAGGCTTTTCGACTCACCTAACCACGACCTCGTGTACCTTCGTCGGCGAGTTGCCGGACGCGCGCAGCAAGAGGGTCTCGGCACCGGCGGGAAGGCTGACCGTCGGCAGCTGGCCGGAGGGCAAGGCAAGCGGGACCTCCTTGCCGCCGACCTTGACGGCGGCGACCAGCGAACCGGAGCTGACGAGGAAGGTCGCCTTGCGGGGGCCCTTCGAGGACAGGGGCAACGGCACCTCGAAGGCGGCCGTGCCGGGAGTCAGACCGACAAAGGTCGCGGCCACGCCGTCGCGCAGGTTTTCCTGGGGCGAGGGCGGCTGGGGCTTGGTGCGGACGATGAAGGCCTTGGGCGTGACCTGCAGGGCGGCGGCGCCGGCGTTGCGAACGCGCACGGCGCGGAGCGGGGCGCCGACCTTGGCCTTCAGCCGGGTGCCCTCCGTCTTGGCGACGATCGCCTTCCACGCCTCGCCGTCGGGGCTGCCCTCGAGGATGAGCCCCTTGGTGTCGGCAGCGAGGTCGACCTCGACCTCCCGGACCTCCGACACGGCGGGAAGCAGCAGGCCGATCTGGCCGTCCGCGGGCAAGGCATGCACCTCATAGCCGGGTGACATCGCGAACTCGCCGTCGGCGAGGCGAACCGGCAGGTTGCCCAAGGCGACGACGGTCGAGCGCATCTTGGTGGCGTCCACGGGGTTCACCTCGAATTCGCGGATGGCCGTCCACAGGTCGGGCTTGCCGCCCGGGATACCGGGCTTGAGCACGCGGACGCGCACCTGGCTGAAGGTCTGCGGCGCGGGCAACGCG
Organism: uncultured Enterobacteriaceae bacterium; assembly: GCA_964472585.1. Classification (GTDB taxonomy): domain Bacteria; phylum Verrucomicrobiota; class Verrucomicrobiia; order Opitutales; family UBA953; genus UBA8828. The sequence continues at coordinate 45,405 of CAYYLJ010000007.1, read as the reverse complement.
ATATCCGTCCGGGACTCCGAGACCTTGCGGATCTCCTTCCACTTCCCGTCGGCGCCCAGGCCCTCGAGCACGCCATCGTGGACGCGGTCATGGTCGCCGTCGGAGCGACCCTGGATCAGGCGGATGCGCTGGACGGGCTGGGGCGAGCCGAGGTCGATGCCGACCCAATCGCCGGCGACCTGCAGACGGCGGAGGTAGGCATAGCCGTCCTCCTTGCCATCGACCATCTTCTCGAGCGACTGGGCGCCCTCCGGCGTGGAGACGATGGGACGGGGCCGGATGGGCGGGCGGCCGCCGAGGGCCGCGATGAGGCGGGCGTCAGCCACCTGCGCCAATTCGCGCACAAGCGGGGTCACGACCTTGGTGCCGGTCCGGATGCCCGGCTGGTAGGGATTGCGGTTCTTGGTGGCGTCGATCTCGGCCATGCGGGCGAGCTGCGCGTTGGCGTCGGCGACCAAGGGCCAGGCAGCGGCGGGCTGGCCGCGCTGGAGGGCGGCGAGGCCGTCGAGGCTCGCGACGCCGGCGCGGCCGAGCGCCTCGAAGGCGTCGAGCCAGTCGCCGACCTCCTCGAGATGGAGCGGCGGGAGGGCGGGACGGATGGCGGCGGGCGCGGAGGCGATGGCCATCAGCTCGGCGCGGACGGCGCCCGAGGGGACCTTGCCGGCGCGAAGCTCGGCGAGCGCGGCCTCGGCGACAGGGGCGAAGGCGACGGACTCCTCGCGGCGATAGCCGTGGGTGTTGGGGCCCAGGTCGCTGTTGTGCGCGGAGAAGGTCTCGTAGGCCTGGGCGGCCCGAGGGACGACGGCGGCGATGCCGGCGCGCCAGGCGGCGTCGGGACGGTACGCGAGGGGGTTCCAGGTGTAATCGGCGACGCCGAAGAGGGCGACCTTGGAGGCCTCCGAGCGCTCCATGGGGTTGGAGACGAAGCCGCCGTAGAGCGGGCCGATGTCGGTCGCGTTGCCGTAGGTCGGCCCGAGCAGCAGGTGGTTGCGCACGTAGTCGCTGACGGGGAAGTTCCACCAGATGAAGGCCTTCCGGCGGAGGCGCTTGTTGATCCACTCCATGGCCTGACGGTCGAGGTCGGCCACGACGCGATCGCCCGTCCACATCACCTGGATCGAGGGGTCGAGCTCGCGCCCGAGCACGTCGAGGTAATCGCCGCCCGACCAGGAGCGGTTGTACTGGGTCGGGCAGAGGATGAGCGGGAGCACGTCGCCCTTCGCCTTGACGAAGCGCTCGTGGAGGAAGTTGAGGAGGCGAGCCTGCTGGTCGGCCTTGGTGCCCTCGCCGGAGATGTCATCGAAGAAGACCGAGAACCCGCGCACGCCGAGGGCGTGCATGGCCTCGAACTTGGCGAGCACGGCGGCGAAGTCGGCGTCGTTCCAGCGGATGTCCTTGCCCGGGTGGATGGCCCACACGAAGTCCACGTGCTGGGCGCGGCACGCCTCCACCAGCTCGCGGATGCGGGCGGCGTCGGCGGGCGGGTAGGGCTTGCGCCAGTTGGGCGAGCTATGGAAGGGGTCGTCCTTCGGGCCGTAGATGTAGGTGTCGAGCTTGGTCTCGCCCATGAAGCGGATGAGGCTCAGGCGGCGCTCGTGGGACCACGGCGTGCCGTAGAAGCCCTCGACGACGCCGCGGAAGGGGACCTCGGGCCAGTCGGAGACGACGGTGGGGGATAGGGCGCGGGAGGAAGCGACGAGGGAGGCCAGGGTGCGGGCGCCGTAGAAGGCGCCGCGGGCGTCGTGGCCGGCGATGACGATGCCGTCGGCGACGACCTTAAGGCGATAGGCCCCGGTGACCGAGGGGATGCCGCCGAGATGGGCGTCGATGCCGGGCTGTCCGCGCCAACCGACCCGGATGGCGAGCTTGGCGGCGCCGGCGGGAGCGTCGGCGAGCAGGCCGCGCAGCAGGTTGGCGGTGGGTGCATCCTCGGCCGCGGCGAAGGCGACCTGGGCGGAGCGGTCGAGGGCGACCGTGCCGGATCCGATCTCCGCCTTGCGCGGGGTCGGGTAAACCTGCGGCGCGGCGGGGGCGACGGCGGCAATCGCGACCAAGAGGAGAGGAAGGAGGGGCATGGGGAGAGGGAACTAGGGGATGAAAAGGAGGAGACTAAAGAGATTAACTGATGACTCTACGGGTTAGGTTGGCAACTACCCCGCTTTACCTACACTCCTTTGCCTCCTTAGTTCCCCGAGCATCCCAAGCAACTGGGGCAACCAGTTTTCCCCTTTGACCCTTTCAATCCCTTGAATCCCCGGCCTTCCGCTCCCCGCCCCGCCTTCTGCGCCATCGCCCTTTTCCTTGGCATCTCGGCCTTTGTCGGCGCGCTGGCCTCGGCGATCCTGGGCGAGGTCTTCGCGCGCCAGGGCGAGGCGACGACCTGGCTGCCCTATGCGCTCGGCGCGGCGCTGTTCGAGGCCGTGCTGTCGATGGAGGTCGGGCGCCGCGCTGGGGCGGTGGGACATCCCCATGCGACGCTGCGCAAGGTCGCCTCGGGCTTCGCGCTGGCGGCGCTGCTGATCGTCGCCGCGGCGACGCTGTCAAGGGTCGCGTGAGGCGACATTCTTGTTGGAAGTCCCAAGACGGACGCGCATCCTCGAGGCGATGGCAGTCGATCCCGAGGAAGTCGAGAAAGGGTGCCTCAAGCTGATGCTCGTCTGGGGCGGCGTCTTCCTTGCCGGCTCCCTCATCATCGCCCTCCTAAAGGCGCTACTGATCTACCTGCTGGTGCGGTAGAGGTACCCGCTGAGACGGCTCGAGGTGCCCCGGGCAGGGCTCGAACCTGCACGCCTTTCGGCAAGGGATTTTAAGTCCCGTGTGTCTGCCATTCCACCACCGGGGCCGACGGTCGACCGAGGTTCGCCGGACGGGCGCGGAAGGCAATAGCGGAGGCGCGAAGCGTACGACCGCTTGCGAAACCGCTCACAGCTTGATCCTGCCGACGAGGCCGAGGCGGACGCCCTGGCCGGGGTCGACGGTGATGACGTTGGGCCCGACCTGGTACTCGAGCTCGCTGTCGATCTCCATGCCGAGGGTGGCGCGGAGATCCCAGCCGCCGGACTTCCAGGCATAGCCGAGGTCGGCATAGAGGCGCTGGTCGAGGACGCGGGCCTCCTGGCCGCCGAGGTCCTCGAGGCGCGTCTCCTCGCCGTCATAACCGACGGTCAGCGAGACGGTCTCGTCCTTCGCCCACTGGTTGGCGAGGATGAGCGACTTGCGACCGGTGGCCAGGGACCAGTCCTGGGCGAAGGCCCAGCGGAAGGTGGGGACGATGAGGAACAGGTCGTCGTCGGCCTCGCGGCTCTCGGCGAGGATGAGGTAGCCGAGGCTGAGGGTCGGGTCGACCTTCCACGAGGAACCGCCAGCGAAGGATACGGCGATGCCCTCCTCGATGCCGGCCGCATCCGCGGTGCGGGTGCCGAGCTCGAGCGCGTAGAAGCGGGAGGGTCCGCCCTGGGCGCCGGCGGGCTTGGAGAGAACGAGGCCGATGTCGAGCTCGCGCACGGACTCGAAGTCCTGAATTCCGACGATGGTGCCGGCCTTGATGTCATGCCCCTCGCCGCCGACGGCGCCGGAGAGCGAGAGATGCCATCCGTCGAGATGCGTCAGCTGCGTCAGGAACTCCAACCGCACGGCGCTGGAGTCGATCGAGTAGCCGCCCTGGCCGCCGCCGACATCATGGCGCACGCGAGCCGAGAGGGTGACCGTGTCACCGAGGTCGAGCGGACGGGGCGGCTCGGCGAGGCAGGAGGCGGCGAGAAGGACGGGTAGGAGGCGGCGAGGCATGGGGGATGGC